>CALFWM010000031.1 GCA_937928635.1 uncultured Sulfitobacter sp. | reverse complement strand
AGGGCATAGGGGAATCACATCATGGCTTTCAAAACCGACATCGAAATCGCACGCGAAGCAAAGAAACGCCCGATCCAGGAGATCGGCAAAAAACTTGGCATCGAAAGCGATGATCTGCTGCCCTATGGCCATGACAAAGCGAAAGTCAGCCAGAAATTCATCAACTCCGTACAAGACCGCAAGGACGGCAAGCTGATCCTTGTGACCGCGATCAACCCGACCCCTGCGGGTGAGGGCAAGACGACCACCACTGTGGGTCTGGGCGACGGCCTGAACCGCATTGGCAAGAACGCCTGTGTCTGTATCCGCGAGGCATCCCTTGGGCCAAACTTTGGCATGAAAGGGGGTGCCGCTGGCGGTGGTTTTGCCCAAGTGGTGCCGATGGAGGAAATGAACCTGCACTTCACGGGCGATTTCCACGCCATCACCTCGGCGCACTCTCTGCTGTCCGCGATGATCGACAACCATATCTATTGGGGCAATGAATGCGAGATCGACACCCGCCGCGTGGTGTGGCGCCGCGTTGTTGACATGAATGACCGCGCCCTGCGCCAGATCACGGCCTCCTTGGGTGGCGTCTCCAACGGTTTCCCGCGTGAGGCGGGTTTTGACATCACCGTGGCCTCCGAGGTTATGGCGATCCTGTGCCTGTCCAAAGACCTCAAGGATCTGGAAAAACGGTTGGGCGACATGATTGTGGCCTATCGCCGTGACCGCACCCCGGTGTTTGCCCGCGACATCAAGGCGGACGGTGCCATGACCGTGCTGCTCAAAGACGCCATGCAGCCGAACCTTGTGCAGACGCTGGAAAACAACCCGGCCTTTGTACACGGCGGCCCCTTTGCCAACATCGCGCATGGCTGTAACTCTGTGATTGCGACCACCACCGCGCTGAAACTGGCGGATTATGTGGTGACGGAGGCAGGCTTTGGTGCTGATTTGGGCGCGGAAAAATTCCTGAACATCAAATGCCGCAAGGCGGGGCTTGCGCCTTCCGTGATCGTCGTGGTGGCCACCGTGCGCGCGATGAAGATGAACGGCGGCGTGGCCAAAGCGGACCTGGGCGACGAAAACGTTTCAGCGGTCGAAAAGGGCTGCCCGAACCTCGGCCGTCACATCGAAAACATGAAGAGCTTTGGCGTGCCGGTGGTCGTGGCCATCAACCATTTTGTCAACGACACCGACGCCGAAGTGCAGGCCGTAAAGGACTACGTGGCCGGCCAAGGGGCCGAGGCGATTGTCTCGCGTCACTGGGAGCTGGGCTCGGAAGGCTCCGCCGACCTTGCCACCCGCGTGGCAGAAATTGCCGATGGGGACAGCGCCAACTTTGCACCGATCTACCCGGATGACATGAAGCTGTTTGAAAAGATTGAGACAGTCGCCAAGCGCATTTACCGCGCCGACGAAGTGCTGGCGGATCAGAAAATCCGCAATCAGTTGAAGGATTGGGAGGCACAAGGCTACGGCGATCTGCCGATCTGCATGGCAAAAACGCAGTACAGCTTTACCACCGATCCCGACCGCCGCGGCGCGCCCACGGGCTTTTCCGTGCCCGTGCGTGAGGTGCGCCTGAGTGCGGGTGCCGGGTTTATTGTGGTGATCTGCGGCGAGATCATGACGATGCCGGGCCTGCCGCGTGTGCCTTCCGCAGAGAACATTCGCCTGAACGCAGAGGGTGAGATTGAAGGGTTGTTTTAAGCAATTCAGACGAACAGGCTGGGGCGCAGGGCAAGCAAACGTGTATTGCCCTGCGTTCATAGGGCCTGCAAACTATGAGCCTTACAAGTCTCTGGAGGACAAAATGATCAGATTGTTTGCAACCCTTTCGCTGTGCCTGTTGGGGAGCCTTGCCACTGCGCAAGACCGTTACGTGGGATATTACTATCCACCAATCACGTCAGAAGAATCTTTTGAACGCGTGGTGCGCAGCATTCCGCGCGCGGGGCGAGAGGTGCGGGTGGACTTTGTCAACGTCCTGACCACGGCGCAACTGACCTCTCCGAAACCATTGCGGTTTGTGTTTTTTGCCAAAGGGCAGGATGCGGATAAACTTATTCTGACGGCGTTGGATGATGATGTGTTTTCAACCCTTTTCCGCGCCCGTGCCGTGATGGCGCAGATGACGGTAAGTGTCAGAAAAGGCGGTTTTTTCCGCTCGCAGGATTTGCAAACAGTGGCCACGTTTTATGACATGCTGCAACTGCTCCAATTTGACACGCTGGTCATCACTGATGGGGAAACGTGGTCTCACAAGGTTGATTTCAAACGAGAGTAGGGGAGGCGGTGCGCCAGAAGACACACCCTACGACACCGACGTAGGGTGCGCATTCATTGCGCACCACTACTTCGTAGAAAGCCGCACTTCGGAGTATGCGATGACACATCATAAACGTTGGGGCGGAAGGACGCTTGAGCTTATCCTGCTCTTCGTCCTCATCCTGCTCAGCATCGGCTTGATTGTTTGGGGGGTCTACCAGGGGACAAAGCTGGGCGGTTCAACGGGGCCGCTTCTCGGCATAGCGGTTGGGGGCGGCATCGCATTTCTGCTTTGGGCAAGATTTCTGGAATTTTATCGATATGACCGTAATAACCTGCGGCCAATCCAAAAAGAGGAAGATACATGACAGCAACGATCATCGACGGCAAAGAATTTGCCGCCCGTGTGCGCGCCCAGGTGGGCGAACACGTGACCCGCCTCAAAAGCGAGCACAACATCACACCGGGCCTTGCGGTGGTGCTGGTGGGGGAAGACCCAGCAAGCCAGGTCTATGTGCGCTCCAAAGGGAAAATGACCGTTGAAGTGGGCATGAAATCCGTTGAACACAAACTGGATGTCGACACCTCTGAGGCAGATTTGCTGGCGTTGATCGACAAGCTGAACAACGATCCTGAAATCCATGGTATTTTGGTGCAACTGCCGCTGCCCAAACATCTGGATGAGGATCTGGTGATCAATTCCATCTCACCGGCCAAAGACGTGGATGGGTTCCATATATCCAACGTAGGGCTGTTGGGCACGGGGCAAAAATCCATGGTGCCCTGCACGCCACTGGGGTGCCTCATGATGCTGCGCGATCATCACGGGTCGATCTCGGGCATGGATGCGGTTGTGGTGGGCCGTTCCAACATCGTGGGCAAACCGATGGCGCAATTGCTGCTGAATGACAGCGCCACCGTAACCATCGCCCATTCCCGCACAAAAGATCTGGCTGATGTGGTACGCCGCGCAGACATCGTTGTGGCCGCCGTGGGCCGCCCAGAAATGATCCCCGGTGACTGGATCAAAGAAGGGGCAACCGTGATTGATGTGGGCATCAACAGGTTGGAGGCCCCCGAAAAGGGCCTGAAGGAAGACGGCAGCGCCAAAACCAAGCTGGTGGGTGATGTGCACTACGACTCCTGCGCGGCACGCGCAGGGGCGATCACGCCGGTGCCGGGGGGCGTTGGTCCCATGACCATCGCCTGTCTGCTGGCCAACACGGTCACCGCCTGCTGCCGCGCCAATGATCTGCCCGAACCCGAAGGGCTGACGGCTTAAGAGGCGAAATGGGGGGCTGGCAGATGCGTCCGCCCCCCAAATCACATCAGGTGCTGTGCCAGTCAGGAACGGCGTTTGCGCGCGACACCAAGACCGCCAAGGCCGGCCAAGAGCAACCACCCTGCCGCTGGCAATGGCACTGTGGCTGTTGTTGCCGTCAGCGTGACCCGGTCCAGCAACATCCCAAAATTGTCACCCCCGTCATGATCAATGAACAGGCTGCCCGTGGTATCCGTCAGGGCCGTAAAGGTGAGTGTTTCGGTGACGTCCGTGATATCCTGGCTCAGAAATGTCAGCGCGTCGGAAATCAACCCGACAACACCAAACGACAGGGATTCCTCCCCGCTTGAATTGCGCCCGGAAAAATCGAGGGACAGCGCATAGGTGGTCCCGGCCATAAAGGAAAATTGAGATGTCGTTTCGAGACGGCCCGCGTTGGAGCTGGAGCCGTCCAGATCCAGACATCCCGCTGAGCCGCAGGGCAAGCCAAAGCCCCCGGCAGTGAACAAATCGACCGTCCCATCGGTGACGTTCCAGTTTTGCAAACCGGCGAAGTTAACGATTGAGAGGGTGCTGGTGGCATCCGCAACTTCCGCCGCAAAATCATCGTCGAATAGGGTTGTGGTTGTGGCGCTTGCTGCCCCTGCCAAGAGGGTCGCCATGACGCATGCACTGGTAAAAAGTCTCATCAGATCTCCAATTCAAAAAGTTAAAAGTCTCTCTAAAACGGGTATAAAATACCTCAAAATAACTTAAAAACAAAGGAAATTTGTATTTTGCCCCATTAGCGGAAGGGCAAAAGGCGCGTAAATTTGGGGCGCAACATATCATTTCTAAAGCCTTTTCAGGGCCTTCGATGCATTCAGAAAAGGACGTGCTTTGGCTGACAGCGGAGGGTCGAAAATAGCAGAATTTCAATTCTTGGTTGTATTTGCAAAAGGGTGCGTTGGCGGGTTTTGCCGGAATCTCAGTAGCACAACAGGCCCGTCAGGCGATGCTGTCAAATACGCCTGCTATCCCCCCGCAAGCACCAGATACATGATACGGTCGGGCAACACCGTAAACGCACCCGCCAGAATGAGCGCCCCAAAGACAAGAGATCGCATTGTGTCCCGATGCGCCTTTACCTGGTGCCTGCGTGCAGCGCGCACCCCTGATACAAGACTGTAAAGCACAAGGATGGACAGCAGGTGGACCGGGCCAAAGGCCCCCACCCAGCGAAAATCGTTGATCCAGAAACTGCTGACCGCAACCATTCCCATAGAGATCACCCAAACCCAGCCAAGAACGTGGTGATACCGACTGCCCTTGCGCAAAGAAAAGATAACAATGGTCAGGGCAATCACACCAAAGGCCAGAAAGGCGTGTACCTGAACAACGGGCGGGGCTGAAAGCAGCGGATCAAGGGACATATCAAACCTGTGTTGTGTAAGCTCCGTTCGCCATGGCAGGATCAGACCAACGGCCCCAGCGTCTTTGCGCCAAAGGGCGATATGTTTCGTGAACGATTGAGGAATTCAGCGCCCATGCAAGTCACGCGTCGCCAACGGCACCGGCTTTTGAGCCTTGGTATGCTCTGGGGATTGCTGAGCATGCTGTGCACTGTGATCGGCCCCTTTGGCACCCATGATATGCTGAGCCTGCCTGCACGTGCCGGGTATTGGGGCGTGGTCGTGGGCGGTTCCATTCTGGGCAGTGTGCTGGTTGCGCGGGTGCAGCCGCAAAACATGTTTCAGATGGTCGCGCTATGGGTGGTCTTTGCCTTTGCCTTTGCCCTTGGGGTGCATCTGCTGAACGGATTTTTGTTCCCGGGGTTTGGGTATATGGGCGACCTGTTCTATCTCTTCGGTGTGGTTGCGGTGGTGGTCTGCGTGGTGAATGGCATGCTGTATCTGGTACAATTTGCCATGCCCCAACCGGTTGAGGCCCCGGTAACCGCTGACCCAACCGCCCGGTTTCTGCGACGTTTGCCATTGGAGCAGCGCGGCGCGTTGGTGCGGATTGAGGGTAAGCGTCCGGCCCCGCCGCCCCTATGAAGGAGTTTTCCAAGGCAGCAGGTCATCGACGCGGTTGATTTTGTAGTCTGGGATGCGGGCAAGCGTGTCGGCCAGCCATGCCTGCGGGTCGATAGTGTTCAGTTTGGCGGT
>CALFWM010000030.1 GCA_937928635.1 uncultured Sulfitobacter sp. | reverse complement strand
CGCTAACCCTTTCTTAACTCCCGTTAACCATGATGGCCGTCGGGAGAACGCCATGCGGCTATGGGTAGCGTTGATCATGATTATGTGTTTGTGCGCAGCCACGGCAGCACAGGCCGGCCCTTGGCTGCGCAAAAAGGGCAGCCTGTTCACTTCAATCTCTGTAACGGGCACGGCGATGGGGGATTTTGGCAATTCAACCTATCTGGAATACGGGTGGCGCGATGCAATGACCATTGGTTTGGATGCGTCATTAAACAACAACCGCCTTGGCGAACGCAGCGGATTTGGCACCGTCTTTTTGCGCCGGGCACTGGGCCCGAACAAAGGCAAAAACCGATGGGCCTACGAATTGGGCGTCGGCTCTGCCTGGGTGAGTGAATTGATGTTGCCCCATGTAAAGGGCGGTGTTTCCTGGGGCCGCGGTATTGAAATGTGGGACAGGAACGGTTGGATGACCGTGGATGCATCCATCAGGTGGGACGTGTCCGGCGATGCGCATCTGACCAAGGTTGATACCACCGTGGGTCTGAACTTTACCGACGTGACCACCGGGATGGTGCAGCTTTATCTCTCTCGCCAGAACAGCAATATTTTCGCAACCTTTGCGCCCTCTGTCGTGATCAAACCGCGCAAGGCAAAGTTTCGCATTCAGTTTGGCTCTGAAATCCCGATGGATAATGTCGAAAACGCCGCCCTCAAATTGGGAATCTGGCGGGAATTTTGACGTTTCCCAAAACAAAAAAGGGCCCTGCCTGAACATCAGACGGGGCCTGTTCTACACTTTCACTCTTCAAAAATAGCTACAGTTTCGTGCCCGTAATCCTGCGTCCCTGCTCCCATGCCGGTCCTTACATCAACGGGTATCCATCCGCACCTGAACCAACACTGTCCCGGTTACCGGTTCTGGCCAGTTCACCCGGATCTGATTGCGATCAACCCCCTGAATTTGCCGTGCAAAAGGCATGTCATAGCGGGCAAAATTACCGGCATTCCGGATCGCCCCCTGTGCCACAATGGAATCCACGTTCAGCGTCTGCCCATCAAAGGGGAGTTTATCCGCACAATCAATCAGCCAGGAATTGGCAGCGGTGTTTTGGGTAAACTCAACCTCTGCTCTATTCTCAACCTGCGCATCAACGTTGTGGAATGAATTGGCTGTCATCACCACATTCCTGGCCCGCGATTTTTCGAGATCAGAAAAGGTTGTATCCACCCGCTCTGCGCGGTCAATATTTCCGTTGATGCTGCGGAAACGATTGCCCGTGATATTAACGCCATTCAGGAAATGACCCGCCCCGTGCGGTTTTACAACGATATAGCTAAACCAAGGCGATTGTATATTTGACAAACCCACACACTCAGTCATAGGTTGAATCTCTTTTCATTAAGGAGATTCGAGACATGGTCACAATCGTCAAAGGGCTTGCCGCTGCAAAGGAAATTCGGAGCCAGTATGTTAGCGCCACCAGCGACCCCGTGACATGGAACCAATCACTCGCTTTAGAAGCAGCGCTAACCGAGATTCAGCGGCAGTCGCGTCAGATTGAGCAACTTCATGTGACTTTGCAGCGGATCGCTCACGAACTTCAGAGGCGGTAAGGTAAAGAATATCATCCATGGTATCATGATACCCCAAAAGCATGGGGTAACTCAATACCTCAATTGTCCTTCTTGGCGTCCGGCTTCTGTTTCACCAGCTTGCCCAGCTTGGCGTTGAACTTCGCTTCGTCGTCGTCCGCTTCTAACTCGCGGGCGGCTTCTTTGAAGCGGTCAAGCTGCGATTTGCTGTTCGATTTTGTCGATGACATCATCCGCTCCTCCCGACCAATCGGCTGTTTGTATGTGTGCGCTGTTCATTGCCCTACGCCTAGACTTCATCGAGACTTTGGACTGCATGAAGTCTTCAAATACAACGAATGGAATTGTCTTTCTTGATAAGGCGCTCGCGTTGGTAAAGACTTGGTCCGCTAGAAGGGCCTCAAGAACATTTACTTCGGTGGTCGCTGCATAAATTGCGGCCTGCACTGTGTCGGACCTTACAATGATATCTGCCGTATATTCTGGGTGCTCGGCAGATATGGGTTCGCGCACGTCTACCTGATAGCGTTTGCCAAACCTTGCTTGAACGGCCTCTATGAGGTCTTCGCGGAAGGCATTCGCAACCCTCTCTCGCGACAGCAAGGCCACATCTTGCAGGCGATTTAGAAAAGACATGAACCGAATTGCAGAATCTCCAAGGTGAGAAGTATCAACCCATTCGCTTGTGAATAGCGAATTATCTTCATCAAACTTAACGCCATGTTCGAGGGCAATCCTGCGCATAGCATCTATTCGATTGTCAGAAGTGAGGTCGCCCGCTTCGTCCTCAAGTGATATCAGCGTATCACCGCTGTCCCTCATCCGTACCAAGTTGCCAGTAACTTCCCCAAATATTACAAGAGGGTCGCCGTGCAGCCAAGCAAAAGGTGTCTTTATCGCATACCCGATTGGCACCTTCCTAATGGAAAGCTGATCGCAGAAGGCTGCACAAATATCGCCTTGAACATTCACTCAAACATCTCCGTCTGAGGCGGCATATTGAAGCGATAGAGCGTAGCGGCTCTCTCTAACGCAGTACGCTGTGTCACATCGAAATCCACCCTTGAATCTCCACTATACTCCGGCCAGCGACGAAGTGAATCCCTGTCACGCCACGCGCCTACGAAAACATCTTCGACCTCACGTAGTGTTGCGTGGCAGTGCCAGTCGCCATGCGACGTGTGGAGGTCGTGGCTACAGAGAACAGCGATCCCGTCCCCGCTCACCTCACCCAAAATCGCGTAGAATTGCTCAATGCCAGGGTTCAACTTCAAAAGAACCCGTAGATGCCTATCATGGCCAGCAGTCAGCCGTATGACGCGCCAAGACCAGTCGCTTGACTGCCTAAGCTTCTTTTTCCGCATCGGCCAAGCCGCTCTGTCGATATCCCCAGACGCCCAATGACCGTAGTCTTGGACCTGCTTTTCTAGTCGGATCACATCAGTCAGTTTCATCAGTGAAACTGCGCGTCAGGCCGTCGATATGTCAAACGCTTCCCAACCACTCCACGCAACGCGACCTGACCGCGCTCCAAATCATCCACACCGTTTGCAATTCGGTTGTTGTAACGGAAGTCAAACTCCGCCGCATAGCGGTGCAGGTGCTGCTTACCACAGTGCTGATAAACGCCCTTCATGCCACGCTTAAAGATACTGTAGAAGCCCTCAACCGTGTTGGTGTGGATTTCTGGATCGTCATAATCGACGTATTGGCCCGCGCCGTGGTGGGTCCAACCGTGTGCGTCAAATACGCGGCCAGCACCGATATTGTCATACTGACCTGCCTCGTCCGTCATGACGTAGGCTTCCTTGGCGATGTTCTCTTGCAGCATAGGGATCAGCGTGGACTTCTTGAGGTCGTTCACAACAATGCTCTTGGCCTTTTTGGTGGTGCGATCCACCAGAGTGACCATTTTCATCTTGTGAGCGTAGCCACGGGCGTTCTTGGCCTTGGTCATGTTTGGCTCTTTGCCGATGAATGTCTCGTCCACTTCGACGATACCACCACCGCCACCAAAGCCTGCCAGCGCGCCGTCACGCATACACTCACGGATGCGATGGGTCAGGAACCATGCGGACTTGTAGGTGATGCCCAGAACGCGGTGCAGTTGATGACTGCTGATACCCTTCTTGCTGGATACCATCAGGTGAATGGCTTGCAGCCACAGGTGCAGCGGCAGGTGGCTTTCTTCAAAGATTGTATCCTTGCGCACTGTGAACTGCTTACGACAGTCGCGGCATTTCCACAGGCCAAAGCGCTCTTTGCCTTCTGGGTTCTTCTTGGAGGGTTTTGTGCGCACGCCAGTCAGGCGATATGCGCTGTCCACAACGCCACAGTGAGGGCAAACGGGTCCATCAGCCCAGAGCATTGCTTCAACGTGCGCAAACGCTGCTGCTTCGTCGTGCATGTAGGGGGCGGAAAGAACGGACATTGGAATAACCTCTAACTTGTTGAGATTAAACTACGCTTTAGCGTTGGGTTTGTCAAGTATACAATCGCCTAAACCAAGGGGCCACATCACCAGACAGGAAAATATTATCCACAATTCCCAATGAGCTAAAGGAAAAGCCCCCCGTAAACGCCGGGCTGGGATCATGCTCATTTGTCCACTCAATGAAACAATTATCGACGTAGTTGCTCGACACAATAGAACTTGAATGGGTCTGCGTCAGAATGAGCCCGGCAGACCGGATGCCATTGCCAACAGAATCCCCCTGAAAGAAATGGTTTCCGGTGATAATATTGTTTTGCCCGCACAACATTGCAAAATGCCGGAACTGTGTGGCGCGGTTGTTGCGCAGCTTGATGTCATTTGCATTGGCATTCAATGCAATGGAGCTGCGCTGCGACACAATCTGGGGTTCCTCAGCCGACAGAAATTGGCAACGCTCAATGAACATTCCCTGATCCCCCTCCCCATGAGAGGTAATGCCCCGATCCAACGGGCGGCTGACGAAACAATCCCGCAGTTGGAATGTCGAACCGGAGGGGGCCAACATGACTCCGCTGCAGCGGCTGTTGCATTGGAATTCGACATCCGCCATGCCAAATTTGCTCAACTGGCTAAAGCCGCTGAAATCAATCAGATATTTAAACTTGCGAAAGGTAAAGTTCTGTGTCCCCGCCGCGTCATATAACGGCTGGTTCAGGGTGACCTCCTGTGTCGCATTGTTCTTTGACCATACATAAACCTCGCGGCCCACGCCGGTCCCTTCAACCAATGCGCCAACAGGCACATTGGCGACGTTCACCACATTGCTCAGACGCCGCGGGTCATTTGGCGTATAGGTCGCGGCTGAGGTCACCACATCCGTATCCCATGCCGCGCTTGGAGCCGCTTCCAATTGACCATTGCGGATCATCCGACGGGTTGCATAGCTGGCCTGATCCGGCACGGCGGAACGCATGTCCAGCGGCCCGCGCACCCAGACCTTGCGCCCGCCCATATCCAGCGATTCATGATCTGAATTGTTCAAAAGCGCCTGAAATGCCTTGAGAAAGGCAAGCTCCTCATCCTCAAACGCTTCAATATAATTGGGCAGATCAAAGTTGCGGCGCAACAACAGCTGCGCATTGGCGGGCATACTCACACGCCCTTCAAATTTGACCGGCGTGTCAAAGGTCACATCACCGGTTAACCGGTATACCCCGCTGGGGACAAATACCGTTCGCCCATTGGCGGCTGCATTGGCCGCCTCAAATGCTGCTGTGTTGTCCGTATTGCCATCCCCGATCGCACCGTAATCCTGCACATCAACCATCGACAGCATATCGCGCAGAAAGACCGATGTAATGTCCTCGATCTCAAAATCATCGACCCGGATGATACCGCCGTTCTGACCGATGAACTCCACGCCAAAATGGCCGTAAACCGGCTCTGTCCCCCAGGCCAGATCAACACCGCGCCGTGGCGCGACGCCGACAATGGCGGACAGTTCAACCACCTCGCCATAGGTATTCAGCGGGCTGGTGGGGCCAAACGTGCTAACACCTGTGGCAATGCTGCCATCCCCGCGCGCCGGGTAACCGGAAATCCGGACCGATGGGAAATTGCCGCTGATCGCCTTCACGCGGACGGTGATGCGCAAATAACACCCGGGCAACAGCGGTGTTTGCCCCATATACCTCACCCGCTGCGTACCGGTTATTTTCAACACCTCCAAAGCGCCGCCAAAATCCTGATCTGCGGGCACAAAAACGCCGTTTGGCGAATTTTCATATGTGTCAGAGCCCGGCGTGCCGTCCCCGCTGGAATAGACATCCAACCCATTGGCAAAGGGGGGCGGCGTCAAAAGCAGCCCTTCGGTAATTGCCTTATTCATCAAAATTTCCTTTCGTTGGGGGCATTTATGGTGGTGCTCCACCGGCGTCTGGGCACGGGCCACACCAGACCTGTGCGCGATGGCCTGTGGGTGTCGGTGCGAGGTCAGCGAAATATCAATCCGGCCTTAACCTTGGCTGAGACCGTCGTGCGGTGGCCCCGCAACAGGCCTCCCTTTACTGCAGCTTTTCCCGTTGTAGGGTGTCTCCAGCACAGGAGCCTTGCCAATGCATACCACCCGCATGATCACCGCTGTTGAGGCCCACGCAGAGGGCGAAGGAGGCCGCGTGATCACCGGCGGCATGCCCCATTTACCGGGGGCAAGCGTGTTTGAGAAAATGCAGTACATGCAGGCCCATCATGATGATATCCGTACCCTGATGCTGCGCGAACCGCGCGGCAATCCGGCACTCTGCTGCAATGTGCTGGTGCCGCCCTGCCACCCGGATGCCCAGATGGGTTTCATCATTATAGAGCAGACGGAATACCCACCGATGTCCGGGTCCAACACGATCTGCGTGACAACTGTCTTGCTGGAAACCGGCATCATACCAATGGTGGAACCTGTGACAAACCTAACGCTGGAAACGCCGGCAGGCCTGATCACCGTCAAGGCAACCTGCATCGACGGCAAGGTCGAGCGGGTCGAATTTACCAACGTTCCGGCCTTTGCCATGCACATTGGTGTGCCGCTTGTCGTGCCCGGATATGGCGAGGTGGAAGTTGATATCGCCTGGGGCGGAATGTTCTATGTGCTGGCAGAGGCCGCGCAGTTTGGCATTGACCCCATTGCGGCAAACGGCAGCGAGATCGTGCGCGCGAGCGAGGCCATGCGCGCGGCTGCGGCCCTGCGTTATCCTGTGGTTCATCCTGAAAACGCCGCCATCACCGGCCCGACGATCTCCGCGTTAACTGCGCCGCCGCGTGATCCGCTGACCGATGGGCGCGGGGCAATCACGGTGTCATCTGGCACCTATGATCCTGCCCGCCCCAACGCCCTGACAGGCGCATTGGACCGCTCCCCCTGCGGCACAGGCACCTGTGCCAAAATGGCGGTTCTACATGCAAAGGGGCTGCTTGATGTCGGTCAGGATTACGTGAACGCGGGCCCCCTTGGCACCACCTTCACGGGCAGGATTGAAAAGACACAAAAACGGGCGGGGTATGATGCAATTGTGCCCAGCCTTTCCGGTCGGGGCTGGATTTACGGGGTCACGCAATACACCCTTGATCCCTCTGATCCCTTTCCGGCCGGGTTCACAGTTGGTGACATCTGGGGGTGATCACGCCCCAATTGGCCCGGGGATTGCCAAAACCCTATGCGGCGACGCCCGGAGCCTGCAAAATCTGTACACCCCCAATGCGCCATCCCTCCGCGGTCGGCTCCATGCGGTATTCCAACAGATGCACGCGCCCTTCGGCGTCCTTGATCTCCACACGTTGCAAAAACGCGCCCGCCTCTTCGCGCAGATCCAGATAACGCACGTCAGCTGGGCGCCACACCATCGGATACCCACCCGTCACCATCCGCTGAAAATTCTGCGGGCTTTGGAACAATTGCTGCAAGCGCGGCGTGGCAAATGTAAACGCTGTGGCAAAATCATCCGCCTTGAACGCCTCAAGCTGGCTGTTGATGGTGCCTTCTATCTCTGATTGCTGTGCGCTGGCCCCAAAGGTGGTTGCGACCAGCAACATCACCCCGCCCAACATCGCCAATAACCCTGATCGCATGCGTCCTACTCCTCTATCTTGTAGGATAAAGGGTAAGCCGCACGCACCTCAAGGCAATGGCATCACGCCGCCAGCAGTTTCCCGGCCAATGCATCGTCAATCAACTGCACCGTCTCATCAACGCCATAAAGCGCGATAAACCCACCAAAACGCGGCCCCTGAGAGGCACCAAGCAACACTTCATACAATGCTGTGAACCACGCCCGCAACGGATCAAACCGTTCTTTTCCAACGGCAAATACCATGCTTTGCAACACCTCTGCATCCAACCCGCCATCCCAGGATGTCAGGGTGTCGCGCAACTCTTCCAATGCGTTGCGTTCCAGATCACTGGGCGCACGGAACACTTTGGTTGGTTTTACAAAGTCGTTAAAATACGCAACAGCATGGCCCGCCGCCGCGTCCATGCCCGGATGGGTCTCGGGCGAGGCATCGGGCGCATACCGCTGGATGAAACCCCACAATTGCGACTTGTCCTGCGCTGACGACACAGACGCGAGGTTCAGCAACATCGAAAACGGCACCACCATATCCGACGCTGGCACCTCGCCTCCGTGGATGTGCCACACCGGGTTGTTCGCCCGTGCCTTGGCGTCCTGATCCACATAAGCGCGCAGCTGCTGGTGATATTCATCCACCGCTTTGGGGATCACATCAAAATGCATCCGCTTGGCCGTCTTGGGCTTGAGATACATGAAATAGGACAGGCTCTCCGTACTCGCATAGGTCAGCCATTGATCAATCGAAATCCCATTGCCGGAGGACTTGGAAATCTTCTGCCCGTTCTCATCCAGAAACAGCTCATAGCTGAAATGGTCCGGCTTTTTACCGCCCAGAATCTCACAAATCCGGTCATAGATCGCAGTATTGGTGGCATGTTCCTTGCCGTACATCTCAAAATCGACGTCCAGTGCGGCCCAGCGCGCGCCAAAATCCGGTTTCCACTGCAACTTCACGTTGCCACCGGTCACAGGCAGGGTCATTTCCTCACCATCCTCGGTGTCAAAGGTGATGGTGTAATCCTGCGCATTCACTGACTTCATCGGCACATACATCACCCGGCCACTTTCGGGATGGATCGGCAGAAAAATCGAATAAGTCGCCGCGCGTTCCTCGCGCAGGGACTTCAACATCACGGCCATGATGTCATCGTATTTCTCAACCGCACGTTTCAGGATCTCGTCAAACTGCCCGCTCTCATAGAACGCTTTGGCCGAGATAAACTCATACTCAAACCCAAAAGTATCCAGAAACCGCCGCAACATGGCGTTATTGTGATGCCCAAAACTCTCATATTTCCCAAACGGGTCCGGCACAGAGGTTAGTGGCCGCTGCAAATGCTGCTCCAACCGTTCCGGGTTGGGCACATTGCCGGGCACCTTGCGCAGCCCGTCAAGATCGTCTGAAAAACACACCAGCTTGGTGGGGATATCGCTGATCTCTTCAAAGGCGCGCTTGACCATTGTGGTGCGCGCCACCTCACCAAAGGTGCCGATATGGGGCAAGCCGCTGGGCCCATAGCCGGTTTCAAACAACACAAACCCTTTTTTGGGTGCCTTGCCTGCATAGCGTTTCAACACGCGGCGCGCTTCTTCAAAGGGCCACGCCTTGCTGTTCAGTGCCGCTTCACGCATTTCAGACATCTTTGGGGTTCCATTCACACTTGCTCTGCGCTCTAACCTGCGCAGCAAGGCGGTAACTATTGCGTCACCTCGCTTGCGTCAATATTCTGCACTGCAACATTGATCCCAAAGGACGGCCCCATGACCTCATCATCCACATTGGCGCTAAGTGCGCAGGATTGCCTCGTTGCGCTGATGATCGCGGTCTCCGCATCAGACGCGGATATTCGCACGGCTGAGTTGATCAAAATTCAGTCCGCGGTGAACATGCTGCCGGTCTTTGCCGACTACGACGCGGACCGTCTTGGCACGATGAGCAAAATAGTTTTTGACCTGTTTGAACAGGAAGACGGGCTTGATGCCTTGTTTGGCCTGATCCGCGAGGCCTTGCCGGAGCGCCTGTTTGAAACGGCCTATGCGCTGGCCTGTGATGTCGCCGCCGCTGATGGTATGCTGGATGACGCAGAGTTACGTCTGCTCGAAGAAATCCGCTATGAGCTGAACCTGGACCGCCTGCATGCCGCCGCTATTGAGCGTGGCGCCCGGGCGCGCCATGTCACCTGAAGACTGTCGGCTTAGGCCCCTTCGGCCTCTTCCTGCAAGATCGCTGCCAGCTCTTCCAGATAGGCCATCATCAACGGCTTGTTGCAATAGTCCCTGACCACTGAAAACCTGCGCGCCCGCTCCAGATCGCGCGGATCAAGTGAGGTGGTCAGCATCATTACCACAATCCGGGCAAACGGCGTGCCCAATTCGCGTGTTGCGGCCTCCAGAAACTCCCACCCATCCATGCGCGGCATATTCACATCCAGCAAGATCGCATCCACAGCCGGCAATTCTGAATTCCTCAGATGTTCCAGCCCCTCTTCTGCCGACAGAAAAGAAATCAACTCACCGACCATGCCGGAACGATTGATCAGCCGTTTACAGATCATCTGATCAATCTCGTTGTCATCAATCAGCATGATTGATCCAATTGCGGGGCCAACGCTCATGAACGCATCCTCGGAAATGAAACTGTAAATGCGGTGCCTGTGGTGGGGTCCGATGCCACGCGAATATCACCACCGTGATTCAATGCAACCCTGCGGCACAGGGTCAGACCTATGCCCGCACCCAAAACCTCATCGGAACGATGCAGGCGCTTGAACAATTCAAAAATGCGCTCCTGATGGTCAGCCGCAATCCCAACACCATTGTCCCGCACAGCAAAGCCGACAGTGTCTGGTGTCACCTTATCAGCAGGCGCAATCCGGATCTTGGGCGCCCGGTCAGCATGGCGGTACTTGATCGCATTTTCGACAAGGTTCTGGAGCAAGGTGCGCAATTGGCCGGGATGGCCCAGCAATTCCGGCAAACCGTCTTCCACGACAATCTCTGCTTTCGCCTCAGCGATCAGCTCGGCAAGCAAATCGCGGACGTCGCCTGCGATGTCATATAACGAAACCTACTCCAGTTGGTGATCTACCCCGATCAGCCGGGTGTACATCAGCATGTCTTCAACCAACCGCCCCATCTTGCGCACGGTGGTTTGCGCCATGTCGATCAGGCTTTTCTGATCGGCGGACAATACCCCCTCATCGCAGGCCTCAATCTCCTTGAGCAACATACCAATCGTATTTGAAGGCGCCTTAAGGTCGTGCGAGATACTGTAGGCAAAGTCTCTCAGCTCTTCATTTGCTGCAGCCGTTTCACGCAGCGCGATGCGCGCTTCCTGTTCGACAATCTTTATCCCTGTAATATCGTTGTGGGCCCCCAACATACGGATCGGTTTGCCCATCTGGTCCCGAATGGCGATCCCCCTGCAACGCACCCAGACCGTAGATCCGTCCGCATGACGATACCGCACAATCTGATCGTAAGGATGGTCCGGGTCCGCGCAGTGGTTTTCAAAATTGTCGAGCGCCGTTTTGAGGTCTTCCTCAAATATCAGATCCTGCCACTCCGTCGGATCGTGTCGTTTGCTGGCCGGATCAATGCCAAACAACTGCCACATCTCCGGGCTCATCCATTCAACGTCAGGCTGCTCCAAATCCCAATACCAGACCCCGTCCAAGGATCCCTGCTGAATGAACTCCCACATCTTGGGGTCTGTTTGAAATAGGGTCTCAAGCTCAGACTCTAGATAGTGCTTGGGCATGTCACGCATGCGAAAGTCCTAAGGTTGTGTTAACGCCCGTTAACGTTACCTATGATTGAATAGCCCGTCCATCGCTATTTTGGCACCTACGCGCGCTGTAACCGCCTGTATCAGCACCCGGAACACGATCAGCCAGCCAGGTCTATGTCCCGTACAAGACGCCCCATCGCTCCATCAGGGCCTGTTGCACACGTTTGGCGCGCCGGTTCCAGTTGCGTGCACCCGGCGGACCTTCACGGTCTGCCCGGGCTATTTTGGCCCTTGCCGCCTGATCCGCCGCCAGAATGGCAAACGCCATGATCCGCCCATCCGGGGCAGTGACATATCCCGCAAGACCCGAAACAAAGTTGAGCGTCCCTGTTTTGGCGTCCACCACCAACGGATGTGTTTTTGCCGGACGCCCCTTGGCGTCGCGCATCGCCACCCTTTTCAGGATGGGGCGCAAAGGTGAATCATGTGCCTTCATCAAGGCGCATGCCATATCAAGCGTGGTCATCTTGCTGTCATCCCCCAGTCCGGAATGATCGACCAGCTGCGGCGCGCGCATGCCCAGCGCCTCACGACACCAACGGTTCATTTCCGCAGCGGATGCCCGCAAATCTGCCACCTGCCCCAGCCGCTTGACCGATGCGGACAGGCCGATCATTTCGGCTGTCACGTTGGTCGAAAACTTCAACATGTCGCGCAGAATGATCCACAAGGGCGGGCTTTTGTGTGTGACCAGCGGCTGGCCAAACGGCAGTTCCTCAATGATCACCGGCTTGCCAAGACGAATACCATGTGCCCCCGCCAGTGTCGCAAATACATCACCCGCATAGAGCCCCGGCTTACGCACTGGCAACCACCGCGCCCCCCCTTTGCCCAATGCGCCACGTGCAACGGTCCAATTGTCCCGGCCACCTGCGTCTTCATAGGTGTAAACCGGCGCATTCCGGTCCCGCACTGCCATCACGGCCATTGCAACGGCAGGGCGGTATTTTTCGGTGCGCCCGTCCATCGTCACGCGATATCCGCCAGTGCCGCGTTTCCATTCAAAATGCACCCGGTTGAAATTAAGCGCGATGCCACTGACACCGGGGTTATATCCAACATGATCGGGCTGTTCGGGATCAATCCGCGCGACCACGGGCAAACTCCCTTCAAAAACCTTGAAGGTGCCTTTGACCCCGATAATCCCGGCCTCCCTGAGCGATGCTGCCATCCCGGCCAACGCATCGGTATCCAGCGTGGGGTCGCCCCCCCCAATCAGCACAAGATCGCCCTGCACTTCGCCCCCAACAACACCCCCGGTCGCACAGAGCACGGTCTTGAATTGGTGGCCCGACCCAAGCGCATCCAGCGCATAAAGTGCCGTTATTGCCTTGGCTGTACTTGCAGGCGGTGTTGCCAGCTTTTCATTTTCGCACTCCAACCAAGCGCCGGTTTGCGCGTCAATGACTGCATAGCTGACGCTGCCCGACAGCTTTTCACGGGTAATAATGTCCTGAGCCGAGCGCACGGCACGTTTGTAAAAATCTGCCCCGCGCAGAACCGGGCGCAATGATGCGGTCGGCGGGGCGGCCAAAAGTGCCTGTGCCCCAAAAATACCAGCCGCTGTGGAGCCCAAAAAAGCCCGCCGTGAAACATCCCTACCCATGGGGCTGATCTAATCGAACGCGACAGGCAGCTTCAAGCGCTGATGCTTCACTTTTTGCCTGAATTCCCGTGATCAGCCTCGCGCCAAAGTGGCGTCAGACGGCTACCACCCGCCCCTTTCGCGAATGGCTGTTGAGGACAGATCAACCATCGGCACATTCACAAAACACCATGCAGGTGCGCGCGCCTGGGCCAGATGTTGGCTGTGCCGCCCTGCGATCCGGTAAGGGGCATAAAGGGCGGCGGCCCGGCTCATCCGCGCAGAGATGCGCTGCCCCGGTCTGGCCAATACGCCAACGGGCACGGTCGCCATGATCTGACGCCAGTCTTGCCAAAGGTGAAATTGCGCCAGATTGTCCGCCCCCATCAGCCAGACAAACCGCGCCCGGGGATAGCGCGCGCGCAGTGCAACCAATGTTTGCGCCGTGTAACGTGTGCCCAAATGCGCCTCTATGTCTGTGACGTCTACCCTTGGGTGCTGCATCACATGGCGCGCGTGCAACAGGCGCTTTTCCAGTGGCGCGGGCCCGCGTTCCTTAAGCGGGTTACCGGGGCTGACCAGCCACCACACCCTGTCCAGCCCAAACCGCTTCAGCGCCTCCCGTGTGATATGCGCGTGACCGGGATGGGCGGGGTCAAACGAACCGCCCAACAGCCCAATAACCTGCCCCGGGGCGGCATATGGCATCTTATGGCGCAAGGTCAGGCATCCTTGTGGCGGTGATCTTCACCTTGAGCAGGCGCAGGTGCCGCATCCTCACGCCTGATCTGCCGCAAGCATATCAAGCGGGCGAACAGTATCGCCCAGCGATATCTTGCCGGGGTCGATGACTGTTGCACACCACCCCCCGTGGCCGCGCATCGCAGAATAGCCACCCTGCCCCAAGGCCTCCTCCATGCGTGAACAGGGCGCGCAGATGCCGGTGATCTCCAGGACGGCACCGCCAATAGCGATCCTGCGATCGCGCAGCGCATTCAGGTTCACACCGGACACAATCAGATTGCGCCGCAACGTGGCGGGATCAAGGGCTGGAGCCCCCAGAACAGCGGCGATAACAGGCAGGTGTTCGGCTTGCAGCAGGGTGACTGCACGTTTGCCGGCGCGCCCATGATCACCCTCTAACCCACTGCCCGTGATCCATGCATCCTCGGCATGATGCGGCGGTGCCAAACGTTCAGCGCGCAACAAAATTGCGTCCAACCTGCCCGGTTTGGCAAACCGGGCAATCATCTCCCTGAACGCGCTCATCTGTTGCGGTTGTCTTCGTCCGATTCATCCAGATCAGGCAAACGCTCCAACGGATAACTGGAGTGCAGCCGCCAGATACCATCGGGATCAGCCTCTAACGGGCGCAATGTGCCGCCGGGAAACGCGCGCGTGCGCAGCGCCAGAACAATGTCGGACAACACCGCTGGGTTGTTGCGGAAATACGAATGGCTTTCCGATCTGGCGGCCCCTTCGACCCTCACAAAATGCACAAGCCCCTCTTTGCTGAGCTCGAACAATTCGCCTTCCTTAAAATCTTCTGCACCAGCTGCCCCAATGCGAGGCTGCTTGGTCAGATAAGACGACAGGCGCAGGGCAAAATCATCCGGGTTGACGTAAATGTTGATCTGCTCAAACGCCTCTGAAACGCGTTCGGCCGCCAGACGCTGGCGCACAATCCCCACATCAATGTCTGGTGCTGCCAATATCAATGTGCCCGTTTTCATCGCCAGCTTTGGCGGCACGTCCCGCCCCCGGTTAAAAATCACCATTTCGCGCAGGGCTTGGGTCATCACGGATGTGCCGCGCGAATGGGCAACGATATCAATGTCTTCTATTTCCGGGATTTCGGCCAAAGCACGCAAAAATTCCTTTGCGTGGTAAACACTGAAGTCCCCGGCTTCCCGATCTCTGAAATACCGCAACAACCCGCCATTGCCAGCGGGCCAGGTAAAGGAAATCGGTGTGGAGCGCCGACCTGTAAAATGCCACAGGCTTGCGAGCGTCTGAACGGAATCTTCAAAATTGTTGCTGATGCCATGCACATAGACCAGAACCCGGCCATTGCCGGTGCGAATAACCTCCTGGCGCAGCGCGTCCTGAAAGGTTTTGATGCTCTTGGCATAGTCATCCTGGGCATCTGGCACCACGCGCAGGGCGCCCTGTTTACGCACAGCGGGCAAGGGCGTCTCGGCAAACCGCACAAGCTCTTCAATGTTCATCACATCCAGCCGGGACAATTGCCCGCCCTGATCCACATGCGTGCGCTGTACCAGATCGTCCCAGTCTGCTGCACCAAACCGCACACTTGCCCTGCCAAAGGCCATCGAATCTGAGCGCTCTGTCCCGTAGCGTGTCCGCCCTTCCGGTTGTTCCAGCAGTTCGCGATCCGTGACATAAAAAATCGGCGGCTCTACCACCTGTAGGGGAATTGGCACCAAAACGGATGGGTAATTGCGACCATCGAGGTACAGGTTGGGCGGCTGCGACAGCCCAATGGCATTGTTGCACGCGACCAAAACCATCACCATGGCAAGGCCTGCGGTCCACCGGGTGACACGTCTGCGTTGATCTCTATTCATGTGCGCGATATTGCGGGGTCAAACAACATTTGACCAGACAGGAATCCTCTCATGGCCGCCTATCAGTTCGTTTATCACATGTCCGGAGTTTCCAAAACCTACCCGGGTGGCAAGAAAACGTTTGAAAACATACACTTGAATTTTCTCCCCGGTGTGAAAATCGGTGTTGTCGGTGTCAACGGCGCAGGCAAATCTACGCTGCTCAAG
The DNA here is from genome assembly GCA_937928635.1 of uncultured Sulfitobacter sp. Lineage (GTDB taxonomy): Bacteria > Pseudomonadota > Alphaproteobacteria > Rhodobacterales > Rhodobacteraceae > Sulfitobacter. The sequence continues at coordinate 60,096 of CALFWM010000030.1, read as the reverse complement.
ATCATGGCGGGTCTCGACAAGGACTTTCAGGGGGAGGCCTGGGCCGCAGAAGGGGCCAAAGTTGGCTATCTGCCGCAGGAACCCAAGCTGGATGAAACCCTGAGCGTGCGGGAAAACGTCATGCTGGGCGTGGCGGAGAAAAAGGCCATTCTGGATCGCTACAACGAACTGGCGATGAACTACTCGGACGAGACGGCAGATGAGATGGCCAAGCTGCAGGACGACATCGACGCGCAGAACCTCTGGGATCTGGATTCGCAAATCGACGTCTCGATGGAGGCCCTGCGCTGCCCACCCGATGACGCCAAAATATCTGATCTCTCCGGGGGTGAGGCCCGCCGCGTCGCACTGTGCAAATTGCTGCTCGAAGCGCCCGACATGTTGCTGCTCGACGAACCGACCAACCACCTCGATGCGGAAACCATCGCCTGGCTGCAACAGCACCTGATGGACTACAAAGGCACCATCCTGATCGTCACCCACGACCGGTATTTCCTGGATGACATCACCTCGTGGATTCTGGAACTCGACCGCGGCAAGGGGGTGCCCTATGAGGGCAACTACTCCGACTGGCTGGAGCAAAAGGCGAAACGTCTGGAGCAGGAATCCCGCGAGGACAAATCCAAGCAGAAAACGCTGGAGCGCGAACTGGAATGGATGCGTCAGGGGGCCAAGGCCCGTCAGGCCAAAAGCAAGGCGCGGATCAACGCCTATAATGAATTGGCGGATCAGTCCGAGCGCGAAAAACTCTCCCGCGCCCAGATCGTCATCCCCAACGGCCAGCGTCTGGGTAACAAGGTGATCGAAGTCGAAGGCCTGAAAAAAGCCATGGGAGACAAACTATTGGTCGAGGGCCTAGATTTCTCCCTGCCCCCCGGCGGCATTGTCGGCGTAATCGGCCCCAACGGCGCGGGTAAATCGACCCTGTTCAAAATGCTGACAGGTCAGGAAAAACCCGACGCAGGCACGGTGGAATACGGCGACACCGTGGAACTGTCCTACGTCGATCAATCCCGCGATGATCTGAATGGCGATGATACGGTCTGGCAAGCGATCACTGGCGGCGCGGAGTTGATCCAGCTTGGCGATGCCGAAGTGAACTCCCGCGCCTACTGCTCGTCGTTCAACTTCAAAGGCGGCGATCAGCAGAAAAAAGTCGGCAACCTCTCTGGTGGTGAGCGCAACCGCGTCCATATGGCGCGCCTGTTGAAAGAGGGCGGCAACGTACTGCTTTTGGACGAACCGACGAACGATCTGGACGTCGAAACCCTCCGTGCTTTAGAAGACGCTCTGGTCGATTTCGCCGGCTGCGCGGTGGTGATCTCCCACGACCGTTTCTTCCTCGACCGGATCTGCACGCATATCCTTGCGTTTGAAGGCGAAGCGCATGTGGAGTGGTTCGAGGGGAATTTTGAGGACTACGAGGAAGACAAGAAACGCCGGTTGGGGGATGTTGAGCCGAAGCGGATGAAGCATAAGAAGTTTGTGCGGTAACCCCGTAGGATGGGTGCTTGCACCCATCTCTCTTCACTAAACCATGCAGGATGGGTGCTTGCACCCATCTCCCGCCCTTAAACCTCACAGGATGGGTGCAAGCACCCATCCTACGGTTCTCCGAAATTGCCGTCCTGCATGCCGCTCCATTCGGGGGGTGCCCGTCCGTTGCGAATGTCCCGATGGATTGACGAATGTGGCCAATCCACGGCCCGCTGCACCAAGCCATGCTTGACCGGATTACCCCAACAATAGGCCACATGCGCAGCGAAATCCGCCTCATCCCGAATACAATGCTCCCAATACCGGCGTTGCCAAACCCCGCGTTCTTGTTTGGCACATTGAGACAGGCTTCTCGGCATCTTCAATCCCGTCGCAATCGAAAATCGAGATTTTGTCAATCTCCACCGTGTTGAAAAATCCGCGTCATCATCCGGCAAAGTCCAGATCATATGCAAATGGTCCGGCAGGATTACGGCTGCATCGCAAGTAAAGGGCCTCTCACCCATCGTCCTTGTCACCGCATGGCGAAAATCTGAAATGCGCCGGACCAACAAATCGGATTTCCGGTCCGCCAGAGCGACCGTGAAAAAGTACGTAGCACCTCGTAACTTAAACCTGCGATAATTGGTCCTACCTTACAATTGATTGGGAATCATTAATGATGGGTGAAACAACCCATCATTACCCCCCTACTTGCAAATCATTCGCAACAACCCCACATACACCTCATGAAACGCCGCACCTTCATCTCGACCCTCGCCGCCCTCGCGGCCACCCCAGCGCTGCCTGCAACCGCCGCAGCCGCGCCAACCACCCACATCACCCAGCACTTTGCCAAAGCCAAACTGCTGGCCCGTTGCCATGACCGCGCCTCCCCGGAAATGTTCGCGCGGCTGATGAAACTGGATGAAACCACGGCCAAGGGTGTCTACGCGATGCTCAAAGACCGTAACGTCATCGCCAGCGGCATGGACGGCGTGACCCGCGCGCTTAATCCGCTGAACACGCACTGCGTGCCGAACGAGGCGCTCAAGGCGCGCGACGTTGCGCAGATCTCCTCCGATGTCTCCAAACGCCTGCGCAAAATGGTCAGGAAACGCGTTGAAGAGTTCAACGCAGAACATCAGAACGATGAGAACAACCTGACAGAAGAAGACGAATCCCCGCCGCAGGTTTAACCCTCGTCCTGCCTCGGCGCATGCGCCTCACCCATCCGTTTGACCAGATTGCGCTCCACCTCCATCAGATTGGACGCGCGCAACTGGATCCAGGATTGTAAAATCCGGTTGATCCGCGCCTGATAGCCGCGCCCCATCGCGCGGAACACTTTCGCGACAGAGCGGTCGAGGTAGAGCGTCACTTTTTCCTTTGGCTCCTCACAATCAAAATCCTCCAGAATCGTATGCCAGGCGTCCGGCACGTTCTCGCGCAGCATATGGTCGCTGATCTCCAGATCCCGGTCCATCCGCCAGATGTGATAGATCAGACGGTCGCGGGCAATACGTTCGGAGCGGGTCATCTTATAGGCCATGAAGGGTTCCTTTTGCGGTCGGGACGCCCCCAGGGTGCCGTGATTTGGTTAACGGCGCGCAACCCATGCGTGCGCTGAATACCGCCGGAATACCGACGTGAAACCGATGCAATACCGCCCTGCCCTTGAATGCTTCCTTCTAAGGCGCCATATACGTCCTTGCTTACGTTATTCTATTTCGACCCACTGTCTTCCTTTACGGCTTTCAGTCTTTCGATCCAGACCGACCACGCCGGGCCATCGCACAACGCGGATGGCACTACTTAAGGAGACGACGGATGGCTACTGGCACCGTAAAATGGTTCAACGCAACTAAAGGTTTCGGCTTTATCGCACCCGATGGCGGCAGCAAAGACGTGTTTGTACACATCTCTGCGGTTGAACGCGCGGGCCTCACAGGCCTGGCAGATGATCAGAAAGTTACTTTCGACATCGAAGCTGGCCGCGACGGTCGCGAATCCGCGACAAACCTCGCGCTGGCCTAAGGGCCACACCGCGCTGGCGGAAAACCGCCGATGTTATCCTCATGACCCCAGTCATGGGGCGCTTTACACGTAAAATTGACCGACCGCTGTGCAACAGTGGTCGGTTTTTTGCATAATGCTGGGTTGCCACCTCCAAAAGCCAGATGCGACACATGTTCACCCGTATTTTATTTTCAAGTGGACACTCACATGCGTCGCCGTACATTCATCGCCAGCTCCCTCGCCGCAACTGCTTTGCCGCAGGTTGTAAGCGCCCGAACAGCAGCTTTTGACCCTACGCCACAAGAAGTGCGCATCAAACGCCAGTATCAGCCGGGCCAGTTGCTGGTGCTTCCCCGCAGCCACTACCTCTATTTCGTAACCGCGCCGGGCAAAGCGTTGCGGTACGGTGTTGGCGTTGGCAAAGCGGGTCTGGAATTCAGCGGCACCGCGACAATCTCCGTCAAAAAAGAATGGCCCACATGGCGCCCCACCAACGAGATGATCGAGCGGGATCCAAAAGCCTACAAACGTTTCATTGGCAACACCGACGCCCAGCCCGGCGGCCCCGACAACCCGCTTGGTGCCCGTGCGCTTTACCTGTTCCAAAACGGTGTCGACACCTATTTCCGCATTCACGGAACAACCCAGCCCAAATCCATCGGGCAATCTGTCTCCAACGGCTGTATCCGCATGCTGAACGATCATGTGATTGATCTGTATGAGCGCGTGCCAATCGGGACGGTCGTGACTGTTCTGTGAACATCCGACCCAATCCAACACACAGGGGCTGGTGATTCATCAGCCTCTTTTGTTTCTCTCAGACAACCTCTCCGGCATCGAGCTTTGCCAACCAGCTTTCGGCGTCACGCAAAACGGTCTCGCGCCGGTCCTCGTCCATGCGATCCCAAGTCCGGTACATGTTTCCCGTGCGCGCATTATTTTTGAACCGGTCGCGGTGACGGTCCAGAAAGTGCCAGTAAAGCAGATTGAACGGGCAGGCATCCTCACCCGTTTTGACAGCGACCTTATAGGCGCACCCCTTGCAATAATCCGACATACGGTTGATGTAAGCGCCTGAGGATACGTAGGGTTTTGAGGCGATGATCCCCCCATCGGCAAACTGGCTCATGCCGACGGTATTGGGGGCCTCAACCCATTCAAAGGCGTCTGCGTAAACCTCCAGATACCATTCATGTACAGCCGTCGGGCTCACCCCGGCCAATAGCGCAAAGTTGCCTGTTACCATCAGCCGTTGAATGTGATGCGCATAGGCATGCGCGCGGGTTTGATCCACAGCATGTGACAGGCAATTCATCCGTGTCTCAGCGCCCCAGTAGAACGCGGGCAAGGCTCTGTCATGGCCCAGCACGTTGCGGCTGGTGTAATCCGGTCCTTCCAGAAAATAGATACCGCGCACATATTCACGCCAACCAATAATCTGGCGAATGAACCCCTCGGCGGCGTTGATTGGCACATCGCCCGCTTTCCAGGCATCTTCTACCGCCTGACACACTTCCAACGGATCGAGCAGCCCAATGTTGATGTAGGGCGAGATGACCGCATGATATAGGTAGGGTTTCGCACTTAACATCGCGTCCTGATAGTCACCAAAACGCGGCAGCGCGTGTTTGACAAAATGGGCAAGCGCCTTGAGGGCCTGCGCCCGCGTTGTGGCAAATTCGAACGGATGCAAATCACCAAAATTCTCACCAAAGCGTGCTTCGACCAGCGCCAGCACGTCTTTGACAGTATCATCGGGTGCAAACACCAACGGCCCCGCCCCCGCAACGTCGCCGGGCGCGGGTTTGCGGTTGTCGTGATCAAAGTTCCACTTGTCCCCGGCGGGTTTGTCCCCCTCCATCAGCAGCCCGGTCTTGCGGCGCATGTCGCGGTAAAAATACTCCATCCGCAACGCCTTGCGCCCGTCCGCCCAGCGTTCAAATTCACCATGGCTGGCGATGAAACGGTCATCTTGCAGGATGTCGATGCCAAGCGGCGCCTGCTCCAACTCTTGAATCAAACGCCATTCACCGGGTTCGGTGGCGATCACCTTGCTTGCACCGGTCTGCGTCGCACGCCGCAACAACTCCCCCACAATGGATCCGGCGTTCTCCATGTCATCCAACTGGGTATAGCGTATATCCCAGCCGTCCTTCTCCAACGTAGCGGCAAATTTGCGCATCGCGGCAAAGATCAACGCGATCTTTTTGGGGTGATGGCGCACATAGCTGGCCTCGGCCGCGACCTCTGCCATCACCACAACATCGCGCGCCTTGTCCGCCGCCTTGAGTGCCGACAATGAAGTGCTGAGCTGATCCCCTAGCACCAGAACCAGACGCGCTACCATGGCACCACCTTTCCGGCCCAATCAAAAAACTGACCGGTTTGCTCGGGGCCAAGCCCCTCGATAACCGACAACAGGTTTTGCGCGGCCTCCTGCGGCGGGACGGCCGGGTGGCGTGCCAGATATTTCTCCGTAAACGGTGTCTGCACAGTGCCCGGATGCAGCGCCACACAGATGCTTTTGCGATGACTGCGCGACAGTTCAATTGCGGCTGTGTGCACAATCTGGTTCACCGCCGCTTTGGCACTGCGGTAACTGATCCAACCGCCCATCCCGTTGTCCCCGATGGAGCCGACCCGCGCAGACAGTACCGCAATCACCGCTTGCCGATCTTTGGCCAGCAACCGCGCGCCATGACGCAGCACCAGGGCCGGGCCAACAGCGTTCAGCGCAAACTGATTCATCATCGCCTTTTGGTTCACGGCCCGAATGGTCTTTTCGGGCTGCGCGCCATCAATCTCCAGCGCGCCAGTAGCCACGATGACAAGATCAAAACCGCTGAGGCTCTCAAGCCCCACCTCAACCGAGGTTTCATCCGTCACGTCAAATCCATCGCCTGAACGCGACAGCGTGCTCACCTCATCCCCGCGCGCGCGGCAGGCCTGTGCAAGCGCGCCGCCAATTCCGCCCGAGGCGCCAATAATCAGTGTTTTTCCCATTTGGGATCAGCTAGCCGCCCGGAGCCGCTGGTCAACCACACGAGGGGCACCAAAACCCCTTTCCATTTCAAAAACCCGTCTTATAAAGAACGCCATGACACACGTTGCACATACTTCGACCCTGCCCCGCACCCCTGCGGCGCTGCTGCGTGCCAACCTACTGCTGCTAATCCGCCTCTGAGCGTGCCATCCGGCGCGCCCGCTCAGAGGGCCCGCCAAAAGGGATTATCGCGCGCCAGGGATTTAACAGCAGAACGAAAGAATTCAGACATGACGAGCACTCGCAAACAAGACCGCGTCTTGATCTTTGACACCACGTTGCGCGACGGCGAGCAAAGCCCCGGCGCAACCATGACCCACAGCGAAAAGCTGGAGATCGCCAGCCTGTTGGATGAAATGGGCGTCGACATCATTGAGGCCGGGTTTCCCATCGCCTCAGAAGGTGACTTTGCCGCCGTCTCCGAGATTGCCAAACAGGCACAAACCTCGGTGATCTGTGGTCTGGCCCGCGCGCAAATGGGGGATATTGACCGTTGCTGGGAGGCCGTGAAAAACGCGCGCCGTCCGCGCATCCATACTTTTATCGGCACATCCCCGCTGCACCGCGCCATTCCCAACCTCACCATGGATGAAATGGCCGACCGTATCCACGAAACGGTCACCCATGCGCGCAACCTCTGTGACAACGTACAATGGTCCCCGATGGATGCGACCCGTACGGAGTTGGAGTATCTGTACCGCGTGGTTGAAATCGCCATCAAGGCGGGCGCCACCACCATCAACATCCCCGATACGGTCGGCTACACCGCTCCACGCGAAAGCGCTGATCTGATCCGCAAACTGCTCGAAAACGTGCCCGGCGCGGATGAGATTACCTTTGCCACCCACTGCCACAACGATCTTGGCATGGCAACGGCGAACGCGCTGGCGGCGGTGGAGGCCGGTGCGCGTCAGATCGAATGTACGATCAACGGCCTGGGCGAACGGGCCGGTAATACGGCGCTCGAGGAGGTCGTGATGGCCATGAAAGTGCGCAACGACATCATGCCGTTCCACACGGAGATTGACTCAACCAAGATCATGAACATCTCGCGCCGTGTGGCGGCTGTGTCCGGCTTTGCCGTGCAGTTCAACAAGGCGATTGTGGGCAAGAACGCCTTTGCCCATGAATCCGGTATCCATCAGGACGGCATGCTCAAGAACGCCGAGACGTTTGAGATCATGCGACCCGAGGATGTCGGCCTGTCGGAAACCAATATCGTCATGGGCAAACACTCTGGCCGCGCCGCGTTGCGCTCCAAGTTGGAGGAATTGGGCTTTGAATTGGGCGACAACCAGCTCAAGGACGTCTTTGTGCGGTTCAAGGAACTCGCGGATCGCAAAAAGGAAATCTATGAGGATGACTTGATCGCCCTCATGCGCACCTCAACCGATCCGGAGGAAGACCGGGTCAAACTGGTTTCCATGCATGTTGTCTGTGGCACCGAAGGCCCCAATCAGGCGCGTATGGCGCTGGATGTGGACGGGACAGAGCACGAGACGGAGCAAACCGGCGACGGCCCGGTGGATGCGGCGTTTAATTGCGTCAAGGCCTTGGTCCCGCATAATGCGCGCTTGCAGCTTTATCAGGTGCATGCGGTGACAGAAGGTACAGATGCGCAGGCGACCGTTTCTGTGCGCATGGAGGAAGACGGCCGTATTGTGACCGGGCAATCGGCGGATACGGACACCGTGGTGTCCTCCACGCGCGCCTATATCCACGCCCTGAACCGCCTGTTGGTGCGCCGCGAAAAAGGCGGCACTGACAAACGCGAGGTCAGCTATAAGGACGCCGGATAAGCGGTGCGCGATAAACGCACACCCTACAGCAACCTGTAGGGTGTGCATTCACTGCGCCCCACCCTTCACCGCAGCGCCGCAGTGCCTTCGATCTCAATCAAAAACTCCGGCATGGCCAGCGCCTGCACCCCGATCCAGGTGTTTGCGCACGGCATCGCATCGCCCCAAAACGCCATCATCTCGCCGGTCACCGGGCCAAGTTTGTCCGGGGCATGATCCACCACATAGGTACGGATGCGGACCAAATCTGACGGGTCCAGCCCCTGATCCGCCAGAACCGCCCTAAGGTTTGCCAACGCCTGACGGGTCTGCGCGGCAAGGTCGTTTTCCCCCACCAAATTGTTTTCCCTATCCCAGGCCACCTGACCTGAAAGATGCAGCAATCCGCCCTCTTTGCTAACGGTCGCATGTGAAAATCCGAAACTCAGCGAATCGTAAAGGGTGCCTGGGTTGATCCGTTCTACAGCCATGGTGTTTTCCTTTCGTGGCATTGATGTCTCTCGATGAAACTAGCAAACGGTCCTGTCAGTTTTTGTCAGCAGCCCGCGTGTCTAGCGAAACGGATTCTTTGCCGCGCGATCTGATGAGAGAGAGGATTGCGACCGCTCCACAATCAGCACTGTGGCATCCGCAAGATGTTTGCGCTCAATCGCATGGGCACCCTCGGCAACCCGCAGTTTATGCGCCTCCAACATGACCTCGGCATGGCTGGAGCCGCGCGGCGGAATAAAGGTGTAGCAGGCCAGTTCAATCAACAGTCCCAGCGGGTCCTTGAAGTAAATCGAATGCATAAACCCCCGGTCCTTGATGCCGGAATTGCCAATGCCGCGCGCTTCAAGCCGTTCTAATACCTGATCAAACATTGCCCGGTCGATCTCAAACGCGATATGGTGCACACATCCCGGCTCTGTTGGGGTACGTTCCCGCGTACCGGTCCGGCTTTCATTGGTGAAAATCGTGATCAGCCGCCCATCCCCGGGATCAAAATAAAGGTGCCCTTCGTCAGGGTCATCCAGATTGGGCTGATCAAAAATGAACGGCATGCCCAGGACACCTTCCCAAAAATCTATCGAGGTTTGCCTGTCCGCCCCGGTCAGGGTGATATGATGCACGCCGAGGCTCTGGATTTTCTGCATTCCCAAATACTCCTTGTTGTGAGGTTTCAAATCCACTCTACGTCAGTGGGCGATCACAAGCGATGCCTTGCCGAATGTCTGCCCGGACCCCCTTTATCCCTTGGGCCGCTGCGCCTATAACCCCCCCTTGCGAGGCACGCGAGAATCGCCCAAGCCGGTTTCATTTTCTACATGGGTCATCAGTCATGAATTTCTTTGGCAATCTGCGCGGTCTGTTTTCGTCCGACATGGCGATTGATCTGGGCACAGCAAACACGCTGGTCTATGTCAAAGGGCGCGGGATCATCCTCTCTGAACCTTCTGTGGTGGCCTATCACGTCAAGGACGGTGTGAAAAAAGTGCTGGCCGTGGGTGAAGACGCCAAATTGATGCTGGGCCGCACACCCGGCTCTATCGAGGCGATCCGCCCGATGCGCGAAGGGGTCATTGCCGATTTTGACACCGCCGAAGAGATGATCAAACACTTCATCCGCAAGGTGCACAAACGCTCAACCTTTTCCAAGCCAAAGATCATCGTTTGCGTGCCCCACGGGGCGACGCCGGTGGAAAAACGCGCGATCCGTCAGTCTGTGCTGTCGGCGGGGGCACGGCGCGCCGGGCTGATTGCCGAACCCATTGCCGCAGCCATCGGCGCGGGCATGCCCATCACCGACCCGACCGGCAACATGGTTGTGGACATCGGCGGCGGGACAACCGAGGTGGCCGTGCTGTCACTGGGTGACATTGTGTATGCGCGCTCTGTGCGCGTCGGGGGCGACCGCATGGATGAGGCGATTATCAGCTACCTGCGCCGCCAACAGAACCTGCTGATCGGGGAAACCACGGCAGAGCGTGTAAAAACCTCCATCGGCACCGCGCGCATGCCGGACGACGGGCGCGGCACCTCCATGCAAATCCGGGGGCGCGACCTGTTGAATGGTGTGCCCAAGGAAATCGAAGTCACGCAGGCCCAGATCGCTGAGGCGCTGGCCGAACCGGTGCAGCAAATCTGTGAGGCAGTGATGACCGCCCTTGAAACCACCCCGCCCGATTTGGCCGCAGACATCGTGGACCGGGGCGTGATGCTGACGGGCGGTGGCGCGCTGCTGGGTGATCTTGACCTGGCGCTGCGCGAGCAAACCGGGTTGGCCGTGTCAATCGCGGACGAATCGCTTAATTGCGTGGCCTTGGGCACCGGCAAGGCGCTGGAGTATGAAAAACAGCTGCGCCACGCAATCGACTACGACAGTTAACATCTGCTAATGTCGCGCCATGGCCAGAGACCGACCCCAAGGCAGTAACGATTACGCCGGCCCCATGCGCCGGTTGTTGCTGGCCGTGCTGATTCTGATCCTTGGTGCGGTCTTTTTGCTGTGGCGCATCGACAGCCCGCGCGTGGAACGCTTTCGCGCTCAGATCACCGACCGGTTGGTGCCCAATCTGGACTGGGCGATGGCCCCGGTCACAGGCACCGTCAACCTGCTGCGCGATTATCAATCCTACCGCCGTCTGGCGGAGCAAAACCGCGAGCTGCGCAGTGAATTGCGCCAGATGCAGGCCTGGAAAGAGGCCGCCATCCAGCTGCGCGATGAAAATGCCCGGCTGCTTGATCTGAACAAGGTCCGCCTTGATCCGCGCCTGACGTTTGTCACCGGGGTTGTGCTGGCAGACTCAGGCTCCCCGTTTCGCCAATCGGTGCTTTTGAATGTGGGGGCACGTGACGGGCTGGTTGATGGCTGGGCCACGATGGATGGCATTGGCCTTGTGGGGCGCATTTCGGGTGTAGCGCAAAATACCGCGCGGGTTATTCTGCTGACAGATGCCACCAGCCGCATCCCGGCGGTGATCCAGCCCTCCGGCCAGCGCGCCATTGTCGCCGGGGACAACACCGCCGCCCCGCCGGTGGATTTTCTTGAAAATCCTGATCTTGTGCGCGCAGGCGACCGGGTGATCAGCTCTGGCGATGGGGGTGTTTTTCCTGCCGGTTTGCTGATTGGTCAAGTGGCCGTAGACCCCGGCGGGCGGCTGCGTGTGCGCCTTGCTGCGGATTATGAGCGGTTGGAGTTTTTGCGGGTCCTGCGCCATCATGGCAATGAGGCGGTCTCGGACAGTGCGCAGGTCATTGCACCGGGGATCACCCCTGCGATCACGCCACCCCCAACAGAAGAGACCGCTGGCGAATGAATGATCTCTCCCCCACACGGCTGTTTCTGATGCGCGCCGCATTCCTGCTGCTGACGCTGGTCATTCTGGTGTTTCAACTGTTGCCGCTGGAAACCACGGCCCGCTCCTGGGTCGGGCCGGATATTTTGCTGGCCTTTGCCTTTGCGTGGTGCCTGCGGCGCCCTGAATATGTGCCTGCCCTGACCTTGGCGGTCGCTTTTCTGCTTGCTGACTTGTTGTTGCAGCGCCCGCCGGGCCTATGGTCTTTGCTGGCGCTGATTGGCTGTGAGAACCTGAAATCAAGAGGCCGCTCGCTGCGCGATGCGGGGTTTGGCGTTGAATGGATGACCGTCACCGTGATCCTGATTGCGCTTGCAGTGCTGAACCGTCTGGTCCTGGCGCTGGCGCTGGTGGATGTGCCCATGCTGACCCTTTCCTTGTCAGAGCTTGCCACAACGATCCTGATCTATCCGGCCATCGTCGCCGTCACCCATTGGGTGATGGGTGTGCGCAAGACGGCCCCCGGTGATCTGGATGCATTGGGCCAACGGGTATGATAGTTTGTCACCATGAGACGTAACCGCGCCGAAAATGATGCAAGCCACACCCGCCTGACACGCCGCGCGGCCCTGTTGGGTGGCGCGCAACTCCTGTTTATGGGCGGATTGGCGGCGCGCATGCGGTATCTTCAGGTGGATCAGGCGGATCAGTTTCGTCTGCTGGCCGAAGAAAACCGCATCAACATCCGCCTGATTCCCCCGGCGCGTGGTGAGATTTTTGACCGCAACGGCATGCGGCTGGCGGAAAATGTGCCCTCTTACCGCATCGTGATGGTGCGCGAGGACGCGGGCGATGTGGACATGGTGATGGAACGCCTTGCCCAGCTGATCGAGATTGATCTGGAAACCTACGAAGACGCACTGGTTGAAATCAAACGCTCCGCGCCGTTTTTGCCTGTCACCATCGTTGAGGGTGTCTCTTGGGATGAAGTGTCGCGCGTTTCGGTCAACGCCCCTGCCCTGCCCGGCATCACGCCCGAGGTTGGCCTGACCCGTGTCTATCCACGTGGCTCGGATTTTGCCCATGTGGTGGGCCGTGTGGGGCGGGTCAGTCAAAAAGATCTGGACGCGCGTGAAAACCCCGATCAGGTGCTGCGCATCCCCCGGTTTAACATCGGCAAAATCAACGTAGAGGCCCGGCAGGAAGACCTGTTGCGCGGCCATGCGGGCACCAAACAGGTGGAGGTCAACGCCACCGGGCGCGTCATGCGCGAACTGGCCCGGCGCGAGGGTGAATCGGGTGCCGATTTGCAGCTGACAATTGACGCCAAACTGCAAGGCTACGTGCAGGCGCGGCTGGGCAATGAAAGCGCGGCCGTGGTGATCATTGATTGTGAAAACGGCGATCTGGCGGCACTGGCCTCGGCCCCCTCCTATGATCCAAACCTGTTTATCGGCGGTATTTCCTCGGCGGATTATAACCCGCTGCTAAGTTCCAAATACCGTCCGCTGGTCAACAAAACCGTCCAAGGCACCTATCCGCCGGGATCAACCTTTAAGATGATAACCGCGATGGCCGCCCTTGAGGATGGGCTGATCAGCCCGGATGAAACCGCCTATTGCCCTGGGCATCTGGAGGTCGCGGGGCGGCGTTTTCACTGCTGGAAGCGGGCGGGGCACGGCTGGGTCGATCTTGCAAATTCCCTGAAACAATCCTGCGATGTCTATTACTATGACCTTGCGCTTAAGGTGGGGATCGAAAAAATCTCGGCCATGGCGCGGCGCTTTGGCCTGGGGGTGAAACATGAACTGGCGGTGTCTTCGGTGGCCGCGGGCCTGACCCCGACAAAGGCATGGAAACTGCAATCACGCAATGCGGAATGGGTGATTGGTGACACGGTCAACGCCTCTATCGGACAGGGCTTTATGCTTGCCTCACCCTTGCAGCTTGCGGTGATGACCTCGCGCATTGCGACGGGGCGCCAGATCACCCCGCGCCTGATCAAATCCGTGGACGGGGTTGAACAACCGGGTGACGAAAGCGCGCCGCTGGGCGTGAATGAAAACAATCTGCGGCGCATGCGCAATGCAATGTATCAGGTTGTGAACGACCGGCGCGGCACGGCGTATCGCTCGCGGATCATCGCGGATGAATACCGCATGGCGGGCAAAACCGGCACCTCACAGGTGCGCAACATCACAGCGGCGGAACGCGCGCGCGGCGTGACCCGCAACCGCGACCTGCCCTGGGAACGGCGCGATCACGCGCTTTTTGTCAGCTTTGCGCCCTATGACAATCCAAAATACGCAGTCGCTGTTTTGGTTGAACATGGCGGCGGTGGCTCGGTCGCCGCAGCACCCATCGCGCGCGATGTGATGTTGCAGGCGCTGGCAGGCGGCGAGCCGCCGCTGGAGGCCTATCCGACAGGTGATCGCAGCCGTATCAAAATCCAACAGCGTGAGCTGCGCGACGTACAGCCACAAGCCGCGATAGACGGGCAAGATCAGGCATGAGCTATCTTGAATATACGGTCAAATCCGTCCCCACCGGGTTGCGCAAAATCCTGTTTCTGAACTGGCCGCTCACCCTGCTGCTGGCCTCCGTCTGCGGTATCGGGTTCCTGATGCTCTATTCCGTGGCGGGCGGATCGTTTTCACCCTGGGCCGAACCACAGATGAAACGTTTTGGCCTGGGCCTCGTGTTGATGATGGCGGTCGCGCTGATGCCGATCTGGTTTTGGCGCAATCTGTCCGGGGTGGCCTATGGTGTTTCTTTCCTATTGCTGATCGCAGTGCCGCTTATTGGGGTGACCCGCAACGGCTCCCAACGATGGCTTGATCTGGGGCCGCTGGAGCTTCAGCCCTCAGAGCTGATGAAAATCACATTGGTGATGTTTTTGGCGGCCTATTACGACTGGCTTCCGGCAAACAAAGTGTCGCGCCCGTTTTGGGTGCTTTTGCCGGTGGTGATCATTCTGGTGCCCACCGTATTGGTCTTGCAACAACCCGACCTTGGCACGTCAATCCTGCTGTTGGCCGCCGGTGCCGGGCTGATGTTCCTGGCCGGTGTGCACTGGGCCTATTTTGCGGCCGTGATCACGGCGGGTGTGGGCACGGTGGCGGCAGTTTTGATGTCACGTGGCAGCGAATGGCAGCTGCTGAACGACTATCAATACAGACGCATTGATACCTTTCTTGACCCGGCGGCGGACCCACTGGGGGCGGGCTATCACATCACCCAATCCAAAATCGCGCTTGGCTCTGGCGGGTGGACCGGGCGTGGCTATATGCAAGGCACCCAATCGCGTCTGAATTTCCTGCCAGAAAAACACACTGACTTTATTTTCACGACCCTGGCGGAAGAGTTTGGATTTGTCGGGGCGTTTTCTCTGCTTGGCCTTTACGCGCTGATCATCATCTTTTGTGTGATCACCGCGATCCGCAACAAGGATCGGTTTTCCTCCCTGCTGACCCTTGGCATCGCGCTGAACTTTTTCCTGTTTTTTGCGGTTAACATGTCGATGGTCATGGGGCTGGCCCCGGTGGTTGGCGTGCCTCTGCCGCTGGTCAGCTATGGCGGTTCTGCGATGTTGGTGCTGCTGCTGGCCTTTGGTCTTGTGCAGTCGGCTCATATTCACAGGCCACGGTAGCCCATGCCCCTCAATGTGCTCTTTTCTGCGCCACACGCCCGGTGGGATGTCTATGCCGCGCCCCTGCGCAATGCCTTTGCCAAACTCGGATTGGACGTGCGTCTGTCGATGGAGCATGCGCCCGCCGAGGTCGATTACATCGTCTACGCACCCAACAGGGTTTTGCAGGATTTCACCCCGTTCACCCGCGCCCGCGCCGTGCTCAGCCTTTGGGCAGGGGTGGAGCAGATTGTGGGGAATGAAACGCTGAGCATCCCATTGGCACGTATGGTTGATCCCGGCCTGACCCGTGGCATGGTCGAATGGGTCAGTGCGCATGTGCTGCGCTATCATCTGGGGCTTGATCTGGACATCAGGCGCGATGACGCGGCATGGGTTTATCGCACACCACCGCTGGCGAGCGAACGGTCGGTGGTGGTGTTTGGCTTGGGTGCCTTGGGGCTGTCAGTGGCCAAAATGCTGGCCCAATTGGGGTTTGAGGTAACCGGTTGGTCCCGCAGTCCCAAAGATGTCCCCGGCATCCATTGTTTGCACGGCCAAGCTGGCTTGAGCGATGCGTTGAAGCGCGCGGAAATCGCCGTGTTGCTGTTGCCTGACACCCGTGCAACGGAGAACACCCTGAATGCGAGCACGCTGGCGCAGATGCCTGCCGGCTCCTTTGTCATCAATCCCGGGCGCGGACCCTTGATTGATGATGACGCGCTTCTTGCGGCATTGAACACAGGGCACATCGCCGGGGCCACGTTGGATGTCTTTCGCACGGAACCCTTACCAGCCGACCATCCCTATTGGGCCCATCCCAACGTCACTGTGACCCCACATATTGCCGCTGAAACACGGGCAAACACGGCGGCGCTGGTGATTGCGGAAAATATCAAGAGAAGTGAAAAGGGTGAGAGCTGTCACAACCTTGTAGACCGTAGACTGGGATACTGAGGCATCTTATTTCAGATTCTTTTTCCGAACCTCTTACGACATACGAATTTTATAAAGCACTGATTTAATTTATCTAAATTTTTGCTCAGGCACCTGAACCCAGCGCATAAGGCAATCCTCACAGCCCCGTCACGGCAACGTGTTTTGTACCAATCAGCACCCAACCCCACTCTTTCCCTATCGCTCAACAAAAGGAAATTACAATGTCCCGTTTAATGACCCGCCAACTGCACGCCTACATTGACTATCCTGTGGCGCTTGGCCTGATTGCCATGCCGTCTATTTTGGGGCTGGGTGCATCGCATCCTTATGCGCAATTGCTGTCCGTTGTGACAGGGTTTGCCGCCCTCGCGCTGACGTTGCTGACAGATCATGAAACGGGCGTTCTCAAAGTATTGCCCTATAGCTTGCACCTTGCCGTCGATGCGGCTGTGGGCGTGGTATTTATCATCGCCCCGTTCGCATTGGGTTTTGCCGGGCTTGATGCCGTCTACTATTGGGTGATTGGCGCAACTGTTCTTGTGGTGGTCAGCCTTCACAGCCCGACCCCCGAAATGGCTTAAACCACAAGTCTCTGGCAGTGGCGGATTACGCCGCTGCCAACCCTCGCCCTTTCAACAATGCCTCAACCCCGGGCAAACGCCCCCGGAACGCAATATAAAGGTCCGCCGCATCCTGACTGCCACCGCTGGACAAGATATGCTCTTCCAGCGCGCGGGCCCGTTCAGCATCAAACGCACCGCCTGCTTCCTCAAAGGCTTCAAAGGCATCTGCGTCCATCACTTCTGACCACATGTAGCTGTAATACCCACTTGAATAGCCATCACCGGCAAAGACATGGGCAAACTGTGGCGTGGCATGACGCATGCGGATCGCCGCAGGCATGCCCAGCGCCGCCAAAACCTCCGCCTGTTTCGCCATCGGATCGGCCACTGCCGGGCCATCGTGAAACGCCAGATCAACAAGGGCAGAGGCGACGTATTCAACCGTCTGAAACCCCATGTCAAAGGTCGCCGCACCCAGCACTTTATCAAGCATCTCCTTGGGCATCGCCTCGCCCGTTTTGGCATGCACGGCAAATTCCGCAAGCACTTCTGGCACCTCCAGCCAGTGTTCATAAAGCTGGCTGGGCAGTTCCACAAAATCACGCGCAACAGAGGTGCCGCTGACGCTTTCATAGGTCACGTCTGAGAGCATCTGATGCAAGGCGTGGCCAAACTCATGAAATAACGTGCGCGCATCATCATATGACAGCAGCGCCGGATCGGATTTGGCAAAATTGCAGACATTGATCACCACGGGCGTTTGCACCTTTGGGTGTTTCGCCTGCGCACGCATGGCCGAACACCAGGCCCCCGACCGTTTGGAGCCGCGCGCAAAATAATCCCCGATGAAGACTGCCACATGCTCACCATCCCGCGTGACCTCCCAGGCGCGGCAATCCTCATGGTATAGCGGTACATCAAGCGGCGCGAATGTCAGACCAAAGAGGCGCGTGGCACAGCCAAAGGCCGCGTCAATCATCCGGTCCAGCTGGAAATACGGTTTCAACGCGGCTTCGTCCAGATCATGCTCAACCGCGCGACGTTTTTCCGCGTAATACCGCCAATCCCACGGGGCGAGGTCTCCGTTAATGCCATCGCCCTGCATCAACCCGGTCAACACCTTGGCGTCCGCCTCTGCCCGCGCTTTGGCCGGTGCCCAAACGTCCATCAGCAGATCGCGCACGGCACCGGGGGTCTTGGCCATCTCGGTTTCCAGCTTGAAGGATGCGAAATTTTTGTACCCCAGCAGCTGCGCCCGCTCTTCCCGAAGCGCCAGCGTTTCTGCCGCGATCTCGCGGTTGTCTGTCGCGCCGCCATTTGCACCGCGCGCCTCCCAGGCGCGAAACGCCTTTTCCCGCAGATCCCGGCGCGGCGAAAATTGCAGAAACGGCACGATCAACGACCGCGACAGCGTGACAACGGGGCCCTCCGCCTCTTTTTCCTGACCGGCGGCACGGGCCGCATCAATGACAAACTCCGGCAGCCCTTCCAGATCCTCCTCGCTCAGCGGCATGAACCAGGACCGTTCATCCGCCAGCAGGTTTTGCGTGAACGACGTCCCCAACACGGCCAGCCGCCCTTTGATCTCCTTCATCCGCGCCTCTTGCGCCCCCTCAAGTGCGGCGCCGGCGCGGACAAAACTGCGGTGGGTCAGCATCAGCACCCGCGCCTGCTCATCGCTCAGATCAAGGGTCTCGCGTTGCGCCCAAACCGCGGCGATGCGGGCAAACAGCGCCTTGTTGCTGGAAATCTCCGAAAAATGTGCGGCCAGCTTGGGCGAAAACGCCCGTTGCAGGTCTTCGCGCGCGGGGTTGCTGTCTGCACCCGCCACCGTGAAAAACGCCCCCAGCACTTTGTCGAGCGCACCGCCCGCGCCCTCCAGCGCCTCCACCGTGTTGGCAAAATCAGGTGCATCCTTGCGGCTGGCAATCGCCTCAATCTCTGCGTTATGTGCGCGCAGGGCCTCCTCCAGCGCCGGGGCGAAATCATCGTCCTTGATCTTGTCAAACGGGGCCAGTTCAAACGGCGTATTCCAATCTTGCAGCAGGGGGTTGGTCATGACGGTGCTCCTTTGTCTCCATAGGTAGGGCTGCATCACAGGGGTTGCAATCGTGCTAAAGAAACCCGACCGTCGCAGGCATGACAAGGAGCCCCGGACATGAGCAAGCGCAACACCTATCTGGGCGACATGACCCGCGCCATTCATGCAGGCGAGGCCCCTGATCCGACCACCGGTGCCTCTGCCCCGGCGATCCATATGTCCTCCACGTTTGTGTCTGACAGCGTGGCGGGGTTTTCCGCCCATGATCTGGATGAGGACAGCCCATTCCTTTATGCCCGCTGGTCCAACCCGTCTGTGACCATGCTGGAGCGCAAAATCGCCGCCTTGCAGGGCACTGAGGATTGCCTGTGCACCGCGTCCGGCATGGCCGCCGCCACAGCGATCATGCTGACCTTTCTCAGCCAGGGGGATCATCTGGTGATCTCTGATGTCTCTTATGCGGGCGTTGCTGAACTGGCCCGCGACACCCTGCCCCGCTACGGTATTTCGGTCACGCCGGTGGATATGTCCAACCTTGATGCAGTGGCGGCGGCCCTCCGGCCCAACACCAAAATCGTGCATGTGGAAAGCCCGGTCAATCCGATCATGCGTCTGACGGACATTGCGGCAGTCTCCAAACTCACCCATGACGCCGGTGCCTTGCTCAGCTGTGATGCGACCTTTGCCTCCCCTCTGGGTCTGGACGCAGGCGCGCTTGGCATTGATCTGGTGATGCACTCCACAACCAAATACATGGGCGGTCACGGGGATGCGGTTGGCGGCGCGGTGGCCGGCCCCGCTGATCTGATCAAACAAATGCGCCTAGAGGCGTCGATCCACCACGGTGGCATCCTCTCCCCCTTTAACGGCTGGCTGATTGCACGTGGGGCCTCCACCCTGCCCTTGCGCATGCGTGCCCACCAACAGGGCGCGCTGGCCGTGGCCGAATGGCTGGAGGCACAACCACCGGTCAAACGTGTCCTCTATCCCGGCCTGCCCTCCCATCCGCAACATGATCTTGCCAAAGCGCAGATGAAGAATTTCTCCGGCATGCTGAGTTTTCAGGTTGGCGATGTGGCAGCGGGCGAACGCATTGCCAGATCCATGATCGAAAAACTGAACGTGGTGCATTACGCCGTGTCCCTTGGCCATCATCGCAGTTTGATCTTCTGGATGGAAACCGATGGCCTGATGGACTCCTCGTTCAAACTGACGGGCGATGCCCTTGCAAGCTACCGTGCCTTTGCCGGGGATGGCATTTTCCGTATGTCCGTAGGATTGGAAGACCCCGAAGACATCATCGCCGATCTCTCACAGGTGCTTTAGGGCCGTACCGGCAGCATCGCGCGCCAAACCAAATATCGCGTGCGCGCCTTGGCGCGCTCCTTTGGATCAGACACGACTGGCGCACAGAGGTGTCATGCCGTGCTGCCCTGCCCACAAACAGCGCAAGACGGGTTCGGCTTCACCATGATTGTGCGACTTTCGCCATATAGCGCGTCATAAATGACCATTTGCCCGCGCAGGGCGGCCCCTGCCCCGGTCAGCACCTTGATCGCCTCCACCGCCATCATGGACCCGATCACGCCCGGCAGAGGGCCAATGACACCTGCCTCGGCACAGCTTGGGGCCAGTTCTGCCGCAGGCGCTTCGGGAAAGACGCAGCGGTAGCACGGCGCGCCCTTGGCAGGGTCAAAGACACTCAGCTGCCCTTCCCACTGGCTTAGGGCGCCAGAAATCAACGGCACTTTGGCGGCGACGCACACCAGATTAACCAGATACCGCGTGTCAAAATTGTCCGTGCCATCCAGCACCAGATCATATTCCGCGATCAGCTCTGCTGCGATGTCATCGCTCAGACGCCGATGATAGCACCGCACCTCAACAAACGGGTTTTGCGCACGCAGCGCCTCTGCGGCAGAAAAAACCTTGGGCATTCCAATGTCTGCATCCCGGTGGATGATCTGGCGTTGCAGGTTTGCATTCTCAACGTCGTCGTCGTCAATGATGCCAATCTGCCCCACACCTGCTGCGGCCAAATATTGCAATGCGGGTGACCCAAGCCCCCCTGCGCCAATCACCAAAACCTTTGCCTGCTTCAAGGCCTTTTGCCCCGGCCCGCCAATTTCACGCAGCACAATGTGGCGGGCATAACGGTCCAGCTCTGTTTCGCTGAAACTGCCTTTGGCCACGGGCGGCGCTGTCTCGCCCTCAACCACGCTCTTGCGCAGCCCGCGCAGCAGGTTTCGATAGGCCATCCAGATCGCCACAAACCCTGCAAGCAACAGCCATAACCCGGCGCTATTGCCGGTGGCCGCGCGCAGGCCATGCCCCTCTGGGAAGGTCAGATGTATCCCCATCACCGCGACGAACAGCATGGCCAGTAAACCCTGCCGCAACGCGCGCGTCGCACCCAGATAACCGCCGCCAAACCACAGCGCCGCTGCACCCCCCAAGACCAATATCATCCGTCCACCCCGGTAGAGCCAAAACCCCCGCTGCCACGCGCGGTGTCATCCAAATGGTCCACAACCACCAAATCCGCCTGTAGCACGGGGGCGACAACCATCTGCGCAATCCGCATGCCATGGGTCACCTCAAACGGCTGATCAGAGGTGTTGAGCACAATCACCCCGATCTCACCCCGATAGTCACTATCGATTGTGCCCGGGCTGTTGGGCAGGGTGATCCCGTGTTTCAATGCCAGACCTGATCGTGGCCTGATCTGCACTTCAAATCCTTTCGGAATGGCCATGCAAATCCCTGTCGGGATCAGGCTGCGCCGACCGGGATTGATCACAACCGCGCCCCCCGGCACATGTGCTTTCAGATCCGCGCCTGCAGCGCCTTGGGTCTCGTACACTGGCAATCCAATGCGACGGTCCGCCCCCTCAACCCATTGAATGGCAAGTGTGACCATGGCGTCAGCCCAATGCCTGCGCAATGCGCGCTGCAATTTTGCGTGCAACCTCTTCCTTGCCCATACGCGGCCAATCCTCTGCTCCGTCCGCATCAATGACGGTCACGTCATTTTCGCTGCCGCCCATAATGCCCGTATTGGGCGAAACATCATTGGCCACGATCCAGTCACAACCCTTGCGCTTGCGCTTGGCCGTCGCGTTTTCGATCACGTCGTCCGTTTCCGCGGCAAAACCAACAACCAGTGCGGGGCGTCCGGTTTTCAACTGACTGACCGTTTTCAAAATGTCTGGGTTTTCAGTAAATTCCAGTGCGGGCAGACCGTCTTTGGTTTTCTTGAGCTTCCGATCAGACGCGGAGGCAACCCGCCAATCCGCCACAGCCGCCGCAAACACGCCTGCGTCTGCGGGCAGGGCACCCATCACTGCGCCCAGCATTTCCTGCGCGGTTTGCACCTTGATCACCTCCACCCCGTCGGGTGGCGCCACATCTGCCGGACCCGTGATAAAAATCACCTTTGCGCCCAGCGCGGCAAGGGCGCGGGCAACGGCCGTCCCCTGCGCGCCAGAAGACCGGTTGGCGATATAACGCACCGGGTCAATTGGTTCATGGGTCGGCCCGGAGGTCACCAACACCCGCTTGCCCTTCAGCGGTCCATCCGCAAGCCGCGTTTCAATGGCCGCGACAATCTCCATCGGTTCGGCCATGCGTCCGGGCCCAAATTCGCCGCAGGCCATATCACCCTCATTTGGGCCAACAACCGCGATGCCGTCACCCCGCAACGTGGTCAGATTACGCTGGGTCGCGGCATGTTCCCACATCCGCACATTCATCGCAGGGGCCAGCAATACCGGGGTGTCCGTGGCCAACAACAGGGTTGAGGCCAGATCATTGGCATGCCCCTGTGTCATTTTGGCCATCAGATCAGCGGTGGCCGGGGCCACAACCAGTAAATCGGCAACACGGCTCAGCTGGATGTGCCCCATCTCAGCTTCATCGCCCAAATCAAAGAGATCGCGAAACACTTTGTGCCCTGCCAGTGCGGACACGGAAAGCGGGGTGACAAACTCTTCCCCTGCGCGGGTTAGAACGGGGGTGACCTGAGCGCCGCGTTCACGCAACCGGCGGATCAGATCAAGCGATTTGAACGCCGCAATGCCGCCCCCAATGATCAGCAGAATATGTTTGCCTGCCAGCATGATACGCCCCTTTTGCCCGAAAAGGGCTGTGTTGGAGCAGACAATACTGCGCAGCGCACTGATCTGCCAGCCCTTCCGGGGGGAGGCGGAATTGATCAGGTCAGAAAATGGTACACTTCGCGCGATTGTCCCTCCAGAGACTTGCGCATTTTGCCAAAGGCCGCAGCCTCCAGTTGGCGCACCCGCTCTTTGCTGAGGCTCAGCTCCTCCCCAAGGCTTTCCAGCGTGCGGGGGTCATCGCGCAGCTTGCGTTCGCGAATGATAAACCGCTCGCGCTCATTGAGGTTGTTCATTGCGCTCAACAACCAACCGCGCAGGGTCTCTGTGTCGTGGCTGTCCTCGACCTTTTCGGCGGCCTGCGCGCTGTCATCTTCCAGCGCGTCAATCCATTCGCGCCCCTCATCCTCGGCGGATTGGGTGGCGTTGAGCGAATAATCGGAGCCAGAAAGGCGCCCTTCCATCATTTCCACATCATGCAATGGCACGCCAATTTCACTGGAAATCAACGCGCGCATCTGATGTTTGTCGAGCTTTTCCCCCGCTTGGGAGGCCTCGCGCTCCAGACGCGCCTGCACCCGGCGCATATTGAAGAACAACGATTTTTGGGAAGACGTGGACCCCGTACGCACCATCGACCAATTGCGCATCACATGATCCTGGATCGAGGCTTTGATCCACCACATCGCATAGGTCGAAAAACGCACCCCGCGGTCTGGATCAAATTTATCGGCGGCTTTCATCAGGCCAAGCCCGGCCTCTTGAATAAGGTCATTCATTGGCGCGCCGTACCGCTTGAACTTGCCTGCCATCGAAATGGCCAGTCGCATGTAGGCTGTGATCAGCCGGTGCAAGGATTGCTCACATCGTTCATCCCGCCAGGCATAGGCCAGCTTCAGCTCCGTCTCTGCATCCAGCAGTTCGGCTCTCATTGCCGTCCGGGTCAGTGAAAATTCGCGCGCTGTTGATGCTATCGCCGTTGCCATCTTTTGTTTCCCCTTAAAAGTCAGCGGTGCTTGATGCGTAGGTCTGCAAAAGATACGCATGGTGCGGACAATGAGTTCCAATGAAGGTTAAAAAAATGTTGCCAGCGGGTACATTCGTTCTAGGCGGTGCGGCCTCTGGCAAATCGGCCTGGGCGGAAGGTGTCATAGAAAACAGCGGCTTAGATGCGATATATCTGGCAACAGGGCGAATCCTGGATGATGAGGTTCAGGCCCGCGTGGAACGCCACATTGCGCGCCGTGATGACCGCTGGCGCACGGTTGAGGCACCGCTTGATCTGGGCCCTGCCCTCAGCGCTTTGGGCCCTTCCGACGCCGTTTTGATTGACTGCGCCACCATGTGGCTCAGCAATCATTTGCTCGACGGTTCTGACCTGCCCTCCGCCCAATCAGCGCTGCTCACAGCGTTGCAAACCTGCGCGGCCCCTTGGGTTATTGTCTCAAACGAGGTGGGGCATGGGGTCGTCCCGGACAACCGCCTCGCCCGGCAGTTTCGCGAGGCGCAAGGGCGGCTCAACATTGCGCTGGCGGCGCAGGCGGACCTTGCCGTGCAGATCACTGCGGGCCTGCCGCAGGTTTTGAAAGGAACGCTGCCATGACCACCTGGCATTGGGTGCGCCATGGCCCGACACATGAAAAAGCCTTTGTCGGCTGGCGTGATGTGCCGGCAGACCTGAGCGATGCACCCCTTATCGCGCGGCTGAATGCCTGTCTGCCACAAAAGGCGCTGATGGTGTCCTCAGATCTGATCCGCTGCACCGCCACTGCGGATGTGCTGAGCACTGCCAGCCGCACCCGCTTGCCCCATGAGCGCGATCTGCGCGAATTTGACTTTGGCATCTGGGATGGCATGCGCTTTGATGACGTTGCCGCCCGCGACCCGGATTTGTCGCGCACCTACTGGGAAAAACCCGGAGATGTTTGCGCACCTGAAGGTGAAAGTTGGAACATGGCTGCGACCCGCATTGAGACTGCCGTGACGCGCCTGAACGCGGCCCACCCAGCGGCGCATATCATCGCCGTGGCCCATTTTGGCGCGATCCTGACGCAGGTGCAACGCGCCCTTGGGGTTACCGCCCATCAGGCGCTGTCGCATAAAATCGACAACCTTTCGGTGACAACCCTGACGCACAAGGCGGGCATCTGGAGCGTTGAGACAATCAATCACCTCCCGTGATGGGCCGTTGCACAATTCACAATTTGCCTTGCGCCGCGCCGCACCCTTAGGGTTCGGCATATGACATATGACCTTTATATCGGTGATCGTACCTTCTCCAGCTGGTCCCTGCGCGGCTGGCTGATGATGGAGAAATTCAACCTGCCCTTCCGCACCCATCTTGTGGGGCTTTACAGCGGTACAATGGCTGCTGATCTTGCGCCCTTGGCCCCGGCAACACTGGTCCCGGTCATGAAAACACCCGAGGGCACTGTGGTCGGTGAAAGCCTCGCCATGGCGGAAACACTGGCGGAACGCCATCCTGATGCGGGGCTATGGCCAACGGACCCTGCCGCGCGCGCGGCAGCACGTTGGCTTTGTGCGGCAATGGCCGCTGGTTTTTCTACCCTGCGCGGCGATTGCCCGATGCAGTTGCAACATGTGAACAAGGGGTTTGTGGTCTCTGATGCCCTGCGGGCCGATATTGATCGCGTCGAAACCCTTTGGGCCCACGCCCATGCGTGCCGCAGCGCAACGGGCCCCTGGCTCTTTGGCAAATACTCCCTTGCGGACGCGTTTTACGCCCCCGTCACCGCCCGCATTGTGGGCTATGACCTCCCGGTATCTGACGGCGCACGCAGCTATTGCGCGACAACCCTGAATGATGCCGCCTTCAAAACCTGGCGCGCGGAAGGGTTAAAAACCACCTACACCCCCTTCCCTTACGACTTTGGCCTCAAGACAGACCCCTGGCCGGGGGATTAAGACCCTCGTTTCACCTTTCCATGAAACCTATCGCACCCCGGCCCCGCACGTTAACCAATCTTAAAGAAACCTCACCTACCCATTAACCAAGACTTTGGAGAATGATCGGTTATGGTTTCCCGCGCCTACACTGTCGCGTTTCAGGGCGTTGAAGCGCGCACGGTAGAGGTGCAATGCGCCGTCACGGCGGGGTTGCCCGCATTTTCCATCGTTGGTCTTCCTGACAAAGCGGTCTCTGAGGCACGCGACCGTGTGCGCACGGCGCTTACCTCCATGGCCATCGCTTTGCCCTCCAAACGCATCACGGTGAACCTGTCGCCTGCGGATCTGCCCAAGGAAGGCAGCCATTTTGACCTGCCCATCGCGATGGCCTTACTTTCTGCCCTTGATATTTTACCCGATGACGTCACCGCAGGCGTTGTGGCATTGGGTGAACTCTCCCTTGATGGTTCACTGATCCCGGTGGTGGGCGCGCTGCCTGCTGCGATGGCCGCGGCCAGCCAGAACAGGGGGTTGTTGTGCCCTGCGGCCTCCGGTGCCGAAGCTGCCTGGGTGGGGAATGCACAGGTCATTGCGGCCGCGTCCCTGGGCGACGTGGTGCGCCATTACACGGGCCAAAGCCCAATTGCCCCGGCTGAACCGGGCGAGGTCACTGTACCTCCTGCGGGGCGCGATCTGCGTGATGTGAAAGGGCAGGAACGTGCCAAACGCGCTTTGGAGATTGCAGCGGCGGGACGCCACCACCTGATGTTCGTCGGCACGCCGGGGTCTGGGAAAAGCATGCTGGCCGCGCGCCTGCCATCTATCCTGCCGCAACTGACCGCGCCTGAAGCATTGGAAACCTCTATGATCCACTCGCTTGCGGGTCTCCTGGACGAGGGTGGCATTTCACGCGCCCGCCCCTTTCGGGAACCGCACCACACCGCCTCCATGGCGGCGATCATTGGTGGGGGGCGGCTGGCCAAACCGGGCGAGGTTTCGCTCGCCCACAACGGTGTGTTGTTCATGGATGAATTTCCGGAATTCCCCCGAACCGTGCTGGAAACCCTGCGCCAGCCCATTGAAACCGGTGAGGTGATGATCGCGCGCGCCAACGCTCATGTAAAATACCCCTGTCGGTTCATGTTGGTGGCAGCAGCAAACCCCTGCAAATGCGGATATCTTTCTGACCCGGAGCGCGCTTGTGCACGTGTTCCCGCTTGTGGCGAGGATTACATGGGGCGCATTTCCGGCCCCCTGATGGACCGGTTTGATCTGCGTGTTGACGTACCACCGGTGGCCTTTCGTGATCTGGATTTGCCCGCAAGTGGTGACACATCTGCACAAGTTGCTGCCCGCGTGGCGCAAGCTCGCCAAATCCAGATTGACCGCTTTGCCGATCACCCCAACATCACGCTTAATGCGGATGCGGAGGGGGACGTTTTGGATGTTATCGCACCCCCTGATCCTGAGGCGCGTGCGCTGCTGACAAAGGCCGCAGAGCGGTTCCACCTTTCCGCACGTGGGTATCACCGGGTGATCCGCGTGGCGCGCACCATTGCGGATCTGGACGGGTCAGAGGATCTGCGCAAATCCCATATCGCTGAGGCGCTCAGCTATCGCCTTGCCACCCCGGTTGTTGCCTGACCCACGCCCCGAGGTGATCCAGTGTTGCCCGCGCTTCGGGCAGAATGTTGTGAAAAATCGGCCAGACATGCGGCAGATCATGGCACTCTTCAAAAGTGACAGAGACCCCCTGCGCCTCGCACTTGCGCACCAACCGGCGGGAGTCATCTTGAAGGATTTCGGTGTCGCCCACCGTGAGCCACATCGCGGGCGCGCCCTGAAAATCACCGTCCAGGGGGCTGACACGCGGATCGCTGCAGGGCTGCCCTTTCAAGAACATGTCTGACAAATGCGGCGCACTTTCTGCGGGCAAAACCACGTCACTCTCGGCGTTTGTCCTGAAACTCTCCCCTGAATAGCTCAGATCGGTCAGCGGCGAAAATCCAAACACGGCTGCGGGCATCGCCTGCCTTGATGCCAACAAATCTGCGACCAACCCAAACGCCAGTGCGCCCCCGGCACTGTCACCCCCAACCAGAATGTCGCGGGGCAAAACGCCCCGGGCCAACAATCCATCCCATGCCGCGCGCACATCTTCCGGGGCGGCGGGATAGGGCGATTCAGGAGCAAGCCGATACTGGGGCAATACGGCGCGCGCGGCGATGCGTTGCCCCAACTGTGCGGCCAGTGCGGCATGGGTGCGCGGACTGCCAAAGGTAAAACCGCCGCCATGGATGTAGAACAAGACCTTGCGGCTGTTTATGGCGGCAGGTGGTGTCATTTCCAGTGCGCGCATCTGCCCCAGCCGGGTCCAGTTTTTCCGGGTGCCGCGGGGTGGGTGAAAAAACAGCCGCGCCTGAAATTCCAATGCGCGGCGCAGACCATCAGGCGTCTTGGCACGGCGGATGCGTGGTTTTTCGACAATGCGCAGCCAAGCGTTGAGAAGCCTGCGACACAGGCTCACGCGCAACGTCTCTCGATGGCTCCCCAGATTTTTGCGGCGATATTTTCGCCGTTGAACCGTTCCAGTTCCTGAATGCCGGTGGGGGAGGTCACATTGATTTCTGTCAGATAGTCGCCAATCACGTCGATCCCGACAAAGACCTGCCCACGCTCCTTGAGCAACGGCCCGATGCGCGCACAGATTTCAAGGTCCCGCTCGCTCAACCCGATCTTTTCTGGTCGCCCGCCGACGTGCATGTTGGAGCGCGTCTCCCCCTTGGCGGGCACGCGGTTGATCGCGCCAACAGCAACCCCATCAACAAGAATGACCCGCTTGTCCCCTTTGGCCACGGCAGGCAGGAATTTCTGCACAATCAGGGGTTCGCGCGAAAATCCGGTAAAGAGCTCATGCAAGGAGGACAGGTTGCGGTCGTTTTCATCCAGCCGAAACACCCCTGCACCACCGTTGCCGTAAAGCGGTTTCAGAATGACATCACCGTGCTTGGCTTTGAACGCTTTGATGGTGTCCAGATCGCGCGCGATGGTGGTGGGCGGTGTGAGATCGGGAAAGTCAAGAACCAGCAATTTTTCCGGGAAATTACGCACCCAGAACGGATCGTTCACCACCAGCGTGGTGTCTTTCAGACGGTCCAGCAAATGAGTGGAGGTGATGTAGTGCATGTCAAACGGCGGGTCCTGGCGCAGCCAGACCACATCAAAATCTGCAAGATCCACCTCGCGTTGCGGTTCAAGCGCGGCATGCTCTCCCTGCATACGCTGTACGGTAAAATCATGCCCCTTGGCGGTGATCCGCCCTTCCTGATAGGCAAGTTGATCCGGACCGTAAAAGAACAGGCTGTGCCCTCTCGCCTGCGCCTCCTCGGCCAGTCGAAAGCTGCTGTCAGCGTCGATGTTCACGTCCCCGATGGGGTCCATCTGAAAGGCGATTTTCATGGCAGGCTCTGTCTCCGTACTGGTCTCATCCTAGGGCACACTGCACTCTCACAAGAAACCCGAAAACCCGACCGGTCATTTGATCAGCCTGGGATTTGGTGTTCTTGCGTTAAGAAGAGCACAACACGTTATAGATGGCGCAGCCGGATAGGCAGCGCAATGGCTCAGCCCTGACCAAATGCGTTTTCAATGATTTGTGTCTGACCATGGGCATCAACAAGGGCCACGTCAAAACGGACATCTGTCAACGTGCCTGCCGGCTCCCCTGACAAAAATTCTTCTGCCGCCTGATAAATGCGCTGCATCTGCCGGGCGGACAGGCTTGCGGCGGCACGGGCAAAATCACGCGCCTTTTTGACCTCGACAAAGATCAATCCCGCCCCGTCCCGCAGGATCAGATCAATTTCTGCCCCCTTGCCGCGCCAGCGCTGGTTGGCCACGGCATATCCGCGTCGCTGATAATCCTGCGCAACACAATGTTCCGCTGCCACGCCTGAATAATGGGCCATTTCGCCCCGGTGCTGTCGCATAGACAGGGTCATTTATCATCCTTTTCCAATGCCAGAGCAGCCTGATAAACCTTGCGGCGTGGCAATGCATGCGCCTGCGCCACAAGATCAACTGCATCACGCACCGACATTTCAGTCATCGCATGGCGCAGCACAACCTCTAGATCAATTTCACTAACAGTTTCTAAACGCCCCCGGTCCACCAGCACCACAACCTCCCCTTTTGGTGGTTTGCCAGCATATCGCGCCTCCAAGTCCCTTAAACTGCCGCGTTGGACCTCTTCGAACCGTTTGGTCAATTCGCGGCACATGACGGCGTTGCGTTCTGCCCCCAAAACCTCTGCCGTATCCGCCAACATGGCCCCCAATCGCTTGGGCGATTCGTAAAAAACCAATGTCCCCGGCACATTCGCCAGTTTTTCCAACGCAGATTTGCGTGCCCCCCTGGTATTTGGCAGAAAGCCAGCAAAGAAAAACGCATCCGTCGGCAAACCTGCCAGTGTCAGGGCGGTCAGCACGGCCGAGGGCCCCGGCGCGCAGGTCATCGGCAATTCAGCCACAGCCACAGCGCGGGCCAGCTCAAACCCCGGGTCCGCAATCAACGGCATGCCCGCCTCAGAGGCATAGGCCACCGATTGCCCTGCTTTGATCGCAGCAATCAGTTTTTCCTGAACCCCCACGCCCGAATGGTCATGCAGCGCAACAATGCGGCGGTCCCGCAGGGGCACACCGTGGATATCCATCAATTTGCGCAAGGAGCGTGTGTCTTCTGATGCGAGCACATCTGCGCTGGCCAGCACATCCAACGCGCGCAGCGTAATATCGCGCGCCGACCCAATTGGCACCCCGACAAAGTACAGACCCGCACCTAGCGACACATTGAGGTGATTCAAAGCTGGACCCGCCTTTCGCAAACTCTATGATCGGCGCGAGACCAGGCGCGCGGGGTGCGCGCCAAGATACCACCGGGGGAGTACCTTTACGATGATGACTTTTTTCCACACCAGCCGCAAGAAGCTGCGCCTTTTGCTGCTGCCGCTTTTTGCCCTTGTGCTGGCCGCTTGTGAGCCGATTTCTCTGGGCGGCATCGCAAATTCAGGCGGGCCAAAGATCGACGCAAACGCGCCGGTTCCGGTGGCACTGCTGATCCCACGTGGCGGATCATCAAGCGACCGATTGTTGGCGCAAAACCTTGAAAATGCTGCGCGATTGGCAATGCGTGATCTGGATGGGGTTAAAATTGACCTGCGCGTTTATGACACTGCGGGAAATGCCGGCACAGCGGGTGCCGTTGCTGCACAGGCCGTTGCTGAGGGTGCCAAGATCATCCTGGGCCCGGTATACGGAGAAGCCGCCAATGCCGCGGGCGTTGCCGCGTCCCAACAGGGCGTGAACGTGCTGTCCTTTTCCAACAACCCCACCATCGCGGGCGGCAATGTCTATGTGCTTGGTCCAACCTTCAACAACACCGCCAATCGGTTGGTTGGCTATGCCAAACGCGCGGGCAAAGACCGGATTGTCATCCTGCATGCGCAAGATGTTGCCGGGCAATTGGGGCGCAATGCGATCCAGCTGGCAATTTCCGCCAACCGCGCAACGCTGGCGGGAACCGTTGATTATGCCCTGAGCCAGGAATCCGTGACTGCCGCTGTGCCACGGGTCAAAGCGATGATGGACAACACCGGCGCAAACGCGCTGTTTCTGACCACCAATTCGGCCACGGCACTACCCCTGTTTGCACAGCTCCTGCCAGAAGCAGGCGTGTCTAACACAGCCAACCAGTACATCGGCCTGACCCGTTGGGACATTCCACCGCAAACCCTTGCCCTGCCCGGTGTTCAGGGTGGCTGGTTTGCGCTGCCTGATCCGGGTGCGGCGGCTGCGTTTTCGCAAAAATACTCTGCCGCCTATGGCAATGCGCCACATCCCCTCGCCGGGTTGTCCTTTGATGGGATTGCCGCTGTTGGTGCATTGGTGAAATCAGGCAAATCCAACGCACTGACCGGGGCCTCCCTGACACAGGGTGCCGGGTTCCGTGGGGCCAACGGCATTTTCCGCCTGCGCAAGGACGGCACAAACCAACGCGGGCTGGCCGTGGCAACCATCCGCAACAACAGCGTTACTGTGCTGGAGGCCGCGCCAAAGGCCTTCGGGGGCGCCGGGTTCTGAGTTGAACGACACCACTGACATCACATCCCCCTCAGGCGCGCCCGAAACGGCGCGCCTGATTTGTTCGCCAAAGCTGATTTATGACACAGATGCGGTTGAGGCTGCCTTGGACACTGTTTGCGCAGATCTGAGCGGTGCGGAATTGCGCGCCGCAGCCGTTGGCTTTCTGCGCGATGTTCAGAAACAAGGCCGCCTTGAAATTGCCCGCGCCTTTGACGCGGCACCCTTTGATGCGCGCCCCATGACCCGGGCCTATACCTACCTTGCAGACGGTCTGGTGCGCACCGCATTGCGCATTGCAACCCATCGTTTGCATCCAAAACCCAACCCTACGCACGGCGAACGCCTGAGCGTGATTGGCGTGGGCGGATATGGCCGGGGCGAAATGGCCCCGTTTTCAGATGTCGATCTGCTGTTCCTGATCCCGTACAAGGCGACCCCCTGGACCGAAAGCGTGGTTGAAAGCATGCTCTACGTGTTGTGGGATCTAAAGCTAAAGGTCGGGCATGCCACGCGCACGATTTCTGACTGTGTCCGGCTGGGTTTGGATGATTTCACCATTCAGACTGCTCTGTTGGAACGCCGCTTTATTGCCGGGGACTGCGCGCTTGAGGCTGAGCTGAGCGAAACACTGGCCCGCGATCTGTTTTCCACCTCCGGCACCAATTTCATCGAGGCCAAGCTGACCGAGCGCGACCTGCGCCATGAAAAGCAAGGTCAGCGTTATGTGGTGGAACCCAACGTGAAAGAAGGCAAAGGAGGTCTGCGCGATCTCCACTCCCTGTTCTGGATCGCCAAATATATCTACACGGTCGACAACATCGCTGATCTGGTGACCAAAGGTGTGTTTCGCCCCGAAGAATACGAGACCTTCAAGGCCGCCGAAGACTTCCTCTGGGCCGTGCGCGGGCATCTGCATCTGGGCTCAAACCGGGCCACCGAACAGCTTAGTTTTGACATGCAGGCACAGGTCGCCACCGCGATGGGCTACGTCGATACGCGCGGGCGGCGGGGGGTTGAGGTCTTTATGCAGGCCTATTTCCGCCATGCCACCGCTGTGGGCGATCTAACCCGCATCTTTTTGACCCAGCTGGAGGCGATCCATGTCAAGGCGGAGCCGCTGCTGGAACGTATCTTTCGCCGCCGTCCCAAGGTCAAAGAGGGGTACGTCGTGGTGCACAACCGCCTTGGGATAAAAAACGAAAACAAATTTCTGTCCGACAAGCTGAACCTGCTGCGCATCTTTGAAGAAGGCCTGCGCACGGGGATGTTGATCCACCCGGATGCGATGCGCGTGATCAAGGCCAATCTTTCACTCATCGACGATGACATGCGCACCACGCCTGAGGCCCAGCGCATATTCCTTGATCTGCTGCTCAAACACGGCAATCCCGAACGTGCCCTGCGCCGGATGAACGAATTGGGCGTGTTGGCGGCCTTTATTCCAGAATTTGAACCGATCGTCGCGATGATGCAGTTCAACATGTACCACAGCTATACCGTGGACGAGCATACGATCCAATGTGTGGCCAACCTGGCCCGGATTGAGAAAAATGAGCTGGAAGAAGAGCTGCCGGTTGCCTCTTCGATCCTGCAAAAGGGCGTGAACCGCAAGGTGCTGTTTGTGGCAATGCTGCTGCATGACATTGGCAAGGGGCGGGCGGAGGATCACTCCATATTGGGGGCGCAGATTGTGCGAAAAGTGGCCCCGCGTTTGGGTTTGAAGCCCGATGAGGTAGACACCGTGGAATGGCTGGTGCGCTACCACCTGTTGATGTCCGACATGGCGCAGAAACGCGACATTGCCGATCCGCGCACGGTGCGGGATTTTGCCAAGGCGGTGAAAGAGATCAAACGGCTTGATCTGCTCTGTGTGCTGACGGTCTGTGACATTCGCGGGGTGGGCCCGGACACGTGGAACAACTGGAAAGCAGTGCTGATCCGCGCGCTTTACCGTCAGACTGAGCGCGCCCTTGAAGAGGGGATGGAGGCGCTTAACCGCGAAAACCGCGGGACCGAGGCCAAGAAAGCCCTGCGCGCCGCCCTTGCCGACTGGCCGCGCAAGGATTTGGTCATGGAAACCGGACGCCACTATGCCCCCTATTGGCAGGGCTTGCACGTGACGGCGCATGTGACTTTTGCCAAACTGCTGCGCGACATCGGAGATGATGAAATCCGCCTTGATCTGCACCCGGACGAAGACCGCGATGCGACCCGCGCGTGTTTTGCCATGTCTGACCATCCCGGCATCTTTGCGCGCCTTGCCGGTGCGCTGGCCCTTGTGGGGGCCAATGTGGTTGATGCGCGCAGCTACACCACAAAAGATGGCCACATAACGGATGCCTTTTGGATACAGGACGCCGAAGGCAAACCCTATGAGGCCAGCAAACTGCCCCGCCTGCGCAAAATGATTGAACGCACCCTTGCCGGTGAAGTGGTGGCGCGCGACGCCCTCAAAGATCGCGACAAGGTCAAGAAACGCGAAAAGGCCTTTCGCGTGCCCACCTCGATCAGCTTTGATAATGAGGGTTCCGAAATCTACACGATCATTGAGGTCGACACCCGCGACCGCCCCGGCTTGCTCTATGATCTGGCGCGCGCGCTGGCCGGGGCGAATGTGTATATCGCCAATGCGGTGATCGCGACCTATGGCGAACAGGTGGTTGATACGTTCTACGTCAAAGACATGTTTGGGCTGAAATACTATTCAGACTCCAAACAGAAAACGCTGGAAAAGCGCCTGCGCGAAGCGATTGTCGCAGGGGCGGAGCGCGCGGCGAAGGTGACGTGACCTGCGCCCCTGCATCAGCAACAACCTTGCCGTCTGAACCCCTCCGGCATGAGCCGGGCCCTCAAATGACGACGATAACCGGCACCGGAACCAAAACCACATTTGTCGGGACCAATCGTTCATTCAACGACCACGCCGGATTTACACTTTGGCAACGCCATCGCCGGGGCGAATGTGATCTTCACCCCCGGCAAGACCGGCCAAATCACACTTGCTGAATGTTCAACTGGAGACGCTGGAGGCAGCTGATATTATCTTTTGACCAACGGCCCTAAGCCACGAGGCAGATATCTTATGACCCGCTCCACCGCTGATCTGATCGCTGACCGCGCCCGTTTGATGGGGCCGAATGTTGCGACCTTTTATGATGATCCCCTGCATATTGTGCGGGGCAGCGGTGTCTGGCTGTGGGATGCGCAGGGGCGCAAGTATCTTGATTGTTACAACAACGTGCCCCATGTGGGCCATTGTAACCCGCGTGTGGTGCGCGCGATTGCGGATCAGGCAGGCACGCTCAACACCCACACGCGCTATCTGCATGACGGCATTCTTGACTATATCGACCGGCTGACCGCAACCACACATGCAACCCTCGACACGGCAATCCTGACCTGCACCGGGTCAGAGGCCAATGACATTGCCCTGCGCATGGCCGAAGGCATCACCGGCAAGCGTGGCGTGATCGCGACGGACGCGACCTATCATGGCAACACATCACTGGTCAGCCAGCTGGGCAAATCCAATGTGCCATCGGTCGGCTTTGGGCTTGAGCAGTATTTCCGCTTCGTCGATGCGCCGGACAGCTACCGCACACCAGACCCGGACGGCATGGGTTTTGCCGCATCCGTCGCCGCCCAAATCGACGCGCTCAATGCCGATGGCACCGGTTTTGCCGCGCTGCTGATTTGCCCGTATTTCCTGAACGAAGGGTTCCCCAATCATCCCGATGGCTGGCTCACACCCACCGCAGAAGTCGTGCGCCGCGCAGGCGGTCTGCTGATCTGTGATGAAGTCCAATCCGGCTTTGGCCGCACCGGCACGCATTTCTGGGCGCATGAAAAAATGGGCGTGGTGCCCGATGTGATGACCCTGGGCAAACCGATGGGCAACGGCCACCCAATTGGCGGCGTCGTGGCAAACCGCGACATCGTCAAAACATTCCGCCAAGGGTATCGCTATTTCAACACCTTTGGCGGCAATCCTGTTTCCTGCGCTGCGGCCCTGGCGGTTTTGGAAGAGATCGAAGACAAAAACCTGCAAGCCAACGCCAAAGCGGTCGGCGCCTACGCCCGCACCCGCCTCACCACACTGCAAGACAAATTTGACTGCATCGGAGACACCCGAGGCTCCGGCCTCATCTTCGGTGCCGAAATGGTGCTGGACCGCGACACAAAAACCCCCGCGTCCGCCTTCACCGACCGCGTGGTCAACAAGTTGCGCGACCGTGGCGTGATCCTCTCCAAACTTGGCCGCCACAAAAACACACTGAAAATCCGCCCACCCATGCCGTTTTCACGCGAAAACGCCGACCTGCTGTTCGACACGCTTGACGAAGTGTTGGCCGATACCCCACTCGCCCCATGAACGCCCTTGTCGAACAAGCACTCAAGCTCTGGGGCTTGGACGGCGCTGAGTACACCCTCGTCGCCGCCCGCGAAAACCAAGTGTTCCGGGTAGAGGCCCCATCCGGCCCCGTCGCTCTGCGCCTGCACCGCCAGGGCTATCGCTCAGACGCTGAAATCGCCTCAGAACTGCACTGGATGGCCGCCGCAGCGGCAGGTGGCCTCAGCCTCCCCGGTCCGATCCCTGCCCGCTCTGGCGACATGCTCCAAACCATCGACGGCACGCAAATTGACGTGCTGACATGGCTCGACGGCATCATCCTCAAAGCCGTACTTGAACACGCCGCCCCCCCCAAACGCGCAGCGCTCTATCACCAGTTGGGCGCTCAAATGGCCCGCCTGCACAACATCTGCGACGCATGGACCCCGCCTGAGGGATTTCATCGCTGCGCGTGGAACCGCGAGGGGCTGCTGGGGGATACCCCGCACTGGGACCGCTTTTGGGAAAACCCCGCCCTCACCCCAGATGATCAAGACCTCTTCCAAACCCTGCGCACCCGCGCACATGCGGACCTCGCCCAGATCGAAGAAACCCTCGACTACGGCCTGATCCACGCCGACCTCGTCAGCACCAACGTGATGGTCGATGGGCCCCACATGCACCTGATCGACTTTGATGACGGAGGCTACGGCTTTCGCCTGTTCGAACTTACCACCGCCCTCAGCAAAATGCTGGATGCGCCCGACTACCCCGACCTGCGCGCCGCGTTGATCAATGGCTACACCGCCCGGCGCCCCATTGACCTGAGCGCCCTTGATCTGATGATCCTGCTGCGCTCTGCCACCTATGTGGGCTGGAACATCACCCGCATGGCTGAGGAAAACGGTGCCACCCGCAACGCGGGCTTCATCGCCACCACCCGGCGTTTGGCGCTTGCCTATCTCGACACTTGAACCGCACGCTGTGTTAACCAGCGTGTCCACCGCATCGCCACCAACGCAAAACCGACAGAATACCGACGTAAAACCGCAAGCGATTTACCCCGTTAACCCTCTGTTCCCCCACCTGATTCCCAAAAAACTGCGCAAAACCTGCTCACCCTGCACATTGCACCCCGCGCCCGCTCAGTTTAGGCAGCATCAACGCAACGCCACGCAACATGGATGAACCCGTATTTCAATGAAACCCATCCGCCTTATGACCGGCTTTTTCACGGTTGGATTCTGGACACTGATGTCGCGTGTGCTGGGCTTTGTGCGCGAGGTGTTGTTGCTGTCCCTGATCGGGCCGGGGCCGGTGATGGACGCCTTTGTTGCCGCCTTCCGCCTGCCCAATATGTTCCGCCGGTTCTTTGCCGAAGGGGCCTTTAACGCAGCCTTTGTGCCGATGTTTGCCAAGCGGCTGGAAAGCGGCGAAGGGGCCAGCGCATTCGCACGCGATGCCTTCAACGGGTTGGGTCTGGTGGTGCTGTTTCTGACCGGATTGGGCATGGTGTTTATGCCCGGTCTGGTCTGGCTGACCGCCGAAGGTTTCGCGGGCGATGAACGCTTTGACATGACCGTGGGCTATGGGCGCATCGTCTTTCCCTACATCGTCTGCATGTCCCTTTCTGCGTTATTTTCCGGTATCTTAAACGCTACGGGCCGCTTTGCAGTGGCCGCCGCTGCGCCGGTGCTTTTGAACATCTGCGTGATCACCGCGATGACCATTGGTGCGCTGACGGGCGGGGCAATTATAACCTGGCTGGTCTGGGCAATCCCGGTGGCGGGCGTCGCACAATTGGCACTCACATGGCGGGCGGCGGCGCAGGCGGGCTTCCCGCTGAAACCTGCCCGCCCGCGCTGGAACCCGGCGATGCGCGACATGGTGGTGATCGCGCTGCCCGCGGCCCTGGCCTCTGGCGTGATGCAGATCAACCTTGTGGTGGGGCAGCTGGTCGCCAGCCAGTATAAAAGCGCGGTGTCCTGGCTCTTTGCCGCCGACCGGCTTTATCAATTGCCTCTTGGCGTGGTGGGCATCGCCGTGGGCGTGGTACTGCTGCCTGACCTGTCGCGCCGTCTGCGCGGGGGAGATGATGCCGGGGCCAAAACCGCACTCAGCCGCGCGGCTGAGATCTCACTGGCGCTGACCATCCCCTCTGCCGTCGCGCTCATGGTCGTGCCCTTCGCGCTGGTCACCGTCCTCTTTGAACGCGGTGCCTCAGACATCGACGACACTGCTGCCATCGCAACAGCCGTCACCATCTACGGCCTCGGCCTGCCCGCCTTTGTTCTGCAAAAAGTCCTGCAACCTGTTTATTTTGCTAGAGAAGATACCCGCCGCCCGTTCCACTACGCAGTGGTGGCTATGGTCGTAAACGCCGCCATCGCCGTAGGCCTTGCCCCCTGGGTCGGCTGGATCGCACCCGCGATTGCCACCACGCTGGCAGGCTGGGCGATGTTCGCCTGCCTTGCGCTTGGGGCGCGTCGCTATGGGCAAGCAGCCAAGTTCGACGCGCGCTTTCACAGCCGCATCTGGCGCATCCTGATCGCCTCGGCGCTGATGGGCCTGGCTTTGTATCTTACAAACGTCGCCATCCAACCCCTGCTTGGCGTGCCATGGTGGCGCGGGCTGGCGCTGCTGATCCTGCTCAGCGTGGCCGCCGTCAGCTATTTTGGCCTGGGTCAGCTCATCGGTGCGTTCAAACTGTCAGAGTTCAAAGGTGCCCTGAGACGCGGCTAACCTCGCCCCCGTTTCACCCTTCCAAAAAACTCAATCCCGCACCCACAGCCATCACTGCCGCCGGATCTGATCCCTGATCCTGCGCCACTCGCCCGGCGCCAGCAAAAAGCTCAGTCCAAAGCCGCAAACAAACCCGGCAAGCTCTGCCACCCAGGTGGTGCCGGTGTTGAAGAATACACCCCAAAGCAGTTGTATCCCCATCAGGATCGCAATCAGCGAAAAGGCCCGGTGTTGCGGGCCACCCGTCGCGCCCAAGGTGCGCCACATCACAAAGGAATAGGCCCCGATCAGCCCATAGACCGACGGGTACGCCCCCACCAGCCAGACCGGATCGTTGAGCAACAGCGCATAGATCACCGCGCCACCAACGCCCGAGAGCACAAAGAGCGCGACAAAAACCAACTGTCCCATGGCCTCTGCCACCATTTTGCCGAGTGCCAAAAGCAGGACCAGAGCAAACAACCCCTCCACAAAACCGCGATTGATGAAAGGATAGCTCAAGACGCGCAAAACCTCGTTGATCGGCCAAACCCCGTTTCTCACCATCAAGTCAAATATCTGACCGGAAAAGCCGTAGTCGCGGATCAGGCCCAGCCGCCACCCAATGGCCTGTGGCCCGCCGATCAACCCGGCTTCTGCCAATGACAGGATCCCTTCAATCCCCGCGATGCACACGAAAATCGCCACAACCGCAGGCGGCAGCGGGTTTACGGGCGGTTGGAAATCGGGATCGTGCATGGGCGCTCCTTGACGTGGCCTGGACCCATCAGTAAGCCGTGCCCAGCGCCATTGCCAGCCCTGGAGCATACCTCATGTCTGACACATCTTTCACTCCCCGCGTGTTTTCCGGCATCCAGCCTTCGGGCGGGTTAACGCTGGGCAATTATCTGGGCGCGATCAAACGTTTTGTGTCGATGCAGGACGAGGCGTACGAGACGGTCTATTGCATGGTCGATCTGCACGCGATCACCGCCAAACTGCTCGACCCCAAAGAGCTGCACTACAACACACGAGAGCTGGCGGCGGGCTTTATCGCCTCCGGTATCTCCCCTGAGAAATCCATCCTGATCAACCAGTCACAGGTGCCCGAACACGCGCAACTGGCCTGGATTTTCAACTGCATCGCCCGCATGGGCTGGATGAGCCGGATGACCCAGTTCAAAGACAAGGCCGGCAAGAACGCCGAGAAAGTCTCGCTGGGGCTGTTCGCTTATCCGGCGCTGATGGCCGCGGATATTCTGATTTATCACGCCACGCATGTACCCGTGGGCGACGACCAGAAACAACATCTGGAATTGACGCGCGACATTGCCAGCAAGTTCAACCATGATTATGGTGTGGATTTCTTTCCCATCACTGAACCCGTGATCGAAGGCGCGGCAACCCGCGTGATGTCATTGCGCGATGGGTCCAAAAAGATGTCCAAATCCGACCCATCGGATGCCAGCCGCATCAACATGACCGATGATGTCGACACCATTGCCAAAAAGATCCGCAAGGCCAAGACCGACCCGGATGCGCTCCCCTCGGAAGCCGCAGGTCTGGAAGGGCGGGTGGAAGCGCGCAATCTGATTAACATTTATGCAGCTTTGAGCGAGCAATCTGTGGATCAGGTTCTGGCCGAGGTCGGCGGGCAACAATTTGGAACGTTCAAACCTTTGCTCGCAGAACTGGCTGTCGAAAAACTGGCCCCGATTTCATCGGAAATGGCACGGCTGATGGCGCAACCAGATGAAATTGACCGGATACTCGCCTGCGGTGCCGCGCAAGCGCGCGAGATCACCGCGCCGATTTTGAAAAAGACCTATGATATCATTGGCATGGTCAGCTGACAGGTGAGGCGGGCCAAGGCCCGCCTTACGGCCATCGCGCAAGGGTCATATGTTCGGCTTCAGGAGCCGAATTGGAGGCTCTGCCTCCAAACCTCCGGGAAGAGTTAAAGCCAGAAAGAGGAGGAAGGTGCGCCTTGCCGCGTAAGGGGGACCTTGGCCCACCATGGACAATTCGTGCATCCTACGCCAACGTCACCGCATAAATGCCATGGGAGGATATGCAGGGTGACAACGGGATTTTTCTGGGACGAGCAATGCTTTTGGCACGCCGGTGGGAATTACGCCTTTACCATGCCGATTGGCGGTCTGGTGCAGCCCCTTGCCGCCGGTGGTTTGCCCGAAAACCCTGAAACAAAGCGACGGCTCAAGAATCTGATGGATGTGACCGGCCTGACCGCACAGCTGGAGGTGCGCACAGCAGAACTGGCCAGCTATGAGGCATTGGCGCGGGTGCATCCAGCCTCCTATCTGGATGAATTCAAACGGCTGTCTGATGCAGGTGGCGGCGAGCTGGGCCGGCGCACACCCTTTGCCCAAGGTGGCTATGAGATCGCCGCCCTTTCCGCCGGTTTGGCGATATCCGCCGTGGATGCCGTGGCCACAGGCGAACTCGACAATGCCTATTCACTCAGCCGCCCCCCCGGTCACCACTGTCTGCCCAATTTTCCCAACGGGTTCTGTTTGCTGGCCAACATCGCCATCGCCATTGAGGCCGCGCAAGCCAAAGGCCTGTGCAAACGCGTTGTTGTGCTGGATTGGGATGTGCATCACGGCAACGGCACCGAAGCGATCTATTATGAACGCGACGATGTGCTGACGATTTCGCTGCATCAGGAGGGCAATTACCCCCTCGACACAGGTGCATTGGCGGATCGCGGGCAGGGTGCCGGGCAGGGATACAACATCAATGTGCCCATGTGCGCAGGTTCCGGCCATGTGGCCTACATGCATGCAATGAACCGGATCGTGGTGCCCGCGATAGAGGCCTTTCACCCCGATATGATTATTGTGGCCTGCGGCTTTGATGCTTCCATGATCGACCCCCTGGCGCGAATGCAAGCCACTGCCGACACCTTTGCCGAAATGACGCGTGTGACCAAAGAAACCGCCCAGCGCCTGTGTGACGGCAAGCTGGTGATGGCCCATGAGGGCGGATATTCTGAATTTTATGTCCCGTTTTGTGGTCATGCCACGATTGCGGCGATGGCAGGGGTTGAAAATGCAGCACCCGACCCGATGTCAGAGGGGTTCACCATCCGCCAACCCAACGCAAAATTTGACACCTTTTTATGCCAGTCCATTGATGACAT
Source organism: uncultured Sulfitobacter sp. (assembly GCA_937928635.1). GTDB lineage: Bacteria > Pseudomonadota > Alphaproteobacteria > Rhodobacterales > Rhodobacteraceae > Sulfitobacter. The sequence goes on along the minus strand of CALFWM010000030.1, from coordinate 17,934 downwards.
GGCCATTGAGCTAGGACTTTAGGCCCTTATGCCAACACCCAATCCCGCTGTTCTTGATTTTCTACAAACACGCCGGTCACGTCCGGCGAAAACGCTGGGTTTGCCGGTGCCCGAACGCGCGGCCCTGATGCCGTTGCTGACCGCCGCCGGGCGCACACCGGATCATGGCAAACTGGAGCCATGGCGCTTTATCGTGATCGAAAGGGCCGCAATGACGCGATTGTCGGCCCTGGCTGCGTCCCGGGGTGCCGCGCTTGGGCTTGACGCTGAAAAAATCGCCAAAGGGTGCACTCAATTTGATCAGGGCAATCTGGCGGTTGTTGTGGTCGAGGTGCAGAAACCATCGGAAAAAATCCCTCCGCTGGAGCAAACCTATTCCGCCGGCGCGGTGTGTCTGGCGCTATTGAATGCAGCGCTAGCGGCGGGCTGGGCGGCAAATTGGTTGTCCGGCTGGCCGTCGCATGATCGCGGTTTTCTGCGCGAGGGGTTGGGGCTTGCGGATCACGAACGCGTTGCTGGGTTGATCCATATTGGCACCGAGACAAGCACCCCACCAGATCGGCCGCGCCCGGATATCGACGGAATCACATCTTGGCTCTCACAATAATCTTAAGCGCCTTTGGAAAGGCGGTGGCGCAGCTCAGCGACCGGCGGTTTCGCCGGGTGTTTTTCCTAGGAATATTCCTGGCGCTGTTTCTGCTGATTGCGGCGGTTTCGGGGGTATCATGGCTGATCGAATGGCTGACGCCCGAGGAAACCTGGCTGCCTGTCCTGGGTGAGGTGCGCTGGCTCAACGATCTACTGTCCTGGGGTGCCGCGTTTTTGCTGGCGTTTCTGTCGATCTTTTTGATGGTGCCGGTCGCCTCGGCAATTACCTCCCTTTATCTTGATGATGTGGCCGACGCGGTGGAGGCGGTCCATTATCCGCATCTGCCGCCCAGCACGCGCGTCTCCTTTGGCGAGGCGCTGCGCGACACGATCAACTTTCTGGGGCTGCTGATCGGGGCCAACTTTGCCGCACTGGTGATGGCCCTGTTCTTTGCACCGCTGGCATTGTTCATCTTTTGGGCGATGAACGGCTATCTGCTGGGGCGGGAGTATTTCACCATGGCTGCGATGCGCCGTGTCGGGCGAAAGCAGGCCGAGGTTCTGCGCTCAAGGCACCATGGCACCATCTGGCTGGCCGGTGTTCTGATGGCCATGCCCCTGAGCGTGCCGTTTCTAAACCTGCTGATCCCGATCCTGGGGGCCGCAACCTTTACCCACCTGTACCACCAATTGGAGTCTCGGTCGGGCTAAGCCAGCGTTCGATGTCTTCAACCGTGATGATCTCACCCAGAATGAAATAGGCCGATACGCCCCAGATAAAGGCGGCAACCAGCGTGGTCCAAAGCGCCTTTTTCTTAAGATGGTGATGTTCGGGTGCGCCCGCATGGGTGCCGGGCACGATGTCTTTCAGATCACCTTGGGTCTGCACACGAATGGGCAGGGCAACGAAAAACACCATCGACCAGATCACGACGTAGAGAACAATACCGGAAACAGGACCCATGATTTACACCTGCTCCAGCTCAACCAGAGCACCGTCGAAATCCTTGGGATGCAGAAACAACACAGGCTTGCCATGGGCACCAATCTTGGGCTCGCCACTGCCCAGAATACGCGCACCGGTCGATTTCAGATGGTCCCGCGCAGCGATAATGTCATCCACCTCATAGCAGATGTGGTGAATGCCGCCCGCCGGGTTCTTTTCAAGAAAGCCGTTGATCGGGCTGTCGGTGCCCAAAGGGTACAGCAGTTCAATCTTGGTGTTTGGCAGGTCAATAAAGATGACGGTCACGCCATGGTCCGGCTCATCCTGCGGCGCGCCAACGGTCGCGCCCAAAGCGTTGCGGTATTGTGCCGCTGCGGCCTCCAGATCAGGAACAGCGATAGCAACATGGTTGAGACGACCGATCATAACAGCACCTTTACGTGGATATGTTTGGCAGGTTATGGCCGCACGGCCCCGTAATCGCAATCGGTTTTGCGCAGTGGACAGGCATCAGGGTTGCGACCCATTGCTGCACCCATCGGGAAGACCGCGCGTGTGTGGGGGGCGTTGGCCCATTACGTTTCCGCCCGTTCCAGAGGTGCCCCGCCTTCTTGGGATGATAGGCAATACTCTCAGGTTTGAGTGCAGGGTGGCGGAAAACTTCGCTGACAAGTTAACTTGCTGTTATCCAAGCGCGGGTAACCATAGGTGTCAGCTGCTCATGGAGGCACCAATGGACCCCACTGACCCCTTTGCGACCACGACCCCGACGCCCACTGCGGCGCGCCCGCTGTTGGGTACGACAATTCTCGTAGTTGAGGACAGCCGTTTCGCTTGTGAGGCGATGCGTTTGCTCTGTCTGCGCTCTGGTGCGCGGATCAGGCGGGCCGATTGCCTGCGCTCTGCACGGCGACATCTGCGCGTCTATCGCCCTACTGTCGTGATGATTGATCTGGGACTGCCGGATGGCAGCGGGCTCGATTTGATTCGCGAACTGGCCAGTTGCCACCCCCCGGCAGAGGCTGTTTTGGCGATGTCAGCTGACGATCATATGCATATGGCCGCCCGGTCCGCCGGTGCCCATGGATTTATGGCCAAGCCGATCAATTCATTGGCTGAGTTTCAGGAGAGCATTCTGGCGCTGTTGCCGGCTGAGCGCCGCCCCCCGGGGCCGCGCGTGATGATTGATGAACGGATTGAACCCGATCACATCGCCTATCAGGATGATATTGCCCATGTGGCGGACGTGCTTGAGGACGCAGGTGAACCGCGCACACTGGATTATGTGGCACAATTTCTGGGTGGGGTCGCGCGTTCTGCACAGGACACGCGGCTAGAACAGGCGGCGGCGGCACTGGCAGAAAAATGCGCGCTGGGTCAACCTGCCAGATCTGAAACGGCAAAGATTGCCGGTATGATCCAAAGCAGGCTGGCACAGAAGGTTGCGATATAGAGCGTCATGCGAAAAACCTGAATCACCTAAAGCGCCCGGCCTGAAACTTGAGGAGATGATCCCCTGCCACGCTCTGCACTCTCGGGATAGCAGCGATACGTGATGCTTCAAGTTAGAGGCGGGACGCTGTAACGCTGCCTGAAACCAAAGATTTTGGGCGCGCTTTGCGATGCGTGATGTTTCCGGTATTTTGTCAGGCGCTGTAAACCAACGATAGGCCCTGTGCGTTTACACCGTCGGGTCCGTGGCCACACGCACCAATCTGGTCAAATCGCCCAACCGCTCAAGCTGCGCGCCGGAGCTGTCAAAGTTTGACGGAGATAACCAGGCTTCAAACGCCTCCTTTAGCGAAGGCCATTCGGTATCAATGGCCGCAAACCACGCGGTATCGCGGTTGCGCCCTTTCACAACGGCGGCTTGACGGAACACGCCTTCAAACGACAGGCCAAGGCGCTGTGCTGCGCGCCGTGATCCGGCATTGAGCGCGTTGCACTTCCACTCATACCGACGATAACCCGCGTCAAAGGCCCATTTCATCATCAGATACATCGCCTCGGTCGCTGCGCGGGTGCGCTGGAGCGCTGGGCTAAAATTGATGGAACCAACCTCAATGGACCCGGCCTCCGGGGCGATGCGCAGGTAACTTGCAACGCCCTCCCACTGATCCGTTTGCAAGTTGCGAATGGCATAAAAGAACGGATCGGGCTGGCCTGCATGATCCCGCACCCAGCGGTGATACTGCGAGGCCGAAGAAAAAGGCCCATAGGGCATATAATCCCACACGTGATCGCCCCCCTCATAGGCCCGATAGAGCAATGCGGCATGGGTCTCTGCGGACAAAGGCTCCAAATGGGCATAACGCCCGGTCAGGACCGCCCCCGCAGGGGCGGAGGGCGGCGACCAGTTGGGCACACAGGCCCCAAATTGGGTGGCGGGATCTTTGGTATTCATGCGCTCACGTTAGGGCCAGTTCCCCGGCGCGCCAAGCCCAGAACACGCGCGGCTTCAAATGCCACAGCCCCGGCAAGTCTTCTGCGCATTTACGCCACAATGTTTTGACAAATTTACGTCATCACTGTGGGGGCAGATCGATGACAAGGAAGACCGCACGATGGCGTCTGCAAAACAGAATTCCGGCGACAAGACAGACAATGACGCCGTGACCGTAGATTGGATCATCTTAACGGCGGCTGTAGTGGGGTTGGCCGTGGTCAGCCTCGCCTCGATCCAGGCGGGCAGCGATGGATTGGCGGCAAACCTTGGCAACTTTATCCTTGGCTATAGCCTCTTTTGATCATCGGCGCGGCATCTAGAGCAAAACGTTCGGATCGCGCCCCATATCAAGCCCCGGGAACACTTGCCGCTCCAGTGTTGAGCGGTTTACCCCTGTCAGCCCTCGCATGATCCAGGCTGCTGGCGCGCGCACATCACCCGTCGGCATCAAATCACGCCCCTGGAAAAGTGCGGCTTCCGCAACACCCGGCCATTGTCCGTAAACCTGCCCCCCTCGAATCGCACCGCCGGCCAGCACCATCAGACCGCCCGTACCGTGATCAGTGCCCGCTGTGCCATTTTCACGTGCCGTGCGGCCAAATTCGGTCATGGCCACAATCGCTGTTTTGCCCCAGACCTGCGCGCCAAGCTCTTCGCGCAGCGTCAGGATTGTCTCACTCAACCGGCCCAGTCCGCGCGTCAAAGCCCGGTTCTGAGCGCGATGCGTGTCCCACCCGTTTAGCGAAAATGCCGCAATCCGTGCCTCTTTGCGCAGCCGTGAAGCGGCAAATTTGGACACTTTCAAATGCGCATGGCCGCGCCGCTCCCCCACCGCATCTGCATCTGTCAACATCAGTGCCTCTGCAAGGGCGGCGTGCAGGGCGGGGTCCTCCTCCATCACCAATTCGGCAAGGCGCGTGGCCTGTGGGCTGATCCTCAGGCGGGCATCCGGCGACCAATTTGCCACCGGCGCGGCACCATCCAGCACCCGTAAATCACTGTGACCAATCGCATAGGCGGTTTCTGCCTGTACGCCCGGTGTCTGTTGCAGCAACCTGTTCAGCCAGCCATCACGCCCCGGCCCGTCCAGCCGGGATGTCCCGGCTTCCAGCAAATCCTGTCCATCAAAATGGCTGCGTTTGTTGCGATAGGGCGTGGACACCGCGTGCACAAATCCAAGGTCTTGCTGTTGCCACAAGGGCATCAGGGGCGCGAGTGCCGGGTGCATCGCAAAATAGCCATCCAGCGGCAAAGGCGCGTCTGACGCGTTCAGCGTCGGGCGCAGCGCGGCAAAGGCCGGATCACCCACCGGACGCACCACGTCCAGACCATCCATACCGCCGCGCAGGATAATCACCACCAGCCGCGTGTCCCATGGGGCCTGCGCCAGCGCAACCGGCGTCACCAACGGGCTGGCCGCCAGCGAGCAGCCGATCACGCCCGTGCGGGCCAAAAAGTCGCGTCTGTTCAACAGGGTGGTCATGATACCTGCGCTCCCTTGTTCATCGGCGTTGAAACGCAGGAGACAGCAGGACAAGTCCAATCGCCTCCGCCCGGGTTTCGGCGGCACTTGCGGCAAAATTCACTGCCTCCGGCACCGTGTCGCCCAACGCCGTGTGCACAAATGCGCGCGGGTCTGGCAGGGTTTCCAACAGCTCTTTGGGCGCGCGCATCGCCCATTCGACCCGCCCGGCAACACCTTGCGGTGTGATCCATGCGGCGTCCGCCTCATCCCACCCATCCGGCCCGGAGGGCTTTTGCCAAAACTGCCCCATCACCTTGAGTGGTACAAAGAAAAGCCTGTTGACGCCGCGAAAATCATGCGCATCCATCTGGCCCTGCGAGACCGACAGCGCACGCAAGGAAGCCGCCACAAATTCAACCGGCGGGCGGATGTTGGTGGCCGGCATCCGCCATGCATCGGGATGGGACAGCAACACGTCATAGACCGCCATCAGCTGGCCATCCGTTTCGAGGTAGGCGGCCGTAAGATCGGCAATCAGGCGCTCGGACGGGGTGTCACTCACAAAATGTACCGCCAGTTTGCGCGCGATATGGGCCGCTGTGGCGGGGTGGCGCGCCAGATCATGCAGGGCCGTTTTGATCCGCTCCATGCCCGGCTGATTGCCATAACGACGGCCCATCACCACATGCTCGCCCGGCTCGACAAACCCACGCCGGAACAAAAAGCGCAGATCACGCCCCCGGCTCATCCCCGTAAACAGCAGGGCCAGCGCGCGCACGTCGGTCTGATCATAGGGCCCGCCCACCCCCAGGGTGTGCAGCTCCAATACCTCACGGGCCAGGTTTTCGTTCAACCCCCTGCCCTGCCCCCGCTTTTGGGCAAAGGCGCTGTTGGGGCCAGAGGAGACGTCCTGATCCAGATAGTGCAGCATCATCGGATGGGTCACGCAGGACACCAGCAAATCACCAAACCGACCCGCCACATGGGGCCGCACCGCCGCGTCACTATAAAGCGTTTCAGCAAACTGAAACATGTGCCCTTTGCCCACGGTGGTAAAATGATCCGCCCAAAAGGCGATCAATCGTTCGCGAAAGGCGGATTGTGTATGCACCCTGCGCAGCTGGCTTTGGGTAAACCAGTGACCGCGCTCTTGGCGCACGGCCTTCAGGACCGCACGCGCCTTATCCGCGGCGTCTGTGCCTTCCAGCGTGCCAGAATTCTTGCGGGAAAACCGGGCAAAACGTCCATGCAAGACGCCTTGGTCCTGAATATAATCAAAGGGTGGCACCGGGTATTGCGCCAGCATCACGTCAGGCCCACGCAGACCTTTCAGCATCTCCGACACGCTTTGCACAGGCGGCAGATGGCCCGATAGACCATAGCCAAAACGCTGTTCAGCGATCTGGGCAGAAAACGTCACGGGGTGCCCCGCGCAAAGGATGGGTTTGGCATCATGCTGCCAATATAGACATCAATGGGCCGCACTGCACGCACGACAAGGCCGCGCGCGCAGAAAACCGCCCGCATATGGATCAATCTTGCGGAATGACCCGCAGGCCAAGTTCCATCAGTTGATCCGGCATCGGGTCGTTTGGCGCGTTCATCATCAGATCTTCGGCGCGCTGGTTCATCGGGAACAAAATCACTTCACGAATGTTCGCCTCATCCGCGAGCAGCATCACAATCCGGTCGATGCCTGCGGCACATCCCCCGTGGGGCGGCGCACCATATTGGAAGGCGTTGACCATGCCGCCAAAGCGTTTCTTGACCTCGTCTTCACCATAACCGGCGATTTCGAAAGCCTTGAACATAATCTCCGGCTTGTGGTTGCGGATCGCACCAGAAACCAGCTCATACCCGTTGCAGGCAAGGTCATATTGATAGCCCAGCACCTTGAGCGGATCGCCTTCCAACGCCTCCATCCCGCCCTGTGGCATGGAAAACGGGTTGTGCTCAAAGTCAATCTTGCCGGTTTCCTCATCCGCCTCATAGATCGGGAAATCCACGATCCAGGCAAAGGCGAAGCGGTCTTGGTCGGTGAGGTTGAGTTCCTCGCCAATGATGTTGCGCGCACGCCCCGCGATGGCCTCAAACGCCTTGGGCTTGCCACCAAGGAAGAAGGCCGCGTCGCCCACGTCCAACCCCAATTGCTGGCGAATGGCTTCGGTGCGTTCGGGCCCGATGTTTTTGGCGAGCGGGCCTGCGGCCTCATTGCCCAACGTGATCTCACCGGATTTCACCAGCGCGTTGACCTCTTTCACTGTGATCCCGCGCTCCTGCGCGATGCTGTCAGGCGATTGTTTGCGCCAGAAGATATAGCCCATACCGGGCAGCCCTTCCTTTTGCGCAAAGGCATTCATGCGATCACAAAACTTGCGCGACCCGCCCGTCGGCGCGGGAATGGCGCGGACCTCGGTGCCCTCTTGTTCCAACAGCTTGGCAAAGATCGCAAAACCGGAGCCTGCAAAATGCTCGCTCACCACCTGCATCTTGATCGGGTTGCGCAGATCAGGCTTGTCAGAGCCATACCACAACGCGGCGTCCTTGTAGGAAATCTGCTCCCACGTCTGATCCACCTTGCGACCGCCGCCAAATTCCTCAAACACGCCGGTCAGCACAGGCTGGATGGCATCAAACACATCCTGCTGCTCGACAAAGGACATCTCAAGGTCAAGCTGGTAAAAATCGGTGGGCGAGCGATCCGCACGCGGGTCTTCATCGCGGAAACAGGGCGCGATCTGGAAATACCTGTCAAAACCCGAGACCATCAACAGCTGTTTGAACTGCTGCGGGGCTTGGGGCAGCGCGTAGAATTTGCCGGGATGCAGGCGTGAGGGCACAAGGAAATCGCGCGCACCCTCAGGACTGGAAGCCGTGATGATCGGCGTCTGAAACTCGCGAAAGTTCTGATCCCACATGCGTTTGCGGATGCTGGTCACCACATCAGAACGCAGGGTCATGTTCGCCTGCATCTTTTCGCGGCGCAGATCGAGGTAGCGGTATTTCAGACGCGTTTCTTCAGGGTATTCCTGATCGCCAAAGACCTGCAACGGCAGATCACCTTTGACGTCGCCCAGCACTTCCATATCGCGGATAAACACCTCGACCTCACCCGTCGGGATCTTCGCATTCACCAATGACGCATCGCGCGCTTTGACTTCACCATCAATGCGGATGCACCACTCGGAGCGGACCTTCTCCACCTCAGCAAAAACCGGGCTGTCGGGGTCACACAACACCTGCGTCATGCCATAGGTATCGCGCAGGTCAATAAACAACACGCCCCCGTGGTCACGCACCCGGTGCACCCACCCGGCAAGGCGGACGGTTTCGCCCTTGTTGGACAGGTTCAGATCGGCACAGGAATGGCTGCGATAGGCGTGCATGGCGGGTCCCTTTGGATGGGTGTCAATGATCCGCGCAGGTACGTCTGTGACGCTAAAGAAGTCAAGGGCGGGGGCGTGAAAGTCGCATTTCGCCGCCCCTATTTTATGGGCTGAACCGGGGGCGTCACCACCAATTTGGTGTATTTTTCGCGAAGCTGGAAATAAGCGTTAATTAAACGTGAATTCGACTTTGGGTTGTTTGATTGTGCCAAATATTCTGGTTAGGCTGATCACAATACCAGCACTTTTTTCAACATTTCTTTTATCTTTGGAGACAGTCATGCAACTTACCTACACTGGGCGCAGGTTTTCAGACAACGACATCTTTGGGCAGGCTTTTGTGACCAGCGACGGCGAATTTGCGCCCGAACTTGTTTCTTTCTCCCCCACACAGATTGTGATGCAAAATCCACTCTCCGGTTGGACAACAACCATCACGGGCAGCGGTTTTGCGATTGATCAGAATGAAGAACCGACAGCAGGCACAATCACCGGCATCACGATGTCGGATGGGCAAAACACAATTGCAAACGTCTCAAACATCGCATGGAGTTTGATTGATTTTGTTGTCGCAGGGGACGCCGCCGTTGAGACCGGCAATGTCGCACCGCTCGCCGCGCTGTTTAACAGATCAGCGTCAATCACTGTGGATGCAAGTGGGTCCATGGGCGGGTTCTCGATAGAGGACATGTTCTTTGACACACGCTTCCAGATTAACGTACCCATGAACATCACCGGCTCACCAGAGCGCGATACTGTCGAGGGCGGGTCCGGCAATGATATGATCAATCCGGGGTTCAACGATGAGCAAGGCGACAACATCTTCGCTACGCTTGGTAACGACACGATCGACTTTGATGATGCAACAAGTAACAGTTATTTCTACCTAGCATACGGGCGTTTTAACAGCATCAACTTAACTGCAAACAACGAGACTGGATCTGTGACGACAAGCGGGGTCACAGATACATTGTTGAATCTTGATGAAGCGAGCTATTCCGTGACGTTTGATGGCACAAGCGGCAACGATACCTTTAACGTTGCCTTTGGTGCTGACAACGACGAATTCTATTGGCGTGAGATTGCCGCGGGACGCGGCACAGACACACTAAACCTAACACTCAACAGCGATAGCACCATTCGGATTAGTCATCACTTCGGCGGTTGGGAAGATTCAACACAAGGGGCGGTAATCAATGTCGGCGCTGGCGTTATCTCAAACGACGGTTTTGGCACGTCAGACACCATCAACGTGACATACAACGGCGGCCGCCTGTCACTTTCGGGCACGGACTTTGCGGACAACATGACGGGCGGGGCCGGCAACGATGAGTTTATCACGCGTCAGGGCAATGACACCGTTGATGGCGGTGGCGGCTTTGACCGGCTGCGTTATGACCGTTCTGGTGTGGACGCCGTGAATGTCGATATGTTTGCCGGAACGGCAAGTGGCACGTGGAACGGTCAGGCGTTCTCTGATGTGTTCACCAACATCGAGCAGGTGCGCGGATCACGCGAGGGCAATGACACCATGAGCGGTGGGATTGGGCGCGACTATATTCAGGGCCGTGGCGGTGACGACATGATCAACGGTCGTGGTGGCAATGATGAATTGTTCGGTGAGGATGGCAACGACGTGCTGCTGGGCGCGTTTGGTTTTGACACGCTTAACGGTGGTGACGGCAATGACGTGTTGAACGGCGGCCAGAACACTGATCTGCTAAACGGGGGCAACGGCAATGACCGTTTGGTCGGGAATGTCGGGTTTGACAATCTTTATGGCGATGCGGGCAACGACACGCTTTATGGCGGCACGGAGGCCGATCGGCTTTATGGCGGGGATGACGATGACCTGCTGTTTGGCGGCGCGAACTTCAGCCTTTCCGCAGACCGGTTGTTTGGCGAAAACGGCAATGATACGCTGAATGGTGAGGCCGGATTTGACCTGCTTGATGGCGGCGCGGGCAATGATCTGCTTAATGGCGGCGCGCAGGCGGACAACCTTTTTGGACGTGCGGGCGATGATACGCTGAATGGCGAAGACGGGCTGGACCGGCTGTTTGGCGGCGCAGGCAATGACCTGGCCTCGGGCGGCACGGGCCGTGATGGGTTGTTTGGCGACGCGGGCAACGACACGTTGAACGGCAACCAAGGCGATGACCGGTTCTTTGGCGGATCGGGCAATGATGCACTGAACGGCGGGGCGGGCGTTGACACGTTGAACGGTGGTTCGGGCTTTGACCGGCTGGACGGTGGCACCGGAAATGACCTGCTGTTCGGGCGATTTAACGCAGACTTTTTCGTGTTTGAGGACGGCCATGGCAACGATACCATTGCAGACTTCACTCCGCTTAATCGGTTTGAAAACATCAACTTAAGCGGTGTGAGTGCGATCAATTCCCTAGCGGATCTGAACCTTGGCAGTGCAACGGCCGGGGCAGCGACCCAAGACGGCGCAAACGTGGTGATCGACACAGGCGGCGGCAATTCGATCACGCTGAACAACGTGGTATTGGGCGTGCTGAACGCGGATGATTTTGTGTTCTGAGACGGCGTGATGGAGTGAGGAAGAAGGCCGCCACGGGTTTTGGCGGCCTTTTTTTGGGGTGAGGCTTGGGGGGAACCACCCCTTAAGAAACCGACGGTGCGCAGCCCAACAACCCCGCTGGCAGCACCAACAGGGCACCCGCATCATACAACAGGTGTGTCAGGCCCATCCCGTCGCTGGTGAGCGTGACACTGATCGCCGTTTTCCCCGTGATGGCCACGCCGTCGGGCAGTGCGGCCAAAAGCGCCGGATCGGGGAACATAACCAGCGCCGCAGGTGCCGCGTCAGTCAGCACCATCGCACCGGCCAAGACCGCAATCCATCCACAGGCCACGGCAAGGCAGCACACCAGACCCCTAATAATCATGCACATGCTCCACCCTGAGGGGGCCGTCGCGCCGCTCATCCAGAATGGCCAATAGGTTGGACGTTTTGACAAGGAAGAGATGCCGGTAATCGCCATACCCCTGACGCGGAAAACTAAACAGCGCGCTGGGGTGTGTGGGCATGGAGCCGATGGCGGTAAACATGATGTCATCGTTGCCTGCGATCTCTTTAATCACCACGTCGCGGCCTGCCATTTGCATTAATACTCGGGTCAATGCGCGGTAGCGGATGGTTTCAATCTCCCGGCCCTCAGCGGATTGCCCAACAATTTTGACCCCCTCGATGGTGTCCAGACGGGGCACATCTGACCCTGTCACGATCATCCGCAGCGTCAGTTCGTCTGGGCCGACATTGGCCACGGCATATGCAATCACATCCGCATAGGCGGCCTTTGCCGCAAATTCCCGCCCGAGGGCAAAACGCCGTTCACCGTCGCGGAACGTTTTGGTTTTGTTGGCTTCTAACGCCGCAACATCGCCCTCAAAATCCCACTTGTACCATGGGACTTGTTGCAAAAAATTTGCATAACTTGCGGCCTGATCCGCACTCAGTTTGTCCAGCGGGCTATGGTGCGGCCCCCTGATCCAGGTCGCAATGCGGCCCAGTGTTTCCTCATAGGCGGCCTTTAACGCAAGTTCTGCGCTAAAGCTCACGCCGATGACATAGACCAATTGCTTGGTCTCGCCGTCCATGCCGCCGTGGGCAGAAGCCTGATGCTTCAGCGCACAAAGCGACGACCAATAGGTGCGCATCGCCTTGAAATACCTGAAATCATGCGGATCACCTGTGTTGATCACCTCGGCGTAGTCATCATAGGCGTGCACGATGTGCCATTCGGGGTAGGTCAGCAGCGTGCGTGCCTCTGCCCGGTGGTGTTCAGGTGGCAGGATGGATGCGTAAGGCTGCGGCTCGCGTTCGCCGGTGCAGGCAAATTCCACCCAGCCCACGGGCAGGATAAGCGCCATGATCAACAGGACGGCGACCAAAATCAGCCGTATCAGCCATCTGAACACCCAGCGTATCATGCGCGGTCCAGTTTCCAGGCGGCAAAGAGCGCAAACCCACCCAAGGCCAGATGCGGCACGTTGGCCGCCAACCTCAGGAAGGTGAACGACAGGCCATCAGACCCGTTGGTGAAAATCCCAAGGTCGAGATATCCATAGCCGGTGAAAAACCCGAAAACGCCATCGCCAAGATAAAGCGCGCCAAAGACGATCAAAAAGAATTTGGATGCCCGATGGGAGACAAAGGCCGATACCAACGCCCAGATGGCAGAGGCGACATGCAAGCTGTCATCAAAGATATCCAGTGCAAAAATGCCAAAAGCGAGGCCATTTTCGTCTGTCAGGCCAGGGATGTAGTTGAGCGATGCCGCCCCCATCAGGGCGACAAAATAGCCGATGCAAATTTTCTGCAAGGTGGTCATAGCTGCTCCAAATAGCTGTCCCAAAGGTTGTTGCGAAAAAGCAGCCCGGGGTCCAGCACGCGCTTGGCGGCGGCAAAGGCGGCGGCACGGGGGTAGGCCTTTTCCAGCTGCGCGACGGTCGGGTGCGGACGGTAAGGCAGGTAATACGTGCCCCCGATGCCGATGATCCCCTCCACCAGATCGCGCGTCATTCGGGCCATATCCGCCTCCGCCCGCAGGGTCATTTCCTGACTAAAGGACATCACTGCCGCAATGCGCGGAACCGTGGCGTAAGACAGCCAGCTTTCGCTGTCCGTGTTGATAAAGCGCAGCGTGACGTTCAGGAACTCCTGGTAAGAGGCCGGGATCACCGCGCGGCAAATCTCCAGAAATTCGGGGAAGCGATCAATCCCGACAAAATATTCATGCAGGATATCTGTGCGCGTGTCATCGCGGTCATCCAGGGTGACCACCGGTTCATTGATCAGCGAATTACGGGTCGTATCACCCCCGCCAACCACGGTGCCAAGATCCGTTTCAAACCACCAGCGCAGGCTCTTCATTCTCTCATTGCCCAGCTGCGCGCGATAAACGCGGCTGGCCACGTTGGACATCCAGCCCGACCCGGATGCCGCCGGCAAATCCGCCTGATCCTCCGTGGCGCGGTAGGTGATCATCAACGCCTCTTCAAAAAAGCTGGCGCGCTCCACGTTCAGACGGCCATAGGCCATGGTCACGTCAGGGTCGTTCAACGCAGCCTCAAACGCGCTGCCAAACTCTTTGGCGGGCATGCGGGTAAAACTGGGGCTCAGGCGGGTGTTCTTTTCCATGTCAACCACCATGGAGGTGATCGCACCGGTTAACCCATAGCCGCCCATGCTTTGGTCAAAGAGGTCCGCATTGACCTCACGAGAACAGGTGGCAAGCTCTCCATCGGGTGTGATCAGCTCAATTTCGCGCACGGTTGCACCCATCGGGCCAAAGGGCACCGGCCAGCCATGGGCGTTCACGCAAAACGTCGCCGCCACGCCAAAATCATTGTTGGATTGCATGACTGCGGGCGAAAACCCAATGGGGTCAATCGCCTGAATGACCTGCGACCAACGTGCACCGGCATGGGCACGAAAGGTGGCGTTTGCGGTGTCAGGTTCAAGAAAGCCGTTGTCATAGGTGATCGCATGCCCATCTAGCGGGATCGCCTGCCCGCCCATGGAATGACGCGCCGCACTGACGTTGACCGGGCGGTTGTTTGCGCGGGCATCTTTCATCTCTGCCCGGATCGCTTCAACCAGGGCGGTGCCAGGGTCTTGTTTGAGAATGATGTGCTTGTGAACAGGGGTTTGGCTCAACAGGCTAGCGTCATTTAACGTACCGTCACCGCCGACAGCTGTCGTATCAACGGTGCCATCCAGCGATGGGTTGCGCGATTTCAACGCTCTTGTCGCAAATGCCCCGACTGCGGCACCGCTGCCCAACAGGGCCGCTCTGCGTGTCCAATTGCCCATCCGTTCCCTCGTGCCGTATTTTTCACCAATCTGACGTAAAGCGGGCCCTGAAGAAACGGTGAAATTCCTTACCTTGAACGCCGTTCAATCGTGCCCAATACAGCATCAGCCTATGAACAGGTTTTGTCATAAATTTGGCAGTTTGGGTCAATGGTTTGATATTCCTCTCCTCAATTGCCGCACTGATTGAATCAGGGCCACAACCACAACCCGCAAACGCGCCAGATTTCCGCGGCGTTTGATTTGAATTAGAGGATTCTATAACCCCGCTTTACCTCTCACCCCGAACCCCACGGAAGACCGATGTAATCCTTACGCATATATCTCACCTGATCCTCCGACCGTTTGGTCGGATCATTTTGTGCGACCAATGACAACATCATGAGAGTTCCATGGATATCTACAAATATCCGCGCACACGGCACATTGAAGGCTCGCGCCTTCAATTGGGCGATAAGGCGGATGACAAATTATTGAGTGACCTTTCTGGTCAAAAGCTGATCGTGGAGGAAAAGCTGGACGGGGCCAATGCCGCCTTGTCTTTTGATACGGATGGGGCGCTGCTGCTTCAAAGCCGCGGACATTTCCTGACGGGCGGTTGGCGGGAGCGGCATTTTGCGCTGTTCAAGACCTGGGCCGCCGCCCATACGCATGTTTTGCAGCCTGTGCTGTCGCGCCGCTATGTCGTCTATGGCGAATGGATGTATGCGAAACACACCGTGTTTTACGACCAACTCCCACACTATTTTATGGAGTTTGACGTGTTGGATCGGGAAAATCGCAGGTTTCTGAGCACTGTCGCCCGGCATGTACTTCTTGGCGGTCTTCCCTTGATGCCTGTGCCCATTGTTTATCGGGGGGTGGTGTGGTCTGGCAAACAGATGGAGGAGCTGGTGCGCCCGACGCCCTACAAGTCCGCACATTGGCAGGATGCCATGTTGCACGCGGCGCAACACTCCAACAGTCGTGCCGACATGGTCGCCCAGCGGCTCTGACCTGAACTTGAACCCAATCGAAATGGCGTTCTCCAAGCTCAAGCCGCACCTGCGCCGTAAAGGTGCCAGATCGTTCACAGGACTGTTCGGCACCTTAATCAAAATCCGCCACATCTCTACACCAGACGAATGCTGGAACTACTGTTGTCAGGCCGGATATGCTTCTGCGTAAACTGGCAATGCTATAATCTCAACAACAGAGATTAAGCCGATGACTGATACACTTAGCCCATTTGAAGTCTTGCAGAAATTTCCGGATGAGGAAGCGGCCCGTCTCTTTTTTGCCAAACGCCATTTGCGTGTTTCCACGAGTTGCCCGCGCTTGGATGTCAAGGCTCTGAGAAGGCGCAACTTTTCGTGTGGCAGGGCGCGCCCGGCATCGGGCCTGAACGCCATGAAGCGCGCGATGAGCTCTGCATCAATCCGATCTGTCTTGGCCCGTGCGCCCCGGCTTGCCGCGAAGGCTTTGATCTGTGCGGGCGGCAGTTGCCGTGTCGCGATCCCGGCGGCATCCAGCGCTGCCCACAGTTTCCATTCCTGACCACCGGTCGCTTCGAAGCAGACCAGCGCTTTGAGTGTCGTCGCCAGGTCTGCAAGCTGCGTGTGACCCTCCTTGGTGTTGGGCAAGCGCAGTCGCTGTCCGCGAGGCAGGCAATGAATGTCCAGCCAATCGCGGCTGACATCTATGCCGATGATTGCCGGGTGTGATACCCTATCCATGTTCTCTTCCTTCTGATCCGTGGTCCTTGCTGGCCACATGCAACTGTTCGAGATGATGAAGAGAGACGGTGCTGGCTCGCTAAGAAACGTGGACAAGCCCACAAGGGTCAGACGCCATACACCGCCCCGTCAGCAACCTCGGCCAAGGTCGCTGACGGGGGCAACATAGCACACCAGAGATACAGACGGCTGTTCAGCGAAGTAAACCACTTTAGCATGGCCCTTGCTAGGGACTGTTGACGTTCATTTTGTTTGAAGGATGACTGCGGCGATTGAAATGAATGATTTGAAACTTTGATCCGTTTTACATGATCGCATGGCAATACCCCTGTTTTCTTTGAGTTTCCCGAAGAAGTTCTCGACGAGATGACGCCATTTGTAGGTATGTTTGTCGAATTCGGCGGGGAACCTGCGGTTGGATTTAGGCGGGATCACCGGCGTGATGCTCTTGTCTGCCAGATCTTGTCGCAGCCAGTCTGCGTCAAAAGCACGGTCAGCCAGCAAAGAGCCGCCCGTCAGATGTTGGATCAAGGCCGGAACTTCGCGCAACTCATGAGCTTGGCCGGGCATTAGACGAAAGTCGATCAGGTTTCCAAGTGCGTCAGTGAGCGCCAGAACTTTGGTCGTGATGCCGCCGCGCGAGCGGCCTATAGCCTGGCTTTGAGTCCCCCTTTTGCGCCCTGTCCAGAGCGGTGAACCTTCATTATCGTGCCGTCAATCATAGTGTACTCGAAGTCTGCGTCGCAGGCCAAGGCTTTGAATAGGCGATAGAAAACATCCGCTTTGACCCAACGCCTGAACCGCTTGAAAACTGAATTCCATTGGCCAAACTCCGCGGGCAACTCGCGCCATTGAGCCCCCGTTCGTACGATCCAAAGGACCGCTTCCAAAAACAAGCGCGGATCGCGACCTGTCTGGCCGGGATCACTCTTCTTTCCCAGGCAATAGGGCTCGATGGCGGCCCATTGATCATCAGTCAAAACAGGTCGGCTCAAAGCTGCTCTCCTTCGTTTGCAACTTTGAATCAGAACTCAAAACAAATGGGAACCCTGAACGTCAACAGCCCCTAGGTGTTGCATATGAAAATGCAGAACTTATCCACATATTATCGCCGGTTCATCTGAACGCGGCCTGCTTTTTCTACTTTCATGAAATCAATCAGCCGCTGCAGGTGCAGTGGGTTTGTGCTTGTGGCGCATGCGCAAGGACAGACAGATGAGCGAGTGTATTATCAGGCCCATACAGGCCGCAGATATGCCGGTGGTTGTGCAGATGGTGCATGCCTTGGCCGCCCATCATGGGGATCAGGGCACGCTGGATGTTGAAACGCTGCGGCGGGATGCGCTTGGCCCGGTGCCATGGCTCAGCGTTTTGGTGGCGGAGAGGCAGGGCGTGTTGCCGAGGTATGCGGCACTTTGCCCCCTGGCGCAGTTGCAATATGGGAAACGTGGGATGGACATGCAAAACCTGTTTGTTCAGCCATCTGCACGCGGGCAGGGCGTTGGGGCCGCGTTGGTGGCAGGCTGTCGGGCGCATGCGCGCG
>CALFWM010000029.1 GCA_937928635.1 uncultured Sulfitobacter sp. | reverse complement strand
ATCCTGCGTCGTTCTTGTAAGCTCAGTTGCGTGTAAACCGTTCCCATGCGATATTTCTCCTATTAGATAACTCATTGTTTTCTAACAGGAGTCGCACTTCAAAGTAGCGCGCACCCGGCTACACGTTACTTACCTATAATCTGGGTTATGTTAATCACACAAACACCCACAAACCTCGTTCAAAACACCAGAAATTGTGCGCTCTTCACGTATTGAGGAGATCAGATTAGCGAGACTGAGGCCTCATCAATTTGCCCAATAAGACCAATTTGTCGCCATTTTTAGAACAATTTTACCAACGCATAAGTCGTGCACGAGCAAGCTGGAAAAAGCACAGAGATTTGGAATCGCAAAATGGGCAATGCAAAGTTGAAAGATGATCTGGACGAAGATCTGACCTTTGCCGACGAACTGGCCGCAGGCAGTACCCTCATGCATGGGCAGTACACCATCATCTCCTTCCTGAATGCGGGCGGTTTTGGGATCACCTACAGCGCGCGCGACAGCCTTAATCGGAAGGTTGTGATCAAAGAGTGCTTTCCCGGTGCGTTTTGCCGCCGCTCCACCGCGTTGGTGACCGCGCGCAGCCGCGCCCACCAGAGCGAGCTGCAGTCGATTGTGCGTCTCTTTGTGCAAGAAGCCCGCAGCCTGGCCAAACTTGACCACCCCAACATCGTTGGCGTGCATCAGGTATTTGAGGAAAACAACACCGCCTACATGGCGCTTGATTTTGTTGAGGGCCGCGACCTGTTGGACGTGATTGAACAGGAAAACGTTGTTCTGCGCCCTGCCGAGGTAGAGTCCATTCTGCGCAAAGTTCTGGATGCGATCGGGTTTGTGCATGCGCAAGGCCTGTTACACCGCGATATTTCGCCCGACAACATCCTGTTGGACAAGGACAAGAACCCTGTTCTCATCGACTTTGGTGCCGCACGCGAACAGGCGACCAAGAAAAGCCGCGTATTGTCCGCCCTGCGTGTGGTCAAGGATGGCTACAGCCCGCAGGAATTTTATATTTCCGGCAGTGAGCAAGGCCCCTACAGCGATCTTTATGCGCTGGGTGCCAGCTTTTATCACCTGATCACAGGTGATTTGCCCCCGGATGCCCAAACGCGCCTTTCTGCTGTCGCATCAGGTGAGGCAGACCCCTATCGCCCGCTGATAGGCCGCATTCGGGCGTATGATGAAAACTTCCTGCGTTGCCTCGACATGTCGATGGAGATCTTGCCAAAGAACCGCATTCCTACAGCGGAAAAGTGGTTGGAATTGCTGGACAGCACCGACCCAATTGTTGTGCCCGAGGTGCTGGCAAAAGAGCCGGCCACATCCGCAAAAGCTGAAAAGCCCAAATCGAAAAAGGGTCTTCTTCTGGCTTCCGTTGCTCTTGTGGCCCTCGCTGCGATGGGTGTCGTTGCCTGGCAAACGGGCATGTTGCCGGGCGGGACAGAACCACAGCCCACCCATGCCAGTGCCCCGGAAACTGAGACAGCAGAGGCACCGGGTAGCGCGCTGACCCCGGAAGCGATTATGGCAGAAGTCACAGCACCCGCGGCACCCGTCACAGAGGATGTGACCCCAGAAACAGCAGCGGTCATCGCCTCACCAGCCGATACCGCACCAGCTCCCGCCGAGGCGCTGAGCGCAGACGTGGTTGCACCCGTGATCTATGCGCAACCCGCCAAGCCAGAGACGCAAGCACCAACGCTTGAGGCACTGGCAGCCCCAGTTAATGCGCCAATTGCGATGCCAGACGTTCTGTACACCAATGATTTTGCAAAAGTCACGGGCGCGCCATTGGACACGCCTGACGTGCAAAGGGACGTGATCACGTCAGCCTCTGTGCTGGCTGTTCAGGATACCGCCCTGCCCCAAGTTGACCCGGCACAAGATGTTATTGCCGTTGAGACCGCGCCGGAAATCGCAACAGCGGAAACTGTGGTGCCCGAGGTGATTGTGCCCGCACCCGCACTGGCCGAAACACCGCCAGCATTGGATGCACCGGCTGATCCCAATACCCCAGACACAGATTTTGTGCAAGCCCCGGCACTGGCTCCTGAACCAGCAGCACCTATTGTTGCGCAGGAAGACCCCGCAGCCGAAACATCGGCCGAAGATCTGATTGCGCTCAATGACACCCCCGCTGTTGACCCGGTGCCGACACCCCAAGCCGCCACGCCAGCAATTGTTCTGGAAACCTTTGAGGTGCCCGGCATGCGTTCGGTCTGGTCTGTTGCCCTGCCACAGGAAGGCAGGTTGTTTGCCGTGAACGGCACACCGGTCGGCTCACCCGCCGCGTTTGAAAAGCTGCTGCATGAGACCATTCAGCGCCCGGACAACCATGAATTGACCCTGACGCTCACCATGGGTGACAGCGCTGAGACAGCAGTTTCCGAAGATTGGGTTTTGCCCGTCATTCAAAAGACAGAATTCCCGGGTGGCCTGAGTTTTGAGGCAAAGCAAAACGATGGCGCATGGGAAACGCGGGTTGTGCGTGTGCCGCTTGGTGACACCTCTGGTGTTGCGGTGGGGGATGTCCTGTTTGGGCATATCAAGAGCACAACTTTTGTGAATGAACGCACCACGCTGCCTGAGTTGGCAGAACGCGCGTATCGCGGTGAAACCGACCTCGGTTTCGCTGTCAATCGTGATGGCAACACCATCGGTGTTGGCCTGATCCTGAGCACCGTTAACACGAACTGAAACCATTGAACTGACAAGACCGGGCCCCGCCCGTTATAGTATGAAAGGGCAGAAAATGAAATTATTTACCGGACTGTTTGGCCGCAAAGCCAAAGCTGAAGCGCGCCAGGAAGCTGAGTTTAACTTGTCCGCGTCCAAGGATACGCTGGACCGTGTTGAGATGCTGAAACTCGATGAAGTCAATGACGCAATGCCTGCACCAGCGCCTGCCCCGGCAACGGACACGGCCACAGAGGCTAACATTGATCACGGGTTGCTGGCGCGCGCCGCCGCAAAAGCCCCGGTCGAAGAGGCACCGCAGGCCGCCGTGAACATCTGGGATCTGGATGACGAGGATCAGGGCGATGGCTCTGCGGCCTCCGCACCGCCCGCTGTTGCGGCACCTGATCGTGCCACATCACGCGCCCGGCGCAACCGCACCCGTTTGATTGGCTTTGACAAATCCGGCGGTGACGTTGTGGACCTGTTTGAAGGGGGCCAACAGCAGGCCGCGCCCGCCAGCACCGCGCAATTCCCCGTGGGTTGGTTGCTGGTCATGCAAGGCCCGGGCCGCGGGCATTCGTTCCCGCTGGTGGCCGGCATGTCGCAGATCGGGCGTGGTGAAGATCAGGCCGTGCGCCTTGATTTTGGCGACAACGCCATCTCACGCCAGAACCACGCGGCCATCGTCTATGACAGCGAGAACCGCAAATTTATCCTGGGCCATGGTGGCAAGGCGAACATTGTGCGCCTGAACGACCAGCCTGTGATTTCCAACGAAGATCTGGCGGATGGCGATAAGATCAAAATCGGTGACACCCTGATCCAACTGAAAACCCTGTGTGGCGAGTCCTTTGACTGGAGTGACACAGCCGGTGACGAGGAGCGTGAAGATGTGGCGATCGCCTGAGCCCAGATATGACGTTGCATCAGGCCTGAGCCAGGGTGCGCGCGACTATCAGGAAGACTCCATTGTAACAGACTTTCCTTTCGGCATGGACAGCGGCATCGCTGTGCTTGCAGACGGGATGGGCGGTCACGAGGCAGGCGATGTGGCCTCCAAGATCGTGGTGACAGAGGTCTATTCCCAACTGAAATTCACCTCGGCCAACTTTGCCGAAGATGAAACCCACATTCCCCAGTATCTGGCGCAAGCCACGTCCGGGGCGAATGCCACAATCCGGGACTACGTCGAAACAAACCCCGACGCCTACAGCATGGGGGCCACGTTGTGCTCCGTCATTCTGATGGAAAACCGGATGTTCTGGATGTCCGTTGGCGACAGCCCGCTTTACATTCTGCGCGACGGCAAACTGTTGCAGTTGAATGAGGACCACTCAATGGCGCCCCAGATTGACTTTATGGTACAGCAGGGTGTGTTGAGCGAAGAAGCCGGGCGCGATCATCCTGACCGGCATTGCCTGACCTCCGTGATCATCGGCGGGCGTATCCCCAAGGTGGACTGTCCGCTAAAGCCTTACGAACTGCGGATGGGTGACATTGTGGTGTTGTCCTCGGACGGGTTGCAATATCTGGGTGAAGACAAGATTCAGAAGATCCTGCACCGCTATCGCCGTCGCAAAAGCGCCGAGATTGCCGGGCACCTGCTGGAAGCCGTCAATGAACTCAACCATCCTGAACAGGACAACCTCTCGTTTTCGGTGATCAAGCTGAACCACATGAAACCTGTGGAACGTAAGATCAAACCAAAACCGATTGGCGAAGCCAGTGAAGGTAACGCAAGCCTCAGCCGCGTTGTGCCGATGACCCCACCAACCGGGGAAGACACAACACCGGAGGATGTGGTTGTGGTGGATGACACCGCAGAAACGCGCCCCGAAGAACTGGACGTCCCGGTTCTGAAAAAGGCCGTCGGAGCGGATTAACCTATGGCGATGGATGCAACCTATGAAAACCTGTCAGCAGCGCTTGCCGCTGGCAGGTTCCCTGACAGTGTCGTGCCACAAGCGCAAACCTTGTGTGACACATTAACCGCGCCTGCGCGGATCACGCTGTTGGGGATGCCCGGCACGGGTAAAACCGGTGTGCTGAACCTGCTGGCCGGAGCCAGAGTGGTGCCAGATCCGTTAGAGCTCGGCACCATTCGCGTTGAATATGGCGCAGGTGAGGAAACCGAAATTACCATGGCCAGCGGTGAATCCGCCAAAATGGATGGCCTGCCCAACCCTGCATCCCTCGAGGGTATCCAGCCGGTTTTGACCCGCATCACCGCCCCCCTGCCCGCCTTGGGCAAGATCAGCCTGCTGGAGGTTGGATTGGGCAACGATCCGACCGGACAGGCGCGCGCGATCAAATGGGCCGCAAAGCAAACCGATATTGCGATCTGGTGTACCACCGGTTTTAGCGATGCCGAGGACGCTCTGTGGCAGACCACCCCGGACCGCATGCGCGATCACGGCATTATGCTTTACACAAAGATTGACCAACTGGGCGATGCACGCATCGCCACCATGAACGATCTGCACCATGTTGCAGGGGCTGAATTTGCCTATGCCCTGGGCGTGTCCGTTCAAGAAGCAAATGCAGCCTCCGCAAACGGGTCTGTCGACAAAGAGATGATGCGCAGTTCAGGGGGGATGAAGCTGATCTCAACCATCCTGAAAGAGATTGAAACAGGCCGGCAAAATCTTGTCGATCAGGCAGACGTGCTGTTGCGCATGCACCCCGAAACCGTGGTGACGGCAAAACCGCAACCTGCACCAGTGGTCAAAGCAGACCCTGAACCGCAGCCCGCGCCAAAAGCCGACGCAGCACCCGTTCGTGTGGAAGAAGACAGCAGCACACCAGAAGCCGTTGTCATCGCATTTGATGCCGCCGTGCAGCGCCTGTCAGGTGTCGGTACTGATCTGTCTGCCACACAAGACCCCGATACAGACAGCGTGCTGGATGCCAGCATGGCCGTCCTCAACTGGCTTGGTGAACACCTTGAAGACAGCGATCTGCCCGACATCCCCGTGGTGTCCCATGCGCAGGCAATGACGCAGGACGCCGAAGATCTGGTGCAACTGATGCGTATGGAAGGCACACAAACCGGGCGCGACGACGCAATCATCGCGCTGTTACAACTCAAACGCGGATTCCAGACCGCTTTGGCGGCCTAGGGCCATCAAATTTAATTCAATTGCCGGACATATTTTCGACCAATTGATGCGGTCTTTTCGGACCAAATGAATCCCCGGGCAGCCAGTCGGCGCTGGGGATAAAACAAAAAGGTATTGAGCGAGATGAAGGACGTAATCGAATACGCCGATGATCAGACCGCAGCAGAGGCGTCTACACAGGCCTCTTGGCCTGCGTTCATGCGTCAGGGTCTGGGCCCCCTGCAGGAATTGCGCGGCCAGATCGAAGAGCTTCAGGAAACGCTCGCGGATATCGAAGCCATTGGCGGCACGCAGGTGGCCAAGAAAATCAAGCGCATGACCCATGAGCTGAACGCCTTTGCCCCGGCCATCACTTTTATCGGTCAGGTCAAATCCGGCAAAACAACCCTTGTGAACACCATGTCCGGGCGTCCCGGCCTGTTGCCTGCGGATGTGAACCCATGGACCTCTGTTGTGACGTCCCTGCATCTGGGTCACGTGCGCAGCGAAGGCGCACCCGTCGCCACCTTTAGCTTTTTTGACGAAGATGAATGGGATCATCTGGTCAAAAACGGTGGTCGCATTGGCGAATTGTCTGCCCGCACTGGTGCCGACAAAGAAGCCGAACGCTTGCGCGTTCAGATCGCAGAAATGCGGGAGAAAACCAAAGAACGTCTGGGGCGCAAGTTTGAATTGTTGCTGGGCCAGACCCACAGTTATCAGACCTTGGCGAACGATCTGATCCAGCGCTACGTCTGTCTGGGCGATGATTTTGAGATCGCCTCCGCGAAGGACCGTCAGGGGCAGTTTGCCGATATTACCCGCTCTGCTGAGCTCTACCTTGACGCGCCACATCTGCCCCTTGCAGTCAGCCTGCGGGACACGCCGGGCATGAACGACACGTTCATGATGCGCGAACAGATCACCATCCGCTCGATCCGCGACAGCAAGATTTGCTGCGTGGTTTTGTCAGCCCATCAGGCGCTAAACGCGGTGGATATGGGTCTGATTCGCATGATCCAAAGCGTGAAGTCACGTCAGGTGGTGATCTTTGTGAACCGGGTGGACGAATTGGCAAACCCGCAACAACAGATCTCTGAAATCCATGAGAGCCTGCTTAACACATTGACCAACCGGGACGATTCCGTTGGCCCGCAGATCATCTTTGGCAGTGGTATTTGGGGCGAAGCCGCCCTGAACGGCACTTTGGATAATCTGCCAGAGGCCAGCCTGGCCGCCCTTGAAGATTACAGCACTTACGCCGAAATCCCCGGCATCGACCAGATGGATGACCGCAGCGCCGTCTGGGCCTTATCCGGTGTGCCTGCACTTTTTGACGCGCTGGGTGAACGTATCGCTGAAAGCTCTGGGTGCCGTGCGCTTTCCAGTGTGCGCCGCCGTGCGGCCAACCTTGTGTCTGGCTTGCGGGCGTCGTCCTCTATCGTGACGATCCGCGCCAACAGCGACAAGATCCAGACCATGGAAAACACCCAGATCGAGGTGTTGATGTCCCGCATCGCCAACACCGCCACAGAACGGCTCGACACCGCGCTGGACGAATTGTTTGCAGGCTTTGGCAAACGGGTCGATCAGGCCCATGCCCGCTACGTGGAACGCGCCATTGCCGCACTGCTACAGCACTTTGAAAATAACGGCGAAGACGATGTGTGGAGCTATAGCGCTGACGGTTTGCGCATGTTGATGCGCACCGCCTATCAGGTGATGCGTTCGCGGTTCACCAAACAGCAGACCAAGGTGCTGGAGGCCACGGCTGCCGATCTGACAACGGCTTATGGCCAGATTTTTGATGTTTCAGCCGAGAATTTCAGCGTTGAAACACCCGGTTTACCTGACCTGCCCCCGCCGGTCACCATTGCCCAGATGATCATTCTGGATGTGAAAACATCCTGGTGGAAAAGCTGGTGGGGTCAACGCAAGGGCTGGCGGGCCTATTCCGATGGGTTCCGCAAATTGATTGAGGCAGAAACCTCACCGATGCTGCATGACCTCAAGGTCACGCAGGTGGATGAAATTCGCGCTCTGGCCCATGCCAACCTCACGGAATTCCTCAGCGAACAGCGCAGCGTATTGGCGGACATCTGCGTCAAGGCGCAGATCAAAACCGAAGACCTGCACGGCCTGTTTGGCACAACGACACAAGAAGAACGTGAAGAGCTGTTCGACATCCTCTTTGAGGAGCTGGACATAGAAAAAGACGACGATATGGGAGATGACGCATGACACCTCAACTGAGTAGAAACGGGCGTAAGCCACGTATCGCAATCATGGGCGAATTCAGCGCCGGCAAAAGCACCCTGTGCAACCTGCTGATGAATATGCGCGCGCTGCCCGAAAAGGTGACAGCGACCCGTATCGCGCCCGTGTGGATGACCAAAGGGATCGGCCAGCACATGCGCGTCACCACAGATGGCACAGAAGAGCCGATTGACATAAACGATCTGGGCGCGGTCGCGTTTCAGGATACGCTTTATATCCGGTTGTGCATTGAGGCTGAAATTCTGGATCAATGCGACTTTATCGACTTTCCGGGCATTTCTGATCCGAACATGGACCCCGAAGTGTGGGAGCGGATGTTGGGTGAGGCCAACGCCGTCATCTGGTTGACCCATGCCACACAGGCCTGGCGTCAGTCCGAAGCTGCCGTCTGGGATATTGTGCCAGAAGAAATTCGCCGCAAGAGCATTCTGCTGGCCACCCGGTTTGACAAGGTTGTGTCCGAACAGGACCGTGTCCGTGTCATGCACCGTCTCAAGAAAGAGGCCGGTCCCCACTTTGACCGCATTTTCCCGATTTCGCTGACCGATGCCTGGGCTGCGCAGGACGATTATGACCGTTGGACGGCCAGTGGTGCCACAGAACTGATGGATCATTTGGCAAATATGATCGTTGATCTCGCAAACCCCGAAAAGACCGAAGCGGCCCCCGCCGACACCGCGCAAGAGGCCGAAATACCACCACTTCGCGCCGAAAAAGCAGCGGTGAAAACCGTTGGTCCCGCTAAAGCAGAGCCAGAATCCGTTAAAACGGACCACGCCACACCCCGAATTGTGCCCCGCCGGGTCAGACCCAGCGGCACAAGACGTCACGCGCGGCCCGAAGCCATGCGCGCCTGACTGAACATCTGACCGCTACCGGCGCTCTTTTTCTGGCTCTTGCGCACGTGATGCCTTAGATGATGTCTTAGGCAAGAAAAACACGCACGAGGCACGAGAATAGTCATGCGGACCGAAGATCTGGACGGGTTGACTGCGGCATACCCGGATTGTTTCATCGCAGCTTATGCGGATATCGACACAGGTATCACGCTGCTGACCAATTCAGGCGACGCGTTTCCGCGCGAGGCTTTGGATGAACTTTGTGTTGAGGCCTCCCTGACCTTGGGCAGTGCCACAGCGCCGCCGCTGGGCGCCTTGCCTTGTGACAGCGCGATCAAGGCTGATGATACGGCTGTTTTCATCTACCTGCGCGCGCCGGATGAACCAACGGATGCCCTGATTTGCATGTGCCGTCCGTCGGTTGCGCTGGAACCGTTTCTGGCAGCCGCACGAGCCTGTCTGGCACCGGATGTGGGGGCGCAATCGTCATGACCCATGCCGCCTTTGCCGCCCGACTTGCAGCCCTTGCCAGTGAAACCCCCGAATTTGTCGATGGTGCCCGTGTGCTGGACCCCTCCGAAGCGCTGACCACGATTCTGGATGAAATTGACAGCACCGTACTGGCCGCGCGCCTGACGTTTCGCACCGACACTGACCACCTGACCGTTTTGGTGACCGGGCGGCGGTTGCACAAGATCACCTCTGGTGCGCCCGACGGGGTGCTTGACCGCCCGCTGGACCCGGATGATCGCGCATTGACCGTGGCCGCCGCACAGGTGCTGGAGGCATTCGCAACAAACGCCACGACCTTGCGGGTAGCCCATGGGCCAGTGGCCGCGCAGGACGCCAATATGTCTGACCGGGTTTCCGTCGGTCAGCTGAACGCGGCCCTTGGCCGTGTGGTGGATGACCCCAACGCCCCCCCGGTTGAGCGTTTCGTAAACCGGATGAACGACAGTTTTTTAGCAACAATCCGGCTCACCAATCGGGTCAGCAAGGATATGACTGGCAACAATGCGGACCTTGCGCAGCTCAAGATCGTGTTGAGCACGCAGTTGTCGGGCTTTCTGAAAACCCGGGCGGAGGCCTGTGCCTCCCACAGCGACCCCTCCCTGACATTGTTCGCTGATGTGTTGGAACAGGGCACCACGCTGGGGCTGGCGGACTTTGGTGAGGATGCGATTCTGTTTTCGGTGCCCACAGGCCAGATTGGCCTCGCACAGCATTCCTTTTATCGCGCAAATTAACCTTTGTGACGTAACAGAAGCATTTTGAACAAATTGTTCTTGCCAAGGTAGAATTGCGGCCTGAGTCGCCTTCTTTAACCATCCATTAACCGAAAAGTTGCCTCAGTTTCGCCCCAAGCAAAGGCGAAAAATTCCTCACGATTTTGATCTGAGACGCACGTCATGAACAACAGGCTTTCTTATTTCACTGTTCATAGATGTGTCGAGCAAAACATAGAGGAGAACGTCATGATCAATCACACAGCACTCAAAGGGACAAGCGCCCTGCGTGCCCTGGCTGTTGCAGGCGCCCTGATTGCACCGACATTCGCGATCGCTGAAGACATTACACTTAAATCAGCCGATGGCACTGTGAACGTTGTTGGTGAATTTCTGGCATTTGAGGAAAACGCATATCTTATTAAGACCGGTCTGGGTGAACTGCGCATCTCTGCGGAGCGCGTGCGCTGCGAAGGCGAGGCATGCCCCGTTTTTGAAACAGCCACCGCAGACGTCATCATCGCGGGCTCTGACACAGTGGGCCTTGGCATGATGCCATTGCTGCTGGAAGGCTATGCCGCCTTTAACGACGCAGAAAGCACCGTGACTGCCACCGCAACAGAAGGTGAGCTGATCGCGGAGATGGTGGGTGATCAGGGCTTTGGTGATCCAATGGGCAGCTTCCTGGTAAGCTCCACCTCCTCCGGGGACGCGTTCAAGAAACTGCTGTCCAAAGAAACACAGATCGGCATGTCGTCGCGCCGTATCAAACCTGCAGAAGCGCGCGCGCTCAAGGCGGATGGTGCGGGCAACATGATCTCGCCAAGCCAGGAACATATCGTCGCGGTCGATAGCCTTGTTGTCATCGTACACCCGGAAAACAAGGTCCAGGAACTGTCAATGGAACAGGTTTCGGGTATCTTCTCCGGCAAGATCACCAACTGGAAACAGGTTGGCGGCACCGACGCGGAAATCACGTTATTTGATCGTCAGGATGGTTCGGGCACGCGTTCTGTGTTCCAGAATGCTGTCAACGGCGGCAAAGCAAAACCGGTTGCCGCTTCTGCGACTGTGATTGACAACAACACGGCAATGGCCGCCGCGGTCAACGAGGATCCCAATGCAATCGGCTTTGTATCCTATGCGTTCCAGCGCGGCGCAAAAGCCCTGCCACTGGTCAACGAATGCGGGATCAAGATGGTCCCCGATGCATTCTCGGCCCGTACCGAAGAATACGCACTTCAGCGTCGTTTGTATCTTTATAACCGCACCGACGTAGAAAGCGACGCCTATCAGGACTTCATGACATTCACGAAATCCTCTGACGCGGATGACGTAATCCAAAAGGCCGGCTTTATCGGTCTGGGCGTGGATCGCACAGAAATGTCTCTGGATGGCAACCGTGCCCGTGCCCTGCTCACCTCAGACGTGGATGCGTTTGAAGGCGGTGTCATGCGCGAAATGCTCGGCTTGATGGCCAACTATGACCGTCTGTCCACAACAATTCGTTTCAGAACCGGGTCTTCGCGTCTGGATGAGCGTGCGTTGCTCGATATGGAGCGTCTGATAAGCTATCTTGAGGCCTCCCCCGAAGGTACGGAAGTCATGTTTGTTGGCTTTACCGACAACGTTGGCGCCTTTGGCAGCAACCGCAGCCTGTCTGAACGTCGCGCCAAGCAGGTGATGGATCAGCTGTCAAAAATTGGTGGTGATCGCCTTGCATCTGTAAAGATGTCATCGTCTGGCTTTGGTGAAGTGGCCCCGTCTTCCTGCAACAGCAATGAAACCGGCCGTCGCATCAACCGTCGCGTAGAAGTGTGGATTTCAGAGCCTGCAAACTCCTGATCTGATCTGCACACCCGGGGGGAAGGTTTGACCTTCTCCCCGATACGCACAGTTCACAACCCACGCGCAGATTTTAACCATCGCATCTCCACATGGCGCCTGGTTACGGACCATTGCCGCTTTGACGTACCTTTCTGATCAGAACGGGCAGTCCGCTCCGCCCTGCGCATGACATCACCACAAGGTCACACAGACCTTGCCCTTCACAAAATAAGAGCCTGAGACCGCTGCGTCGCAGGATTTGAGACAGGAGACAGAAATGCCTTTTGAATTTAGAACTCTCGCTCTTGGTGCTGCCCTGATGATGGGCACGGCGACCGTTACCGCCGCGCAAGACACCGAAGCACAGATCACCAAGGCCGGATTTATCGAAGAGGTTGGTGCAAGCGAGCGCATTAACTTTTCCGGCAAGCTGAGGATGTTGAGCCAGCGCATCCCTGCCGCGGCATGTTATGCCCATGCGGGCATCGAAAAAGAAGCAAGCACAGAGCTGCTCGAGGTCGCCACCGCCGAATTTGACCTGATCCTGAAAGGGCTCGAATTTGGCGAGGAAAGCCTTGGCATGATCGGAGCGGAAAAAGACCGCAAGGTCCTGATGGATATCAAGGAACTGCACACCCATTGGGATCCGCTGCATGTTGATATTGAAGACATCATTGCCAATGGTGGCACCGATGAAGAAGTGATCCATATCGCTGCCGAAAGCCGCGAGGCACTTAGGATCGCCAAACATCTCGTTTCGGTCATCGTTGCGGAATATGCCGACCCGACAGCCCTGTTACAGGCAGATGCCCTGACCATCGACATCGCTGGCCGCCAGCGCATGTTGGCACAGCGTATCTCGAAAGAAGTCTGCCTGTTGCATTCCAACATTGAGCCAGAGCGTGCAAAAGCATCCTTGATCGAAGCGCGCGATCTCTTCCACGCCTCCGTCAACGCCCTGCGCCATGGGATGCCGGCGGCCGGGATCAACGGGACAGATAACCCGGAAATCCTGACCAAGCTCGACGATGTTATTGTGCTTTGGAACGACGTTCAGCCCGTCCTGGACAGGGTCAAAGCCAGTGAAACCCTCAGTGATGTGCAGCAAGGCTATCTGTTTCATTCCATGAACAAACTGACCGGCAAAATGAATACGATCGTTGGGCTATATAACGACGATTCCAAACTGGGGCTCTAGACCCGGGCATGGATGAGCGCTGGCACCCCACGCGGGATTGCCACAAGAAAAATGAAAACGGTCCGCATGCGCGGGCCGTTTTTGCATGTTGGTCACTCGCATGGCGCCCGCACACACGCATACGCCACAAAAAGTCATATTTAGTCCCCAAAAAGTAGAGTTTGCCTAAAAATCTATACCTAATTGCCCGACTTCGACCTTTTTTCCCCAATAACTAGAAACAATCGAGGAGTTATTTGAAGGAGTGCAAAAAGGTGCATAAACGTAAATTCCTTTCGCTATGTGCGACGGGCCTGGCACTGTCTGGCATACCTGCATTCGCGCAGACGCGTGCAGCAGTCAGCTTTGAACCAGTGCCGGTTGCCCCTGTGGTGCCACAGGTTCAGATACCCCCCTTGTTGGGGCCAAATGATCTGATGAATCTGAAAAAGGTTTCAACGCCTTACGTGCTGGACATCCGTAACAAAAAGACGCGGAGCGCGCTCTATAGCTATAGTGCCGGACATATCCGAGAGGCGGTGAATGTCCCCTACGGACAATGGCGCGCACTATGGAATGATCCGCTTTCTGTACCAACTGACGCCGCCTTGTCCGCCTTGATCCAACGCGCAGGTCTGCAACAGGACGGCGCCCCGATTGTGATTGTGCATTCCAGTGCCGGCAAAGGAAATTTCGGCTCCGCCGCCTTTGTTTACTGGACGCTCAAGTCCGCCGGTTTTGAAAACCTCGCGATCCTGAATGGCGGGATCAAGGGCTGGAAAGACGCAGGTCTGGAAATGTCCAAAAAGCCCACGCGCATCACCCCGTCAACGACCGAAGTCACGCTGAACACCAAATGGCTGGCAACACACCAGGATGTTGATGCAGTGCTGGATGGCACCAGCACGGCCCAGCTGTTGGACGCACGCCCCCTGCACCAGATCATGGAAAACGCCTCTCTTGACGGGTCCTTTGCCCTGAACGCTGAGGAATTGGTTTCAGGTAAAGGGGCCACGGCGGTTGATGACAACTCCATTTTCATGCGGATCAAAAAGGCCGATCTGGATTGGGAATACAACGAGGTCATCACCTATTGTAACAACGGCGCCTTGGCGGCGGTGGACTGGTTCATGGCCAGCGAAATTGCAGAAATCCCCAACGTTCGCATCTACGCACATTCGTTAAGTGCCCGGCAGCGCGCCCAGTCGCTGTGGAATAAAGCGACCAACTAGAAAATTGGCTTCGAGGAGTTGAAATATGAATAATCTGCCAAAGAGAGTGCTGAAAACCCTTTCAGCGTCTGTCATCGCCATTGCATCCGCACAGGTTGCTGCCGGCGAAACCGTAATCCTAAGCACCGTAGACGGGCGCACATCCGTTTCGGGCGATCTGCTGTCTTATGATGGTCAAAACTATGTTTTGCGCACGTCACTTGGTGATCTGACCCTTGCGGCCAGTCAGGCAATTTGCGACGGCGCGGCCTGCCCCGCTTTGGTTGCAGAAACCACCAACCTGTCAATTGCCGGGTCTGGCACTGTCACGGCCAATCTCATTCCGCTGCTGACCGAGGCTTACTTCGGCAAAATCGGGGATTCACTGCAACGTGATGATCCCGAAGGCGGCACCACCTATTTTGAGATCGGGCGCGGAAACAACAGTAATCTGCTGATGACGCTTGTGCATTCCAATTCATCCCGCGGTTTTGAGGAACTTGTCAAAGGCGATCTGCACGCGGCGTTTACCACCCGTGCGGCAAGTGTTGATGAACAATCCGCTGCTGAAGCCGCTGGCATGCAGACCCTGCGCTCCGAGGCCCAGGAAAGTGTGATTGCCTATGACGGGCTGATGATGGTGACCCATCCCGACAATCCTGTCCGGGCCATGACCGAATCTGACATCGCCAAGGTCTATTCCGGTGAGATCGACAACTGGGCTGCCTTTGGCCGTGAGCCGGGCCCTATCATGGTCTATGCCCGCGAGGCCTCCAGCAATTCGCGCGATCTGTTGCAGGAGGTTCTGCTCAATCCTTACCGCAAGGCATTGTCTGACACCCTGATGATCATGGAATCAGATGCAGAAATTGCCGAGGCCGTGCGCAACAATCCCGATGCGATTGGTCTGACCAGTTTTGTGCACCGTGACGGTGTGAACGCATTGGAAATCGAAGGAGCCTGCGGCATTCGCATCCCGGCCAATGAATTCACCATCAAGACGGGCGAATATCTGTTGTCCCGTCCGGTTTACTTCTATCACAACTCTGAAATCGCCCATGACGGCGTGACCGGCTTTGCTGAGTTTCTGGAGTCACCGGAGGCACGCGCAGTGATCCGCGAAGCCGGGTTTGTAGACCGCGAAGTGATTTCGAAAAAGCTCAACGATCAGGGCTTGCGCGTATCCCACACCATCATGCGGGACGAAGCGTTTGAAAACATGTCGGGCACAAAGAACATGCTTCAGCTGATGTCACGGTCTGACCGTCTGTCCACAACCATCCGGTTTGACAACGGGTCAACCGATCTGGACACAACGGACTATGAAGACCTTGAAGAATTGGCCAAGCTGATCCGCTCCCCGATGTACGAAGGGTCCTACTTCTATTTCATGGGTTTCTCAGACTCGATCGGCAGCGCGGAATTGAACCAATTCCTGGCCCTGCAACGCGCAGAAGTGGTGCGTCAGGCGCTGGTGTCACGCTACCCCGAATTGGCGGACCGCGTGGGGGCCCGCTCCATTGGCTACGGTGAACTGTCGCCACTGGCGTGCAACGAAACCCGCCCGGGCCGAAACGTCAACCGCCGCGTTGAGGTATGGGTACAGGATCCGATGACAACCCTGGACGCGCCCAAGATCAACTGATCCATTTCAAAGTTCAAAAACGGAGCGTCCTGTCTTGGGGCGCTCCGTTTGTCGTCTGGGGATACTGCGCATCGCTCACAGTGTCCTGTGCATCGACACGCAGCATCTCCTATCCAAAAAAGTAAAAGCCAAGTTTGTTGCCGTCAGGATCCCGGACGTAGCCACCATAAAAGACGTCATCAATCCGCTGACCCGGCGCACCTTCGTCCGTCGCACCCAGCGCCAGTGCTTTGGCATGAAGTGCGTTTACTTCGTCTTTGGATGCACCTGGAAACGCAATCATAGCGCCATTTCCACAGGACGGGGCATTCCCGTCAAACGGTTCACAAACGGCAACCATCGGAGCGTCGGTTGACGTCCCAATCATTGCCAGTCGGCCAACATCGACCTGCACGTCCGCGTCAAACAAGTCGCAATAAAACGCCTTTGCTTTTGCCATGTCCTGCACGCCAATCGTTGAGTATCCAATCATGTGGGTCTCCTTCTCATTTCAGTCTACGTATACAACCTACTAGTTGGTAGATTTTCGAAATGCAAACGTTTCTTCTATTCGCGCTGTTCACTTGATCGTCATCACACCTCAAACGCTGATGCCTGCATCACGCTTGCTTGATCACCTCATTCACATCCCAAAATGGTCTGGTTGCGATTGCCAGAGGGCCAAGCCCTCCACGCGGTTGCAGGCGATGAGGGTGCAAAGGTCTGGATCAAATCCGGCCATCTGCCCCTTGCAAAGGCTCCGATTGCAGCGGATACGCCAAGAATTTGGCTACCTCTTCAACGTCCCCCAAGGCAAACACGCCCGCCACAAATTGATCTGGCCGTACCACGACCAGTGCCCCTTTGGCCCGGTCAATACCCCGCAGATCATAAATATCGTGGCGCGAGTCAGCACAAAAAATCTTTTCATAGTCAATCAACCCATGCACCCCTTTTTGCGGCAGCAAAAGGGCGGGCATCGCTGAGAGATCAAGCGCGCGGTGGCCGTGTTGAAAGACCGCGCGCAGATCGACTGCACTGTCAGGGGCCTCCCCCCTCGCGATGCTATGCGCCACGGGACTGGCCGGGTCTTGTGCTAGGAATGTGCAGGTTTCGGAAATACCGCCGCCCGGCGCACCTGTATCCTGCGCACCGGCAAAGGCGATCAACCGCCAGCGCCCATCGGCTCGCAACGTGTGACCCAGCTGCATTTCCCTGGCATCGCTCAACCGGATCACAGGCGCGGAATGAAACCGGGTGCCCACCTGCAACCCCTGTGCAAGGGCCTGCTGTGTGGTGTCACCGGTGATGGCGGAGGCATCATACCGCGTTTCCACACCCGCCGTATAACGACCGTGCTTTTTGAAATACGCCTGAAACAGTGCCGCTTCTGCCTCGTCCTTTGGTTTGGCGCTGAACAGGCGCGCCATGTCACGGTCAAAATCAACCAGCTCTTTCGCCTTGGCCTGACGTTCCTCTGAATAGGTTCTCAGCAGCGATGCCTCCGCCTGTCCGCGCAACACGGCGGCCAGTTTCCAACCGAGGTTAAAGGCGTCCGCCATTGACACATTCATGCCCTGCCCTGCCTTAGGGCTGTGGGTGTGGCAGGCATCCCCGGCGATAAAAATATGCGGATCTTGGGTTTCGCTGGCATCATCAAACTGATCACAGACCCGTTGGCCGATCTCATAGGCCGACCACCAGGCGACCTCTTTAACCTCCAGATCATAAGGCGCAAGAATCGCCTGTGCTTTGGCAATCAACATATCGGAGGTGACATTGCGGTCCGCAGCCCGCTCACCCTCCTCCAGCGCGTCGAGTTCAATGTACATCCGCACCATATAGCCCCCTTCGCGCGGGATAATCAGGATACTGCCTGCATCTGCCGATTGGATGGCGGTCTTAAGCCGGATGTCGGGAAAATCTGTCACCCCCAGCAGGTCCATCACCCCCCACAACTGTCGTGCGGCGGCCCCTTTCAGGGTCTGCCCAATGGCGCGGCGCACACCAGAACGCGCGCCATCACATCCAACGATATACCGTGCCTTGATCTGCCTCTGCCCGTCAGGCGTGTCAAAGGTTGCGGTGATGGGATGTTCAGGGTCTGTGGTGCGGGTCACTTCCATCAGATCATGGGCATAATCAGGCTCTATCCTGGCGGAAGCGTGCCGCATGACCTCCAGATAAAAATCATGCAGACGCGCCTGGGACAGGATCACATGGGGCATTTCAGAGAGGTCTTCCTCGACATCCCTGATCCGATCTGCGCGGGTCAGGCCCGTGCCATCCGCACCGGGGCGCCAAAAGGTAACCTCGTTCACGTGATACCCTTCCTTGATCACCTTTTCCGCAAACCCGAATGCCTGAAACATCTCGATCGAACGGCAGGCAACGCCATCCGCCTGCCCCATCAGCAAAGGCCCTGATTTACGCTCTGCGCTGCGCGTGGTGATCTGTGGAAACTGCGCCAATTGCGCGGCCAGCGTCAGCCCCGCCGGACCACACCCGATAATCAGCACATCCACCTTGTCAGGCCGCATCCCCGCCCTTGGATCAGGCTCTGCGACGCTTGGGTCACCGGGGCGGAACCCGTTCAGGTGATATTGCATGGCGCTTGGTCCTTTTTGGCCAATCTGACCCGTAGGCTGACCCGCCGCAAGGCGCATGGGGTTTACCGCCACCATATTCCCCGCCAATGTGCCAACACGCTAAACTTGCTGACATCCAGAAGGCCCCAATATGACCAAACCCTGCATCCTGTGCTGTGCAATCACCGGGTCTGTCCCCACCAAGGCGGACAATCCTGCCGTGCCCATCACCGTGGCAGAACAGATCGAGAGCAGCCATGCGGCGGTGGAGGCCGGGGCCAGCATCATTCACGCCCATGTGCGCAATGACGATCAAACACCGTCCTCTGACCCGGATAAATTTGCGGCCCTCAAGGAAGGTCTGGAAAAACACTGCCCCGGCGTGATCATTCAGTTTTCAACCGGCGGGCGGTCTGGTGCGGGCAAGGCGCGCGGCGGTATGCTGTCTTTGCGCCCCGATATGGCGTCGCTTTCGGTGGGGTCCAACAACTTCCCCACCCGGGTCTATGAAAACCCGCCGGATCTGGTTGCCTGGCTGAGTGATGAAATGCGCACCTATGGCGTGACGCCCGAGATTGAGGCATTTGATCTGAGCCACATCCTGCAGGCCATTGCGATGAGTGCCGCGGATACGCTGCCCGGTCATCTTTATGTGCAGTTTGTGATGGGTGTCAAAAACGCGATGTTCGCGGACAAGGAAGTGTTTGACTTCTATGTTCACACCATGAAAACCCGCGCGCCACAGGCGCAGTGGTGTGCGGCAGGCATTGGGGCCAATCAGATCCTGGTAAACGAATGGGCAATTGCCGCCGGGGGCCACACACGTGCCGGGCTGGAAGACAACGTGCGGTTGGACCGTGCCACACTGGCCCCCTCAAATGCAGCCTTGATCGCCCGCGCCGCTGACCTTTGCGCCAAATATGAACGCCCCGTCGCAACCCCCGCACAGGCCCGCGAAATATTGGGCCTAAGCACTGGTTAGAGACTGGTATCGCCATCCCAGCCAGCGATGTCGATCTCCATTCAGATGCGGTCATCATGGACTCTTGCTCGATCTATGCGTCCCTGCGCAAGTTAGGCCCGGTGGTCTATCTGCCCAAAAATGATCTCTATGCCCTACCGCGCTACGCCGAAGTCAGCAATGCGCAGATCACCCTGTGTTGTTCACGCTCCAAAACCCGCAGGCTGCTGATGGATATTTAGAGCCTAATCGCCGTGTTTCGCGGCCTCTTCCAGAAACGCACGGGCCCGTGTGGTCCATCCTTTGGGCAGACCATGCGCGCCATCATGCAGATCAAGGCGCACAGGCGCACCGCGGCATGAGGCCTCCCAGATTCGACTGCGAAAATCCGTGCCAATCTCAATGCGGTCCGGGTGGGACCGACAGCCATTAGCCTGCACCGCGCGGTCCAGAATCTCCCAGACACTGCCCTGATGCCAATCACGAATGGCGCGCCCCTCCAGCGGGACTTGACCGTCACCAAACCCATGCACCTGCATGACCGGCAATCCGGTCAGCCCTGCGCAATCCGTTGCATTCGGGCGGCGCAGCGCGCCTGCCACACTGACCATGCCCTGTAGACGGTCTCCCGCCTGACAGGCCAAAAGCCAGGCCATCGACCCGCCCGCCGAAAACCCGGCCGCAAACAGGCGCGTGTCATCCAGATTGGCGCGGGTTTGTGCATCCGCAAGGACCGCAAAGGTAAACGCCACATCATCGCGCCGCGCCCCATCCCGCCCGGCAAAGAAAAACCGGTTTTCGCCGCGCCCCGGACGGGTCATCCCATTGGGTGCCAGCAGCGCATAGCCCTGCTCCAGAAAATCCCGCTGCAACCCGCCACCCCGGTGGACCGCCGCCCCATTGCTGTTGGCTCCGTGAAACCAGATCAGCACCGGGTGCGGGCCTGCCCCCTTGGGCAGCTTCAGATGATAGCTGCCACCGTCAATTTCGCAAACCGTCTGTGGCCCGCAATCCTGTGCGGCGGCCACCCCCGCGCTGAACACGGCCAGAAGGGCAAAGAAAAAGCGCATGGTTGGGTCCTCTGTTTGCTTGCGGCAAAGAGGTGGCTCAAACCCACGCAGGTTTCAATGCCGGATCAAAGCGCCTCACGTTAAGGTGCTTTGATCGTGCCGTCCGCCACCCAGGCGTCAAAGATCGCCAAAGCCGCATCTGCAAAGGCCTGATCATTGATGTGACAATCAAGCTCCGTAAACACAATCGGGTCCGTCATGACGCGGCGCATCTCATCACAAAAGGCGTCAAACGCCTCCGGGTCATGGGCGGGGCCACCGGGTTTGTCCCACTCTTCAATCCCCTGATTGGTCAGGATCACATGGGCGGGCGTGTCGGATTGTTTGAGCCGCCTGGCGATTTCCTGCGCGGTTTCGCGCCGTTCCTGCCCGTTCAGACCAGAGGACACAATCAGGCGGTTGTGCGGATGAAACGGGCGGTCCTGGTAGCGGTCGGGGATGTCCTGCCAGCCTGCAAAATCAATCAGGTCGAGACAGCCCGGTGCCACAATCTGCGGAATGCCCGCCGCACCGGCGTTCAGCATCCGGTCCGCCCCGCCATTGACCACGGAGCCTGCCAGCAGGTTGCCAAGCTCGCAGAGCGCAAAATCCATCACACAGGCAAATCCGCCCTCGCGCGCAATGCTTTCATAGGCCATGCCGCCCATGCCTGTGGCGTGAAAAACCGCGACGTCAAATCCGCGCTCTTCCAATGCAGGTTTCAGCAGTTTCATATATTTCAGACAAGACAGCCCAAGCGACGTCATGCCCACCATAGGCCGGTCTCTGGCCGGTGGCTCAACCGCGCGCGCAGCACCCAAAACGGCCCCTGCAGCCTGTGACAGAGACGCTTTGCAGACGGAATTCAGCCCATAAAGCCCCCCGGCCCACAGGATCATCTGAATGTCCGCACTTAACCGTTCAGGCGGGATCAGGGGCGAGAATGACACGGTAGAAACCACATATTTCGGCACGCCCAACGGCAGCGCCTGACAGATATCAAGTGCGGCATCCGTGCCCATGGTGCCGCCCAAAATCACCACACCGTCAAACTTGCCCTGCGCCTGCATCTGACGGGCCAACAGGCTGGCACCCTCCGCCATGATCTGCATCGCAACGCTTTCCTCACCCTGTTCGATGGCATAGGCGATTGTGTTGCCGGCGGCCTCCGCCACCTGATGTTTTGAGATGTCCGTGGGTGTGGCGGGATCGCCCAGAACAGAAATGTCCATGCTCAACACGCCGCCACCCTGGGCACGGATGCGGCTGGCCATATACTCCAGTTCATCGTTCTTGGTGTCGTAGGTGCCAACGATCAGGATGGTTTTATCTGACATCTTCTTTCCCTCAGGCCGCTTTAAAACCAGTCTCTAATGCGGCCAAAACCGCTGCAATGTCATCTTCCGAAATGACCAACGCGGGCGACAGGATCATATTGGGACCAGAGATGCGCGCCATCACGCCCGCATGGTAAATCGTCTCTTGGATACGTCCGGCTGTTGCCCCGTCCAAGGGGGTCTTGTTCGCGCGGTCAGAGACAAATTCGATCCCTGCCATCAGACCTTCGCCACCGCGCACATCCCCGATGATGTCGTATTTTTCCTTCAGCGCCAGCAGGCCCTGATGCAGCTGCGTGCCGCGCGCGGCGGCGTTTTCGACCACGTTCAGCCGCTTGGTTTCCCTGATACAGGCCACAGCCGCCGCCGCACCCGTGGGGTGCCCCGAATAGGTGTAGCCAGAGGCAACATTGGCCTTACCGCTGGTGTCGTTTTCAAACACCTCTGCAATCTCGTCAGAGATCATACAGGCCCCAAACGGGAAATACCCATTGGTGATCGCCTTGGCCGTGGCCATCAGGTCTGGCTTGACGCCCCAATGGCGCGACCCGGTCCAACTGCCGGTGCGCCCAAAGGCAGTGACAACTTCATCGGCAATCATCAGAATGCCGTGGCGCGTGCAAATTTCGCGCACACCGGGCATGAAACTTGCATAGGGCACAATCACGCCACCGGCCCCCAAGATCGGCTCCATCACAAAGGCGGCGATGGTATGCGCGCCCTGAAAGTTGATTTCTTCTTCCAGCGCGTCCAGACAGAACTGCGCCAGCTTTTCCGGGTCACTTTCGTTAAACTGGTTGCGATAGGTATAGGGCGCGGGCGTGTGAAAACAGCCCGGCAGCATCGGTTCATATTGCGCGCGGAAATTGGCATTGCCATTCACCGAGGCACCGCCAAAATGGGTGCCGTGATATCCTTTTTTGAGGCTCAGGTATTTGACCCGGCCCGCCTCCCCTTTGACCTTGTGATACTGCCGCGCCAGCCGCAGGGCGATTTCAATGCTGTCACCGCCACCGGAGGTAAAGAACGCCCGGCTCAACCCTTCGGGTGCAAAAAATTCGCGCAGCATGTAGCTCAGTTCAATCACGGCATCGTTGCTGGTGCCCCGAAAGGTGGAATAATAGGGCAGCGCCTCCAGCTGATCCCTGATCGCTTGTTTGATCGGGTCACAGGAATAGCCCAGGTTCACATTCCACAGCCCCCCGACCGCGTCGATCACTTCGT
Organism: uncultured Sulfitobacter sp.; assembly: GCA_937928635.1. Classification (GTDB taxonomy): domain Bacteria; phylum Pseudomonadota; class Alphaproteobacteria; order Rhodobacterales; family Rhodobacteraceae; genus Sulfitobacter. The sequence continues at coordinate 61,584 of CALFWM010000029.1, read as the reverse complement.
TTCCCTCCATATCCCTGATTCGCACGCCAGAGGCACCGGTGATCACACGCGGTGGATTGGCCAGGCTGTCCGCCGGATGCGTCATCGGATGCCACATATGGCGCGCGTTGTTTTCTTTCAGGAAATTATCGTCTTTCATGGGGGATCCCTTTCTGGGCAGGCAGCGCATCGTGATCACTGCAATCGTTGACAGAAAGCCGGAACCATAGCAATATATTTGCAACACTGGTGACAATAATGAACCGCTCTGGAAGAGCGGTCACTCCACCATGCCAGTGCAACAATTGGGAGAGACCTAAATGAAAAAATTCCTACTCGCAGGTGCTGCGGCACTTGCCACTTTGGCGCCCGCTGCGCTTGTCGCTGAATACCCGGAAAAGCCGGTTGAGTTTATTGTGCCCTGGCCTCCGGGCGATCTCGAAGACGTGCTGACACGCATGATCGCTGAGGATTTCACCACCAAATACGGCGTACCCGCAGCCGTGGTAAACAAACCCGGCGGCGGCGGCGGCCCCTTCCCCGGTGCGATTGAAGCGGCAGCGGCCCCGGCGGATGGCTACACCGTAGGTTCCTTTGTGATGGGTGTGCCCGTGGTTGGCCCCAACATCGGCATCCCGGAGCTGAACCCCTTCCCGTTTGAACCCCTTGGTGCCTTTGTCACCTATCCCTTTGTGATCGTGACGGGCGGCAATGCGCCCTACAAAACGATGGACGAACTGGCCGCGCATGCCAAAGACAATGACGTTGTGCTGGGCCACTTTGGCGCGCCTCTGGTGCCCACAAAAGTGACACTGGCACTGGCCAAGGCCAAAGGGTTCTCCTACGGCTCGGACGCGGCATTTGATAACCTTGATTGCAACACGCTGGCCTCTGGCGACGTGGACGTGATGAACACCACCTTGCAGCTGGTTCTGCCCTGTTTGGATGACATCATCGTGCTAGCCTCTGTCACCAAAGAGCGGATTTCCCTGACGCCAGACACCCCCACGGTTGCCGAGATGGCACCGGAACTCGACATGGCGCTGTGGAACGGCCTGTTCATCCACAAGGACACACCCGCCGACGTGCGTGAAAAGATCATCTCCGTGGCGCAGGAAACCATGGCCTCTGACCGTGCACTGAAACTGGCGGCAGATACCGGTGCATCGGTCTATTGGGAAGGGCCTGCCGAAACCGCCGCCCGCATCGAAAGCAACAAAGCTGTGATGGCCGTTGCCAACGGCATGCTTGAGTAATCGTCGCAACATGACGTTAATGAAATGGCCGGTGCCCTCGTGCATCGGCCATTTTTTGAAAGACCGCGCAATGATCAAAGCCAAAACCCTGCAAGACCTGTTCAAACGCTATCGCCGCCCGGGCGATCTGGTATTTGCGCTCACGTTCTTTGCCTTTTCGCTGTTTCTGCTGGCCACAATTGACGGTCAGGTGACCTGGCACAAAGGCACGCGGTTCCTTGCGCAGCCTGCGTTTGTGCCCTGGGCGGCGGTGATCTGCATGGTGGTCTTTGGCGCGCTGCATTTGCTATCCAGCCTGCTGTCTCCGCGCATCATGGGGCGGCTTTCTGAAATGGGGTTCTGGCTGCGGTCCTGCGAATATGCCGTCTGGTTCATGATCTATGTCTTTGCCGTGCCGCGCATTGGCTATCTGTTCGCAAGCATCCTGTTTGCTGTCATCCTGTCCCTGCGGCTTGGCTATCGGAGCCCGAAAATGCTGGGCATCGCCGCTGTCTTTGGCGTGGCTGTGGTGTTGGTCTTCAAGACCTTTCTACAGGTGAAAGTACCCGGCGGGTTGATCTATGAATATTTGCCGACCGCGATGCGCTCTTTCATGCTAACCTATTTCTAGAGGGCCGCGCGGATGGAGACCTTCCTTTCAGGTGTTGAACTGCTCATGCGCTGGGACGTGGTGGCGGCCTTGCTGATCGGCTCGATTGGGGGCGTGATCATCGGCGCAATCCCCGGTGTGGGTGCGGCTGTTGCCATTGCAATCCTGCTGCCTGCGACCTTTTCGTTAGACCCTATTGTGGGGCTGACGATTCTATTGGGGATCTATGGCTCCTCCATGTACGGCGGCGCACTGCCTGCTGTTTTGATCAACACGCCCGGCACGGCGGTGAACGCGTTGACCACTTACGATGGCTACCCGATGACCAAACGCGGGCAGGCCCGCCGCGCGCTCAGCCTCGCCTATTCCGCATCGTTTTGGGGCGGGGTGTTTGGGATCATCTGCCTGATCTTCCTGTCGCCGCTGCTGGCTCTCATCGCCCCGCACTTTGGCAGCCGAGAAATCTTCCTTGCCGCCCTTCTTGGAATCATCCTCGTGGTCCTTGCCCATCGCGGCCAAGTCTTTGCTGCGGGTATGCTGGCCGCCTTTGGTCTGTTGCTCAACACCGTGGGGCTGGACGTGAAATACAGCCAGCGCATGACCTATGAACAAACCTGGATGACCGGCGGTTTCGATCTGATCGTCGTGGTGCTGGGGTTGTTTGCCCTCTCCCAAGCCTTTCTGCTGCTCACCGACAAAGACAACACGCCAGAGGCACAGCCGGTTGAGGGCGCGCTGTTCTCCGGCATGAAAGAACTCTGGCTTTATAAACGTGTCGCCACCGTCGCGGGCAGCTTTGGCGTGCTGATGGGGATGATCCCCGGCGTGGGCGAATTTACGGCCCAATTCCTCAGCTACACCTACGCGCGCAAAACCTCCACCACGCCTGAGCAATTTGGCGATGGTGCGCCCGAGGGTCTGATCGCGTCAGAGGCCGCCAATAACGCCGTGCCTGCGGCGGCGATGATCCCCCTGCTGGCGCTGGGTATTCCGGGTGAGGCGCTGACGGCGATGATGCTTTCGGTTTTCTACGTGCACAACGTTATCCCGGGGCCAAACCTGTTCCAGAACCAGCTTGATTTTGTCTATGCGCTTTATCTGGCAATGCTGATCCTGAACGTGATTGTCATTGTCTTCCTGATCTTTTCCACCAACCTGCTGACAAAGGTAATCCAGATCCCCACACGGTTCCTGGGCATGATCATCCTGACGCTCAGTTTTGTTGGTGTCTATTCCCTGCGCAATTCTGTCACGGATTGCGCGATTGCGTCCTGTTTTGGCATTCTGGGCCTGATCCTGAAACGGCTGAACCTGCCGATTGTGCCCATCATCCTTGGCATGGTCTTGGGCGGCATCATGGAAGTCAAACTGCGCTCCTCCCTGATCCGGGTGAAAGAACCGCTTGATTTCGTGGAACGCCCCATCGCGGCTATCATCGCGGGCATGATCGTGCTGGTGATTGTCCTGCACATCCGAACCTTGATCAAAGAACACCGCCTGCGTCTGGCCGGGGAAGATACGGATCACGACTTGCACGACACCCAACAAGGCTAGGGAATTGCCATGACAGATCAGTCCCAAATCGACGCCCTGCGCGACATTGAAATTTCCCCCCGCAGCCTGCTGATCGACGGAAAAACCACCGCCGCGTCTGATGGTGCCACGCTTGATGTGATCTCCCCTCTCAATGGGCGCGTTCTGACCACCACCGCCGCTGGCACAGCGGATGACGCAACCCGCGCCATCGCTTCTGCGCGCGCCGCATTTGAAGATGGCCGCTGGCGCAATATGCCCCCCGCGGAGCGCAAAAAGATCATGCTGAAGTGGGCCGATCTGATCGAAGCCGAAGCCCTGGAACTGGCGGTCATGGGGGTGCGCGACAACGGCACCGAAATTGGCATGGCGCTCAGGGCAGAGCCGGGAAGCGCGGTGGGCACCCTGCGTTGGTACGCAGAGGCCATCGACAAGATCTATGGCGAAATCGCCCCCACTGCGCCGGAATTCCTCGGACTGATCCACCATGAACCCATCGGTGTTGTGGCGGCAATTATTCCCTGGAACTTCCCCTTGATGATCGCCGCATGGAAACTGGGGCCGGCGCTGGCGGCGGGCAATTCTGTGGTGCTGAAACCCTCGGAAACCGCGTCGCTCTCACTGATCCGCCTCTGCGAACTTGCGCTTGAAGCGGGCCTCCCGCCGGGCGTGCTGAACGTGATCACCGGCGAAGGACGCGTGGTGGGTGAGGCGCTTTCGACCTCCATGGATGTCGACGTGATCGCCTTTACCGGCTCGGGGGGCACGGGGCGCAAGCTGATGATGGCTTCGGCACAATCGAACATGAAACGCTGCTACCTCGAACTTGGCGGCAAATCCGCAAATGTGGTTTTTGCCGATACAAAGGACCTGGCCCAGGCCGCAGCGGTCAGCGCGGCGGGAATTTTCCGCAATTCGGGGCAGGTCTGTGTCGCCGGATCACGCCTCTTGGTGGAGCGCAGCATTCATGATGAGTTTGTGGAAGCCTTGGGCCGTGCGGCGGCCACAATGAAGGTTGGCGACCCGCTCGATCTGAGCACGCAGGCCGGGGCGATCAACAATGCCACCCAGCTGGATCAGAATTTGCAGTTCGTCGAGACTGCGCAGGCGGAGGGGGGCACATTGTTTCAGGGTGGCACCCAAATCCTCCGTAACACCGGCGGATATTTCATGGAGCCCACGATCATCACGGATGTGGCCCAATCCCATAGTGTTGCTCAAAAAGAGGTCTTTGGCCCCGTGCTGGCCGTGACCCCTTTTGACACCGAAGAAGAGGCCGTGCGTTTGGCAAATGCGACGAACTACGGGTTGGCAGGTGGCGTCTGGACCAATGACATCAGCCGCGCCCACCGTATGGTGCGCGCCATGCACACCGGCGTGGTGCATGTAAACACCTACGGCGGCCCGGATGTCACGGTGCCCATGGGTGGCGTCAAACAATCAGGCAATGGAGCGGACAAATCGCTGCATGCCTTTGGAAAATTTCTGGATCTAAAAACCGCGTGGTTCAAGCTGTAAGATAAGGCGGCTGGCGGGCCGAGGCCCGCCTTACGGGCAGGTGGCCTACGCCTGCGACACCGCATGTGGCACCTGCGGGATGAGTTTAATTTGAAGGGTGAAAGGGAACGTACAGCGTAAGGCGGTGCCTTGGCCCGCCAGCCCGTTTTGAATAGGTGATCTGTCCTTAGTGCACCTGCCCGGTCAGCGTGCTTTCTAGACGATCCACAGCGTCTTTTAGAACAGGAATCAACTTGCCACATCTGGCATCTGACAACTTTGCATCCGGCAGCGCGATGGAAATTGCGCCAGCCGGGTCTTCGGAATCAAAAAAGAAGGGCATCGCGACACTGGCAACACCGTCCTCCATCGAATTGCGGGTCCGGGCAAATCCGGCTGTTTTGGTTTCTGCCAGTTTGGCCTCAATATCAGCCCGTGCGATCAGGGTTTGCGTTGCTGTCATGTCGCGTTTTTGCGCCAGAACACGCGCCTGCGTTTCTGCGGTGGCAAAGGCCAAAAAGGCAAGCCCGGCAGCCGTCGCATGAAAGGGGATCGCCTCGGAAGGGACGATATTGATCACATTGCCCCGGCGCGGCAGACGAAATGCGATTGTGGACATGCTAAGCCCGGCAGGCACGCTGGCATGCACGGTTTCATTGACCTCATCCGTCAGCCAATCCACCACTGCCTGGGCCGCCTGCGCCATGGGCACGGTCGCCTCACGAATGCGGGCAAGGCGCAAAAACCCCTGCCCCAGCCGATACTTACGGGTTTCGGCGGATTGTTCGATAAACCCATGTTTGGACAGCGCCACCAGCAGCCGACGGGTTGCCGCTTTATCAAGCCCGGCAAGCCGGGACAATTCGCTCAGACCCGCTTCTCTGCGTTCAGCAGAGAACTGGTCAAGCACGCGAAAGGCTTTGTCGACCGTCTTCATACAGTGGGCGATCCTTATTGGCAGTGCCAAAAAGGTCTCTGATCACAACGGTGGTGTCAATAGTGATCCATTTTCAGAAACGGTAAAACCGATGTGCCGTGTCATGCAGCACCGCTGTGCGCACATCCGGGTTATCTCCCAAGACCCCCAGTACAAAGGTCAACAGGTCGCCATAGGTCAGATGCACCGAATCCACCGGAAAATTGCTGGCAAACATCACACGCTCCGGGCCAAAGAGGTCCAGCGCCGTTTGGGTTACATGGCGCGCAGCCGCGCCCAGATCAGCCCCCAGATACATCGCGTATCCGCCCAGCTTGACGGACACATGGGGCAATGCGGCCAGAACTGTCATGCCTGTTTGCCACATCCCCAGGCCCGTCGTGCTGGTGTCATAGGGACTGCCGAGGTGGTCAATCACCACCGGCACATCTGGATGCAGTGCAAGAAACGCCGCCGCCTCTTCCATCTGTTCCGGGTAGAGTTGCAGATCAAAACTCAGCCCATGTTGCGCCAAAACCGCGTAGTTCTCACGCCAGACCCTATCTTGCAGCAGGTTGCGCGCAGCAAAGCTGATGGCGGGACGTGCGGGCAGGTGAGAAATGATCTGCCGGATGCCGCGCAGATTTGGGTAGGACAGATGCCGCACCAGCACCTCGGCAAAATCGGCACGCGTAAGGTCAGCAAAGGCAACGATCATCAAGGGGTGCCCCGTGGCGTCACTCATCCCCTGGATAAATGCGGTTTCCGCCACCGGATCAGGCACATTAGGGTCACATTGCAAATGCACAGACCCTGCGAATTGGTGCGGGGCAGGCTCTGCCAGAAACTCCGCAATCAGGTAATCGCGTTGGATCGCTGTGGGGTCGCCAAAAGGTTTGGGCGCGCCAATGTCTTTGAGCCAGACATACCCCACCTGCCCCGGATCACTTTGCGGGGCCCAAAGGTGGTGATGCGCGTCGATCAATTTGAAATCTGTCATGTCCAATCCTTAAGCGCCTGTGCCAGTCGATCCAAGCCTTCGTTCAGGTTCACACTGGCACCGCCGCCAACGCCCAGACGAATGTGATTGGGTTGGTCATAGGCGCTGCCCGGCAGCAGAAAGGTGCGGTAGGGATCCGCCAAGAGCCGTCTGGCAAAATCGTCACTGTCGATGCCTGTGGGCAGGCGCCCCAAACCGATCAGACCGGCGCGGGGCGGCACCCAGCTTAACCCGTCTTGCCCCGCGATCCAGGTGTTCATCTGCGCGAGGTTGGCTGCGCCTTCACGGCGCGCCTTTTCCATGGCGCTGGCATAGCGGGCGGGGCGCAGGGCGATTTCGGCAATCACCTCGCCCATGATATTCATGATCTCCGATGAATTTTCCCGCAAAATTACCGCATCCATCACCAAGGTGGGATCAGGGCAGATCAGCCAGCCCGTGCGCAGCCCTTGCAACCCAAGGGCTTTGCTGACCGACCCGGTTGTGATGCCGCGTGGATACATCCCGGCCACCGACGGCGCGCGCGGTCCGTCCCATTCCAAACCCGCATAAACCTCATCTACCAGCAGCCATGCGCCCACCTGATCTGCAATGCGCACCAGTTCCGCCATGTCTTCGGCATTGAGCACCCCCCCGGTCGGGTTGTTGGGATTGCTGATGAAAATCAGCTTGGTTTTGGGCATGACCGCATCCGCCAATTCATCCAGCGGCAGGCGCCATTGATCGACCTCCTGTCGGGCGACTTTGACCACCTTCGCGCCAATCGCCTTAGCCAGCACTTCCGCCTGCGGCCAGCCGGGGGTTTCAATCACAATCTCATCTTCGGGCTGCAACAGTTGCATAATGGCCAGATAATTCGCCTCTCCCGCACCAGCGGTGATCAACACATCACCCGGAGTGCAGCGCCCCACCAGCCCCGCCTGCGCCAACACATGATCGCGCAGTTCTGGCAGGCCGCGAAAGTCGCGGTTGTTCCAATCCAGTGACTGCTCCGGGTCCAGCTCCGCCAGATAATCGCCCAGCTTTGGCGACCCCGACAGCGAAAAACCCACAATCGCTTCGGGCGCGGCCTCTGTGGTTTCCAACAAGTACTGAAACAACGTGTGTATCTTGACTTTCATCGGGTCCCCCGGCTGACTTGCCCCATGGAAAACCAGATCAGACTAAAGGGCAAACCCAAACGGCTCGCCATGCTGGATTATGGGTTGTTTGAGGTGCACGCCGGGCCGCGCACCATCGGGATTTGCGGTGCGGTGATTGAAACGGACGCAGGTGAAGTCATCCTGATCGACACCGGGTTTCCTCCAAAATACGCCGAGGATGCAGAGGCCGCCACGCGGGAGGACGATCTGGGCAGTTTTGGGCGCGTTTTATCGGTGACACCTGACAACATGCCGGGCCCGCAGCTGGCCAAACTGGGATTGGCCAAATCAGACGTCACTCTGATGATCCAAAGCCACACGCATATTGACCACATTGGTGATATGGCGGGCTATCCCCATGCTCCGATGCTGATATCGGCGGATGAACGCGCCCTGCCCCGCCCGCTTTATTGGTCGGGCAAACAGATGATGGAATGGCCTGATGCGATCTATCATCTGATTTCGGATGATACCGAAATTGGCCCCGATTTTGAGGTGCTGCATTGTCCGGGCCACGCGCCGGGCCAGCTTGCGTTTATGATCCGCCTGCCCGAAACGGGCTGGGTGCTGTTCACCTCTGATGCGATCAGCCGGGCCAGCGAAATCGACGAGAAATTTGCCGGGTCATGGGATGATGATCTGGCGATTTTCCATGGCGCGCGCCTGATGGATTTGGCGGCAAAGCGGGATGCGCTGTTGATCTATGGGCATAGCCCGGAGCAATGGCCCGATCTGAAAAAGGCACCGGCGTGGTTTGAATGATCAGTGCCCTTGGAACAGCAGGTCCAAGGCACGGGTGATCTGATCTGCATGCGCAGAGAGGTTCCCTGACACTGGGGCTAGGCGGCTGAGCGGGACCGTCGCGATAAGGTGGGTTGCCATCACATGCATCTCACCCTCTATTTCGAACACAGGATGAAGCATCCTTATACGCTCGGGCAGATCGTTTTCAGGCAGCAAGGGAACGATCACGCGTGTGGATTGCACAGCCAGGAAATCACTTTGAAGATCAAGAAGATACCCCCGAGTGCTCTGGCTGGGATAAATGTCGAACCTAGACACCAAACATCCTGAATTCTTCGAGTGGGAGGCCGTTTTCCTCAACCCATTTGTTCCAGGCCTCCATGCTTTCGCGGTTTTCCTCGATCCAGGCCTCACGCACCGCGGCGCGCACGCCTGCCTCAGCCGCTTGGGAGATGTTGATCCCCAGTGCTTTTGCGTCTTCCAACATCGCCTGATCCAGCGTGACGTTGGTGGCTTTTTTGGTCCGCTGTTGCATGCCCATGATGGCTCTCCTCAATGTGCATATAGCATGCGCATCTGTTAAAACCGAGTCAACGCACATCGCGCCCTTGATTAAGGATGATCACATTGCCGCTGGAAATATCTCCGGCAGGTGACATCAGAAACCCAACCCAATCGGCAATCTCTGAGGGCTGCATCGCACGGCCATGGGGCATTTGTGCAATCGCCTCGGCCAACACCTCCTCACTGACCACGCCAAACAACGGGGTCTCTGTCATGGCGGGCGCGATGGAATTGACCGCAATCTGATCCCGCGCATAGCGCCGTGCGAGGTCTTTGGTCAGCGTGTCCAGCGCGGCCTTTGACGCGCGGTAATGGGGCGGATCAAAAGCGTCAAAATTATAGGCACCGTTAGACGAAATATTGACGATCTTGCGCACCCCATCACGCCCCTGCATCAGCTTGATCGCGGCCTGACAGCAATGAAACGCCCCTGAGAAATTGAGCGCCATTTGGGTTTCAAACTCCTGCTCCGGGATGTCGGGAAATTCCGACATGAAACAGGTGCCTGCGTTGTTGACCAGCGCATCAACACCACCGTGATCCGCGCCTATCTGGGTAAAGGCCTGGGCGATGGCCCCCGCATCGGTCAGATCCGTCACGATACTGCCAAATCCGGGCTGCGCCATATCCCCCAGACCCTCGGCATCAATATCGAGGCCAACAACCTGCATCTGATCTGCCAGCAAACGTGCGACAATCGCCCGGCCCATGCCGCCCGCCGCACCCGTCACAACCGCTATCCTGGCCATCCCTATTCTCCTGTGGTCATCACACCTGGATCACGCTACCCCAATTGCACCTAAACGCACATATCTATCGCAAAGGTGCCTCATGCCGATCCGCCCTGCCCGCCGCATCACAAACACCTCGCCCAAGAATTTCGGCATGTTCGCCAAAGCCGTGGGGATGCAGGGCGATTTGATCCATCTGGAACTTGGCATGCCGGTCGAAGACACGCCACAGCACATCAAAGATGCCACCATCGCCGCCTTGCAATCGGGCGCGGTGCATTACTCTGATCTGCAAGGCCTGCCGGAACTGCGCGGCGCAATCGCAGACAAACTGCAACGACAAAACCAGATCAATGTCTGCGCGGATGAGGTCATTGTAACCAACGGTCTGACGCAGGCCTCCTTTGCCGCGTTTATGGCGTTTCTGGATACGGGGGATGAATGCCTGTTACTGGCCCCCTATTATCCGCAACACATCGGCAAGGCGGAGCTGGCGGGAGCAAAAGTCACCGTTGCGCCACTAGACGCCGCAAACGGGTTTTCGATCCATCGCGCCTTGATAGAGCCACATATCACCCCCGCAACACGCGCCATTGCTCTGATCAATCCCTGCAATCCCACGGGGCGTGTCTACACCCGGGCAGAGTTGGACATCATTGCCGATCTTGCGCAGAAACACGACCTGCTGGTCCTGTCGGATGAAGTCTACGAAGAGATCACCTATGACGGCGCACGCCACATCTCCATCGCATCTTTGCCGGGGATGAAGGCGCGCACCATCACCATGTGCGCCTTTACCAAGGCCTATGCGATGGACGGCTGGCGGCTTGGGTATCTTGCCGCCGATGCCGCCCTGATTGGGCCGCTGATGAAGATGCACACCAGTGAAGTCACCCATGTGAACACCTTTATCCAGCACGGTGCCCTTGCCGCCCTTACCGGGGACCCGGAGGTGCTCAAATCCATGGTCGATCGTGACCGCGCCCGCCGCGATCTGGTGGTTACACGGTTGAACCAGATGCCGGGCGTGACCTGCGCCCCGGTGGAGGGCACGATCTATGCCTTTCCAGACATCGCCGCCACGGGCCTGTCTGCGCAGGAATGTGCGGAAAAACTAATGGCTGACACGGGCGTGGTGGTGGAGGCAGGCAGTTTTTATGGCAAGGCTGGCGAAGGCCACTTGCGGGTCTGTTTTGGCTGTGCAGAGCTGGACGTGCTGGAAGATGCCATGGCCCGGATGCAACGGTTTTTCAACGCGCTTTGCTAGGGCCTGCGGGCCGAGGCCCGCCTTAAGGGCGGCCGCGCCGTACTACAGCAACGCCTGCACCCCTTCAAACAGCCGCACCACATGCGCCTGCGTTGTCATTGCCCCCGGCGAAATGCGCAAAATCTGCCCGCGCGCGTCCACATAGATCTGCTGCGCGCGCAGCAGATCGACCAATGTTGCTGTGTCCCCGGACAGGTGCAGCATCACCGATCCCCCGCGCTGCGCCTGCCCCAAAGGCGTGGCCAACGTCAGACCCATGTCTTGCGCCCGCGCGATAACCATATCCGTAAGCACCCGATTGTGCGCCAACACGTCCACCTGCCCCGCATGCCATTTCAGCGCAGGCACCGATCCAACACAGGCCAGAACCGACGGCGTGCCATGCTCAAACCGCCGCGCATCAGGGGCATATTCAAATGCCTCCAGGTCCCAGGAAAATGGATTGGCCTGTGAAAACCATCCGCGCAATTCTGGTTGCATCTCTGCGATCAGATCGGGGCGCATCTGAACGATGCCGGCACCCGGCGTGCCGCAAAGCCATTTGAGCGTGGTTGAAACCACAAAATCTGCCGGAAAATCAGTGAGCGAGAACGGAATGACCCCAATGCCCTGCGTCAGATCCACCCCAACCAGTGACCCCATCTGTTGCCCATGGGCAATCAACGCCGCAAGGTCACACCGATACGATGCGGTGGAGGTCACGAACGTCAGCAAGGTGAGCCCAACATCTGGCCCCCAGGCGGCCATCATATCCTCATCTTTGACCCAGAATTCCCCCTGCCGCACAGGCACCGTTTCAAGCGTATAGTCCAGCCGCTCCGCCATGCCGTTCAGCAGAAAATGCAATGACGGGAAACAATCGGCCCCGATCAGCACCCGCTTACCCCTCAGCCGTTCAGGTGGCAGACCGCCCAAGACAGAAAACAAGGCAGTGGTCACGTTTTCTGCGCTCGTCAGACTGCCCTCAGGGGCATCAATCAGGTCGCGCCAAAGGGATAGAAAGACCTCTCTATCTTGCAGCACCTTTGGCCATTGCGCATCATCCAACGCGCCCCAGGTGTCGGCAAATTGCCCCAATGCCGCTGACATTCCCGCTGCTTTTCCGGGGTACTGCCCTATTGAATGGTACAGAAAATAGGCGGGGTCAGGGTGGGACTCATGGGGCATATCAGTCTCTAAATGGGGTTATTTTCGGCAAAGGTTTTAAAAAAGGCGAGATAGGCCCGATCTGCATCCCGCGCCGGGGGTTTGCCTGCGGCCCAGCTGCGCCACTGCCCTTCCACATGGTAAATGTCATAGCCCGGAAAACGCAGCTTGGCGGTTTCATAGGTTTCGGACCGCAAGGCGGCACCCTTGGCCTCCAACCACTCAGGGCGCGCTTTTGCACGGGTGCGTTCCTTGCGCCCGACGGAGGCAAATTGCAGCTCTCGCGCCACTTCCGCCTCACCACCTGCATCCTTGCGCCACCAGCGCAGCTCAACATGGGTGACCTTGCGCCCGGTCTTGATCGGAGCCACCTCCACGATGAAATCTGACAGGGCAGAAACCTCCTCGACCGCAGGATCAATCGCACGCAGTTTGAGGTTTGACCAAGACGTGAGCTTGCCCTTGGGCACGCCCAACACCCCGCGCATGTCCTCAAGCGAAAATTTCTCTGCCGAGCGCCAGCGCAGATTGCCCCGTTTCTGCACCATCTCGTAGAGCGTCAGCGCATATTTGGAGGACAGGGCAAACATGACCTCGCGTTGCAGGCGTGCAAACACCGTGCTGTCTTTGATGATCCGCCGCAGCCGGTGCGGGATTTCGTATTCCAGCAACCCATCGCGCCGCGCGGTCTCCACATTGCCACCCAACAGTTGCACCCGTTCAATCGCCGGTTCCCCATCCCGCATCACGGAGACCTTGACGATGGAGGCCATCAGCCGTTCCACAGAGGCCCCGACACGGTCATTCGAATTATGGGATCCGCGCAGGTCAGATTTGGAAATCACATGGGTGACGGGTTTTTCAATCGCGTCCCAGGCGTTTTCCAGCAATTGGTTGTAAATACGCCGGTCGGCCAAGGTCAGCGGCGTGACCTCAACCAGATCTACCAACTCCCCTGGCTTAACCAAGGTCTGCGCATTAGGGCGCGCCTCAACCGTGCGATAGGCTTTGCTCATGTCCTGCCTTACGTGCAAAACTTACTTTTGTTCTTTTATTCGTGTAAGGTATCATAGAGCACTGCCCCGGTCTACCACCCGAAATGTAAGGCTATGATCAGGGTGATTCATGCCCCCCGATTCGCAACCCCTTGTCCTCAAGGCAGAACTTACCACGTTGACCACCCTGTTGAGGAGCCACCCCAAAAGTAAGCCTTAGTCCCTGCCCCATGTGTAAGACAACACGCCCCAATGCGTAAGAATTACACTCCCGAAAGGTAAGCAAAACCACCCCAATAGGTAAGCGTTAGAGCCATTTTTGCTATGAAACCAAGTGTGTTATGCAAGTTGAACACTGAACACTAAGAATCCCGAACAAAAAGAGGTGTTTTCTGATTTGTGATTTCTGTTTGGCAATTCTCATTCGGCTTCCGCCGACCTGTGAGTATCCAAACCTTACAAATCGGGTGCTACTTTGCAAAAATCGCCGCAAATCCACCCAAGCCGCCTCATCTTTCCAGCCAAGTCCACCCAGCGCTGAGATTTCCAACTTTTTCAGCATTTACCATCAAATTTCACACTTGAGTGCGGTCTCTGCATGCTTCATGATTCGCACAAAGAATAACATGAGGCAATTCAATGCAGCAGCCCGTCCTTCCCCCCGTGACATTAACAGAACTTGCCAACCTTTCTGATCGTGCCTCAACCGTCATCGAAAGACTGCGCGAGCGGGTCTACGCGCCGGGTGTTTCCAAAACCCTTGATCTGCGGTTCAACGTGCGAAAGGCCGCTGAGATGGTTGGGCGCAGTGACAAGTTGATCCGCGATGCGGAGGGCGATGGCCGGCTTCCAGCGCCAGAAAAAGACCCCGAAACCAACCGCCGAACCGGGTATTCCCTTGGGCAGGTCAACACCATGCGCGAGGTTTTTGGCACCCTGCCCCATCGCAATGAGAGCGATCCGGCAATGGTTCTTGCCATCCAGAATTTCAAAGGGGGCGTCGGAAAATCGACCATGGTTTGTCATCTGGCACAGCATCTGGCGCTGAAAGGTTACCGCGTCTGCGTGATTGATTGCGACAGCCAGGCCTCTACGACGTCAATGTTTGGTCTGAACCCGGATGTGGACGTGGATGAGGATGACGACACGCTGTACCCGTTTTTCCGCCATGGCGGGCCTGCGTCGCTGCACTATGCGTTGCGCGCGACCTATTGGCCGGGCATTGCGCTGATCCCGGCAAACCTTGGGCTTTATGATGCGGAATACGAATTTGCCGCCCGAATGGCGCGGGATTCGACCTTTGTGCTGGACCGTCTTCGCAGCGGTATCGACAGCATCAAAGACAGCTTTGACGTGATCCTGCTGGACCCGCCCCCGGCGCTTGGCATGCTATCTCTTTCAGTGCTCCGCGCGGCCAATGCTCTGGTCATTCCTGCCCCCCCCAACAACATTGATTTCGGGTCTACTGCGCATTTTCTCAAGATGATGGGGGCCACGCTGGAAGAGCTCGCCCGCGCGGGGGGAACGCGCGATTATGCTTTTGTTAAAATCTTGGCCACCAAGATGAATGACGGAAAATCGGCGCATCAGGCGATCAAGCGCATGATGGAGGCGGTGTTTCCGATGGATATGATGACAGCCGTGTTGAAAGATTCTGCTGAAATCGACAATGCCGCGGCAAACCTGTCGACGGTCTATGAACTGACGGGGCCGGGCACGCGCACGGAGACGCACAAGCGCTGCCGCGCCTATCTGGACGCCGTGAATGGTGAGATCGAATTGCTGATCCGCAAGACATGGCCCAGCCACCACGGCGCATTGCGCAAGGAAGGATTGTTATGAGCAAGAAACACGACGCGATTTTTGATGATGTGCTGAGCGGGCTGGATGCCCCTGCTCCCCAGGCGGAGCGCACAGGTGCCCGGTTTTTGAAACGCTCCACCACGATCGGGGAACGGATGTCGGGCGAGGTGCAGGAAAAAACATTGCATCTGGTAGACCCTGCCCGGTGCCGCATGTGGGCACGGCACAACCGGGACTACGCACTGCTTAGTGAAGAAAACTGTCGAGATTTGATTGATGGTCTCAAGGCCCAGGGCCAACAGGAATTCCCCGCGATTGTACGCCGTGTCGATGAAGAAGAGCATGATTTTGAGGTCATCTGTGGCGCGCGACGGCATTATGCCGTGAGCTGGTTGCGCGCGCATAATTATCCGCAGTTTCGTTACCTGATCGAAGTGCGCGATCTGACGGACGAAGAGGCCTTTCGCCTTGCCGACATCGAAAACCGCGACCGTGAAGACATCTCTGACTATGAGCGCGCGGTGGATTATGCCCAGGCGATCAAGCTCTATTATGGTGGCAGGCAAAAGGATATGGCCGAACGCCTGGAGGTCAGTCCGCCGTGGTTGTCACGCTATCTGGTGCTTGCCAAGATGCCGGATCAGATCCTTGATGCCTATGCTTCGCGCCGGGACATAAAGGAGCGGCACGCGCGTGCGCTCAAGCCGTTGTTGGCGCAGCCGGAGCAGGCCACCGCCGTGCTGGAGGAGGCGGCATATCTGGCCAAGGGCCAGGGGCGCGCTGCCGCCGGGCAAGGGGGCTATGTGGAGGCGGCAGAGGTGTTTCGGCGGCTGACCGCTGCGGCACGGCCCAAGGCGAAGCCCGCAAAGGTGCAAACCGGCACGACCTATAGCCGCTCAAGGGGGGAGCGTGGCATCACCGTGAAAAAACGCGGGAATGAGGTGCAGCTGACCTTTGATGCCGATCTGTCAGCCAGTTCACTGCGGGGCGCGTTTGAGAACTACCTGAAGGCCCAAAAGGAATAAATTGCCCATGGGCAATTTTGACTCCGCAGGGCAGCCGATATCGCAAGTCATTGTATTCAAACGCCTTACAGAGAATTGCCCATGGGCAATTCACGTCCAAGTCTGACCCGGATCAGGCAGTGGAATGGCCTGCAACAACTCTTTCGTATAATCGGCCTGGGGCGTGTCGAACAACTTGACCGTCTCCGTAGCCTCAACAATTTCACCATTGCGCAGAACAATGACCCGGCTGCACAGCCGTCGAATGACCGACAGATCATGGCTGATAAATGCAAGCGTCAGGCCAAGGTCCCGCACCAATTCCTCCAACAGGTTCAGAACCTGTGCCTGGGAGGATACATCAAGACCCGACACAATCTCATCCGCCAGAATAAAATCCGGCCTCAAGGCAATGGCGCGGGCAATGCCAACGCGCTGACGCTGACCACCGGACAATTCATGCGGATAACGGGTGGCAAAATGCCGGGGCAGGCCGACCATCTCCAAGGCCTCATCGACCTTGCCGGAAACGTCCACGCCATGTAGCCGCAGCGGCCCGGCGATAATGCCCCCTACCCTTCTGCGTGGGTTCAGCGACGACATTGGATCCTGAAAAATCATCTGGAACCGTTTGCGCAGTGGGCGCAATTCATCTTCCGATGCATGGCTGATGTCTTTCCCATCAAACATGATTTGCCCGGCAGTGGGCTCCAGCAGCCGCACCATAGCGCGCCCAAGCGTCGATTTTCCAGACCCCGACCCGCCCACAATGCCAAGCACGGCCCCCTTGGGAATGTCAAAACTAAGGCCCTTCAAGATGTTCATCTGCGGTGCATGCCCCAGGATTGGCTTGCGGGTCATGTCCGGCAATGACAGGTGCAGATCCCTGATCTGATACATCATGCCCCCGTCCGCCTGTCGTGCTGTGACACCTCGGTTTCAACGGCTGTAATCACGTTCTGCGGCACCGGTTTGAGGCTGCCAAATGGGTCGGTGTAGGTGGGCGTCGCGGCCAACAAGGCGGCGGAATAGGGGTGAATTGGACGGGTGAAAAAGCGCCGCATGCGCGCGTTTTCCACCACCAAGCCGGCGTAGAGCACGCTTAGGGAATCGCAGACCTTGGAGACCACGCCCAGATCATGGGTCACAAACATCAGCGCCGTGCCATGCCGGGCCTGCATCTGAGCGATCAGACGCAGGATTTGTTTTTGCACGGTGACGTCAAGCGCCGTTGTGGGCTCATCCGCGATGATCAACTGCGGTTCTGCCGCAAAGGCGGCAGCGATCAGGATACGTTGTCGCATCCCACCGGACAACTCGTGCGGGTAGTTGCGCATCACGCGCGCAGGTTCGGGGATGTGAACCTCCGCCAGCAGCTCCAGCGCGCGATTTTGGGCGTCTGCGCGGGACCAGCCGAGGATATCGACCAGACGGCGGGTGATCTGTGGGCCGATCCGTTTTGACGGGTTCAGCGCTGTTAACGGGTCTTGCGGGATCAAAGCCGCGGTTGCGCCAATGCGCCTGCGCCGCTCAGACGGGGGAAGTGTCTCAAGGTTCACGCCGTCCAGCCAGATTTCCCCGCCGGTCACTTGCAATGCGCGGGGCAGGGTGCCCAGCACCGCCTTGCCGATCATGGATTTCCCAGCCCCGGATTCGCCCACCAGCCCATGCACCTGCCCCGGATGCACATCCAGCGACACGCGCCGCAAGATCGGCCCGCCCCCTTTCAGCGCAACACTCAGGTTGCGGATCGACAGATAGGCGCTCATCGCAGCACCGGATCAAAGCGATCTTTCAACCCTTCGCCCAATTGACTGAAGCTGAGGACGGTCAGGAACAATGTGATCAGTGGAAAGACCAAAACCCACCAGGCTTGATGCACTGAGATACGGCCCTCAGAGATCATGCCGCCCCAGGTTGGACTGTCCGTTGAGATGGAAAGATTCACGAAACTTAAGATCGCCTCGATAATCACGGCGATGCCCATTTCGAGGGTCAGCAGCGCCACAATGGTTGGCAAGACGTTTGGCAGGATTTCCGCCAGCATAGTGCCGAATTTTGTGCGCCCAGCCACCTGTGCGGAGGCAACGTAATCCATTGCCCCCTGTGATATGGCCTCGGCGCGGATCACGCGGGCAAATCGCGTCCAGTCGATGATGACAATGGCGATGATGATAGAGACTAGACCCGGCCCTAACACGGCGATAAGCAGGATTGAGAACAGGACGGGCGGGAAGGCCATCCAGATGTCCACAAAACGGCTGATGATACGATCCGGCCAGCCGCGATAATACCCGGCGATCAGGCCCAATGTGGCCCCGATCAGGCAGGTCAGGGTGCCCGCCACCAGCGCCACGATCAAAGCCAATCGAGCGCCGTAGAGTATACGCGAAAGCACATCGCGCCCAAGGGAATCTGTGCCAAGGTAAAACCCGGGCTCTGTGCCGCTTTCCCAGAAAGGGGGCAGGCGGCCCAGGAACAGATCTTGGGCCAGCGGATCCTGTGGGGCGATGAGCGGGGCAAAGATGGCCGCGAGTGTCAATAGGCTGAGCCATCCGCCAGACAGCCACAGACGCAGCCCAACGGGGCGGCGGACATCTGCGCGGGCGTCACGCATGGCGCAGCCGCGGGTTCAGCACGACGTAGAGCATGTCAACGGCGAGATTAACCAAGGTAAAGATCAGCGCAAAAAGGATCACAATGCCCTGAATCAGGGGCAGATCGCGGTTGATCACCGCATCAATTGCCATGTTGCCCAGACCCTCATAGCTGAACAGCCGTTCGATGATCACTGTCCCGCCGATGAGAAAGGTAAACTGCACACCGACCAGTGTTAGGGTCGGTAACAGGGCATTTGGCAGCGCCTCGCGCGTGATGACTTTGGCCTCACCGTAGCCCTTGGTGCGGGCAAGGGTGACGTAATCAAGATGCATCGTCTCTTTCAGGCTCTGTTTCAGCAGTTGGGCAATGATGGCGGCAAGGGGAATGGCCAGTGCGAGGGCCGGCATGACCATATGGCCGATCAGATCAGCAATCACATCGAACCTGAGCCGTAATAGAGCCTCAAACAGATAGAAATTGGTTGTAAAATCAATGTCTAACGACGGGGATATCCGGCCAGAGATATGAAACACCGGCCAAAGCACCCCAAAAAGTAAGATTAAGACCAACCCCCACAGAAAATCCGGGATCGACAGGGCCATACCGGCGGTCACGTCAATGGCGCCCTCGGTTTTGCTGTCGCGAAAACGGGTGCCCAGCAGCGCCATGGTGCCCCCAAGGGTCACCGCGATGATAAGCGCGACAATAGACAGTTCCAGCGTGGCGGGCAGGCGAGACAGCACTAGACCAGACACCGGTTGGCGGGTGGAAATGGAGGTGCCAAAGTCACCCTGCATCACGCCGCCCAGCCAGATCATGAATTGTTGCGGGATGGTTTTGTCAAAACCGTATTGTGTCTCTAACCTCAGGATATCCGCCTCTGTTGCGCCGGGCGGTAGCATCATGGCGATGGGGTTGCCCGGCACCACGCGGATCACCACAAACACGATGACGGCCACCCCAAACAGGGTGATGGCCGTGGTCAACAGTCGCAACAGGATGGCGCGCAGCAGGGTCATTCAGGGTCCGTCAGAAAAGACGGGGCCAGCATGCGGCCAGCCCCGTTTGGTGATGTGATAAACCTAGGCCCGTGTCATCAGGTGCGGCAGGAGTGCGCCGGAACGGTGCGGCGTGACCTTGACCCGTGCGTCATGCAGGATTGGTTGCACGTATTGCAGCAGCGGGATCACCTCAGCGTTTTCCGCGATGCGGCGGTCAACGGCTTTCCAACCCTCAATGCGTTTGGCCTCATCGGCCTCTCCCCACAGGGGCAGAATGGCGTTGAGCGTATCCTCACCATCCCAGACGGAGTGCGGCGAGGGGCCAAACATCGCAAAACCGGTGGAGGTTGTCGGATCCCCCACCGAGTTGCCCCAGTTGTAAAATGCCGCCGGGGCCAGTTGATCGGCCGCGCGCAACTCAAAGTGTTTGGCGATCTCATAAACCTCGATCTCTGCCTCAATCCCCACACGGCGCCACAGGCCGACAATCGCCTGAATCATCTCAAAATCCTTGGGCTTGTAACCTTTGGTGCATTGGATTTTGAACTTCACCGGATTGTCGGTGCCGTAGCCAGAGGCCGCCAGCAATTCCTTTGCCTTGTCCGGGTCATAGGGCACCTTGATCGAGGCGTCATAGGCCGGGTAGTCCGGTGTTTGCAGCGTATCAATCGCCACGCCATAGCCGGACAGCAGGCGGTCAATGATGGTCTGTTTGTCGATGGCATGGGCGGCGGCCATGCGCACGTTGGGGTCTGTCATCACCTCAATATCATTAAGGAAAATCATGCCAATGTCAGACACAGGCGTATCGACACCCGCCAGGCCGTCCTTGCCTTTCAACCGGTCATATTCTTCGTAGGGCATTTCCAACGTGACATGTGAATTGCCCGATTCCACCTCGGCCACACGGCTGGCGGCATCGGCCACAAATTTGATGGTCACCGTCTTGAATTCCGGCGCGCCGCCCCAATAGTTTTCGTTCGCTTTCAGGCGAACAAAGGCATTGCGCTCAAACTTTTCGACCATGTAGGGGCCTGTGCCGATGGGCGCGGCCTCAAACCCTTCTGCGCCCACTTCTTCGTAGTATTTTTTGGGCATCACATAGCCGGTCAGGAAGGACATCCATTTGAACAGGGTCGGGTCAAACCCAGCCAGATCAGCCGTCACGCGGTTGCCGTCGGCTTTTACATTTTGCAGGTTGCCCCAGATGAACTGGATCGGGCTGCCGGTTTCGGGGTTGGCCACGCGGGACAGGGACCATGCGACGTCTTCCGCGCTCAGGGGGTCGCCGTTGTGCCAGGTGACCCCCTCGCGCACGTCCATCCAGATTGCGGTGTTGTCGTCGTTCCAGCCGTAATCGGTGATGATCCCGGAACCAAACGACAGGTCCGGGTTCTGCGGGATGTAAAGGTCAAAGACCGATTGATAGAACCCCTGAATTGTCGGGTTCACGGCCGACAGGCCTACGGTCGGGTCCCAGCTGGGCAGGTTCACGTTATAGGCGACGACCAGCTCGTCGATGTCCTGCGCGAATGAGGGCAGGGCGACGGTAGACATTGCAGCCGTTGCCGCGCTGAGTTTCAACAGGCTTCTTCGGTTCAGTTTCATAGCGTTTCTCCCTTATTAGTCTCTGGTTTTGGTTATTTTCCGGCAAGTTTTCTGGCAAGCAGTGTGCCCGGCCCCGCGCCTGTACCGCCGCCGGGCCAAACGGCTGCACCGGTGTGATAGAGGTTGCGGATGGGCGTGGTGCCATCGGCATATCCGCGCGCGGGACGGTTCATAAAATGCTGGTGCAGATGGTGGCTGCCACAGACCTGATCACCGCCAATCAGGTTAGGGTTATCGGCCTCCAACATGTCGGGCGTGACGATGTGTTTGGCGATGATCTTTGCGCCTGTGCCGGGGGCGTAGCGTTCCAGAATGTTCAGCGCGCGTTTGGCAAAGGGTTTTGCCGCGCCGTCCCAATCCGTCGCTTTGATTTTGCCTGCCGCGTCGCCCTTGATGGTGCCCGGCGCCATGCGCACCTGCAGCCACAACACGTGTTTGCCCGCGGGCGCGCGCGAGGGGTCCATGACGGTGGGTTGGCCACAAACGATTACCGGTTCATCCGGCAGCAATCCGGCCTTGGCCTGCGCATAGGTGCGCGCCATTTGATCCATTGAGGGGGCCAGATGCACATAGGCAAAGCGTTGCAATTCAGGGGCCAGCCAGTTGGGCAGGGCGTCCATGGCCAGATGGATCATCATGGTGCCCGGCGCATGTTGAAAACCTTTCATCGCAGTTTCATGCCGGGGCTCACCGGTGCCGCCTGTCAGCGTTAGTAGTGCTGTGGGCGAGACATTGGCGATCACCGCCTTTTCTGCGCGTGCAAAACGTCCGTCCGACAGCACGATGCCCGTGGCGCGTCCGGCGGCTTGTTCGATTTTGCTGACCTGTGCATTCAGGTGCAGTTCCCCGCCATGGGCCTTGAACATCTTGACCATGGCGTGCGTCATCGTGGCGGCACCACCCGCGCCAAGAACCATGCCAAAGGCCTGACCGGCCATCGCTTCCAGATAGGGAAAGACCGCGCCGCCCGCGATGTCGGGTGCGAAATCAAGGTGCATGCCCCAGGCGGCAAGGGTGGCTTTGACGTGCTCGGACTCAAAGGTCTGATCGAGCCAGGCGCGGGGCGAGAGCATCAGAAAACGCGCAAGGTCCAACGCGCCGCCCGCGCCCTGTTTGCGCCATGTGGCCCAGCCTAGTTTGCCAAGTGCCTTTGCGTTCATCGGGCTGCCAAGAACGGAGAAAATCGCCTCCGCCTGTGTGGGAAAATCCTCCGTAAGTTGTTGCCATGTGGCACCGTCTTTTTGGGAAAAACCACGCACGCGCGCCTGCGTTAGAGCCGCATCGTTGGAGATGCCGAGCCAGCGGCCATCGGGGAAGAGTGTAGCAAAAGGGTGGCCGGTGGGTGCAAAAGCCAACCCATGCTCCGCCAACTCCGCCGCGTTCTCCGTGTGAAAGGCGCTGCCGGCAAACAGCGACAGGTTCATTGCGGCCCAGTCGTGGGTAAAGCCGGGCTTGGTATAGGCCCCAGATTTTACGGCGCCGCCCGGTTCAGCGTTCTGTTCATATACCGCGACCTTCCAGCCGCGCTTGGCCAGATGGCAGGCGCAGGCAAGACTGTTATGCCCCGCTCCGATGATGATCGCGTCCAGTTCGGTGGACATGTGCAGCATTCCCCCTGCACAAGATAATTGCAAACGCATGTAATTTTGTCTAGCGTTGAATGCAGCAACCAGAGCGCGAGAAATGCCGCGCCCACACCTAAGGGGAGAAAGAAATGAGCGCATCAGATGTGATGAATAACCTTGGCCAGATGCTGATCTCTGGCGGGGTCGAAGTAGTCGATTGCACCGGCGTTTTGGGACCCAATACGCCGATCATCCAACTGCCCGCAGATTTTGCCAAACCCACGCCAAAGGTCGAGATTCACAAGATTTCTGAGTATGATGCTGATGGTCCGTTCTTTGCCTGGAACTGGATGGTTCTGGGGGAACATTCCGGCACGCATTTTGATGCACCGCACCATTGGATCACGGGCAAGGATTATCCCGATGGGTTCACCGACAGCCTTGACGTGCAGCGGTTGGTGGCCCCGGTGAACTGCATTGATTGTTCCGCAGAATCAGCCAAGAACGAGGATTTTCTGTTGACCGCAGACGGGGTGAAAGCCTGGGAAGCAGCGCACGGAGAGATTGGCGCAGGTGAATGGGTTGTCATGCGCACGGATTGGGATGCCCGCGTGGATGATGAGGCAAAGTTTCTGAATGCAGATGAAACCGGGCCACATTCGCCCGGTCCGACGCCCGATTGCATTGAATACCTGCTCAGCAAAAAGATCGTTGGTTGGGGCACGCAGTGCATTGGGACGGACGCCGGGCAGGCTGGCGGGATGGAGCCGCCATACCCCGCACACAATCTGCTGCACAGGGACAATTGTTTTGGTCTGGCGTCGCTGACGAACCTTTCCAAGCTGCCGCCAAAGGGTGCCATTCTGATTGCCGCGCCGCTCAAGATCGAGAACGGGACGGGCAGCCCTATTCGCGCGCTGGCGCTTGTGCCCAAAGGGTAAAGCGTGGCCAAGTTTGACCATGTGATCATCGGTTCAGGCATCAACGCGTTGGTGGCCGCCGCGATGCTGTCGCGCAAGGGTGACAAGGTTCTGGTGGTTGAACGGGAAGATCGCATCGGGGGCTGTATGCGCACCGATGAGATCACGCTGCCGGGGTTTCATCACGATGTGATGGCCGCGACCTTTGTGTTGTTTATGACCGGTCCCGCGCAGGAGGCTTTGGGCGCGGATCTGGCCAAACATGGGTTTGAGTATTGTCACTCAAAGCACCCCACAGCTGTGCTGCGCCCGGATGGGTCATCGGTTGTGCTGAGTATGGATAGGGCGGCAAATGTGGCTCTGTTCAACGGGTTTTCGCCGGGGGATGGCGATCAGCATCGCAAGGATGTGGGCAGTATTGAACAGGATGCAGATTTCCTGTTCTCGGTTCTGGGACAGCCGTTGTGGACAGCCAAGATGGCAAAACTGATGGCTGGTCAGGCCCGCAAACGGGGTCTGAACGGGCTCAAGGCATGGTTTGGTGAGGCGATGGAACCTGCGCGGGGATGGCTTGAAACCCGCTATTCCTCCGCCTCGGTTCAGGCGCTGTGGGCCCCATGGTGCCTGCATGTGGGTCTGACACCGGAAAGCACCTATGGCGGGCAGATGGCCCGCGTGATTGCCTTTGCGCTGGAGGCTGCGGGCGCGCCCGTGGTCAAAGGCGGGGCAGGGCGGGCGGCCGCGGCGTTTCAGTCCCTGATTGAAGCCAATGGCGGGGTGATCCGCACCGGCGTTGATGTGACCCGGATCATGGTGGACGGCGGCAAGGTGCACGGCGTCATTACCGATGACGATGAACAGATTTACGCGGAGTCGGTCCTCGCCTCGACAGCGCCGGGGCGGCTTTATGGGGGGCTGCTGCGCGAGGATCCGCGCCCTGAGGACCGCAAAGCGTTCCGCCATGGGCGTAGCAATTTCCAACTGCATTACGCGCTGGATGGCCCGATCAAATGGAAGGCCGAGGGGCTAGAAGACGTGGCACTGATCCATCTGGCGGATGGCATCAATTCAGTCTCTAAATCGTGCAATGAGGCCCTGCGTGGGTTGCTGCCGGAAACGCCGACCCTCTGTGTGGGTCAACCTCATCAGCTGGACCCGACACGCTGCCCTGAGGGCAAAGCGATATTTTGGATTCAGGTGCCTGATCTGCCCTTTATCGTCGAAGGGGACGCCGCCGGTCAGATTGAAACAACCCACACCTGGACGGAAGACCTGCGCGAGGCATTTGCAGACCGGGTTGAGGGTATTCTGAGGCAACACATCGAAGGGTTCGACAGCCTTATACTGGCGCGGCGGGCGTATTCCCCGCAGGATCTTGAGGACATGAACATCAATCTGGTTGGGGGTGATCCCTATGGCGGTTCTTGCGAGCTGGATCAGTTTTTTGTCTGGCGTCCCGGTAGCGCGGTGGCGAACAATGCAACGCCCATCAAGGGGCTGTATCACATCGGTGCCTCTACCCATCCCGGCCCCGGTCTGGGCGGCGGGTCCGGGTTTAACGTGGCAAACGCGCTGATCAAACCAACCACAGGGGACCGTTTTGACGGCGTGAAACGCTGGCTGGGGATCATCAGATGAGCACAGGGCCCACCAAATTGGGTGAATTGGGGCTAGAAAATTTCGTCCCCTATCTGATGAATCGGATCATGGGGCGCTACAATGCGGCGCTTCAGGATGAGATGGCGGCGCTGGGTCTGACCACGCCGCAGATGCGGTCATTGGCGGTGCTCTCCGTGATTGACGGCATCCTGATCCGCGAATTGGCAGTCTATGCTGTGGTTCAGCAATCGACCCTAAGTCGTGCGTTAGAGGCGCTTCATAAGGATGGGTTGATCCGACGGGAGACGGACGCCGCAGACAGCCGCGCAATCCGCGTTTTTCTGACGAACCCGGGGCGCGATGTTTATGAACGGCTTTGGCCGCATATGGCTGATGCCTATGAGGCGATGTTCAAGGGCGTGGATGACGCCGCGCAAAAGGCCTTTGTTGCGACATTGAAAACCATGTTGGGCAACATCCGCAAACACGATTTCTAGGAGATCACTATGGCAGAGAGATCGTTTAAAGCCGAAGTTGAACACCTGCGCAAAGGGCAGGGGGATGTGTTTACCGGTGAGGGCATTCTGGCGATTACCAAGGCACTGCTGGAAAACGGCGTTGGCTATGTGGGCGGTTATCAGGGCGCGCCGATTTCCCACCTTATGGATGTTCTTGCGGATGCAGAGGAACTGCTGACGGAACTGGGTGTGCGGTTTGAGGCCAATGCAAGCGAGGCCGCAGCGGCAGCGATGCTGGCGGCTTCCGTGCATTACCCGATCCGGGGCGCGGTGACGTTCAAGGGGCCGGTTGGGGTCAATGTGGCGTCGGATGCGTTGGCGAACCTGTGCTCAAGCGGCGTGAACGGCGGCGCGCTTATTATCGTCGGGGAGGATTACGGTGAAGGCTCCTCCATCATGCAGGAACGCTCCCATGGGTTTGCGATGAAAAGCCAGTTCTGGATGCTCGACCCGCGCCCCAATCTGCCCTCGATCACCAAGGCGGTGAAAGACGGGTTTGAGTTGAGTGAGGCAAGCAATACGCCGGTGATGTTGATGGTGCGGATCAGGTCGTGCCACGTGACGGGCAGTTTTGCGACCAAGGATAACCTGCCGCCGCCGCTGGCGATGAAACAGGCCATTGCCGCGCCGCAGTCCGATTTCAAACGCGTGGTTCTGCCGCCGTGGTCATATGTGCATGAACAGCAAAAGATTGCGGAGCGCTGGCCCGCCGCAGAGAAGTTCATCATCGAGAACGGATTGAATGAGGTTATGGGCCCTGACACGGCCAAGCTCGGGATTGTGGTGCAGGGAGGCATGTACAACGGCGTGATCCGCGCGCTGCAACGGCTGGGGCTGGCGGATATTTTTGGCAAGACCGAGGTGCCGCTTTATGTGCTTAATGTCACATATCCCCTTGTTAGAGACGAATTCGCAGGGTTCTGCACAGGCAAGGACCACATTCTTGTGGTGGAGGAAGGCCAGCCAGAGCATATCGAACAGCACCTGGGATCGTTCCTGTACAAGGCGCAATCCAAGATCAAATTGTACGGCAAAGATGTGCTGCCGATGGCCGGAGAATATACCGGTCAGGTGATGTTGGATGGCGTGACCGCGTTTCTGAAACAAGCCGCGCCAGATATGTTGCCGGGGCAGGTGCGTGCGCCAAACCGTGAAATGCCAGCCATTCCCGATCTCTCCAAAACCGTGCCAACCCGCCCGCCGGGATTTTGCACCGGCTGCCCGGAACGGCCCATTTTTGCGGGGATGAAACTGGTTGAGGAGGAATTGGGTAAACACCAGATTTCTGGCGACATCGGCTGTCACCTGTTTGGGTCCCTGCCGCCGTTTGAGATTGGTGGATCGACCATGGGTTATGGTCTTGGGCCCGCCGCGAATGGTGCATTTGATGGTGGCGGTGAGCGCCGCGCGATTGCCATGCTGGGGGACGGGGGATTTTGGCACAATGGGCTCAGCAGCTCCATTGGCAACATGGTCTACAACAAGTCAGATAATGTGGTGGTGATTGTCGATAATTACTATTCTGCGGCGACGGGGGGGCAGGATTTGCTGTCCTCAAGGGTGGTGAATGAGACCAAAGCCACGGGCAATCCCATTCAGGCCGCGCTGAAGGGTGTGGGCGTGAAATGGATCAAAACCATTGATCACTCGTACGATGTCGCAAAGGTACGCGACACGGTAAAAGAGGCTCTAACAACGGAGTTTCAGGGCCCGAAGGTCATTGTCGCCTCATCCGAGTGTATGCTGAATAAGCAGCGGCGGGAGAAGCCGTTGCGCCAGAAAGCGATCAGGGACGGGCGGCGCGTGGATGTGCCGCGCTTTGGGGTCGATGCAGATGTGTGCACGGGGGATCACGCGTGCATTCGGTTGTCGGGTTGCCCGTCTTTGTCGCTGAAACGGCTGGAGGATCCGCTGCGTGATGACCCGATTGCGCATATTGATCAAACCTGCGTTGGCTGTGGCAACTGCGGTGAGGTGGCGGATGCCGCCGCGCTGTGCCCCTCGTTCTATCGTGCCGATGTGGTGCATAATCCGGGTGGGCTTGAGCGCTGGCGCGCTGGCGTGCGCAGCCGCGTGCGGACATGGTTACAGACGCGCCGGGACGTGCGCCGGTTGCGGCTGGAGGATGCGCCGACATGAACATGCAGGCCCCGCAACAAGAAAGCACTGCGGTGAACGGGATATTCAAGCTCGCTATTCTGGCGGTTGGCGGGCAGGGCGGTGGCGTGCTGACCGCGTGGATTGAAAGCGTTGCGCGTGCACAAGGATATGACGTGCAGGCGACGTCGGTGGCGGGTGTGTCACAGCGCACCGGAGCGACGATTTATTACATCGAAATGGCACCAGGTTCTGATCAGCAACCGGTCTTTGCGCTTGCCCCGTCAGGCGGGGATGTGGACGTGATGATCGCCGCCGAGATGATGGAGGTAGGCCGCAGCATCATGCGCGGGTTTGTGACGCCGGATCGCACAACATTGATCGGGTCCACCCATCGGCAATTGGCGGTTAGTGAAAAGACCATTCCCGGCGACGGGATCGCAGATGCCGCAGAGGTACGCGCCGCCGCAGAAATTGCGGCACAGAGACTGATATTGGCCGATATGGACCAGCTCGCCGTGGCACAGGGTTCGGTCATTTCCGCGTCCCTGTTCGGGGCCTTGGCCGGGGCCGGGGTGTTGCCGTTTCCACGTGTCGCATTTGAGGAAGCAATCCGCGCGAGTGGCAAGGGGGTTGAGGCATCCTTGCGGGCGTTTGACGCTGGATATTCCGCTGCACAGGACGGTGAGGAGCAGACGCAGAAACAGGGTGTGCCAGTGGCGCCAGAGATCATCGGCCCGGAAGACCGGATGCGCCAGTGGGACGGGTTAAAAGCCTGGGTGCAGGCGATGCCCGATCCGGTGCAGGATATGGCCCTGGCCGGTCTGCGCAAAGTGGTTGATTTTCAGGATGCCGCATATGGCAACCTTTACCTTGATCATCTCAACCGGGCGATTGGCGTGGATGGTGCAGATCAGGGCTGGGCGCTGAGCATTGCGGCGGCCAAATACATCGCCAATGCGATGGCCTATGATGATATTATCAAGGTTGCGGACCTCAAGACCCGCGCGCCGCGACTGGATCGTATCCGCAGGGAGATGGGGGCAGAGGATGCGCAGTTGGTTCAGCTGACAGAGTTCTTTCACCCCCGGGCGGAAGAGGTTGCGGGCCTGATGCCTGCTGCCATGGGGGTAAAGTGGGAGGCGAGCCCCAGGCGGATGGCCCTGCTGGCAAAGCTGTTTGGCAGGGGGCGGCGGCTGCGCACGGATACGCTTCGGGCGTTTTTGATGTTGTATGTGCTGGGCGGCCTGAAAGGATACCGATTGCGTACACGGCGCCATGCAGTGGAGGCCGCGCATCTGGAGGTCTGGCTGGCGCGCTGTCTGGCGATGCGGGATCAGGATTATGCGCTGGCGGTTGAGTTGTTCAAAAACCGGCGGCTGATCAAAGGGTATTCTGATACCCACGCGCGCGGCCTTGGCAAATTTGACCGGGTGATGGAGGCGGCTGACCTGCTGACGGGCCGTGAGGATGCGGCCGAATGGATGGCACGCCTGCGTGAGGCCGCGTTGCAAGACCCCGAAGGGAAGGCGCTGAGCGGTGCAATCGAGACTGTGCGCAGTTTTGTCTAACAGCGCCAAAAAACGATCGTCACGTGGCAAGATCTCGTTGGGGAAGACGAAATTGTTTTCCAACGTTATCCAAGAGTTGTAGAAACGTCAGAGATTGAAACAAGACGTGTTGATGGACCAAGAGGGTGTGCAATTCTGGGCACCTGTCAGAGACACGGTTTATTAAAAAGTAGGACATTATGACAAAACGCGCCCTAATCACCGGTGTGACCGGACAAGATGGATCGTACCTTTCGGAGTTTCTGCTCGAAAAAGGCTATGAGGTGCATGGCATCAAGCGGCGGGCGTCGCTGTTTAACACCGGGCGGGTTGATCACATTTATCAGGATCCGCATTTGGATGATGCGCGGTTTACGCTGCATTATGGCGATCTGTCAGACACATCAAACCTGACCCGCATTTTGCGGGAGGTAAAGCCCGACGAGGTTTATAACCTTGGCGCGCAATCCCATGTTGCCGTGAGTTTTGAGGCCCCCGAATATACCGCAGATGTGGATGCGATGGGCACGCTGCGCCTGCTGGAGGCGATCCGGTTTCTGGGGATGGAAAAGAAAACGCGGTTTTATCAGGCCTCAACATCGGAGCTTTACGGGTTGGTGCAGGAAGTGCCGCAGCGCGAGACAACGCCGTTTCACCCGCGTTCGCCCTATGCGGTTGCAAAACTCTATGCCTATTGGATTACGGTGAATTATCGCGAGGCCTACGGGATGTATGCCTGCAACGGTATCCTGTTTAACCACGAAAGCCCCCGTCGGGGTGAGACCTTTGTGACCCGCAAAATCACCCGGGGGCTGGCCAATCTGGCCTATGGTTTAGAGGGGTGTCTTTACATGGGCAACATCGACGCGCTGCGTGATTGGGGCCACGCCAAGGATTACGTGCGCATGCAGTGGATGATGCTGCAACAAGAGACGGCAGAGGATTTGGTCATTGCCACCGGCGTGCAGCATTCCGTGCGCGAGTTCCTGGTCTGGTCCGCCGCAGAACTGGGCATCACGCTGGAGTTCAGGGGTGAGGGCGTTGACGAAATGGCAGTTGTTGCAAGCGTCATCGGGAACAATGCCCCGGCGCTGAAACAGGGCGATGTGGTGATGCGGGTTGATCCGCGTTATTTCCGCCCGGCGGAGGTTGAAACCCTCTTGGGTGATCCCGCATTGGCAAAAGAAAAGCTGGGGTGGGTGCCGGAGATTACAGCCCAGGAAATGTGCGCGGAGATGGTGGCCGCCGATCTGCGCATCGCGCAGAACCACGCGTTGTTGCGCGAGCACGGCATCGATTCGACCGTTTCGATTGAACACTAGGGGGCGGGCCCCACAGGAAAGGGACGCAGGCGCATGACAAGGATATTTGTAGCGGGTCATCGTGGCATGGTGGGGGGTGCGATTTTGCGCCGGTTGCAGGCGCGTCAGGCCGCAGGTGAAACGCTGGAGCTGATCACCCGCACCCGGGCAGAGCTGAACCTGCTGGACCAGAATGCGGTTGCGGGTTTCATGGCAGACACCCGCCCCGATGTGGTGATTTTGGCTGCGGCCAAGGTGGGGGGGATTGTCGCCAATAACACCTATCCGGCGGATTTCATTTTTGAAAACCTGATGATCCAGTGCAACGTAATCCATCAGGCCTTTGCAGCCAATGTGGTCCGTTTGTTGCAGCTGGGATCATCCTGCATCTACCCCAAAATGGCCGCACAGCCCATGGCCGAAGATGCGCTGCTGACCGGCACGTTAGAGCCGACAAATGAACCCTACGCCATTGCCAAGATTGCGGGCATCAAGCTGTGCGAAAGCTACAATCGTCAGCACGGTGTCGATTACCGGTCTGTGATGCCCACCAACCTTTATGGCCCCGGTGATAACTTTCACCCTGAAAACAGCCATGTCTTGCCCGGGCTGATGCGCCGGTTTCACGAGGCCGCGCAGGCAGGCGACAAAAGCGTAACCATCTGGGGCACCGGTACGCCGCGCCGCGAGTTCCTGCATGTGGATGATATGGCGGAGGCATCTTTGTTTGTGATGGATTTGGCACCGGAAACCTACACCGCCAACACTGAACCGATGCTAAGCCATATCAATGTCGGCACCGGCACCGATGTGTCGATCCTTGAACTGGCGCAGATGGTGGCCAAGGTCACCGGTTTTGAGGGCCACATAGAAACGGACACAAGCAAACCAGATGGGACGCCGCGCAAATTGATGAACGTCAGCCGCCTGTCCGACATGGGGTGGCGCGCCTCCGTTGGGTTGGAGCAGGGGCTGGTGGACACCTACGCGTGGTTCCTGAAAAATCAGGACGGTTACCGCGCAAAATAGATTATCTGACCGGGAGTATATCCCGCAGGTGGTGCGCCAGGCGAATGGACAGGGCCAGAATGGTCAGCGTTGGATGCGCCTGACTGGAGGTCGGAAAGGCCGATGCGCTGGCCACAAACAGATTGTCCATGCCATGCACGCGCAAGTCCTTGTTGACCACCCCTTCGCGGGGGTCAGCGGACATGCGGGTGGTGCCGATGTGATGGCCCAGCGTAAATTTGCTGGCCCGGACCAAGGCCGCCGGATCATCGCCCAGAAACTCCAACTGTCCCACGCCGGTGCGGGTCAGTTCGGCATCAATCTGCTGGTGTGCTTTCACGATGCCCTCCACGTCATGTTCTTTCTGAAACGGAGAGATTTCGATTTGCCGCATGCCTGTTGCATCACGGGTTTCGGTCAGACGCACGCGGCTGTCGCGGGAGGGGGTCTGTTCGGCGTGGAAGGTCAGGTAATAGGTGCTTTCCTCAGACGCTTCGAGAAGGGAGGGCAAGCGACGCCCTTGCAAGAACCGTTCGCGACCAAATTTTGGCAAAACGGACAAGGCTTGCGGCGCACCAAAGATCAGGTTGCGCAGATGCGCGATCACGCTGCTGTCTTGCCCGGTGCCGCCACTGCGGGATTGCGGTTGCAGGATCTTTTTGGCCAGATAAGTCAGCGACAGGATTGCGCTGCCATGTTTAGCGTCCCCCATCAGGGGCCGGTCCAGCAGGGTGTAGATGTTGGGAATGCCATGCGCGCGCAGGGTGTCGGCAGCAAGGGTCAGACGCCGGCGGATGTAAACGCCATCGGCGTCTTTCTCAAAACCAAAAATCACCTTGGTCTGGGGTTTCAGACGGATGCGGGCAATGGTGCCCATCACGTGGCACATATACCCCCGGCCCAACCATCCCGCATGATCCCCGATGGCTGGTTGGTCTTGCGTGGCGGTGTTCAACAGCAGGCGGGTGGTTTCAAGGCCCCCCCCGGCAAGGATGATTGCCTTGGCCGCAATCCGGGCCTCGCGCAGCTTGGGCAGGGATTTTATGATGACCTCTGAGATCGCCTTGCGGTCAGTGTGACGCCGCAAGTTGGTTGCCACCGTGTTGGTCAGGACCGTGACATTGGGCATGGCCACCAGACCGGGAAAAAGCGATTTGCCAAAATGGGTTGGCGGGCTCCACCGCTCCAATGTGTCGGTCAGCACCGTATCGGAGGTGAACCCGTCGATCAGATCACCGGGCAAACCCGCCCGCGCCGCCGTGTAGGTGTAGGGCCCGCAATCAACATATTCCTGCGCTTTGTGATACCACGGGTCCAGCGTTTGGGCGTCAATCGGCCAGCCCGGCGCGTTGATGTCCGGGCGGGGGGTGAAATCAATCGGATCAAAGGGCATGCAGCGCCCGCCCCAGGCCTGTGAGGACCCGCCCAAGCCGCGAAAACGGTCGCGGTCCGGCGTCAGGTGGCGCGCGTGGTCCGTGACCGACCCGGCATAGAATTTTTGGCTTTTGCCACCGCTGCGCTGTTTGCCCGCCTCAACAAGGATCACGTTGTGGCCCGTCTGGCCAAGTTCTGTGGCCAGCACCATCCCCGCCGCCCCGGCACCAATCACGCAGACATCGGCGGTCAGGACCTCGCCGGATTTTAGCCCTTGCCCATTACGATGCACGTCTGGCTGTTCCCATCAGGGCCGCGTTGGCAGCAAGGTGTGTGGGGGAGGTTGTGCCGACCAGACTGACCGGTACCAGCGGGTTTGACAGAATGGTCGACAAGGCGCGTTGGGGGTCAGGGGTGCCAGACAAAACCTCGCGGGCGATGATGCCAATGCCCGCATCTGCTGCCGCGCGCAACATGGGCTGTGCCGCAGCACAGGCATCAGGGGGCAGGGGCACTTGCAGGGCCTGAACGCGACCTGTGGCACGCACGGTTTCCGCATCCTCCAGTTTTTGCACAGAGACACCTGTGACCTGTGCCAGCCCCTTGTCGCGGATCATGTCTAGAAAATCATAAAGCTGTCCATCTGCGAGGGCCGCAAGCGGGGGGCTGTGCAGCAAAAAGGTATCCACCTGATCCCGTTTCAAACGTTTGAGGCTGCCCAAGAATTTACGATAAAGCGCGCCTGTGTCGAGCACATGGCGTTCACTGGACGCGCGCGCCTGAGAGCTGCTTTTCTTGAGGCCGCTGGAACGTGCCAGCAGGGGGCGCAACAGTGGCTTTGCCAAGCGAATCAATGTCTGGCTTTTCCCCACGCCCAGCCCTGCCTTGGTGCAGATGAGCGTGCCTTCTTTGCTTGCAAGGCGGGACAGCCGCCGCTCCGCATCGCCCTGTCCATAGACATCGGCCGTGTCAAAAAACCGGATGCCTTGATCATAGGCCTGATCCAAAAGCCGGTTCATCTCTGCGGTGCTGTGCGGATTGCTGAGAGAGGCGATGTGCGACGTGCCCAAGCCCAAGGGGGAGACGTGGAGGCCGGTGGTCCCAAAGGGGTGCAGCGCGGTCATTGCTTTTCAGCGCCTGTTTGAAGTGTCCGGGTTTGGGGGCTGCGCAACACGACGTAACGCAGGCCCGCGCATCTGGCGGGCGAACCGCTTGATCGTGTCATACCTGGGCGTGTCCGTTTCGGGGGAGGCGGGGGAAACCCGGCGTATTTTGCCAGCGATCAAGCATTAATTAGTAGGCCCCAGATCCGCGGAACACGGCAGGAATGGTGTTGAGAATAATCGACACATCCCGTTTCAGGGACCAATTGTCGATATAGGCCAAATCCATTTTGACCCATTGGTCAAAGGTCAACTCGCTGCGCCCTGCAACCACCCATGAACAGGTCAAACCGGGCTTTACCGAAAAGCGACGGCTGTGCCAGTCGGTGTCAAACCGCTCCACATCGCGCAGGGGCAGGGGGCGCGGGCCCACAAGGCTCATCTCGCCTTTCAGCACGTTCAGGAACTGTGGCAGCTCATCAATGCTGTATTTTCTCAGAAAGGCACCAACCCGCGTGATGCGCGGATCTTTGGCGATTTTGAACGTCGGTCCGGCGCTTTCATTCTGCGCCTCCAGCGATGCCTGAATGGCCGCCGCGTCTTTTCGCATGGTGCGGAATTTGTAGAACGGGAAGGTCACCCGGTTACTGCCCACACGGGGCTGCACAAAGAAAATTGGGCCGGGGCTGTCGATTTTGATGGCGATGGCCACCACAATGAACAGCGGGATCAGCAGCAGAATTGCGGCGAACGAAAAGACCGTGTCAAAGACCTCTTTGACCTGACCCTGCCAACCCCAATCCGGCACGTCTTCGTAGACAAGGCTGGCAGCACCGCCCACATATTCGATCTTTGGACGCATGCCAAAAGGCATCAGGCATTCGTCAACCATGCGCACAGGGACACCAATGCGGCGGCAACGGTCGATCAGACCAACCACGTCTTCGTAGTGTTCGGTCAGGGAATAGGTGACCAGTACCTCATCAATGGGTTCGCGCATCATCCGGTCGGTGAGATCGTCAAGGTTGCCGCCAAAGGGCACCTGATCAGGAAGGCCATGCGCGTCGTTTGGGGTGCCAAAAACACCGGTGACAACAATGCCGCTGTTGGTGTTTTCAAAGATGCGCCAGGCAAGGTTGCGCACAGGGGATCCGGTGCCAACAATCGCGACATGGCGCAGGTTACGCTGGCGCGCTCTGGCAAGACGCTGGAGCGTTCTGACGGAGAACCGCCCCAGCGCGGTCATCACAAACAGCACCGCGATGAAGACGGCCAGAAAGGACGCCTCGTTCAGAGGGAAGGCAAAGAATGCACCCACAAGGCTGAGGAACCCGGCAGCACAGGTTGCCCCGACAAAGATTTGCAGCAGTTCGCTTTTGCGCTCAATCAACCGGCGGGACGCGTACATATCAGTTTGTGACAGCCAGATCACCCACAGCAAAGCACCGCCAACAAAGACAGCGCCAAGGGTTTGGTAGGGTCCCGTGGTGGTTGAATTCAGCTGCGGTAACTCGCCTCTGCCAGCGTAGAGCGCGACGGTTCCGGCGATCAGGAATGTGCAGAGTTCCCAGGCTCGAAATAGCTTTAAGCTCCAAATTCGTACAGGCTTATGCATTGTGCTAGTACCTTAAAATAATTCAATAAATTTTCAGACCCGTCAATGGGCCAAAGCCGAATCACCCAAGTGACAGAAAAAGCTGTCGGGCGAGAAATTATCAAAATATTACCTCAAATTTGCTCATTTTCATAGGGCAGAGATTCCTTACCTTTTGGTATGCAACCTGACCGGGTGATCATGCCCAAATGATAACCTATTCTGATCGCGTTTGCGGCAGTTGTCACAGATCAGAAGGGGCGGTGCGGCTTCCTGTTGCTGACAGGCGAATGGGAATCTGTGATACTCAACCGACTGGGTTTGCCCAGCATGTCAAAGACAAGGTCATTTTAGCCATGGTTCATTCCGTTTCGATTGTTGTTCCCGCGTATAACGCAAAAGACGTCTTACCCATTTGTATTGATGCATTGTTGTCCCAGTCCTATGTCCCCGAACAGGCGGAAATCATCATTGTGGATGATGAGTCAAAGGACGACACCGCAGATATTGCAGAAAGCCGGATTGCCGATGCCCGGGCCCGGGGCTACGACCTGCGCGTGCTGCGGCAGCCCAAAAATGCCGGCCCTGCCGCTGCGCGCAATCGGGGGGCGTTTGAGGCCAGCGGTGAGGTGGTCATTTTTACGGATTCTGATTGTGAACCCCTGCCACATTGGCTCGAAGAGATGCTCAAGCCGTTTCAGGATGAAAGCGTGTCCGCCGTGAAAGGGGCCTATCTGTCCAAACAGCCCGAATTGGGCGCACGGTTTGCACAGGCAGAGTTTGAAGAGCGCTATCGGATGCTGCGCGCGAGTGAGAGTGTGGATGTGGTGTTTAGCTATTCAGCCGCGTTCCGCACGGCTGTCTTTCGGGAATTGGGCGGATTTGATTCCCGCTTTCCCGTGGCCGACAATGAGGATACCGAACTGTCCTGGCGTCTGGTCGCCGCAGGTCATCGCATCATTTTCAACGATCGGGCAGAGCTGTTTCACCGGCATCCGCCCTCCATGATGACCTATCTTAAAAAGAAAATATCGCGCGGCTATTGGCGCATGATTGTGTACCGGCAATATCCCGACAAGGCGGTCAAGGACAGCTATACGCCGCAGGGTTTGAAGGTGCAGATTTTGCTGTCGTTCTTGATTGTGCTGAGCGTTGTTCTGGCGTTGGTCTTTCCGGTGTTCTGGAGCGTGGCGGGCCTGTTGGCGGTTGTCTTTTTGCTGAGCACGCTGCCCTTTGCGCTGGTGATTGTGAAGCGTGATCCACTGCTTGCGGTGTTGTCGCCTGTGCTGCTGTTTGGCCGGGCCAGCGCACTGGGATATGGCGTGTTAAAATCCATCCCGCGGGCCATGTCCAAAGACCCCTTTGCGCCGTCCGAGAAAGCAAGCTGAACGTCGCTAGAGGGGTTGGGATTTTAGCCAATCCCAGGTCATTGCAATGCCGTCTTCCAGCGCGATTTCAGGGGTCCAGCCCAGCCGGTCCCGAATGGCCTGCGTGTCCAGGATGATCTTGGGCACATCAAAACCACGCCCGGTTTGAAAAGTTGGCACGATGTCGCGCTGCGTTACCTTTGCCACGATTTCAACGATGTCGCGAATGGAATGGCCCGTGCCACTGCCCACGTTAAAGACGCCGGTGATGTCCGTCTCCATGCAATCCGCGCAAAGCCTGGCAAGGTCATCAACATGAAAAAAGTCGCGGATGATGTTGCCGTCGCCCCAGATTTCAATGGGTTCTTCCAGTGCGATACGGCGCAGAAACGTGGCGATCACGCCCTGCACGCCTGACAGGCCCTGCCGGGGGCCATAGGGGTTGGAGGGGCGCAGGACGAGGGGTTTTAGCCCATGCAGATGCTGCGCGGCATGCAGGTAATTTTCGATCGCAACTTTCACAACGCCGTAGGACGAAATCGGGCGCAGGGGGTGATCCTCCCGCACGATAGGGGTTGTGGGCACGCCATAGACCGTGCCGCCCGATGACAGGAAGACAATGCGCTGCACTGCGGCCTTCTGCATCAATTGCAACAGGCGCACGGTGTTGATCAGATTGTCCTGAATGTCGCTAACCGGGTCGAGGTTGGAGGTGGAGGGCACCGTGGTGCTGGCGGTGTGGAAAACGCAGTCAATGCCAATCAGGGCCTTGCCCAGTGCATCCATGTCGCCCAGATGCCCAATGCACAGATCAGCCCCCGCAGGGGTTTTGCGAAAGTGTTCTGGCGCGCGGTCAAAGATGCGCACGCTGTGGCCGCGCTCCAGCAATTGATCCACAACATGTGAGCCGATGAACCCACTACCACCGATCAAGAGAGCCTTCATGGGAATGTCCTTTCGCTGGCGGCAAGAAACGCGCTGAAAAACTGCTATTCTGAGCCGTCCGGTAATGCGATCATCCTGATGGGGCGGATGTCTAAAACAAAGTTATCTAATCTATTCCTTGTTGCTAGAGCCTTTGGAGAGGCGCATCAAGGGGTCTCTAAGTCGTCAAATTTAGAGCTGTGCCCGCAGGCAATAGCGTTCAGCCCTTGGCGTCATGCAGCTGTTTCAAAACTTCGCGGTATCCCGCCGCCGTGCCCTGTGCCATGGCGCTGGGGCTGTATTTATCCAAGACCAATGCACGGGCCGCAGTGCCAAGACGCCGGCCTTTTTCCTTGTCGTCATCAAGGTCGAGAAAACCCTGCGCCATGGCCTCAATATTGCCTGTGGCGACCATCACCGCGTTCTGATCTGCGCTCAGCGCCTCGCTTAACCCGCCGGTGTCATAGCAAATCGGCACGCGCCCCATCGACATGGATTCCAGCACCGCATAGCTCAGCCCCTCCAGATGAGAGGGCGCGACAAGCGCATCAGCGCGCGAGATCAGGCCCGCAAGTGCGGAGTGGGGCACAGGGCCGGTGAACTCCACCGCGTCCGCACAGTTTTGCGCGACAAATTCGCGAACCTCACGTTCATAGGCTTCATCCACGGGCGAGGCATTGCCCACAAGGATGAATTTCAGGCCTGGTCGTTGCTTGCTGGCGATGCTGGCCGCGCGGACAAAATCCAACTGCCCTTTGTTGGGATGAAATCGCGCAATCTGGATGCAGGTCAGCGGCTGATCGCCGGAAAACGCATCGCGGTCTGCGGTGAAACTGGCGATTTCCACACCGTTGGGTACATAGCGCATCTTGGGCGATTGGGCCAGCGCGCCGAGGTTTTCGGTCATCAGTTTTGAATCGTAAAAGATCATTTTCATGCGCCGCAGGGCGATGCGATCAATGGTGCCATAAACGTTCCAGCGCAACGACCCGGGTGTGAAATTGGTCCAGCCCAGAAAGCTGGCCACCGGGGGGCATTCACGGTGCAACAGCGCGCCGATCAGATCTGCGCGGTGATCAATCGAATGGGTCAGATCGGGTTTGCGCTGTCGGATCATGGCGCGGGCCTTGTGTAGATCAACGCGGCTGAGGGTGGAGGGAACCTCGCACAGATCAAAACTGGCCCCCGCATCGCGAAACAGATCAAGCACGATGCTGTGGTCCGTGCCCCGGTTTGTCGCGAACATGAAATGGGGCCGCACCCCGGCCGCAGGCAGCGCGCGGGCAAGGTTGGCAAGATAGACTTCGCCCCCCGAGGGTTGCTCAATTCCACGCATGTTTCGGAGAAACAGAACGTCGATCAGTTTCGACGGGGCATCAGACATTGCTCAAATAGCCTTTGTTGGGTTTGTTCGTACGGCCCCCTGCCAGGTGCAGGATGCCGCCCTTTTCTGGAGACATACTGTGCGCTGAGCCAGCACAAAATCGCAAGCGGCACAAATTTATGCGGGTCAATGCGCCCGGAATGTCCGCCCTGTTTTGGCGGGTTGCGCCGATGTGCTAATGTCGGTCAGGTGTCAATCCAATAGTGACATCCAAGGGAAAAGTGTGCCATACGGCCCTGATATTGAAGACGATTGCATAAAACGACATTCACAGATCGAAGGTTTACAAAAATGGATTGGAACAAAAAACGCGTTCTGGTGACAGGCGGTGCGGGTCAAATTGGATCTAACCTTGTCCGGCGCCTGACCAAGCTGGGGGCGGATGTCACCGTGGCGGATAATTTGTGGCGCGGGCAGCTGTCTAACCTGTCGGTTGACTGGGTGCCCAGCATTGATCTGGAAACGCGGTTTCTGAATGTTGACCTGGCCGAAAAGGCTGCCTGTGATCTGGCCTGCAAGGGTCAGGAGATCATCATCCATCTGGCTGATGTTGTGGCCGGGATTAATTTTGTTTTTGGCAATCAGTACTTTTTGTTCAACAAAAACGCGCTGATCGACAACCATATGATTGCCGCCGCCCAAGAGGCAGGTGCGCGCAAATACGTCTATGTCGGGTCCGCCTGTAGCTATCCGGCAGACAAACAGGCGGTGCTTGACCCGCCCCCGTTTAAAGAAGACGAAGTTTATCCGGCCTCCCCGGAATCGGCCTATGGCTGGTCCAAGCTGATGGGGGAATACCTGTGTGAGCTGGCGGCGGAATCCGGCAAGATGGAGACCGGGGTTTTGCGGTTTCACAATGTTTACGGACCAAATTGCGTGCTTGATCCGGCCAAATCGCAGGTGATTCCGGCCTTGATCCGCAAGGCGATTACCTATCCCACCGACGATTTTGTGGTCTGGGGCAGTGGCCAGCAGCGGCGTGCGTTTGTTTACGTTGATGATGCGGTTGAGGCGCTTGTGCGCATCTGTGAGCGTGGCATGGGCAAAGGGGCGATCCAGATCGGGCCCGACTACAGCACCTCCATTCGCGAGACCGCCGAAGAAGTTGTGCGCGCCTCTGGCAAGGACATTTCGATCACCTTTGACACGACCAAGCCTGAGGGTGACATGGACCGTGCCGCCGATTGGAGCAAGGCGCGGGACATTCTGGGTTGGGAGCCCAAGGTGGACGTGCGCGAGGGCATTCGGCGGACCTATGAGTGGTGCGAAAAGGAATTGCAGTACGAACGCTCCACAGCGGCGGAATAGGCAACAGGCAGCTGCGCGCTGTTCAATTCTTAAGGAATCACCCGTGCGCATACATCTGATCGGCGTCATCAAGGACGAAGCAGACATCGTAGGGCAAACGCTGGTTCGGGCGGTCGAGGTGGCGGATCACGTCTATATTCGTGACATCGGCAGCACCGACGGCACGCTCGATATTCTGCACGAGGCGGCAGGCCGTTATCAAAACCTTGAGGTCTATTCAGAGCCTGCACCGGTTTACACAGACGCGCTGCGCCGGTCGGTTTTCCTGAAATTTAGTGACCGTTCAAAGCCGGGCGATTTCTGGGGCCGTTACGATTCTGATGAGATCATTCTGGATGACCCACGGGATGTCTTTCGTAAGGCGGGCCCGCTGGATGATATGTTTTGGGGGTCGTTCTATAATTTCTACATGACGGAGGCGGATGTTGCGCGGTTTGATGAAAACCCAGCGCTTTATGATGACGCCACCCCGATTGAACAGCGCATGCGCTATTACATCAACAATTGGTCAGAGCCGCGGTTTGTGCGGGATCATCGCGGGCTGATCTGGCGGGGCGATCGGGATTGGCCCTCGTTGGTCAACCATTGCACGCGCTTTCGCATTGGCATCGCGCATTATGCCTACCGCTCGCCCAAACAGATTGATGATCGCCTTGCCTCTCGCTGGAAGATTTCAGCCACCGGCGACACGGTCTATTCACAGGACATTCTGCCGAACTTCAGAGACCGGATGATGGACACGTCCAAGGTGCTGGAATCCGCCGAGGATATGGTTGCTACCGCCAAACGCAAAGCGGTGGAGCGCAACGGCGTGCCCGATGTGAGCTGGCGCGACAGGATCATTCCAACCACGGACCTGGAATATCACACACCCGGTGCACCCCTGGTCGCGCGGCCTGATCTTTTGCCGGACATCCTGCCAAACGACGGGACATTCAAACGGGGCGCACGCCA
Source organism: uncultured Sulfitobacter sp. (assembly GCA_937928635.1). Taxonomy (GTDB): domain Bacteria; phylum Pseudomonadota; class Alphaproteobacteria; order Rhodobacterales; family Rhodobacteraceae; genus Sulfitobacter. The sequence goes on along the minus strand of CALFWM010000029.1, from coordinate 19,642 downwards.
CGTGGCGCGGCGGGTGTTGGGAACCTTTCAGGGCGCGAGACGCGAGGCGTGAGTGATCCGGGAGCCAAATTGCGGCCCGTCCGGTCATTTGCCGGTATCTGGCCGTTTTTGCGCCCTCATCGCAGGTTGATGATTGCGGCGGTGATTTCGCTGATCATCACTGTGGCCATCACCCTGTCCATCCCGTTTGCCGCGCGCCGGATTATCGAGGGGTTCGACACCCCTGATCCGGTGTTGCCCAATCTGCATTTCATCATTGCGGCGGGCATTGCCTTGCTGGCGGCGGTTGGGTTTAGCCTGCGGTTTTATCTGGTCAAGCTGTTGGGAGAACTGACCATCGCGGACATTCGCAAAGAGATTTTTGCGCGTATGATCCAGATGAGTCCGACGTTTTATGAACGGGTGATGACGGGCGAGGTGATATCGCGCATCACCTCTGACACAACGCTGCTGATGAACGTGATTGGCTGGTCATTTTCAGCCGCCCTGCGCCATGTGTTTGTGTTGATCGGGGCGCTTGTGATGCTGGCGGCCACATCGCTGAAACTGACCCTGCTGGTGCTGGCGATCGTGCCGGTGGTGGTGGTGCCGATTTTCCTGTTGGGCAGGCGGCTGCGCAAACAATCGCGGCTCAGCCAGCAGCTGGTGGCGCGTTCAACCGGGTCCGCGTCAGAATCCCTGACAGCGGCGCAGGCGGTGCAGGCCTATACCAACGAAACCCTACGCAAAGATCAGTTTGACGGCATTTCAGACAAGGCATTTCAGGCCGCGCGCAATGTGGTTCAGGCCCATGTGGTTATGAACGGGTCGGTGATTTTTCTGACGCTGGCCTGCGTGATCGGGGTTGTCTGGGTTGGTGCCACAGATGTGCGCAACGGTGCGATGGGTATTGGCGATCTGGTGCAGTTCATTCTGTTTGCCCTGTTTGTGGCAGAGGCGGCCAATGGGCTGACCAATTGCTGGGGCGAAATTCAGCGCGCGGCGGGGGCCGCCGAACGCATTGTTGATTTGCTTGAGGCCGAAGACAGCGTGACGGACCCGGCCCACCCCAAGCAGATTGAGGGTGCGGCCAAGGGGGTCATCCGGTTTGAGGATGTGCGGTTTCACTATCCGTCCAGCCCGGATGCACCTGCGCTGGATGGCATCAGTGTTGAGATCGCAGCGGGCGAAACCGTTGCGCTGGTCGGGCCATCGGGGGCGGGCAAGAGCACTGTCTTGCAGCTGTTGTTGCGGTTTTATGATCCAAATGCGGGGCGTATTCTGCTGGATGGAATCGACCTGCGCGACATGACCCGCGCGGATTTTCGCAGGCAGATTGCCTTTGTGCCTCAGGACCCGATTATTTTTGCAGCTTCCGCGCAGGACAATATCAGGTTTGGCCGCTTTGACGCCTCTGACGCGGATGTGGAGGCCGCCGCCAGGGCCGCAGCGGCACATGGGTTTTTGTTCGATCTGCCTCAGGGCTATCAGACCTTTTTGGGGGAACGCGGTGTGATGCTGTCGGGGGGGCAGAAACAACGCATTGCCATTGGCCGCGCGATTTTGCGCGATGCGCCGGTTTTGTTGTTGGATGAGGCCACCTCTGCACTTGATGTGGAAAGCGAAAAGGCGATCCAGACCGCGATTGATGATCTGTCGCGCGATCGCACGACATTCATCATTGCGCATCGCCTCTCAACTGTCCGGCAGGCAGACCACATTCTGGTTTTTGAGGCGGGGCGCATTGTGGCGCAGGGCACCCATGACGCACTTGTTGCGCAAGGCGGGCTTTACGCGCGGCTGGCAAAGTTGCAGTTTTCAAACGATGGGGTGGGCGCGGTTTAGGCTTTTTCACCTGTGGTCGGGTCGGCGTTTTGTGTTGCCAAATGTTGCTTTGCCATGCGCCCCAACACCAGCGCCATGGCGAGGGAAAACCATATTTCGCGCGGGATCGGGTTGAACAAAAACGTTGTGAATTGCCCGCCCAAGACAACCAGAATTGCAAAGGCATAGGGGCGCAAAATGCGCACGCTCCACGCGCGCAATGTGGCGATGATGGCCGTGATCCATATCCATATGAACAAGAGCAGGGCAGGCAGGCCGGCCTCGGCAAGCACCTGCAAAAACATGTTGTGCGGGACAGCAGCGGGCACAAACCGGTGCCCCAGTGCACCCGGCGGCAGGTGATCGAGCATAAAGGTGTGCACGCGGTCGATGCCCACGCCAAAGACCGGGCTGCTTGCCCAGATCGACACCGCTGCGCTCCAGTTTTCGGTGCGCCAGCTAAAGCTCTGTGTGCTTTCCGAAACACCCGCCCGGACAGAACCGCGCTGCACGGCGGCCAGTGAATCAATTGTACGGATCACAGCCGACATCGAAAAATCATGGGTCGCCAGCAGGACAAAAACCAACCCGCCGCCGATCACCGCCAGAACGCGGGTGCCTTTTGACCAGACCATCATCGTCAGCCCGATCATGGCGGCCATCCCGATCCAGGAGCTTCGGGACCATGTGTTATACCACGCAAAAAGAAACATCGCGACAGAGGCCAACATGATAATGCGCATCAGCGGATAACGTGTTGTGACCATCAGGAAGACGCCAAAGACCATGACGATCTGAAAGAAGCTGGCCAGAAAAATGGGATGCGCGCTGGTGCCGATGGCGCGGACCTCTTCGTCGCTTTGTGCGGCGAGTTCGGCCTGAAACCCGCCCACAACCACGATGCCAAAACGCGATTCACCCACAACCAATGCGACCTGCACCAACCCCACGATGACCAGCGTCAGCATGACCTTTCGAAAGCGATCCAGCGTATCGACGTACATCAGGACAAAAAAGAACACGATGCCATGGATCAAAAACCCGCCCAGTCGGTTCACAAGTTCGCCCTCGGATACCGCCACGGTCGCAAAGAAGATCCAGATGAAAAAGCACAGGGGCACGCCGCCCTCTGGCAAAGGCAGATACATCTTGGGCGCCTGCCCTTTCATGCCCTGAAGGAAGGCGGCAAAGACAGCGTAAACGATGGCCAGACGGATCACGGTGATCGGGCCCGCAATTTCAACATTGACCGGGATTGCCGCGACAATTGCAAAAAGCGGGCTGTAGGGCGTCATGATCAAGACAAAGCCAACGGCCATCGCGGGCACCAGCACCAGCGCCTTTGTGCCAAGGCCAACCGCGCTCAGACCCGCCACCAGACCAACCATGATCACGCCAAGCAGCTTGCCAAGCTGGCTGACCATGCGGCCAACGCCCTGTGTTACGGCCTCCATGTGTGCGGTGCCTTTTGGGCTGGTGTGAATGTTCGCAGCTGGCGCATCTGTCGTCTTACACTTGCATCCGTTTGATCAAAGCGGGGTAGGGTGCCGGTCAAGCATACTGCCCGGCTTGGGGTTTTCCAAAGGCTTCATTTTGCCAATTCTGTGTAAACGGCGTCGGTTTGACGGGCAATTTCTTCCCAGGAATATCTTGCCGCAGCCTCAGGCACACCCGTTGCAAAGGCCTGTTTGAGATCTTCATCCGTCAGGGTGCGTGCCACCGCGTGGCCCAGGGCCTCCGCATCTTTGACTGGCACCAGCAACCCGCATTCGCCGTCAATAATCACCTCATCCAGACCCCCGATGCGGGTCGCCACAACTGGTTTGCCAAAGCCCAGTGCAGAGATTAGCACGCCACTGTTCCAGCCGTTTTCATAAGGCAGCACCACCACTGCGCTGCGGTTGAACAACCCGGCCATTTCGTCAAACGTGGCATAGCCGGGCCGCAGTGTGACCTGATCAGATATGCCCAACTCCTTGATACGGGCATAGAACGGGTCAAGGTCCATCTGCGCCTCACCGGCAATATAAAGGTGGGCGTTGGGCGCGCGTTTGATCACATCGGGAAGGACGTCGATCAGCGTGCCAATGCCCTTGCGCGGTTGCAGCTGGCCAAAGAACAGCACAACATCGGCGTTTTCGGGCACATCGGGGGGCGTGGGTTCAACGGTTTCACGTACAAACGCCGTCAGGTCAGCCAGCGGCAACACGGTGACGCGGGCCGCATCAACGCCAATCAGCCCTTCGGCCACGCTGATGTTTTGCTGTGCGTTGAAAAAGATATGGGACATGCGGCGATAGAGATATTTCAGCGCATGCACCTGATGGGGGCGTTTGAAATGCGGCAGCACGTCTTGGGGTGTGTAGACCTGCGGCGCGCGCACAACGGAGCTGAGCAGATAGCTGAACCCCAGATAGGTCGTGGGGTGCTGTGCGCCCTGATAATGGATGATGTCCGGTTTCCACTGGCGCATGCGTTTGAGAAACCGGGCCATCGCGCCCAGTCGCGGGCGGCGCCGGTCAACAAATTCCAGAATTTCGTAGTGTGTTTCAAAGGCTGACATCTCATAGCCGATGCTGGTGGCCACAATCACGTCATGACCCCGGCCCACCAGCGCATTTGCAAGGCAGTGGGTGTATTGTGCCGTGCCTGCCCTGACAGTGGGGGAAAAGATCAAAATCCGCATTATGGCCCTAACTCAGAATCAAAATAAATCAATTGCTGCAAACACTAATGGCTCGCACAGGGTGTTGGCCAGAGAGACATTCACGGATTAGGGAGGCGTGTTGTCTGGATGCCGTTTTTGAGGCGGACGCATGGGCGTTTGAGATTCGGGTTTGGCGCTTGAGCGAGGGCTGGTGGTGCTTCAGATACCGCCAGGGTTGTGTGTTGCGCTGCATGCTGCGCAGCAGTGCCAAGATGCAGGGCCCGTGGGTACAGATTAGCGCCTCTCCGCCTGCTGCGGCGCGTTTTTAGCGTTGAGTCTGCATGCAATTTCCGTATTGTTATTTCTATATTTTTTACAAAATTTTGGTTTCAATTGTGATTGACGAAAAAAACCCGTGGACCACTGATGTGGGCGTTAAAATTCTTAAGGATGTTCTGTGTGCCGCGCTCTATGATGAGAGTGGCTGGACAATTATTGACGAGCCGATGAACTGGGAATTGGCTGAAAAAGGGCCGGGGGGCCGCGTGAAGGGCTGGTTCAGAACCAAGGTGGTGCGGTTTTTGCGCCGGTTTGGGATGCTGCTGATCAAGACAACGCGCTATGATGAGAAAAAGCGCAGTCAGGGCACCGATTGGCCGATGTTCGGCTATTCAATGATTGGCAAGGCGCGGCTGAACAATATTGATCAGCTCACCAACCGGGTAATAGACGAGGGCGTGCCCGGTGATTTTGTCGAAACCGGTGTGTGGCGGGGCGGCAGCACCATTTTGATGCGCGCCATTGCCGATATGCGCGGCGCCACGGACCGTTTGGTCTGGTGTTGCGATAGTTTTGAAGGGTTGCCACCGCCCAACGACGCCGATCAGGAACTGAGCGACATGTGCGACTTTTCCGAATGCGGGTTTCTTGCGGTGTCACAGGAGCAGGTCGAGGCAAACTTTGCCCGGTTTGGCATTCTGAGTGAGCGTGTGAAGTTCCTGAAAGGCTGGTTCAAAGATACCTTGCCCGATGCCCCGATCAAACAGATTGCGCTGCTGCGCATGGACGGGGATTTGTATGAATCGACGGTCGATGCGCTTTCAAACCTCTATGACCGGGTGTCAGAGGGCGGGTTTATCATCGTGGATGATTATTACTCCTGGAACGGCTGTCGCACCGCTGTTGATGAGTTTCGCACAGCGCATCAGATTGATGCACCGCTAGAACGCATTGATGCGCACTCCTGTTACTGGCGCGTCACGCGAAACGCCACGAGCGCTGCACCCACACCTGAAAACGGATAGCCCGCGCTATGCCAACCGTGTCTGTCATCATTGCCTGCTACAACGGTGAGAAGGTGATCAGGAAAGCCATCGACAGCGCGCTTGCGCAGACCACGACAGATATTGAGATTGTGGTGATTGATGATGGCTCCTCCGATAACTCCATTGACGTGGTGCAAAGCTATGGGGGCGATGCGCGCGTGCGGCTTTTGCAGCATGCGCAGAACGGCGGGATATCGGCGGCGCGCAACACCGGCATTCGGGCGGCAAAGGGGGCCTATATCTGTTTTCTGGATCAGGATGATCTTTGGTATCCGGATCGGGTGGCCAGCGCATTGGCGGTTTTTGACCGTGATGATGGGGGCCGGATTGGATTGGTCTACGGCAATGAGGAAACCCGTGTGCTTGAAACCGGCGCCTTGGCGCGGGGCCGTCTGCCAGCACCACCCGGTGTCAATGCCTTGGACAGAAACGGGTTTTTATGTGCCCTGATCCAGTGTAATTTTGTGCCCACCGCAGCGGCGATGATCCGGCGGGAGTGTTTTGAAAAACTCGGTCCGCTTGATGAAAGCATCAAAAGCGGGATTGACGATTTTGAGATGTTCCTGCGCGTCGCGCGCCATTACGACATGCGCCATGTGGACACAGTGCAAGCGATCCGGCATGTGCACGCGGGCAACTTTACCAAACTTGCGCGTATGATCCCCGAGGCCATGATGGTGCTCGATAAAATCGCTGCGGATGAACCGGCGGTGGCACGTGTGGCCAATCGCGCGCGCTCGCACTACCTGTATCTGTGGTCCCGTGAGCAATATAAAAGCCGCGAATTTATGTCAGCGGCGCGAACGATGTTGCGCTCAATCCGGTGGCATCCGCTGGACCCAAAATGCTGGATGGCGCTGTTGCTTACGCTGACAGGCCCCATCGGTTTTGCCTTGTCGGAAGGGCGGGGCGCGCCCTTGCAGCCGCGTGTAGGAAAATGTTGATCGGCGTCAGGGCCCGCGATGAGTGATCTTGGTGAAACATCCCCCGAGGACGAAGAGCGTGGGTCCATCCGCTCGCTTGGCGCCATTTGGCCCTTTGTCCGACCTTACCGGATGATGCTGGTGAAAGCGGTAATTGCCCTGCTGTTCACTGCAGGCGTGGCGCTGAGCGTGCCATTGGCCTTTGGGAAAATTGTTGACGGTTTCAACACCGCCGAAACCGAGGTGCACAACAGATATTTCATGATTGCGCTGGTGGCTGTCGGGCTGTTGGCGATCGGGTCAAGCATGCGCAATTATCTAACCAAACTTTTGGGAGAGCTGATTGCGCTGGACATCCGCAAGGCGGTTTTTGCCCGAATGATCCACATGAGCCCTGCGTTTTTTGAACGCACCATGACCGGTGAGGTTCTTTCACGGATCACAGCAGACACCACATTGGTCTTGCTGGTTATTGGCAATTCGTTGTCGATGGCGATGCGGCATACGGTGATGCTGTTTGGAGGTTTGGCGCTGCTGTTTATCACCTCGCCCAAGCTGATGGGGCTGGTTATTTTGATTGTGCCACTGGTGATGGGACCGATCATTGCGATTGGGCGCAAGGTCAGGTCGAACGCGGGCGAAAGCCAGAAATGGATTGCGGCGTCTTCGGCCAATGCGTCGGAGGCGTTTTTTGCGACCCAGACCATTCAGGCCTACTCGGCCGAAGGGCAGGCAACCTGGTCCTTTAATGATGTCAACAATCAGGCGCTTGCCTCGGCCAAGCGCGCGGTGAAAAGCCACGCGATGATGAATGGTATCGTCATCCTTTTTGTGTTTTTCGGCATGGTCGGGGTGATCTGGGTGGGCGCGCAAGAGGTTGCGGCACAAAAGATCACCATCGGTGAATTGGTGCAATTTGCATTCTATTCGGTCATCGTCGCGACCTCTGTTGCGGCATTCAGTGACGTCTGGGGGGAGGCACAGCGTGCCGCCGGGGCGGCGGACCGCCTGACCGCGTTGCTGGAAGCCAAGGACACGGTAAATGACCCTGATCAACCGGTTGCGTTTGACGCCAGACCGCAGGGGTTGGTGGCGTTTGAAAATGTGCGGTTTTCCTATCCGGCGCGCCCGTCGGTTACGGCGCTTGATACATCATTGGTTGTGAACCCCGGTGAAACGGTGGCGCTGGTCGGCCCGTCGGGCGCGGGCAAAAGCACGGTGTTGCAACTGCTCTTGCGGTTTTATGATCCCGCACAGGGGCGCATCACAATCGACGGGACAGACATCAAGGCAATCCGCCAACAGGATCTGCGCAAGCACGTGGCGATTGTGCAGCAGGAGGCGATGATTTTCGCCGCCACAGCGCGCGAAAACATCCGTTTTGGCCGCCCCGATGCATCAGACGCAGACGTTGAGGCCGCCGCACAGGCCGCCGCGGCGCATGGGTTTATTTCGGCACTGCCACAGGGGTACGACACCTTTGTGGGGGAACGCGGGGCGCTGTTGTCAGGCGGGCAAAAACAACGGATCGCCATCGCGCGGGCTATTCTGAAAGACGCGCCCATTCTGTTGTTGGATGAGGCGACATCAGCCCTTGATTCAGAGAGCGAGCGGGCGATACAGACGGCGGTTCAGAAGCTGTCAGAGGGGCGGACAACGCTGGTCATTGCCCATCGTCTGGCCACCGTGGAGGAAGCCGACCGCATTTTGGTGTTTGAAGCAGGGCGCATTGTGGCGGATGGCAGCCACGCGCAGCTGATTGCCGAAGACGGGTTATATGCACGCTATGCCCGTCTTCAGCTGATTTAGGTTCAGGTTACTGCGGCAAAGGACAGGCCAAGCTGTTTGCCAACCTCGTCAAACCGATGGCTCCAGGTGTGTTCGCCCAATGCGCGTTTGGCCGCAGCCTCGCGGATTTTCCGGCGGGTCGTTTCCTGTGCCGGGGCGAGATAGAATTTGGCCTTGTCCACAAGCTCATCGAAGGTTTCGTAATAGAGCATCTCAACCCCATCTTCGAAGTATTCTTCCAACTCTGGAAAGCGGTTGACCAGATGCACGCCACCGGACATCGCAACCTCAAATTCCCGCACCCGGATGAACAGCAACGGGTCTTTGAGCACAAATGTGCTTGCCACCTCGATGGAGCCAAAGCTGAGCGCGGATTGGGAGAAAATCTGTGCCATGTCCTCAAACCCGGCACCGCCCAGATATTCAACGCTGCCCTTCATCGGGTCTTTTTCAGGGGGCCGCGAGATCAGCTCCTGGGCGGAGCGCAAAAACGCCGCCTGAATGCATTTGCGCCCGCCCGGCACGACCATGCCTTTTATGAACCGCTCTGACGTGTCCGCAAAGTTGGACATCGCCCGGGTGATCGGGTTGCCCTTGTTCTTGCCGTAGACTTCCATCGGTGAGGCGCCGTGCACATGCACGGGCACACCGGCCTGCGCCATCGTGGCAATGCCGCGTGCGCGTGCACCATAGGCGGTGCCGATGAAACAGATGCAATCCTGCTCCGGTGTGGAGATCGGGCGGTAATAATGTGGGTTTGCGGCAAAAGGCATCGAGATGATGTTTTTCGCGCCATACCCGCGCAGAATGTCATTGCTTTCGCGGGCCGAGGTCCAGCACAGGTCAAAGGCATGTGTGATCTTTTGCACCCGAAAGGGATGAGACAGATCATCGGTGCTAAAGCTGACCGTCGGAATGCCCATCCGCGAAATATCGCGGACCGTGTCAGCGGTCAGGGCGCTGTCCCATGAGACGGAAAAGAACAGATCAATACCGCCGTTGTTGTGCTCCGCGACGATCCGCCTCATCAGCAATTCGCAGCAGTCATCAACGCTGGCGTGGGCCCCAATTTCTTTCATCGGGTTTACGTAGATCACGTCATGCCCTTTGCGCGTCAGTTCATCAATCGCGTGAAACAGGTGGTGATCGGCCAAAAAGCCGTCGCCGAAATCATAATATATCAGTCGCATGTTAAATCTTGCCTCAAATAAAGCATCGGTGCGGTATAAATTGTTACCGCCTCGCGTAGGGTTATCATTGCGGTTCTTGGGCTACAACACTTCTGCGATGTGATTGGGTGCGTGCCGCCAAACTGCTGTGCCCGTCGGAAATTTCCGCAGATATGGCCCGTGCATCTTGGGGTTGCGCGTTGGTTCGGCATCAGGTTGGCAAAGGTGGATCATTTGAGCGACACCTGCGTCACCATGAGTGCAGCCCCCTGTTTTCGAGGTGAACTCTGGCTGGATAGTTGATAGATGTCCCGACATTGAGAAGGTTTAAATTGACGGATGGCAGAGTTGACTCATCTTTTTGGATCCGCACGATATATTGTGATTTTGCTGATCGCCGCCCTGACCTTGGGTGCATGTGATCTGATTGAACAGCCGATTGAGCCGGGTGGGACACTCATCGCTGACAGCGTCAGCCAATCCCGCAGTGCAACGGTGCGTCCGCAAGGTACCTATCGGTTGCGCCCCGGTGACACCATCAGCGTTTTTGTTTTTGACAACCCCGATTTGTCGCAAGAGGTCTCTGTGGCGCCGGATGGGCGGGTCAGCTATCCGCTGGCCGGGTCGTTTCGCGCGCAAGGCAAAACGCTGGATGAAACCCGCCGTATTCTGGCCAGCCGGTTCAGCAGCAATATCGTTGCGCCACAGGTCTCCGTGTCGCTTAGATCAGCAACATCTTACACCGTGTTTGTGAATGGCGAGGTTTTGCAGCCCGGTGCCTTTGACTTGCAGGGGCCAACAACCCTTGTGCAGGCGATCACGCGGGCCGGTGGCTTTACGGCGTTTGCCAAACGGGACGCGATCCTGATTTACAATCCAGCCTCCTCAACGGGCGAGCGCCGGATTTTCAACTACGACCAATTTGTCTCGGATCCGCGGCAGAAAGACATCCTGCTCAAGCCCGGTGACACCGTTATTGTCCTGTAAAGATGGGCGTGTCGCGCACCTTGGTTGCTTTGGCGCTGACGTTGGCGGCCGGGTCAGCACTTGCCCAAACAAGCCCGGGGTTCAGATTGGGAAACGGGGCTGTGCGCCCTTTTGCAGAGCCGCTTTATTGGTTGAACCAGGGATCACCTGATCGCCTGCCCATTCGGGAACGCCTGTTGACCCCACGGTTGGGGTTTGCTGGGTTGTCTCCCCCGTCTGACAAACGGCAGGGGTTTATGCCCTATGGCGGGCTGTCCTATACGCAGCGGTCGTCGTCTAATGATGTTTCCACATCAGAATCCTTTGCGGCCCTTGGTTTGGGCTTTACCTATCGCTATGCGGACCGCCGTACGCAATTTCTGGCGGACTATTATGGCGAAGTGACCAGTGCGGATGGGTCCGGCAGTGGCATCGACAACCACGGCGGCTCCCTCAGCTACAGCACCAGCCTGACCAGCCGTGACCGCCTGTCGGTATTGGCGAGCTATACCAGAACAACCGATCTGCAAAGCGCCCCGGTACTGGGCAGCGTGACGGATGCAACCACCTTCGACACCACCAGCCTTTTGCTGACTTACGGGCGCGATGTAACTGCCCGCACCGGTTTGGAGATCACCTTTTCCGGGTTGGATCAATCCACCGATCAAGACAGTATCAACGATGCGGCAAGCTATGCGCTGACGGGCCGGGTGCTGCATTTTGCGACACCAACCACACAGCTTGAAGGCCGTTTTGGGCTGACCCGGTTTGATCTTGATGTGGACAGTTTCAATCTGGCGCATGTGGATGTGGGTGGCACTATGGATCTGGGGGCTGATCTGGGGGCCTCGGGCTACGTTGGATTGATGCGTACCAATGCGGATGACGGGCGCACCTTTGGGCGGCTGGGGGGCACGCTTGTGAAATCATCGCGAAATTCGCGGCTGGAGTTTGGATTTGAGCGGGAAGTTCTCGCGGCCCCCGGTCTGGGCAGTCCGCTGTTGTCTGACAGGTTGAGCGTGGAATGGGACTACCGGATCAGCAGTGGTTTGATCAGCAAGCTGTCGCTAGAAAACAGCAGGCTGGAAGAGATTTCGGTGACGGATGATGTCACGCGCGTCCTGGCGCTGGAAGGGCAGATTTCCTATGCGCTGGACAACAAAAGCTGGCTGTGGGGGGGCGTCAGCCTGACCCGGGAGCGCAACAATGGCGTGCGCACACGCGACTCCCGCATTTCTGTGGGCGTTTCAACAAACCTGCGGTGAGGGTCGTTTTGTTGTATAGGATTGCAACAATCGGCTGCAAAACGGCTGGCCTTTTTCAGATCAAATCGTCATGATGGCGACACATTGGAATCGTACCTAAGTTATGGTATTTTTTGAATTTACTGGCTTTGGCGGCCCATTATTGTTACATCCATTGGGCAGCCGAAATTGTTGACTTGTTCGCCTGCGAAGCTATTACCGCTTAAGGGCGGCGCTTAATTTTAGAAGGTCTTTTTACTGTGCATTTTGGGGTGCAAGAACACCTGACAACCGTACGTCGGCATTGGGGTAAAATTGCCCTTGTCATGCTTGTTGCCGTGATGGTGACGGGCGCGGTCGGGTTTTTGTCGTCCAAAGTGTACATTTCGCAGGCCCGCATTCTGCTGCTGAATTCCAGTCCGGCGGAACGTGCCTCGCGCGCGACGGTGGCCGAAGGGCGTTCCGGGTTTTCCTCTCCGCAGGATCAGGTTTTGACGCAGGTTGCGATTTTGCAAAGCCCCGCATTGGCCGAAAAACTGGCGATTGAGCTTGGCCCAGAGCGGGTGCTGGAGGAAATGGCCTGGCGGTGGGACTGGCTGCGCGAAATGCCCGCCCGGATCAAAGACAACATCGTCACACGGTTATACGAATTCCCGATGACCGAACCATTGATTGCCGCCACAGGCATCAAGAAACCCGGGTCTGACGGCACCGGTGGTGGCCCCCCGATTGAGGCCGCGCGCGATAAGCTGATCAAGGGTTTGCAGGCCGCAGCGGTTGTGAAAACCGACCTGTTCAGCGTGTCTTTTGCAGCGCCCTCTGCCGAATTTGCCGCCGAGGCGCTGGATGGCATGATAGACATCTACATTGAGCATATGGTGGAGCTGCGCCGCCCGCTGGACACTGCTGCAATCGCCCAAAAGGAAGCTGTTCGGCTGGAGCGTATCCTTGGGGATGCGGAGGAGGAATTGCGCGCCTTCTCTGACGAATATGGCATCCTGTCGATTGAGCGCCAAAAGGATCTGCTGTTGGACCGGTGGTCGCGGATGCAGGAGGAGCTTTCCCAGGCCGAAGGAAAGCTGTTGGAAACTGTCAGCAAGATCGACGTTATTGAACGTGACATTGCTGTTTTGCCCCGGCAAGAGTCGATCTCTGTAACAACCCGGCCCAACCCGGTTGTTGACCGTCTTCAGGAACGTCTGGTGCAGCTGCAAACGGAGCTTTTGCGCTATGTTGCAGGGAGCAGTGCCGCGATCCGGTTGCGCCGTGAAATTGATACGATTGCCTCGCAGCTGACAGAGGAGGCCAAAGCGGTCAGCGGGCAACAGACGGTCGGGAATTCCACGCTTTACCTTGAACTCACTAACAGGGCGACGGTGGAATCCGCAGAAAAAGAGGCGCTGGATGCGCGCATTCTGTTTCTGAGAAAAGAGTTGGAGGCGCTGGACATAGAATTGCGCCGGGTGGTGAGCCATGAGCTGGAGTATCGCCAGCTTGACCGGACCGTCGCCGCGCGTGAAGAGGCCTATCGGTATGCCCTGCTGAAACGTGAGGAAACTGCGATTCAGGCGTCGATTGCGCAGACCAGCCTTGCGCAGGTTGTTCCGGTTGAACGGGCTGATGTGCCCACAAGACCTGCCGGGCCACAGCGCATGCGACTGCTTGCCCTGGGTCTGATTGCGGGCCTGCTGGCCGGGATCGGCCTGTCTTATGCGCTTGAGTTTGCCCGCCGGATGATTTCGACAGCGGACGAGGCGGAAATCGCCATCGGGCTGCCCGTTCTTGCGGTGACCGAACGCTACGGGTTCCTGTCCAAACGTTTAAAACGCACACGTCTGGACATTCGCCGCTTTGCCACATGGGTGGCGCGTCAGACGGTTCCTGATCGCGGCGTGCGGCTGTTGTTCGCAGCACCACACCGCAAAACCGGGCAGGGGATGTTTGTTAAGGAAGTTGCAAAATCACTGCAAAAGCAAGGCATGAACGTCGTCACATTGCGGTTGATCCTGAATGAACGCGGCACGGCAAAGGTAGTTTATAAACCTGCCGGGCAGGCGACAGACAGCCATTGTGATGAACTGGTCACCGTTCAGGCACCCGCCTGGGAAATGCAGCGCAGTTTGCGTGATGTGTTGGCGCAGATTGGCCAAGGCCGGGCGCCCGCCCCGGTGATTGAACCGAAAGAAATAGACGGTGAGGTAGACGCCGACGCGGGTGAAGGCAGCGAGGCCCCGGCAGAAAAGCCAGTGGTCAAGGTTGAGCCGGTCAAAACCGTGGTGACATTGCCGGTCGATTCTGTTGTGTTGATTGATGCGCCGTGTTTTGCACGTTTCCCTGAATTGGCCTCATTGACAGAATTTGCAGACCGGGTTGTGCCCGTCATAGAGGCAGACAAAACCCGTATTTCCGAAATCCATGATCTTGTGGAAGCGATCCGTATGATGGATGTGGACTTGCCCGGTGTTGTTTTGACCAAGCGGCGGATGACCAAATCATCCTGGGCCTTTGGGTGGACAGCCTCCAGCCAGCGCAGGACCTGGGAACAGTCGTAAACCCCGGCATGTCCGAGGATTATGCATTCTTGGACAGGGGCGATCAGTCTAAAATAACTGCAACCACACCGCATTCAGGGTCGGGACAAACGCCGCTTTGGCCATCCGTAATTGACGGACGAATGATCCTGGAATACCGTTTGTGAACTATTCAAACAAAGCGAATTTTAAAACGGGGTGGGAACGTAATGCGTTTATTTTATTGGGTTTCAGTGGTTTTTGCACTGATCGGGACAAGTGTTGTTGCGGACGCAACAAAGATGCCGCTGCTGCCGGCCGGGCAATATTATTCTTTTGAAACGGGTTTTAACATCGACAACCCGCGCCGCATCCGCCGCGCGATCCGACGTTTGCAGGATGAGGCGACCCAGGCCGGGATGCGGGTGAAGCCGCTGGAAGCAGGCTGGCCCGATATTGAGCGGCGCGAAGGGCGCTATAATCTGCGCGAGTTTGAGGAACAATTGCGGTCCTACAACGAAGAAGGCTGGCGCCCGCTGGTGTTTATCCGGGTCATCGACTCGGATGATGTCACGATCCCTGAGTATCTGAAAGGCACAGATGACGCGATGTCGCTGAATGAGATCGACGTCAGCAGCCCGCGTATCATTGCGCGTTACAATGCCTTGATGGACCGAGTTGTGCCGCTGGTCAGACAGTATAATGGCTTTGCGATTATGATCTCCAATGAGCCTGACAATTTTCTGATCCCGTACCCGCAGCTGACCGGGCAGGTGCTGCAATTCTTCACCGCGGCGCGCGATCATATCCATTCGATTGACCCCAATATGGCCGTGGGCGTGGCCCTTTCCAACGGGTTTGACCACGACGATGACAGAGACCGCATTCGTGGCCCGCTGAACTTTCATACGGCCATCATAGATGCCATGGATGTTGCTGTTTACAACATGTACTGCCAGCGCGTGTCGATCCGCCGTCAGGCCGCATCGGTGCAAAGCAGGATCGCCTCCAGAATCCGCGCAGCAAAAGGCAAGGATGTCATTTTTCAGGAGGTTGGTTGCCCCAGTGACGGCGAATCCGGGCTGTCATTGGAACATCAGCGCAACTTTTTTGAGCAATATTTCGCGGCCATCTCCAACACGTCCGTGCGCGTTGCCATCGTGTTTCAGCTGGTTGACTGGACCCAGGGCACCATCGAGTTTTACGCTGATGCCCTGCGCCCCATTATGGAGTCAGAACCTGCGTTTCGTGAAAACCCTGATCTGATTTTTGTGTTTCTTGACCAACTTAGCTCCATCGGCGTTGTGGATGCAGCAACCGGTGAGCCAAAGCCCGCATGGTTTGAATTTATGAAAGCCTTGGGAAACCGATAAAGTCTGCCAGCGACAGACCCGTGTGCGCTCAAGAAAGCGCGCGCGGGACGATATTTAGAAAAAATTGCTTAGCAATTGCTCCGCGATGTGCTTGTGACCCGTGGCGTTCAAATGGTCGTCCAGTTCATAAAAATGCTGGTCAGGGTCGAGGCCAAGGTCGATGTATTTGACCGGGATGCCCTGATCTTCCAGCGTGACCTCAAGGTCATTGATCCGCACGCCATGCCCGTTCACGTAAAACAGGATCAACTCGCGCCCGGCCAGCTCTTGGCCAAAGGCGCTGAGCACGTTTTGCAACGGGCCAGAGTGATCAGCAGGCAGGTCTTTGGGGGTGGTGACTTCCGCGCCCAGCATCTCCATCGGGATTTCAACAAGCCGTTGCAGCACTTCTTTTGTGACCACCGGGTAGGCAAAGCTGAGTTTTTGAAAATAGGTGCGTTCGCGCAGATCGCCTTCGGCAAATTTCTGTCCAAAGACGGAGACCCAATGCGCTGAATCAATGGGAAAATTCTGGTTTTCGACAAGATCATTGTCGCCGTATTGCAGAATGATGGTTGTGACATCTTCAAACCCCGGCATGTCGATCAGCCGCCGCACGCTGCGTTCTGTGGCATAGCTGCCCACCCCAAGATTGTAGACCGCGCGCCCGGTTTGCTGTTGCAGCAGATAAGAAAACGTTTCTGTGTCGCCAACGCCCCAGCCCATGGCATGTGAATCGCCAATCACCGCGATGGGGCTGCCGCTTGCCGCCAATCCCGGATGCGCCCGCCCGGTTTCAGTGAATATCAGTTCCGTATCAAATTCGATGTTTGTGAAGGTGCAGGGCGTGAGGGAGGGTTTATACACCACAACCGGGTCGAGTGAGACGCATTCTGACTGCGAATTCCACATGTTCCGCACATAAGGGTAGGTCAGTTTCTGAACGCGGGTCAAAAAGCCATTGTCGGTTTTTACGTCGTTATGGTTCAGGTAAACGGAGATCGGCGCAATCAAGAGCACCAGCAGAAAACCAAAGATCCCGGCAATAAACCCGTAGCCCACAAGCAGGACAAAAAGACGTTTAATCCAGCTCATACATGTCCTCGTAGTTTTCCTTGAGGGCCTCATCCTGTGCGGTTTTTTCGACAAAACAACCATCAACAACCAGAACATCCAGTTGCGTTCCCATAAAGCAGCGGAAGGCGTCTTGCGGTGTGCAGACAATCGGCTCCCCGCGCACGTTGAATGAGGTGTTTACCAGCACTGGACAGCCGGTGAGTTCGTAAAACCGGGCAAGCAGCGCGTGATAGCGGGGGTTGGTGTCCGCATGCACCGTCTGCACCCGCGCGGAATAATCGACATGGGTGATTGCAGGCAGTTCAGAGCGAGAGACGTTAAGTTTGTCGATGCCAAACAGTTGTTCCTGTTCCTGCGTCATCGGGGCCTGACGTTTTTTGGCAACCTGCGCGACCAGCAGCATATAGGGGCTGTCTGTGTCGATCTCAAACCAGTCGGACACATGTTCGCGCAGAACACTTGGGGCGAAGGGCCTGAAAGACTCGCGGTATTTTACCTTGAGATTCAACTGTTTCTGCATCGCGGGGGAGCGGGGGTCCGCGATGATACTGCGTGCGCCCAGGGCACGGGGGCCAAACTCCATGCGGCCCTGCATCCACCCCACTGCCTGACCAGAGGCCAATGCCTGCGCGGTTTTTTCGATCAGGTCCGCCTCTGTCTGGGGAGCAAAACTGGCACCGGCCTCTGTCAGCGCATGTTGAACCGCGGCCCCCTTATATTCAGGGCCCAGATAGGACCCTTTCATGGAGTCCCGCGTGTTGGGCTGGCGTGGTTTGTCAAACATGATGTGCCAGGCACCCAAGGCAGCCCCCAGCGCGCCACCGGCATCCCCCGCAGCGGGCTGTATCCAGATGTTGTCAAAAATCTTTTCTCGCAACAGCACGCCATTTGCCACACAGTTCAGCGCAACACCCCCCGCCAGACAGAGATTTTTCTGGCCTGTTTCCGCACGGATACTGCGTGCGAGTTTCACAATGATCTCTTCGGTCACTACCTGCACGGAAGCGGCCAGATCCATTTCACGCTGGGTCAATTCGCTTTCTGGTTCGCGGGGGGGGCCGCCAAATACCTCATCAAAGCGACCATTGGTCATGGTTAATCCGGTGCAATAGTCAAAATAGGACATGTCCAGATGAAAGGTGCCATCCTCGCGGATGTCGATGATGGTGTCTTTGATCAGATCCGCAAAACGCGGCACACCGTAAGGGGCGAGGCCCATGACCTTGTATTCACCAGAGTTCACCTTGAACCCGGTGTAATAGGTGAAGGCCGAATAGAGCAGGCCAAGGGAGTGCGGAAAGTGGATTTCTTTCTGAATTTCCAGCGTGTTGCCAGAGCCGATGGCCAGCGATGAAGTTGTCCATTCCCCCACACCATCCATGGTTAGTACGGCGGCTTCCTCAAAAGGGGAGGGGAAGAACGCACTGGCGGCATGGCTGAGGTGATGTTCGGAAAAGAGCAGGCGCTTTCCCCAGTCGATGTCTTTGCCCAACAGCTCTTTCAGCTCTTTCGCCAATCCGGATTTCTGGAACAGCTTGTCCTTGATCCAGATTGGCATCGACATTGCAAAACTGCGAAACCCCCGAGGTGCGAACGCCAGATAGGTTTCCAGTAGGCGTTCAAATTTCACAAAGGGTTTGTCGTAAAACACAATTTGATCAATGGCGGCAGGATTGATACCCGCCTCACTCAGGCAATAGGTGATCGCCTCTGCCGGAAAACCACTATCGTGCTTTTTGCGGGTGAACCGCTCTTCTTGCGCCGCTGCCACGATCTCACCGTTGTGCAGCAGACAGGCAGCACTGTCGTGATAATAGGCTGATACGCCAAGGATATACATCTAAGGCCTCAGAACAAGGTGTAGATGAACGGTGCGACAACGGAGCCCTGGGCCAGGATCAAAAGACCGCCCAGAAGCAGCATGATCACAACGATCGGGGCCAACCAAAGTTTTTTGCGTTGTTTGAAAAAGGTAAAGAGTTCGGCAACAAATGACATATCGTATCCCTAAAATTGATTTGCGAAAGACTCTGGCGCAGGCCCTGCCGGATCGCGTTCTCTCCAATGGCTTTTGGCCCCGGTCTTTTTGAGCTGCAGTTCGTCCCGCCCAAAAACACGGGTAAGCAAAGCAACAGGTGTGATCATCCCAAAGAACAGTATCCCCAGCACAATCGGG
Organism: uncultured Sulfitobacter sp.; assembly: GCA_937928635.1. Classification (GTDB taxonomy): domain Bacteria; phylum Pseudomonadota; class Alphaproteobacteria; order Rhodobacterales; family Rhodobacteraceae; genus Sulfitobacter. The sequence goes on along the minus strand of CALFWM010000029.1, from coordinate 662 downwards.
CTGATGATTTTTGACAGCAGCAACCCAAACCGCATCCAAAGCCTGTTGAGAGGTGTCAACAGATCGCGGGCAAGGTAGGTGACCCCCAAAAAGCCGACGGAAAAGGCGGCCGAAATCGCCGCTATGGTGTTGCTGTCATTCAGGTATTTATAGCCACCGAACGCCGCAAAAATGCCCGCAAAGAACAAGCCAAAGGTCCGGTTGGACGGCAGTTCTACATCTTTAAAATCCATTTGTCTTAAACCACCTAAACAAATCTCCTGGCGAAAATGCGGATCATCTATCTGCCAAGATCATGCATGCAAACACTTGATACCGAAAAAGAATACGCGAACGCGAAAGTCGCCAAAGTTAAAATATAATACGCAAGGGATCTTACATGCATCGGTGCTGCAACTCAATGGGTCAAAATGTCAGTGGGTCCCGCTACGCGCTGTGGTTGATAGACCTGTCCGCGGAAGAACAACCACCTTGCGCCCTATGACCGATACGCATCGGCGTGCGATGGGGAGGTGTGAGCCTGTGAGCGATATCTGAACCGCGGCTCCTATTGGGTTTGAGGGTAGGGCGCTTTGCCCATTTCCTCCATCATCTTTTCACGGAAGACTTCGGCCGGTGTCTTCCATCCCAAGCATTTGCGGGGCGTGTTGTTGAGCTGATCG
>CALFWM010000028.1 GCA_937928635.1 uncultured Sulfitobacter sp. | reverse complement strand
CCGTGAGACTTGGGAAAGAAGGGCGAAAGCTTCGCCATTTGTTCGTCTGTCAACCAGTAGAGATCGCTCATATCACCGCTCCGTTTTGAACGGACGTGAATCATGCAGCGGAACTGAAATCAATGCATCCTGACCCTAGATTCAGAGGGCTCTCGGATGCCGACGTTCAATGCGTATGACGATGGTGGCGTACTGCTTGAAACCTTCAGCGCATCCAGCGACGATGGAATCTTTTCCTTCATGACTGGCGGAATTTTCACCATCGAAGCGCTTCAGCCGGACGAAAACTGGGGGTGGGATCTGGCAAACCTGACGTTTGCCCTGCAGGTTTCACAAGTACCGTTGCCTGCATCTTTGCCGCTGCTTCTGGCAGGGTTTGGTGCGCTGGGTGTGATGCGCAAACGCCGCCAGAGCTAAGACCTAATAGACCATGCCGCGCCAGTCTTATGGCGCGGCAACCTTCAAACCGGCAAGGCGGTGGTTTCGCGTACCCGGCGCAGTGCAAAACTCGATTGCATGCCCTGCACACCCGGCAGACGCGCCAAGTATTGGCGATGGATGCGGGCAAAATCCTCGGTATCTTCTGCCACGACCTTCAGCAGATAATCCGCCGTGCCTGCCATCAGATGGCACTCCAGCACGTCCGGAATACGCGCCACAGACTTTTCAAAGGCATCCAGCACTTCGTCCGCCTGACCCTGCAGTGTGATTTCAACAAACACAGTTGTCGGCACACCAAGTTTGCGCGCATCCAGCAACGCGACGTAATCACGAATATAGCCATCCTTTTCCATCCGCTGCACCCGTCGGTGACAAGCGGACGGGCTTAGATGTACATCATCTGACAATTCCGCGTTGGACATCCGCCCATTGCGCTGCAAAGCCCGCAGGATGCGGCGATCAATCTCATCAAGGCTCATTTGGCGCACAACTTTCGCGTCTAATTACCATTTGACGCAATTATATCCCAAAAAGGACCCACTTTGCCACAATCATTCGTGGGACATTGCGCAGGAATTTGCACAAATATTGGGCAGTTTATGAAAAAGGATCGAGCCCATGAGAATCGGCTGCCCAACTGAGATCAAACCCCAGGAATTTCGCGTCGGGCTGACACCCAGTGCGGCATTGGAGGCCGTGAACAACGGTCATGAAGTCATTGTGCAAACCGGTGCGGGCATTGGCGCCGGGTTTGATGATGCCGCCTATGTGGCTGCCGGGGCTGTCATGATCGAAACGGCCGAGGAAATCTTTGCCAGCGCAGACATGATCGTTAAGGTCAAAGAACCCCAGCCAATCGAGCGCAAAATGCTGCGCGAAGGGCAATTGCTGTTTACCTATCTTCACCTGGCACCCGACCCTGAGCAAACCAAAGACCTGCTTGCCTCCGGCTGCACGGCCATCGCCTATGAAACGGTCACAGATCGTAATGGCGGATTGCCTTTGCTGGCCCCCATGTCAGAAGTTGCAGGCCGTCTGGCCCCACAGGTTGGGGCATGGACATTGCAAAAAGCCAATGGCGGACGGGGTGTATTGATGGGGGGCGTGCCCGGCGTGGGTCCGGCGCGCGTGGTGGTAATTGGCGGCGGGGTTGTCGGCACCCATGCGGCCCGCGTGGCCGCTGGCATGGGCGCCGATGTCACGGTGCTTGACCGCTCCCTGCCCCGGATGCGCTATCTGGACGATGCCTTTAGCGGCATTTTCAAAACGTCATACGCCTCTGCTCAAAACACCATCGAACTGGCCCGCGAGGCGGACCTGATCATCGGCGCTGTCCTTATTCCGGGTGCCGAGGCACCCAAACTGATCTCGCACGCGCAACTGGGCGAACTGAAGCCCGGAGCGGCACTTGTGGACGTCGCAATTGATCAGGGCGGCTGCTTTGAAACATCAAAAGCAACCACCCATCAGGACCCGATCTATGACGTGGATGGCATCATGCATTACTGTGTGGCCAACATGCCGGGGGCAGTGGCGCGCACCTCAACCATCGCGCTGGGGAATGCCACGATGCCCTTTATGTTGAACCTCGCAAACAAGGGTTGGCGCGACGCCTGTGCAGATGATGAACACCTGCTGGCCGGCCTGAACGTCCACGCTGGCAAGCTGACCTATTACGCGGTGGGCAAGGCACTGGGTATTGATGTGATCTCACCGCAACTGGCGCTTAAGGCGTCCGACCTTTGACCTGAAACATAATATATCTCCGATGTCCCGAGAGCGCGAAGCGTGTCAGGGTATCGGGGATCCAAGTTTAAGGTCGGGCGCAATAAATCCTGACGCCATTGCGAAATGGCACATGCCTTGTAAGCTCAGTGTGGCACGTCAACCACATGCCACGCTGAGTTTTTGCAAGGACAGACCCTATGACCACCCATATCGTCGCGTATCTTTACATCGAACATCCGGATATGATTGCGGCCTACCGAACCCGTGCCGTCGATGCCTTGGCGAAACACGGCGGAAAAGTGGTACAGGTCGCCGCTGGACCGCTCAAGCTCGAAGGCCAGATCGACGCACCCACACAGGCCGTCATTGCCGCGTTCCCCGATCGTGAAGCGGCCTTGGCCTGGTACAATGATCCTGATCTGGAAGAAACGCATGCTTTGCGCACTGGGGCCGGATCATCAAACATCATCTTATTCTAGGGCCAGGACCCATTGCTCCAAAGCGCCTGAAATATGAAAAAGGCCCGCCGGTGTGGCGGGCCTTCAATTCAAACTGATATCTGTTCGGCTTACTTCTTCAAAGCGGCCAGGATGTCAGCCAAAAGCTCTTCCTGAGTTGGGCCTGCTGGCTCTTCTTCAACAACTTCTTCTGGACCTTTGGCCTTGTTCACAGCTTTCACCAGCATGAAAACCACAAATGCGATGATCAGGAAGTTGATGATCGCCATAATGAAGCGACCATAGGCAAACACTGCGGCACCGGCTTCTTCGGCAGCACCGATGGAAGCATATTCACCGTCACCCAAAAGCGCATACATGCCGCTAAAGTCAATACCCCCCATGAAGAGGCTGATGATCGGGTTAATCAGATCTGACACCAAACTGCCCACAATTGCAGTAAATGCAGCACCGATGATGATACCAACGGCCATGTCCATGACATTGCCCTTGGCGATGAAGTCTTTGAATTCACTAAGCATAGTTGTCCCTCGATTTTACCACGGCCTCTCTTGTGTTACGATCAGAGTTCACCGTCGCACATGTGTTAACACATTTACGCACAGGACAAAGACTGTTTCTGCGGGGAAAAATACTTATCTGTCGTCTAAATCAACTCCAGGAGACCCTTTATGGCTGACCTTTCCGCCTTTCCGATTACCAAAAAATGGCCCCCGCAAAACCCGGATGTTTTGCAATTGTATTCCTTTCCTACGCCCAATGGGGTAAAAGTCTCGATTGCGCTTGAGGAAATGAATATTCCGTATGAGGCGCACAAGGTCACGTTGTCAGACGTCGATGTGAAAAGCCCGGAGTTCTTGTCGCTGAACCCCAACAACAAAATCCCAGCCATTATTGACCCGAATGGGCCGGATGGGCCCCCGATTGGCCTGTTTGAATCCGGTGCCATCCTGATTTATCTGGCTGAAAAGTCCGGCAAGTTGATCGGCAAGACCGCAACAGAGCGTGCACAGATCATCCAATGGGTGATGTTTCAGATGGGCGGCCTGGGGCCCATGCTGGGACAGCTTGGCTTTTTCTCCAAATTTGCAGGATCACAATGGGAAGATAAACGCCCCCAACAGCGCTACATTGATGAAGCAAAGCGCCTGTTGAACGTGCTGGAGCAGGCATTGGACGGCAAAGACTGGATCATGGGGGAGTATTCGATTGCAGACATTGCCATTGCGCCGTGGCTGGGCGCACTGGAGTTTTATGGCACCCGCGATGTGGTTGGCTGGTCCGATCATCCCAATCTGGTTGCCTATCTCGACCGCTTTTTGGAGCGTCCAGCCGTTAAGGTTGGCAGGGTGACCCCTGCGCGCGACTGACCGCGTAAGGCGGGCCTTGGCCCACCTTCCCGATACCTTCAAAAAGAGGCTGCCGAGGTCACAGGCACGCCGACAAACTCACAATTCAAATCGTTAAAACAGGCGGCGTTTCAAACCCATTGCGCCAAACCACATAGGCCATCACCGGATGCGCATGGGTTGTCATCGCATGGGGCTGGTTGCTTTCATGTTGACTGGTGTCGCCCGGGCCCAGCACAACACCCTCCGCCCCCTCCACCATAAATACCGCTTCGCCCGCAAGCGTCAGGTACATCTCTTCTCCCGGATGGTGATGCCACGGGTAATGCAGCTCCGGCGGCATATAGACGACCCATGCGCACATCTGTTGGCTGGTAAACGCCCCACCCACCCCGATCAGGCAATAGCAGGCAAACCGGTCCATAAAGTCCTGCCCGATGTCCGTCCCTTTGTAGGTCTCACGCCAAAGCGCCAGCGGCCCCGCCGTCACAAAGGCGTCTCGCAATTCGGTGTATCTGTCGGTGTGCAGACCCGTCTCAACCGCCATCAACTGAGCTCCGGGGATATGGTAAGGCACCACATCTTGCGGCTGCACGTCGTCGGGAAATGGGCAAAACGCAGACAGTGTTGCGTTCCCCTCATGGGTCTCTTTTGCCGCCTGCAACAGACGATCCCAAACCGCGCGCATGCCCCCTTGATCTGGCATAAATCTTCCCCCTGACCCTTTTGCGGTTCTGCCAAAGTACCAAGGGAAGGCCGCAAGAATTGCCTATCTGCGACGAAAACCGCGTCGCAGATCAGCCGGGCAGTTCAGCGGTCAACACATAGCGCAATATCTCAACTACCTGCGCCGGTTCTGACGCAACGGCCAGCGCGGCGGCATCCACTTCTTTCAGCGCATGGGCGTGATCGGCCCCGTGCAGAATAATCAGTGACTTGCCCAGCGCCGCTGCATACCCCGCATCAAAGGCGGCGTTCCACTGTTTGTATTGATCGCCAAACCGCACCACCACCACATCCGCGTCTGCAATGCCCTTGCGCGTGCGGATCGCGTTCATCTGCGCACCCTTGCGGTCGTGCCAGAACTTGTCCGCCTCTGCCCCCAATATTGCAACACCGCAATCATCACTGGCCGCGTGATCCGTCACCGGCCCGCTGAAGGTCACATCAAGACCCTTTGCCCCCTCCACAATCTGCTCGCGCCAATCGGTGTGAATTTCGCCGGATAGATAGACTTTCATGGGGTCGCACTCCTTGTTCTTCGCCGCTCAACATAGCGCGTCCCGGCGAGCCGACAATCACGTTCAGGGTCATACCTGCTCCGATCAAAGACCGGCAGTGGCGCGCGCTAAAATGTACCGCTCTCGCTGTGCAATCAAAAACAGCGCTAACGTGTGTCTCTTGATGCCAACGACCGTGCCATCAGGGCGCACAAATGAATTTCTGTGTTCCCACAAGGAGCCGGTTGGTCACTCCGCGTCCAGCAGCTCAAGTCGGTCCTGTTTGATCGTGTACAGACCGCCAAAAAGCAAAGCGATCTTTTGCATCACGCCCGCAAGGCCCCACCCGTTGCCTTGGTCACCTTCTCAATGACCTTGGCCCCAACGGCCTCAATCTCTGCGTCTTTCAGCGTCGCCTCAACCGGTTGCAACCGCACAGTAATGGCGAGGGATTTCTTACCCTCGCCCAGTGACCCGCCGATGAATTCGTCAAACACACGGACATCCGCGATTAGGGCCTTGTCCGCACCCATCGCCGCATTGACCAGTGTCAAGGCGTCAACATCCGCAGCCACAACAAAGGCAAAGTCACGTTCAACCGCCTGCAAATCACTGCTTTGCAGCGCAGGCCGTGTGGCCCCGGATTTGCGCGGCAAGGGCACCTCGCCCGGCCACAGGGTAAAGGCCATCGCTGGCCCCTTGACGTCCATCGCCGCCAGCACACGGGGGTGCACCTCCCCAAAGATGCCCAACACCTTTTTCGGGCCGAGGCAAATGACGCCGTGACGCCCCGGGTGCCACCACTCAGGTGCATTGCGCATGATCTGCACCTTGGCTGGTGCGCCAATCGCGGCCAACACCGCCTCAGCATCCGCTTTGACATCAAAGACATCCACCGGGCGGGAGGCCCCGTGCACATCCTTTGGCCCTGTGCGCCCGACGATCAGACCCGCCACCTGATTGAACTGTTCACCGGGTTCACCGCCGTTAAAGGCCGGGCCAACCTCAAACAGGGCAACATCGCTTTGCCCGCGCGCCTGATTGCGCGCTGCGGCTTGCAACAGTCCGGGCAACAACGAGGGGCGCATGTGGCTCATGTCGCTGGAGATCGGGTTTTCCAGCATTGTGGCGTCTTCTCCGCCGCCAAACAGCGCGGCAGAGGGCTGATCAATAAAGCTGTAGGTCAAGCATTCATTGTACCCAAGTGCGGCACAGGTGCGCCGCGCCGTGCTTTCGCGCCTTTGCATCGCAGATAAGATCGGGCGCGGCACGCCGTCACTGAGCCGGGGCAAGGGGCGCCCTTCCAGCTTGGTCAGGGAGGCAATGCGCGCCACTTCTTCCACCAGATCCGCCTCGCCCTGCACATCGGGGCGCCAGCTGGGCACATGGGCCATGTTCCCCTCAAGACGGAACCCAAGGGAGGTCAATGTCTGGCGTTGCTCCGCCTCGGGGATGTCCATACCCACAAGCGATTGCACGCGCGCCGCGTCCAGTTTGTAGGCACGCGAGGTATCCGGGATCTGGCCCGCGACAATCACCTCGGAGGCCTCTCCGCCCGCATGTTCCAAAATCATCGCGGTGGCATGTTCGATGCCATAGGGTGTCCATTCCGGGTCGATGCCCCGCTCAAAGCGATAGCGCGCGTCTGAATTGATCTTGAGCGCGCGACCGGTGTAGGCGGTGCGCACGGTGTCAAAATACGCCGCTTCGATAAACACATTCACGGTCTCTTCGGTACAGCCAGACGCCGCCCCGCCCATGACGCCGCCAATGCTCTCCACGCCGTTGGCGTCAGAGATCAGCGTCATACCTTCGCCAAACGTATATTCCTTGTCATCCAGCGCGACCATGGTTTCGCCGCCCTTGGCACGGTGCACGCGCAGGGCATTACCCGCAACCTTGTCCGCATCAAAGACGTGCAGGGGGCGGTTGCGATCGTAGGTGAAAAAGTTGGTCACATCGACAAGGAACGAAATGGGGCGCAGGCCGATGGCGCGCAGACGGTCCTGCAACCATGCAGGGGAGGCCCCGTTTTTTACGCCGCGAATAACCCGGCCATAAAAGACGGGGCATTGATCAAGCGTATCTGCCTCAATGCTCACAGAGATCGGGCACGCAAACGCACCGGGGGTCGCCTCCACATCGCGCGTTTTCAACGTGCCGAGGCCGCGCGCGGCCAGATCACGCGCAATGCCGCGCACGCCCAGCGCGTCGGGCCGGTTTGGCGTAATCGCAATCTCAATAACAGGGTCCACCTTGGCCGGGTCATGGGCGGCCAACCAATCCACAAAGCTCTGTCCAACCTCACCAGAGGACAGTTCAATGATCCCGTCATGTTCATCCGACAGTTCCATCTCACGCTCTGACGCCATCATGCCAAAGCTCTCAATCCCGCGGATTTTGCCAACGCCGATGGTGGTATCAATGCCGGGCACATAGACACCGGGCTTGGCGACCACCACAGTGATCCCTTCGCGCGCATTCGGGGCACCACAGATGATCTGTTTCACGCCCTCGTCGGTTTCGACCTGACAAACGCGCAAACGATCCGCATCGGGGTGCTTTTCTGCGGATTTCACAAAGCCAATGGTAAAATCGCGCAAGCGAGCGCCGCGATCTTCCACACCTTCGACCTCCAGCCCAAGGTCGGTCAGGGCATAGGTGATCTCATCCAGACTGGCGCTGGTATCCAGATGGTCTTTGAGCCAGGACAGGGTGAATTTCATGGGTCTTTTCCTCGTAGAGCGCGTTGCCCTCGTCGCTATCCCCAAATGCGCCCGGTTTCAACTACCCCCGCAGCTTGCTGTCTCACTGGGATGGTACAACCGCACCCTGGTCTGTCCCGTTTACGGATACCGCGGCGTGCGCCCCATCAGTTGGTCCAACTGCCAGCCAATCCAGCCATGAGGGATAAAATGCCCGCCCTTGTGGACATCCAGAACAACGCGCTGCCCGTTTGCACAATTGTCCCAGGTGCTGCGCTGGAAAGTTAGAAAATCGCGGACAAACCAGCTGCTGGGCGTGATCTGAGTGTCACAGCCCAACAACCCGCGCCACAGCGCCACCGGATAGGTCGTATCCCCGCCCGGCCCCATGGGAAAGCCCAGTACATTGTCATCCAACCCATGCACATGGCGCACTTCACGCGGCATCTGCGGGCAATCCTCATTTTGATCCAATGTGCCTGAGATCGCAAGAATGGCCGCCACGTCATTGCCATTCTCGCAGGCATAACGCCACGCCATGGCAGAGCCATAGGAATAGCCTGAAACGTAGATTTGACTGCGGTCAATCGGATAACGCCTGGCGGCGTCTTCAATCACGGCGGCGGCAAAATCCACATCTTCGCTGCGGCCCGCCCAGAAATCCCAGGTTTTGTTACGGCCATTTGGGGCCAGCAACAACACACCGCGCCGCCGGGTATGGCCGGAGATACGCTGATGTTTGACGGGCAGCGCCCCGGTACGGGCCCAGCCGTGAAAATGCAGCAAGACCGGCATGGCGGTTGTGCCGTCCCAATCGTCAGGCACTTTGACGTGATAGGCGCGATCGCCCAGCGGGCAGGGTTCTGCCTGACCACATTCCTCTGCCGCGCCAATCGCGGGCATCAGCAACAAACCAAAAAAGATCAAAAAAGCGCGTATCATCATGTCTCGTGCATCCCCCAGACTGATCCAAATGTCACTTCACAAAGACGCCAACCGGTTTGACAGTTCTGTCATCCGCACCTTTGGGTCCGGATCACCGATGCGCACGCCAAGCCGGTCAGTGGCCGGGTTGGACACAACGATCAAAACATCGAGCATGGTGATCTCCTGAACAAGGCTGGGCGACACGCCCACCTTACGCGGCGAACACCGGCGTTCAACCGTAAGGCGGGCATTTGCCCGCCTCACCTTCGGACAGGATCAGCGGCTCAACCCGCCATGCAGGTTGGGTTGGTCCAGCCCTGCAAAGCCATAGTGCCGCAACCAGCGCAGATCGCTGTCAAAAAACGCCCTGAGATCCGGCATGCCGTATTTCAGCATCGCAATCCGGTCGATGCCCATGCCAAAGGCAAAGCCTTGCCAGACATCCGGGTCAATCCCGCCTGCGGCCAGCACCCTGGGGTGCACCATACCAGAGCCCAGCACCTCCATCCAGCCGTCTCCCTCACCGATGCGCAATTGCCCATCAACCCAGGAACACTGAATATCGACCTCCGCAGAGGGCTCCGTGAACGGAAAATGCGAAGCACGAAAACGCGTCTTGATACCGTCGATCTCAAAGAACGCAGCAAAGAACTCCTCCAGCACCCATTTGAGGTTGGCCATGGAGGTGTCCTTATCAATCGCCAACCCTTCGACCTGATGGAACATCGGCGTGTGTGTCTGGTCATAATCCGCGCGGTACACCCCACCGGGGCAAATGATGCGCAATGGTGCACCCTCTTTTTCCATCGTGCGGATCTGCACGGGGCTGGTGTGGGTGCGCAGCACATGGGGCGGGCGATTGTCGCCCTCCGCACGGTGCATGTAAAACGTGTCCATCTCGGCGCGCGCCGGGTGATGACCCGGAATGTTCAGCGCATCAAAGTTGTACCAATCGGTATCAATGCGCGGGCCTTCGGCAACGGAAAACCCCATTTCAGCAAAAATCGCCGTCAGCTCTTCGGTGACTTGAGACACGGGATGAATGCTGCCCTGACGGCGGGTGCGCGTGGGCAGAGTGACATCCAGCCACTCACTGCGCAAACGCTCATCCAACGCGGCATCGCCAAGCGCGGCCTTCTTGGCGGCAAGGGCGGAGTTGATCTCATCTTTGAGCGCATTCAGCGCGGGGCCAGCAACCTGACGTTCCTCGGGCGTCATCTTGCCCAATTCACGCATCTTCAAAGCGACCTCACCCTTTTTGCCAACAGCAGCAAGGCGAATGTCTTCCAACGCGGCCTCATCTGCCGCATCTGCAATCTGGCCAATGTATTTTTGCTTGAGATCGTCCATCTGCATGCCCTTTGATTTGTCGATGATGTGCTATCAGACCAGAAAATGAATACAAGGTCGCTTGGTTCGCATTCTCTGCCTCAGTCTTCCAACAGACAGCAATAATCGTTGGCAACGTGCTTCTCCGGCAAAGCAAGCACACGCCATACGAGAATGTGAAAATTCGCACATAAGGCGCACCTCAGGAAAAAACCAAAATCGCGCCTGAATGCTGCCACAACAAAAGGCCAGCTTTGCATCTGCAACAGTGGAATAAAGGTGGCCCTATGCGAACTGACATTCTTGCCGGGTTTTTGGGCCTTGTGTGTGGGGCTGCCCCAAGCGGTTCTTTTGCAAATGAATTACATATAAACACGGTATTTCCCCCAAGTGTGGCACCTGTCACCTCTGGGCCGGCCTGCCCAAATGGTATGGTGTTGCGGGATATGCACCTAGATACACTGATCGCTTATGCCCGATATGACGCGGTCTATGCAGTGCTGCCAAAAAAGAATGTTCGCATACGTCGCCTTGTACAATCCGGCTATGACAATTCTGCGAAGGCCCAGGCACCACAGATAGAAAGAGCGCTGGACCGCGCAGCTTCAAACCCCAGGCCTGTTGAACTACATCTGCGGATGAACATGCGGCTTTGCCACGGCGGAAATACGGTCAAATTGGTAAACGGTGATTTGTCGGTCAATGGCCAGATAGGGCACTACAAGGTTCATTATGATACCACGCTTACGGATGATCCTGAGGACAACATACACCTTTATTGGCGACACAAGCCCTTTGGCCGACCAGTTGCCAATGCGCTTGGCCAGCTTTTCGTGAAATTGAAGAACCAACCGCTTGAAGCCCAACATCCTGATACAGGTGTTAATAAGGCTGGCACCCTTGATCTACTTTTCAACGTGCAATTCGCGTCAGATTAAGAAGTATCCGCAGGCCGAAAAACAAAAACCCGGCCACATTGGGCCGGGTTGTTCAACATTCGATTGCGCCCTGCGATTATAGCGTTCTGCCTTTCACGCAAAGCATCACCTATCGCCAATGTCCCGAGAGCGTGGAGCACGGCAGAGTATAGGCGATCCAGGTTTCAGGCGGGGCGCATCAGGCCGCCAGTGCATCCTGTGCTGTCTTCACAATTGCCGCGAATGACTCAGGCTCGTTCACGGCCAGATCGGCCAGAACCTTACGGTCCACTTCGATGCCAGCCATGTTCAGGCCGTTGATAAAGCGTGAGTATGTCAGCGCTTCGTCATGGGAACGCACAGCAGCGTTGATCCGCTGGATCCACAGCGCGCGGAAGTTCCGCTTGCGGTTCTTGCGGTCACGTGTGGCGTATTGGTTGGCCTTATCGACGGCCTGAGTGGCGACCTTAAAGACATTCTTGCGACGGCCGTAATAGCCTTTGGCGGCTTTGACGATCTTACGGTGACGGGCGTGGGCGACTGTTCCACCTTTGGTACGGGACATATCAGCTCTCCTTCAAATCAGCGGTCGTAGGGCATGAAGCCCTTAATGATCTTTGCATCGGGTGCAGACAAAGTTGTCGTACCACGTGCGTTACGGATGAACTTTTTGGTCCGTTTGATCATGCCGTGCTGTTTGCCGGCCTGGGCGCTGATGACCTTACCGGTCGCAGACACCTTAAAGCGCTTTTTGGCGCTCGATTTCGTCTTCATCTTGGGCATTTCCATCTCCTATGGTCTGAGTTTTCGGACGCGACTCGGCATGCCACATTGGCCGGACGCGCGGGTGGAAGCTGGTCCTATAGGGGTGTTGGGGGAACTTAGCAAGTGGAGTCTGCCCTTGCCCGCCCTGCAAGGCGCAAACGCAAACGGGGCCACCTAAAGGCAGCCCCGTTTTAAACTGAAACGCAGGGTGGTGCCTACATCAATGCGCGGGCCTGCGAGATCCAGTTGTCGCGGGAGGCGCGGCCCTTGAAGCCTTCGAGGTTGTCATCAACCCAAGCCTCTTCGGCGGGGGTCCATGCAGCGATCTGATCGAAGTGGTAATACCCCAGCCCGTTCAGCATCTTTTCCATCGCGGGGCCCACCCCATTGATCGTCTTGAGATCATCGGCCATGCCACCGCGCGGATCGGACAGGCCCTCAGGCTTGCTGGCGCTGCCAGAAAAGGCAGGTGCCGCCGTGCTGGTGGTGGCAGAGGTGGTCGCCTGCAGCGGCTGAGCGCTGGATTTGCTGCGACACTCGGCCAGTTCAGCTGCCAGACGGTCCCGCTCGGCGCTCAGCGCGTCCCGCTCGGCTTTCATCTGGGTTGGGCCGATGTCTTCGGACCCATCTGCCTCAGGCGCGTCCAGCATGCCCGATTTGAACAGGAGACCCGCTGCTGCTGCCCCAAGGATTGGGGCCAGGATGAACAGCCAAAGCTGTGCGATGGCCCATGGCCCGGCAAACAAAGCAGGCCCGATGGAGCGTGCCGGGTTCACGGACACGCCGGTCACATTGATGCCCACAAGGTGGATCACCACCAGTGTCAGACCAATCGCCAGACCGGCAATCGCCGCAGGCGCACCGGCGCCAGTTGCACCAAGGATCACGACCATGAACAGGAACGTGGCCACCAGTTCAAAGATGAACGCGGAAAAGAACCCGTATTCCCCCAAGTACCCGGCGCCATAGCCGTTCTGGCCCAGACCGTTCTCAGCCAGAGTGTAATCGGCCTTGCCGTTTGCGATCAGCAGCAGCACAAGCGCCGCCACGATGGCACCAGCCACCTGCGCGATGATGTATTTGATGGCCTCTGAAATTTCCATGCGGCCCGCCATCACCATGCCAATCGACACAGCAGGGTTGATATGACACCCCGAAATCGGCCCGATCGCATAGGCCATCCCGATCAGCGCCAGACCAAAGGCAAAGCTGATCCCGGTCAGGCCAATGTCGCCCCCCGCAATCACCGCCGCACCACAGCCGAACAGCACTAGGGTGAAGGTCCCTAAAAACTCGGCAACTTGTTTACTCATCATTTCACTCCCTGATTGATATTCACAGCGGGAGACTAGGCAGGATATTGCATAACCGCAGGGGGAATTGCAGCCCGGACGCATCATATCCTGTTTGAACAATTCGATCAGCCCAGAGCGAGCCCCCCCCCAAGCACCCGCTTGCCTCGGCTCCGCAAAAACGGCAAGAATGCCCCAAGGAGAAAGACTTAATGGACGTAATTACCCTGACCCTGCAAATGCAGGTCGTGCTTGGCCTGTTGGCGTTTACGGTCTTTCTTTTTGTCTCGGAAATTGTGCGCATTGACCTTGCGGCAATCCTTGTGATGGTCATGCTGGGGCTGATTTCGCAGCTTCCGGGCATGGGCACGCTGGCGGATATTAACCATCTCTTTGACGGATTTGCATCTAACGCGGTGATCTCGATCATCGCTGTGATGATCATTGGCGCCGGGCTCGACAAAACCGGGCTGATGTCAAAAGTGGCTACTTTAATCCTGAAACACGGGGGCACGACGGAGCCCCGGATTATTCCGATCGTTTCCGGCGTTGTCGGCGTGATCAGTTCTTTCATGCAAAACGTGGGGGCCGCTGCGCTGTTCCTGCCGGTGGTCAGCCGCATTTCTGCACGCACCAACATCCCCCTCAGCCGCCTTTTGATGCCCATGGGGTTCTGCGCCATTTTGGGCGGCACAATTACAATGGTTGGGTCTTCACCGCTGATTTTGTTGAATGATCTGTTGATCAGCGCCAATACAACCCTGCCCGAAGGGCAAAAAATGCAGCCCTTTGGCCTGTTTTCCGTCACCCCCATCGGGCTGGCGCTGGTGCTGACGGGTATCCTCTACTTTGTGATCTTTGGCCGTTGGGTGCTGCCCAAAAAGCGCGAACGCGGCTCTGACGCCTCCGCCGCGCAAACGATGCAGGCCTATATCAAACAGACCTATGGGCTCAAGGCCGACATCTTTGAAGTTCGTGTGCCCGAAGGCTCTATTCTGATTGGTCAAACCCTGTCTGATCTGATGGTGGCCCATCACATGTACATCCTTGGCACCTCCTATCGAGGCAGAAAAGTGATTGCGCCGATGGCCGACACCACCATCGAAGCCCCTGCGCGTCTGGCCGTTCTGGGCCTGCGCCGTGTGGTACAAGAAGAATTTGCCGACCCATATGGCCTCGACATCATGCCGGGGCTGGATGTGTTTTCTGATGACTTTGCCGCCACACAATCCGGCGTGGCCGAAATTGTGATCCCGCCCGGGTCCTCCACCATTGGCAAAGCGCCAATCGACATGCGTCTGCGCCAGACCCATGGTATGTCCCTGCTGGCCATCCATCGTGGTGAAGAAACCATGAGCCACGTCGAAACCGAAGACCACGTTGCCACCCACATTGGGCTGGTCCCGTTTCAGGCCGGTGACACATTGGTTGTGCACACCGAATGGGACCGCCTGACCCGCACCAAGAAAGACCGTGATTTTGTGGTGGTCACTTCCGATTTTCCGCAAGAGGAATTGCGCCCGCACAAGGTGGGCTGGGCCGTATTGTTCTTTGCCATCGCGCTGACGCTGATCCTTTTCACCGACATCCGCCTGTCATTGTGCCTGCTGGTGGGGGCGGTCGGCATGATCCTGACCCGGGTGCTGGATGTGGATGAGGCCTATCAGGCGGTGAGTTGGAGCACGATTTTCCTGCTGGCGAGCCTGATCCCCCTGGGCACGGCTGTGCAGGCGACGGGAACGGCGGAATGGATTGCACAACAGATCCTGACCGCCTTGGATGGCTGGCCGCTCTGGGCGCTACAAGCGGGGCTGGCTCTTCTTGCAACGGTCTTTACGCTGGTGATGTCAAATGTGGGTGCGACGGTCTTGCTTGTGCCTCTTGCCGTCTCCATCGCGATTGCGGCGGGCGGCGACCCTGCAATATTTGCGCTGACGGTGGCAATCTCTACCTCCAATTCCTTTCTGATCCCGACCCATCAGGTCAATGCGCTGATCATGGGTCCGGCAGGGTACAAGGTGACCGATTTCATCAAAGGCGGGGGCATCATGACAGTGCTGTTTTTGGTCGTCTCTTTGGGCGTGATGCAATTGCTTTATTAAGGCGTTTCGAGTTTAAGCTGAAACATGCATTGTCACCCTTTGCGTTCGACCAAAGGGAGAGGCCGCGAAGAAGAGCCCCACGTTTAACGCGAAACCCTGTGGCGCTTAACATGTGCGGGCTTTCTGCCGGGCTGCACATAGACAAAACGCTTCACATTACCCAAGATACCCGGCAACACGCCCGCCTCCCGACGAGTAGCGATACTGTGGGGGAACAAGCAGGGCAGGCGTAGGGCCGTCTGGCCCAAATGATCCTGCTTTGACGCCCTGTTAGGGCAGATACCGCGCCATCACGCTGACAAACTTATCCGGGATCTGATCCAACGCGAGGCCACCAGGCATCCGCGACGTGGCATATAAGATCAAGCCGCCAGCAATCAAAATCGTCAACGCAGAGGCCCGCGGTGCGCGTTTGTCAGACAGGGCTGACAGGATGGAGGGGATCGACAAAGCCCCAAGAATGATGCCAAGCACCAGTGCCAGATCAGGGTCCATAATATGCTTCCTCAATATTTTTTGGAAACACTACTCCGGATCGGAGGAAAAAATCAAACGTTCGTCGCAGGGTGCAACCCGCAGGATGTTTGTACTGCCTGCTGTATTAAAAGGCACACCGGCTGTGACCACGATATAATCCTCCGGCACGCCAAAGCCTTCTTCGCGCGCGGCTTTGGCGGCCTCAACCACTGCTTTCTTGAAACGGTCCAGCGTACCGGTCATCACACAATTGCATCCCCAGCTTAGGGTCAATCGCCGTGCGGTGCCCCGCAAAGGGGTCAGGGCGATGATCGGAACCCGGGGGCGTTCGCGCGCCGTCAGCAGCGCGGTTGTGCCACTTTGGGTAAAACAACAGATTGCCTTGATGTCCGTCGTCTCCGCAATTTCGCGGGCAGCGGCAACGATACCGTCTGCCACGGTCATGCGGTCGGCAGTGCGCGAGGCCTCGATGATCTGGGTATAGGTGGCGTCTTGCTCCACCTCGGTGGCGACATTGTCCATCGTGGTCACGGCCTCAACAGGATAATCCCCGGCGGCGGATTCAGCGCTCAGCATGACCGCATCCGCGCCCTCGTAGATTGCGGTGGCCACGTCAGACACCTCCGCGCGGGTGGGCATCGGGCTTTCGATCATGCTTTCCAGCATCTGGGTTGCAACAATCACCGGCTTGGCGGCCGCACGACATTTGCGCACCAGACGTTTCTGGATCGGCGGCACGTTCTGCACGGGCAGTTCTACGCCCAAATCCCCCCGGGCCACCATGATCCCGTCACTGACAGCCAGAATATCTTCGAACCGTTCAACGGCATTGGGTTTTTCAATCTTGGAAAGCACGGCAGCCCGCCCTTTGACCAGATCACGCGCCTCTTGCACGTCTGCGGGGCGCTGCACAAAGGACAATGCCAGCCAATCAACACCCAAATCCGCCACAAACTCCAGATCGGCCCGGTCCTTGGCGGAAAGTGCGGCCAACGGCAGTTCCACATCGGGCACATTCACACCCTTGCGGTTGGAGATGATACCCCCGTTGATGACGATGCAATTGGCGAAATCCGCACCACAATCGGCCACCTTCAGCCTGATCTTGCCATCATTGACCAGCAGTGTCGCCCCGGGTGTGAGCGCGGCAAAAATCTCTGGGTGAGGCAGGCAAACACGCTCCGCATTCCCCTCCGCCTCATCCAGATCAAGGCGAAAACCCGCGCCCTCTTCCAGATGTTCGCTGTCACCCGCAAAGACACCCACCCGCAACTTTGGGCCCTGCAAATCCGCCAAAATTCCAATGGACCCGCCGGTGTCCTGCTCCACCTTGCGAATGATCTCATGCTTGGTGCGAATTTCTGCGTGGCTGCCGTGGCTCATGTTGAGACGAAACACATCGGCCCCCGCTTTGTGCAGTGCTGCGATCATCTCATAAGAATCAGAGGCTGGCCCCAGCGTCGCGACGATCTTTACATTGCGCAGGCGTTTCATATGGTGCGTCCTTGTTCATTCTTCGCGGCAAATACAACAAATGTTAGCGATAACATTTACACCGGAACTAGCGGTATCCGCAATGCAAGTCAAAGGTTTCACAAAAATGACCTACCTGCCATATCTTATTGAAGGGGAAGAGCGCCCGGGCCGCTGGTTGGTCACCTGCGATCATGCCGCCAACACCGTCCCGGAGGCCGTGAATGGCGGCGATCTGGGCCTGCCTGCGGCGGATATGGCACGCCACATCGCCTATGACATTGGCGCAGCAGACGTCACACGCCTGCTGGCCGAACGGTTGAACAGCCCCGCGATCCTGTCCAATTTCTCCCGCCTTGTGATTGACCCCAACCGGGGCGACGATGACCCGACACTTTTGATGAAACTTTATGACGGCACGATCATCCCTGCCAACGCCAAGGCGGATGCGGCAGAGCGGGAACGGCGGCTTGATCTGTGCTATCGCCCCTATCACAACGCTTATGCTGGTCTTGCGGCGCGCCCGAACACGGTGATCCTGTCGATCCACAGTTTTACGCCCCAATTGCGCGCCCGCGCGCCCCGCCCCTGGCAGATTGGTGTGCTCTATGCCCATGACAAACGGCTGGCAGAGCCGCTATTGGCCGCGCTGCGCCGCGCGCCTGACCTGACCGTGGGGGACAACGAACCCTATACCGGCCACCTGCCCGGGGATGCCATTGACCAGCACGGGCTGAAACACGGCCGCCCCAACGTGCTGATTGAACTGCGCAATGATCTGATCGCAAATGCAGCCGGTCAGCGCTTGTGGGCCGACCGTCTTGCCCCCATCTTGGAAACAACACTGGCAGATACCAACCTTTGAGGACCCTCTGACATGCCCACACAAACCGAAATTGAACTTCAGGCCGCCGCGTTTCGTCGTCTTCAAAAGCACCTGATGGAAGACCGCACAGATGTACAAAACATCGACATGATGAACCTTACCGGGTTTTGCCGCAATTGCCTGTCGCGCTGGTACGCAGAGGCCGCAGCGGACAAGGGGATCGAAATCGGCAAGGATGAGGCGCGCGAATTGTTCTACGGCATGACCATGGCGGAATGGAAAGCCAACTTTCAAACCGACGCCAAGCCGGAGCAGCAAGAGGCGTTTAAGCAAGCCTTTGATGAAAACGTCGGCAAGGTATAGACAGACGCAGAAACACCTCAGGTCGGACACTATAATGAAGTGTTAACAGATTCACCAACCGCAGGAGATGTTGTGCTTGGACTTTATTATTACCTGCGCTGCTGAGGATTGCGCTGCGCGTTGACGTCTTTGACGATGATGACTCGATCCTGACAACGATGGCTCCAACACCCTCTTTTATAGCGACCCGCCTTTAGCGTGAAGTATCACGTATCGTCGATGTCCCGAGAGCGCGGAGCGTGGCAGGGTATCGGCTCCTCAAATGTCAGGCGGGGTGCCCTGGGGTGCTGATGCAACTGCTGTTGTTTGCCCCGCCCGGAACGTCCAGACACCTCAAAACGCATAAAGCACCAGCCACTGCGCCGTCAGCGCGGGGCGTGTTTCACCCTTAATCTCTACGCTCACATCAAATTGGCACATCAACTTGTCACCCGCCCGCATCTGCGCCCCGGCTGCAACAAACTGTCCTCTGATCCGGGCCCCTGCCCGCACCGGGGAAATAAACCGCAGTTTTTCAAAACCGTAGTTGATGGATGCGGATTGCCCGACCATCTCTGGCAGCGCGCCATAGGCCATGGCGGACATCATCGACAGCGTCAGCATACCATGGGCAACCGTTCCACCAAAAACTGTGTCGGCCGCCCGTACAGGATCAATGTGGATAAACTGCCAATCCTCGGTAAGGTCCGCAAAGGCGTCAATGCGCGTCTGATCAATGCTGAACCAATCTGACGTGCCAAGGATCTGACCCTTGGCCGCAATCATCTGCTCCCGTGTAATCTGCGCACACACGGCGGGTGCCTCTAGACCGCGACCTTGCGCATCTCATCCAGATAGATTTCGCGCAATCGGGGGGCCACAAGCCCCGGCGTGCCATCGCCCAGCGCCACACCGTCAATTTCCACGACAGGCATGACAAAGGCACTGGCCGAGGTGGTGAACGCCTCATCCGCTTCCTTGGCTTCCTCAATGGTAAAGTTGCGCTCTTCAACCTCCATCTGCGCCTCTTTGGCAAAGCGCAAAACAGCCGCCCGGGTGATCCCGTGCAGAATATCAGTGCTGAGCGCGCGGGTGATGATCCGGTTGCCCTTGACGATATAGGCGTTGTTGGAGGTGCCCTCGGTCACAAAACCGTCCTCGATCATCCAGGCGTCATCGCAGCCCGCTTTCTTGGCCATCATTTTGCCCATGGAGGGATAAAGCAGCTGCACCGTCTTAATGTCGCGCCGCCCCCAACGGATGTCTTCGATTGAGATAACCTTGGCACCCTTTTTGGCGGCGGGGCTGTCAGCAAGGCCCGGTTTGTTCTGCGTGAACATCACGATGGTTGGCTCGGTATCCTCCGAAGGAAATACAAAATCCCGATCCCCGTCAGAACCGCGCGTGATCTGCAAATAGATCAACCCTTCGTCAATCTCATTCACCCGCACCAATTCACGGTGCACCTCTAAAAGATCCGCCTTGGAAATTGGGTTCTTCATCTCCAGCTCATTCAGCGAGCGGGACAGCCGCAGCGCGTGACCCTCAAAATCAATCAACTTGCCCTCCAGCACAGAGGTCACTTCATAGACCCCATCCGCCATCAGAAACCCGCGGTCAAAGATCGACACCCGCGCTTCGGTCTCAGGAAGGTAGTCGCCATTCACATAAACTGTACGCATGTCTTATCCCCATAATTCCACCGCTGGCGGATGTATCCCCGCCGCATCAAAACGCATCGGCGTGGGCCGGTCTTCGCCCAGCAGCAACGGCCCGTCAAGGTCCACAAAGGCCACACCCTGCGCCACTACAAAAGCGGGCGCCATGGCAAGCGATGATCCAACCATACAGCCAACCATCACGTCGTACCCCTCGGCCAGCGCGGCAGTGCGCAGCCGCAAAGCCTCCGTCAGCCCGCCGGTTTTGTCGATCTTGATGTTCACCACGTCATATTTGCCCTTGAGATGGGGCAGACTGGCACAATCATGCGCGCTTTCATCTGCACAGACCGGCACGGGCCGCGCCATCCCGATCAAGGCATCATCCTCACCGGCCGGCAGGGGCTGTTCAACCAATGCCACGCCAAGACGCACCAGATGCGGGGCCAGATCGGCGTAAACCTCTGCGGACCACCCCTCATTTGCATCCACAATGATGGTACTGTCCGGCGCCCCGGCGCGCACGGCTTCCAGCCGCGCCATATCATCCGGCGTGCCAAGTTTGATTTTCAACAGCGGGCGAAACGCGTTCTTGGCCGCCTGCGCCTGCATGTCAGCCGGTTCAGCAAGCGACAACGTATAGGCCGTGATCTGCGGCAGGGGTGCGGGCAATCCGGCCAGCTCCCACACCCGTTTCCCGGCCTGTTTCGCCTCCAGATCCCACAACGCGCAATCCACCGCATTGCGCGCGGCACCCGCGGGCAGCAGATCATAAAGCCCGTCGCGGGTGGTGTCCCCATCCAACCCCTCAATCTGCGCTGTGACGGACTCCAGGGTCTCATCGTACCGCGCATAGGGCACACATTCGCCCCAGCCGGTGTGCCCGCCTGCACTGACCCGGCAGGTTAAAACCTTGGCCTCGGTCCGCGACCCGCGCGAAATAGTGAACACCTGCGCCAGCTTAAACACGTCCGACGTGACTTCTACGCGCATCGGCGCTCCCCTTTCACCCTTCCAATAAACTCAATCCCGCCCCCTCAACGGGCTCAGTGTTCAAAGATTTGCCAATGCCTCCACCAGCTTGTCTGATCCAAACCGATAAGGGTCTGTTGCGGGCAGGCCCATATCGGCTTCGACTTTGGCCAGATAGGCCTGTGCCTCATCCTCGGACATATGCTGCGTGTTGACCGACACACCTACAACCTGACAGGCGGGATTTGCCACACGGGCCAGCGTCAGCGCCATATCCCGCACCGCTTCCATCGTGGGCGGTGTATATTCCGGCAAGCCCCGCATATGCGTGCGCGTCGGCTCATGGCAGATGATCAGTGCATCTGGCTGCCCGCCGTGCACCAGCGCCATTGTCACACCGGAATAACTCACATGAAACAAGCTGCCCTGCCCCTCAATGATGTCCCAATGATCCGCGTCATTGTCGGGCGTCAGATATTCAACGGCACCGGCCATAAAATCCGCAATCACCGCATCCAGCGGCACGCCCGAACCAGTGATCAAAATGCCTGTCTGACCTGTCGCGCGAAAGGTGCTTTTCATACCCTTTTTGCGCATCGCCTCGTCCAGCGCCATGGCGGTGTACATCTTACCAACGGAGCAATCCGTCCCCACGGCCAGGACCCGCTTGCCGGTCCGTTTCTTACCATTGGCGATAGGGTATTCCACGTTGGGCACGCGCACATCATGCAAGGTGCGGCCATTGACCTGTGATGCCGCCACCAGATCGCTTTCATCGCGCAGCAGATTGTGCAGACCAGAGGCCAGATCAAAGCCCATGCCCAGCGCCTCAATCAACACCTCTTTCCACGCCTGAGAGATAATGCCACCCCGGTTGGCCACACCAATCACCAGCGTCTTGGCACCGGCCTCTTTGGCCTCGGCCAGGGTCATCTCGGTCAGGCCCAGATCTGCACCACAGCCCGGCAGACTGATCTGCCCAACCGCATGGTCCGGGCGCCAGTCGCGGATACCGATGGCAACCTTGGCGGCGAGCATGTCAGGCGCATCGCCCAAAAATAGCAAATAAGGGGTCTCGATCATGGCAGCGCCTCCGGCGAAAGTTGGATTCGGCGCATATTGGGCAAATCACGGTGCAACTCAATTGCAATTACGCGCCGTTTCGCGATTTATGCGCAAGGATGGGGCGTTGCATCTCACCTTGACGCAATATTTTTGCGCACTTCCTCAATGCTGCACCTGCGAAATGCCGCTTGCAGCCGCCCGCGCAATTTAA
Source organism: uncultured Sulfitobacter sp. (assembly GCA_937928635.1). GTDB lineage: Bacteria > Pseudomonadota > Alphaproteobacteria > Rhodobacterales > Rhodobacteraceae > Sulfitobacter. Next base: position 8,696 of record CALFWM010000028.1, on the reverse strand, counting down.
TACCTGCTACCCCAAGAGTAACGCAACATTATTTCGCCAACGAGGAATCACGCATGTCCTTCCGCCTGCAACCTGCCCCTGCCGCCCGCCCAAACCGCTGCCAGTTGTTCGGCCCCGGCTCCAACACCAAATTGTTTGCAAAAATGGCGGCTTCGGCGGCGGATGTGATCAACCTTGATCTGGAGGACAGCGTCGCCCCCACAGACAAGGACACCGCCCGCGCCAATGTCATTGCTGCCATTTCTGAGGTGGACTGGGGCAACAAGACCCTGTCTGTGCGCATTAATGGCCTCGACACGCCCTATTGGTATCGCGACGTGGTTGATGTGCTGGAACAGGCCGGTGATCGGCTGGACCAGATCATGATCCCAAAAGTGGGCTGTGCGGCAGATATCTATGCCGTGGACGCGCTGGTCACGGCCATTGAAACCGCCAAGGGCCGCACAAAACCTATCGCTTTTGAGGTGATCATCGAAAGTGCCGCAGGCATCGCCCATGTGGAGGAAATCGCCGCCGCCTCAGCCCGCTTGCAGGCGATGAGCCTGGGTGCTGCTGATTTTGCGGCCTCCATGGGCATGCAGACCACCGGCATCGGCGGCACGCAGGAAAACTATTACATGCTGCGCGAGGGTGTGCAGCATTGGTCGGACCCCTGGCACTGGGCACAGGCCGCGATTGTTGCCGCCTGCCGCACCCATGGTGTGTTGCCCGTCGATGGCCCGTTTGGCGATTTTTCCGATGACGAAGGCTACCGTGCGCAAGCACGCCGCTCCGCCACGCTGGGTATGGTCGGGAAATGGGCCATTCACCCCAAACAGATCGCTTTGGCAAACGAGGTGTTTACCCCCTCAGCCGACGCCGTGGCAGAGGCCCGCGAAATTCTTGCCGCGATGGAACAGGCAAAGGCCAACGGCGAAGGGGCCACAGTCTACAAAGGACGCCTGGTAGATATCGCCTCTATCAAACAGGCGGAAGTGATTGTAAAACAGTCAGAAATGATCGCCGGAGCCTAAGCCACCGCTCCGGCCTTTTTGTCAGCCAAAGGGTGGTCATCGCTCAAGCCGTTCTGAGCCAATCAAAGGGAGCATCCGCGTGAAACTGATCCTCGACACCGATCCCGGCGTGGATGATGCGATGACGTATTTCTACGCCCACGCCCATCCCGCGATTGATCTGATCGGCATCACCACGGTTTTTGGCAACGTGACCACCCAAAATGCCACCCGCAATGCAACCTGGCTGACGCAGATGTCACATGCGGACACAGTGGTGGTGCCCGGTGCGGACCGCCCGTTGCAGATAAAACCAAACGGGCCCAGCGATTTTGTGCATGGTCCCGGCGGGTTTGGGGATGTGGATATTGGCAAGGTTGAGGTTGCGGAGACAACTGAGGATGCGGCGTCATATCTGGCCCGCATGGCGCGCGAAACACCGGGCGACATCACGGTTTGCGCCATCGGCCCGCTTACCAACATCGCGCAAGCCATTGCGCTGGACCCGTCTTTTGTCAGCAACCTCAAAAGCCTTGTGATCATGGGCGGTTCATTGGACGCAGGTGGCAACATAACGGAATTTGCCGAGGCAAATTTTTGGAACGATCCGCATGCAGCGGATGCGGTTCTGAACGCGCAGGGCGATGTCGATATTGTTATTGTCGGATTGGACGTCACCACAAAGATCGCGTTTTTTGAACATGACTTTGATGACATCGCAACCGCCTCTCCCGTAGCGGGTGATTTTCTGCGCCAGATCGGCAAGTTCTATTTGCGGTTTTATGAAACTGTAACCGGGATTTATCAGGCCTATTTGCATGACCCGGCAGCCCTGATTGCGGCGCAAATGCCCGGTTTGTTTGAGATGTATGAAACCCCGCTCAGCATCACCTGCGAGGGCAAAGAAATTGGCCAAATGCTCCGCAGTAACGCCCCGCACCGCCCCAAATGCCGTGTTGCGATGACCGTTGACGCCAATGCGGTGATCGCCACTTTCAAAGATATCGTGGGCCGCAACCCATAGACCAAACAAGGCCAGCTGCTGCGGTGTCTCCTTCAGAGCGCATGGAAAACGACACCGGCGCACATGCTTTACCCATTATTCAGCAAATACCAAACGATCAGAAGCGTTAATCAAAGATGACAATTATGATGTAATGACATCTTGACATACCAAGAGGGAAACTTGGATACTCTACCCGCTTCCGGTGATGCCACACAGCAGGCTACCGGTCAGAACAAGGTTCAGGGTTTGATGGAATCAAAAGCGGACATAGCGGGTGGATTCAAGATCTGTAAGGCCTGGAATCACGGCAGCTTTACCATTGCCGCCCTCCCAGCTACGGATAATGAAACCGAAGTCACCGGCACCTCCAAATCCGACGGGATCATCCTGACGCAACAGGGGTATCGCGTGGAGGGTGGTTTTGGAAATTGCCGCGCCAAAACGGTGATCTTTAGCCCGGGCGACTTCTCGTTCTACCAGGCAGGCATCTACCATCATTCGGTTTCAAAATACCGTGGATCGGCCCTAGCGATAGAATTTGATCACTCACTCAGGCGACAAATATCCAAAGAACTCAATCCAAGGGTCAACCTGGACGAACCACGCACTGCAACCAGTGGACTAAAGAACGGTTTTGCACATCAAATCATGTTGTCAGAGTTTCTGAAATCGGATTGGGATGCCGGTCCGCTTAAGGCGCAGTGCCTGCTGACATTGCTCATGTCAGACATGTGCTCGACACTTGCGGAATTGCCGGACGCGTCGTCCACAAGATCGCTGGACGCGAGATCAGTCGCGCGCCTGACCGAATATATTGATACACACGTAGATGAGAAAATCCACATTCATCATCTGGCAGCGATGGTGGGTGTCAGTCAGTTCCACTTTGCAAGACTGTTCAAGGAGACAACCGGCCTGCCTCCCCACCAGTTTATTCTACGCCACCGGATTGAAAAGGTGAAAGATCTGCTGGGGCATCCAAAAATGTCTCTTGCTGAAATTTCCTATTGTGCGGGCTTTTCTTCACAAAGCCACATGTCGACACAATTCAAAAAATTGGTCGGGATGAGCCCAAATTTGTACCGGAAAACGGCGTTTTGTTAACCTCTGCCTGAAAAGGGTGTTTTTCCAAAGCCCAAAAACCTCTCCGGAATGAGCGTTGCGCAGGCCATGCCGCACTTTGACGCCGCCAATCATCAACGGCCACCCCTACCACGCGGCCTATACCTTTATTTAATGACAGGCCGCGACGTTGTACCGGGAACTTGGTCGTAGGACCACGGAAGCCCGGCAAGTTTCCACGCATTTTCACTATTGAAGCCCCGCTTTTCTTCTCCATCGTATCCATCAGTGATGTGCCACACATCGGTGTATCCTGCATCATGCAGTTTCCGCGCCGCCACTGCGGACCGCCAGCCTGAGCCACAGGTGATAATGATCATATCGTTGCGGGACTTGCCAAACGCAACAAGCGTCTTTTCCATACTCAAAAAGAAGTTCGGGTTGTCCTTGAGCTCCCACTCCAAAATCTGTTCGTCAAAAACCGTGCTTTGGGCGCGTACCGGCACGACCGCGTCAATTAGACTGGGATGTCCGTTCAGCACAACTTCGACCGGATCACGCACATCAACAAACAAGATGTCTGGGTCTTTGGTCAAAAGGTCGAATGCTTCTTCAGACGTCATGTATTTCCCTTGGGGCGTCTGCTTTACATCACGCAAAAGCTCAGGATCAATTCCGCTTTGGAAATCCTCTGCAATAGCGATGGCAGGACTCAAAAACATCACCAGAATGAACAATGTTATATATTTCATATTCCCTCGCCCCACCTGTTAAATGTTTTTCCAGTTTCGACGCATCTCAGACCAAATTTGCTCTATGACAACGAAGGTTTATCAGACTGCGCCTTGCCCTCTCACGGGCGTGTTCACCTAATAGTTGCCGTTTATCGCCAAAAAGATATATCAACTTCTTGCTTAGGTTTTACACAAAATTGCGCGTGCAATCGCAGCCAAAGATGATGATATAGGGACGCTGTGTAAAAAACGGCTGTTTCCCGCTTTGTGGATGGCGCTCAAGACCCATGCACGCTCCTGTACAGACAACACCCTCAAAAAGCAGGTGGTACAGAGCAGCGACAACAGGTCACCGCAACGTCTTTCGCGGCTTTTGAGAACATCTGCGAGCCAGCCAATCCAGACAGGACGTTCGTGCGCCCAAAATGGGGTGAGAGGACCAAACATAAGGACGCTGTACTCGGGTGCGCCGACAGAGCAGAGCGAACAACAGAAATTGGATGACGGGCACGAAGTGCGATACCGCCAGACAATGTACCAAAGCGATTCGCGTTTAGCTTTAAACGTGCTTTATCACTTTTCGCGTTCGACCAAAGGAGAGGCCGCGAATAAGTGATACATGTCTAACCCGAAACGCTACAACCTGACCTTAGTGCCCAAACAGCAGGCTTGCCGCAATCAGCCACATCACGCACCCCACAAAGCCGTCCAGCACCTGCCATGCGCGCGGGTTCACAAACAGCGGGGCCAACAAACGCGCACCGTACCCAAGGCTCACAAAAAATGTTGCAGAGGCCACAGCGGCCCCCAGCCAAAACACCAGACCGTCACCGGGGTACTTGGCCGAGATCGACCCCACCAGCACAACCGTATCCAGATACATATGCGGGTTCAGCCAGGTCACAGCCAGACAGGTCAACGCCGCCGCCTGCCAGCTTTGCACAACCTCACCCGACGCCTTGAGGGCTGAGCTGCTGACCCAAGCCGCATAAAATGACTTGGCCCCATAAAAGAACAAAAACGCGGCACCGCCATAAAGCAAAAGGGTCTGCACCCAGCCACCCTCTGACGTGAGCCAATTTGCCCCCGATACCCCCACGCCGATCAACAGCGCATCCGTGATGGCGCACAGGCTGACAACCAAGCCCACGTGCTGGCGTTGCAAACCCTGACGCAGGACAAAGGCGTTTTGTGCACCAATCGCGAGGATCAATGACAGGCTTACGCCAAACCCAATAAAGAAAACACTCATTGACCCGCTCAACTTCTTATCAAGGGGCAGATGCACCCTGCCAACAGGCTCCTACCGTTATGTCCGGGCATTGACCAGATCAGCAGCCCGGGGGGATACCAATTCTGATTAAATTTGGCGCAGCGCCAGATAACCTGCTGTAAAATCCTGGCCTTTGCCCGCCCCAAATAGGCCAACACCATGCGTGCTGCTGTTATCAGAGACTTCTACCGGGATCTGTCAATCGAGACGGTCAATAACCCCATTTGCCCCGAAAATGGTGTGGTGCTGGAGGTGGCGGCTTGCGGGGTTTGCCGGTCAGATTTTCATGGCTGGGTCGGTGAACACCCCAAAGTCACGCCCGGATCAATCCTGGGCCACGAATACTGCGGCACCGTGGTTGCCGCAGGCCCACAGGCAAAACACAAACCGGGTGACCGGCTGATCGCGCCGTTCATTTTGGCCTGTGGGGCGTGTCCGCATTGCGCAACCGGGGTATCCAACGCCTGCGAAAATGCGATTGTGCCGGGTTTTGGCACACCGGGGGCCTACGCTGAATACATCGCTATTCCCTTTGATCATAATCTTGTGCATTTGCCCGAAACCATGACACCCGCCCTTGCCGCGGGATTGGGGTGCCGGGTGACAACGGCCTGGCACGCGCTGACGGACCGCGCCAACCTGCGTGCTGGCGAGTGGGTCGCCGTACACGGCACTGCGGTGATTACGGACTTTACCTGTTAGCCACGTTTGATCGGACCTTCCTGCCTTGATCAATAATCGCGCAGTGCAATCTGCCCCAGTTCGCACAAGGCGCGACAATCGGTGGCATCCCGGCCAATGTCTTCCTCCAGCAGCACATAATCGCCACCCGGCCCATCAAAACGATAGTCGTCGCATTGCCCGTCATTGGGCCACTCCGAACTGTCATCACCAAAATCAATTGCCGTGCATTGCGTTGCGGCCTTGGCAGCGGCAAAATCCCAGATTTTCAGCTGTCCACGCTCAAATCCGCGCCGGCAATCGGTGGCATCATGGCCGATGTCATCCCGGTCCAGCCCGCTCGCCATGCCCCGGCCCCGAAACCGACGATCATCACATTCACCGTCGTTGGCCCATTCACTGCCATCGTTGCCAAAGTTAATGGACTGCGCAAACCCCATGCCGGGCAGCAGACCCAACACCAAAATCAATGCAAATTTCATCACCTGCTCCTTTTGCATCAAATCTAACCGCTTCGCCTTACGTTGCAAACACCCGAAATGACGGCCATATATCACAGCACCAAGCGGAGCGTGACATGACCCAATATCTGGATTTCGAAAAACCCCTGGCCGAAATCGAAGGCAAAGCAGAAGAACTGCGTGCCATGGCCCGTGCCAGCGAAGAAGCCGATGTAGAAGACGAGGCCAAAGCGCTTGATGAAAAAGCGGCCAAAATGTTGAGGGATCTTTATGCCTCTCTGACCCCCTGGCGCAAATGTCAGGTGGCCCGCCACCCTGAACGCCCCCATTGCAAAGATTACATTGACGCCTTGTTTCAGGAATATACGCCGCTGGCCGGTGACAGAAACTTTGCCGATGATCAGGCGGTGATGGGGGGCCTCGCCCGGTTTCAGGACCGCCCTGTTGTGGTGATCGGCCATGAAAAAGGCAACGACACCAAATCACGCATTGTACGCAACTTTGGCATGGCGCGCCCCGAAGGATACCGCAAGGCTGTGCGCCTGATGGAACTGGCCGACAAATTCAACCTGCCGGTGATCACCCTTGTTGACACCCCCGGCGCATACCCCGGCAAAGGGGCCGAGGAACGCGGCCAATCAGAGGCCATCGCGCGATCCACTGAAAAGTGCCTTCAAATTGGCGTGCCGCTGGTCTCGTTGATCGTGGGCGAAGGCGGCTCTGGCGGGGCGGTTGCTTTTGCCACCGCCAACCGCGTGGCGATGCTGGAACATTCGGTCTATTCCGTGATCACACCGGAGGGCTGCGCCTCCATCCTGTGGAAGGACGCTGAAAAGATGCGCGAGGCGGCCGAGGCCATGCGTCTGACCGCTGATGAGCTGATGAAACTGGGGGTGATCGACAGGATCGTTCCTGAACCCATGGGCGGCGCGCACCGCGACCCCACCACAACGATTGAGGCCGCACGCGGCGCGATTGCTGCCATGTTGGCGGAACTGGACGGTAAAGATGCCCCCGCACTGGTCGCGGACCGTCGGCGCAAGTTCCTTGACCTGGGCAGCAACGGCCTGGCAGCCTAAGGCGAAGTGCATTCAGCCTGATACATCAGGCATTACCGAACCGTTTGAAATCCCTGATTTCCAGCAGGGTTAGGTGAGTTGGATTTGTGTAATTCTGCTTTAAGACGGGTCTGCCAACCCCTGTTCGACAAAATACCTCGCAAGGCCCGCCAGCAGCGTATCGCGCGACTGAACACGGATGGCGGGGCTGTCACAGCCATGGATTGCATCGCGAATTTCGCGGTAATAATCGGCGCTGTCGTTTTGCAGCCATGCCAACAGATAGGTATGAAAATTCCAGAGATTATGCACCTCACGCTCTGTGACAAAACAGCTCTGAGGTCCGGTTTCAGTCACACTGAAATGCGTCATGGAGGTCAGCGGCTCACCTTTATGATCGACCCCCGGCATGATCGTCTGCACAATCTGATACCTTGGCCCGTCCTCCATAATGCGAAAATAATAATCCGGTGTGCGGTGATAAGACGCTGCCGGGGCGGTTGGGACAAAACCGTTCGCTTCGGTCGGCGCACAAATATCCAGCCAGACAGGGATCAACCCCTGCGCGTTCATTGCACCTGCCCGACGTGCGCCTTTGGTTGCCTCGGGGGTCTCAAACGCCCAGGCAGCAAATGCATCGGCTGACACGTCCAGATGCACCTGCATCACCCGCTGCACTTCCCCTTTGGGAATCATCCCGAAACTGGCTGACAGCAGACCTGCAGCGGCAAGAAAGCCCGCACAGAATACCACGGCTGTGCACAGCGCAATCAATAGAAACGTACCGCCTCCACTGGCAAACATCGCAGCATAGGCAACCAGACTGAGCGATGTGGCAATCGGCAACGCCAACGCTTCGATCCATCCCGACGGATAGATCAGGTTGTGCCAGACCAACAGCCCACTGCAGATGCCAAACACCATCAGCGGCCCGTTCACTCCTGATCCAAAGGGTTGCGCACCCGATATCGCCTGCGCGCCCCAAACCCCTAACGCAATTGTCAGAACGCCCAACGCTGTTAAACGCCGTAACGTGATCAAGCGGTATAGGGCATCTTGTTGGGTCATCTTATTCTCCAGTCCGGGGCAAAAGACCGATCCAAGCTGGCAGGGTTAAGGCACCATTGGGGCGATACTGCGAAACGCGCGGTCTACGCCGAATGCACCAATTGCTGCCCAAACTGTGGCCCCGGTGGCGGGCGTCGTTCAAACCCCTGTCTCAGATAAAACTCTGCCGCCTTGACATTGCCGGGATGCGTCCCGACCGCCAGATAGACACAGCCCACTCCGCGCGCATGCGCCCGACAGCCTGCCACCAACGCGGCCCCAACGCCCTGCCCGCGTGCAGATGGCTGAACAAACAGGTTTTGCATGTCCATCCCACGTTTCCCATATTGCAACTGCGCCAGGGGGCAAAGTGCCGCATACC
>CALFWM010000027.1 GCA_937928635.1 uncultured Sulfitobacter sp. | reverse complement strand
CACCTTCAAATACAATTCCACGGTGAAAATCCCCAAGCCCTCCCATCAAGTGAAAGGGCCAAAGTGGCCGACTTTTAAGCCGCCCGCGACAACACAACGCCGCCGCTACCGTGGCCGAGTATTGCTCCGCCGATCACAACTCGCTCCCCCCGTTTGCGTTTCCTGCGCCACTCAGAGTAGGGATAGTCCTCAATCCGAGCAAAGGTGCTTTCGTCACGTGCGACCGGATTCATCACAGTGCTTCCACTGTTATATGGGCAAAAACAAACACGAGCACGATGCGCCTCGAGAAGTGAACGGGTATCAACTTCAAGCACATCATGTTCATGATCGCGGTAAGCTCCGGCTTGAAGCAACCGGTGTAATCTGTCTTCCGTTAGCCAGAAAAACACGCGCGAATTCAAAATCGAATACCAGTCTGACGGTTGAAGGTGCGCAGGCAAGACCTTGTTGAGGGCTTTATCGCTCATCGGAATTTGGTCACGGATCACTGCTGAAGGAAGTCTGGCCGCAGATATCTCAACGCTATTGGGACGGTGGCATACCTCGATCTTCTCACGATCCTTCCCTTCGATGCCATACAGGTCCAACAACGCAGTTGTGCTGAGCAAACCACGCTCCCTAATGGCAGGCCAAGACCCCCTTTGGGCCATGTGATACAAAGTCGGGCAGTCGGACAGCACCTCCTCAAGTTCTTCGTTGGTCACCATGCTCTCCGATCTATTACGTTTCGCCAGTTGAAATCAGTAGAAAGCAAAGAGACAGGACGCCCAGATACGCGCTCGATTTCTTCAACGAAACTGATCGTCTCTTCTGTTAGCTGTTCGAACCTATATGCGTCTCTATTCTCGACCCCAAAATAGTCTACGAATGTCAGCGCAATGTCGGTTGGGCCATTCAACTGAACAGAGTCCTTGAGCTGAACCCAATCGAACTCGGCTATTCGCCGCGCCCGCTTCGTGGTGGTAGTCGTTTCCACTCGTTTAAGTTCATCCAGAGGAATGCGGCTGCGCTCATGGATCGTTTGCATGTCCACCTCGTAATCCATATCGCCGGATGGCCCTCCAACCCGGATAGGATATGTGCGGCAGACCATGATTATCTTCCGAACATTGGAGGGTGCGATACCGGCGTCTGCAAGGCATCCAGACACAGAGGTGTCTCGCGTGGTAACGTGGGGGTATGGTCCGTGATGGAGGCTGAGCGAAGTCCCTTGCGTGCCTTCGAGAAGAATTCTTTTGCCTTGAACGATTGCATCCGCAATCAGCTTGCGAGCACTTCCAATGTATGGAGCGAGATCAGGACAATCGCGGGCTAGAAACTTTGATTTGTCTTGTTTGTAGTCCGAGCGCCCGGTCATCTTTCTTGCCGATGCCACTCCGACGCCTTGCGCTGTCGAGCTAATGCTGCCGTAGTTGTCCTGTTCTTCCTTACGATCCGCGTCAGTTATGATCATTGCCTGTGGATCGATTGTAAGTCGGCCCTTTGAGACCTCATGCTCAGAGATTTCTTGCAAGAGCTTAGGCGGGTAGATCACTGCGCCAGGACCCAGCAGTAACTTTGCATTGGGTGCACGCTGAGTGCCTGACGGGAGGTGAAAATACTTCTCTGGGCTGGGCTCGGCGTATACTTGGTGGCCGGCGTTGGGACCTCCAACGCGAATTAGCAGATCATATTCTGGTGCTATATGACCGACGATGTTCCCTTTGCCTTCGCTACCATATTGCCCTCCGATCAACACATCGACGACCGCGTCATTAGAACGAGGGTAGTCCACACGAAGGAGGGGCCGCTCCCGATCCACAATACGACCTCTTGCGAATGTCTACTTAACTAACAAATCAAATGAAACGATACCCGTGCAGAGACGGGCCGACCCAGCCCGGTTCCGTCTATCGTCATCTTGCACCGCCCGGCGAACGGCTTTGCCGTCATGACCTTGGCAAGATGAGGAACTATGCTCGGATAGGAGATGCCCCGGAATCGGTCGGCATAACAGATCGTCAAAGAGCGGTCGGACAGCACAACGCGTCCATCACGGATGATGGGTATTTGTTCGTCTAATAGAGCCACAACGGCAGTGAAATCCATTTGCTGGGCTAGGTCCACACCGACAAAATATCGCCTGTGCCCCGTCACACGCGTTGAGCCGGGGTCGTTCGCAGTGTCATTTACGATTGTCCCATCTGGGCGTTCGATAAGGGTTAGCTCAGTCATATCATATACTCAGTTGAATGGCTTGTTTGTCGGAGGTCGCCTTTTCGATCAGGCTCATCGGGAAAAACGCTGTACCTTGCGACAATAGTTCTACGAGAATTTCCTGTCGGAATTTCACTTCAGACAATGTGCGGCGCATCCGCGCCACTTTGTTGGCTAGCCTAGGAATATCCGTTCCGCGCACAACAATGCGATGAATGCCGTCGTCGGATTTTGCCTCCAAAAACAATTTCGCAAAATACCCGTTGCGGCCCGCAGGCGTTGAGCTGAAATATATTTGGCCAGAAGTCGTCAACATGGGGACAATCGACGAGATCAAGTTTTCATCATCAGCCAAGAACGCGCACTCATCAAGACAGATCAAGCTGACGCTTGGGAAACCTCTAATCGTGTCTGAGGTTGACGGCAGCGCGATGCACCTCGCACCGTTTGACATTTCGAGTTCGGTCAAAGTTGAGCGCGTGATCGTCAATTCTGTGTGGCGCAATTGCTGGCCGATCTCACGCGCAATGATCTTTGCTTGGCGTTCGGCTGGTGCGATGCAGAGGGTTAGGCTGTCCGGGATGTGTAATTCTTTGACGGCGCGTGCGGCCAGCACAGAAGTTTTTCCGCTCTGCCTACCTACGCGTAAAGCCACCTCAGGTGAAGGCGTCGTGAAGGTTTCGACTTGCCATTCGTTAGGCTCATGTCCCATCCAGTGCCGAAGTTGGCAAACGGGGTCGAGATCGCGTTCGACAGCGCGCAACCAGTCTGTGAATCCATCCAGCGGCATCAGAGGCCAATCCCCTGATCTTCTTTGGTGATCGACAAGGCTTCATGCCTCATGTGGCGCAGCAGTGGTTCGCGGGCCGCTGGGACTTCGTCTATGACCTTGGACAAGATGCGGCGGAGCGTGACCCATTCCGGTGCCTGAGCAAGAGAAACGTTGACCGTTAACTCCTGCGCAAGCTTGCCCTGCATTGTCGCAATGTCACGCAGGACCTTTCGCAAACCTTCAACAGCAGCCAACGCAAAAGCTGGCTGATCTGTCTCCTCAGACACCGCGCGATATGCGTAACATCCTCTAATGGCGACGTGTTCCGAAGATTGAGGTGGAGTTGGGGGTTTTTGAGGTGGAGGAATAGGGACAATGTCCGTTTTGAGCCCAACTTGACCGATGCTGCACTCTGCAGGAATGGCTATTTTTGAGGAAGCATACCCTAAATGTGGACTTGTGCGACGAAGGAATACTCTTAACGTGAGCCTCGGGAGATCGAACGCGGGCAAGTCATGAAATCAGATGTGCAAGTCGCCGTTATTGGTGGCGGGATAGTTGGAGTATCCGTCCTGTATTGGCTGGCAAAGCTAGGCTGGACCGACAGCGTACTGTTAGAGCGTCGGGAGCTAACATCCGGGTCAACTTGGCACGCGGCGGGCAATACAACCTACTTTGGTCCATATCCCAAAATGACCGCGCTGTTTGCGGGCTCCATTCGCACGTACCTGCAGGCGGAAAAAGAAACCGGGCAATCCGTCGGCTTTCACAAAACTGGCAGCCTCAGACTTGCTGCCTCCGAACGTGAGCTGGAACTTTTTCATGTATATGCACCAAGATATGCCAATCTTGGAATTCCGTTTCACATTCGAAGCCCGGAAGAGGTGAGCGGGCTTCATCCGTTTATCGACACTGGCTCTATCCACGGTGCCGCGCATACCCCCACAGATGGTCATGTTGACCCAACAGGAGCAACGAACGCATTGGCACAAGCTGCGCGAAACCTTGGTTCCTCGATCGAACGCCACTGCCCGGTTGGCGCAATTAGCAAGTCGGCTGGCAAATGGTGGATAGAAACATCCAGCGGAGCGGTTACCGCAGAACACGTTGTTGTGGCCACATCTTTCTGGGCACGTGAAATGCTGGCCCCGCTTGGTTTGAACTTGCCTCTCTATCCGACTCAGCACCACGAGATTATCACTGAAAGCCTACCTCAGGTCGCCGCTTTGGATACTGAGTTGCCCGCGATGCGCGACAGTTGGGTATCGTGTAATGTGCGGCAGGAAAGGGATGGATTGCTGATCGGGATCTACGAAAGAGAACCCGAGTTTTGGGCGCTGGATGGAATTCCTCCCGACTTCAAAGAAGAGTTGCTTCCACCCAATCTCGATCCGTTGATGCCTCATCTTGAACGGCTCATGGAGCGGATGCCTCTGTTTGCTGAAGCTGGGATCAAGGTCGCCAATAACGGGCCTATGTGCTTTACGCCTGACGGGCTACCTTTGATTGGTCCGTTGCCTCAAATGGATGGCCTTTGGCTGGCGGCGGGTTTCAACGTTGGTATTGGGACAGGAGGCGGTTCCGCGGAAATTCTGGCAAAATGGATGACAACAGGTCAGCCACCGTCCGGGTTAGACGCGATTCATGCGGACCGGTTTGGGACCAGAATAGATAGAGAATCGGCGTTGTCCTCAATTCGAGATGTGTATGCGCGCGGTTATCATCTTCCTGACTCAATATAGCTTGGAGCTCGTTCAATTGAGGCCATTCATTTCGCGAGGGTCAACGACTGCAAAGTCCCGCACAGCTGACATTTGCTGAGGCCTTGCTCACACAACCCATATAGGCGTTTCGGGGATCAGCATAGGCAACGCCCCCGAACACCGCACAGATGACGCGGACGCTGGGGCTCTGACCGGACAGCGGCTCATTGGGCGCAATATCAGATGAAAAGTTCCGTTGAACATGCGCGGAATATGTCATGGATGGTGACGTATCTTGCGGGCGGTTTTGCACGCCACCAACCTCTGCCGTGCATATCAATAAAGGACTGCAAATCTGCCCGCGTGTTGCAGAAAATCGATGCTCTGCAACACATTGGATCAATTTCTGTATGATTTTGAATTGGTTGAAGGGCGCGAGCAACTGATTAGTGTTCATTTACTTTAGGAATTTCCCTGCAATCTTTGATTGCCTTTCTTCAATGCTTGCAAAGAACGCAAGGGTAGTGTGGCTGAGCACTTGTGTGACTGGAAGTGAAAGCCGACAGGGTTTGGGACGCTAAATTTTATTGCGCGCGTATGAACTCAAACGGAGTTCTTTTCACGAACGTGGTAACGTAGTTACGTGGTCAACACAGTTTAACTCATTAATATAAAACAATAAACTTAACCACGTTTCGGCCACGTTTAGTGACAGATAACCACATTTAAGATCAATTATGCCCATTTTCACCACTGTTCATACGCGCGCATTTAACTCCAAAACCTATTTTCGACCACGTGACCACGCAAATCATACCACCGTCATCTGTTAACCACGTTTGAAACGTGTTCAGGTTTCGCCTTCCAACCTTTGATGCTTTTCCGATCCTCATCCGTCGTATTAAATTCCAACGCACCAAAATCACGTGCAATCATTTCGAGCAATTCGTGCCGCTTTAATACAATACCTTTCGCCCGAAGATATTCTGATAGGTTATCCAACTTGAATAGCACCCATTCACCATCTCGCATCTGCCTACTCGACTTCCGAAACTTCATGTCATGGCCTGTGCCTTTGTCAAATCCCGCTCGTTCGAGATAGTGGAGTAGAAATTCACCGACGTCGTGACGAATATCGCCGCCTGTCTGTGGGGCAACCTTTGTCGCAGCTTTCAATAAGTCGTTGATCATATCGTCGAACACCGCTTGCTGAACGCGTGGGAACGTACGGTGGCATTGATTGACGAGTGCCAGCGAAAATTTGTGCTGGTTAACCAGCTCGTCACCCTCCATCGAGACACGATGACCCTCAAATTCAAAAAAGAATAAAGGCGGTTTGGATTCAACGATTGTGAATGACTCGATGGGCGTAGAAAAATCGTCTTTCCGCGAGCCAATGCCAAAATCACGTTTCTTGCACTTTGCCTTGCTGCAAAAATTACATAAAGGCGTGTCTTTGCACGTGTAATTCCACCTATCTTTATTGCCCTGTTTCGCGAGACGTTTTAGTTCAGCAGACGTCAGCCCATCTTGCCCTGTGCGTTCTTTCCATTCGTCGTGCACTTTCATAAACGCGTCTTCAAGAGAACGCAATTTCGTTTCGTTCGGTGAACCAGAAAATACCTGCAACTCTTGCCGTGCGAGGTAAAGTGCGACATTAAAAAATGTTTTGTCACGACCGCCTTCAACGAGTTCGGGTTGCAACTTTTTGCGCTGTTCTTCGACAAAGCGCGCAGACTTTTTCTCCGCGGTTTCATTGTCAAACGCACCATCGCGCACTTTACGATCATGATCTTTCTGCAACTGTTCGATACGTCTTGGATCACCAATGATCAATCGCTGCAAACAAGGTGGGCCATCGTACCACATTTCTGTAGGCGTACCGATTTCTTTTGCTGCGATTTCATTCTCCTCATTCAGCCAAGATTGCGTGACGTTTTCGGCCAACTGCTCTGCGATATCTAAGAACTCGTCTAGATCGCATTCTAAAACGTCAAATCCTGTGTCTGTTCGCTCGATCAGACGCGCGTTGCGGGTCTCACCGAAGAACGGCAGATTGATCCAGTTACCGGTATCTTGTTCTGAATGGCGCGTTGTTTGCTTTGGGAAAATTTCGCAATCCGCGTGGCCAAGATGGTGTGCGATGTTCTTTAGAAAATCAATTGCCGTCCGCGCTGTAACGCCGGTTTTTGAAAATAGCCACAAATGCAAACCGCCAGACTTCGACCAAGTTGGGAAAACAGGTACATCGCGCGTCGCTATGCATATGTCATCCGCCCAATCACGATGCTCCTTTGCAACACGCACATTGTATTCGTCGTTTGTTTCACCGTCTTTGCGATGAACTTTGAACTTTTCCGAGCCAGGATATTCGTCAAGGTCTATTGCGGCGAAGTTGACCGTGTCGTCTTCCCGCAACGGGATCACACCGATTCCACGTTCACCTTTGATGTGGCGCGCGTAATGTTCTTGCGTGATCGCCTTATCTACCGTTGACACGATACCAGTTTTCTTTCCTCTCGCGTTTTCCCCAGTGATCTTAAAATCGCCGTACCGCTTCGTGTATCCACGAAACAGTGCGGCAAATCGTACTGAATTATTGTCGTTTGACATATCATCTTTCCTTCTTCTGAAAAGACACAGGCGTCACCTCAATCCACGGTTTCAGCATCACGATAAATGGCTTATAAAATTGCCATCAAGTTCCAGTCTTGTCGTGACGTGATCTCGAGGCGTAGGTGTCTGCAACCTGCGCCTCGTTTTACTTAACTTCGTATGAGTTTGCCCATTCAATGACCGTATCTCGGTCATACATGATTGACCGCGGTGAAATGTGCAGGAAGACGCGCGCGTCTTGCGGCGGTCGTGTGGAGTCGCCTGCAATCGTGTTGGCGCAGCAGTTTAGTGTCGCCATCACATAGAGCGTCGAGGTGATCTATGTGTCCCGTCTTCGACCGCGCCATGAACACATGCCCCTCGCTATGCGGAAGGCGCGTTAGCACCTCAGCCACAATGTCTGCGATAGGGAATGTGCGGTTCATGCCATTCTTCATTTCGTTCAGTGAGATTGTCTTTGCATCCAAGTCGACCTGATCCCATGTCAGCGTGCGTGCACTTTCAGACCGAAACCCGGTAAACAACATCAATAGCCACGCTGTCTTATGGATCGGGTTTGGCCGTGCCATGATCAGATCAAGTGCAGGCCATGTATCAGTGGGATCGAACAACACGCTGCTCGCTGGTCGATGCTTCTGCATGACTTTGAGGTCTGCTGATACGTCAAAGCAACGGCGCAGCGTCGCTGCTCGCCGGAATGCCATGCGAATGATTTGTGCGAGATGTAACGCTGTTGATGGCGACACCCCCTTCAACGCGTCTTCCAGCATTGGAAGCGTAATTTTCTCAACGGGTTTCGAAAACAAGTCCGAAAGATGATAGCAAATTTGCCGACGGTATTCATCGAGCGTGGAATTCTTCGCGCTAGATCGTTCCGCGTGGCTTTCGAACGCTTCCATCAACGTAGCAATGCCTGTCGCCCTGGCATCTGTCCCCGTCGTTAGTTCATCGATTTTCTGGCGCGCGATTTCGATTGCAGCGTCGCCATTAGCTATCTCTGGCCAACGTCCGACGGTGATAGAGCGTGACCTTCCATTGATCCTTTTGGACATGATCCATGTCTTAGTTCGCGTCCCAACAGCTAACCTGAGGCCTTTCAACGCGTCTCCATCATGGCGATAAAACGCGGTCTCACCGATGCTCGGCTTGATAGCTTGGATTTTTGGTCGGGAGCGTAGGTTCGCTAAATTTGGCATAATCGGGCCTCTGCAACAGTCTCTGCAAAATGCATTCCCGATGTAATACGATCCAATCCGTAAGCACCCAACCAGTCTTTGGGTCAAAATCGTGATTTTACCTTAAATAATAGGTTCTTACCCGATCTATCCCGTTCCAATCATAGCTGTCCAGACCCTCTTTTAATCAGTGGGTCGCAGGTTCGAATCCTGCACGGCTCACCACTTTACACTGATTTTTCAAACCGTTCTAATGGATGGCCCAACGACCAGACTACGCGCTGGCGTTTCGGCATAACAGCAATCCACGCATCCGCTTGTTTGTGCCCAGAAGCCCGGGACATGCCCCTTTAGTTCTTGACCTGCGTATGCAGTTAGGTGTCGCCCCCCAGACGGCTTCAAGTTTCATTAAGGAACAACATTTAATTGTCCAAGACAGAGCCGCAGCGCGACTCGTTTTCACTCACAGTCATTTGCCCGAGAAACGAAAAATGTTTGAACGCCGAAGACCAGCCAAGCTGGTCACTCCGATCGAAGAAGACCAAGGTATCTTCAAAGGTGAGGTTATCCAGCTGACAGCGGAGCTCATGCCGCTGTTTGGCCGCAATATGCGCGATGACGTGATCATCAAAGGCTTTGTTGTGGGCGGTGATGCCATTGACGTTATATTTCCCGGGCGGCGGAAAAGTCAGGCCATTGCACTGCAAAAGCGCATTCAGGCTGAATGGTCAAAAGTGTGCACAGAAGCACGGCACCGCGGGGTTTCGCCCGTTATCGAAGAATTCAGATATCCCATTCAGGTGGAGGGTGCCTGGCGGACCCGGTTCAATCGGGACACAAACGGCTGGGAGACCCGCAATCATCAACTCTATGCTGCAAGGTGGATGGTGGCGGACAAGAGCGGGAACAAAACCACTTACGGTGAGCCTGTTATACGAGCGAGCTAGGCTGCCTTGACCATTCGCGTCAATCAGTGTCAGTCCGCTAGCCCGACACCGCATTTTTAAGTTGTCTTAGGGCCAGCATCCCGCACACAGGCTGGCATTGGAAACCCGACAGTATTGACCTGCGCACAGGAGGCCGTCAGTCTGAACTCCAAAATGAAAGATCACCATGGAAGCAAGTTTTTCCCGCCGCAAACTTCTGAGCCCAACGGAATTGCGCCAATTGTCAGAGCGGTCTGATCTGCGCGGGTTTGCGCAAATGGCCAGCCATCTGACGGCCATCGTTATCCTTGGCATTCTGCACGCAACCGCGATGGGCAGTTGGTGGGTCTTGCTGACAGGGCTGGCTTTGGGCGTGCTGGTCAATTTCCTCTATGCCGCGCAGCACGAACTGTCCCATGCGACCGTTTTCAAAACCCGCAAGCTGAACGAAATCTTTGGCCGTGCCATCGGGTTCTTTCAGTTTTTTCCGCGGGATTTCGACCAGATCATGCACTTTGCTCATCACCAATACACCCAGAATTGGGATCGTGACGGGGAACTGGTGCGCGAACCCTATACGCTGGGCACCTATCTGCTGTGGATGAGCGGCATCACCTATTGGCGCAACCGGTTTTTCGGGATCGTCCGACGCGCGCGCGGCGTCATCATTGAGCCGTTTATCCGTGCCGAAGAAGAGGCGCGCGTGATCTTTGAAAGCCGCCTGCATCTGGCCGGATACGGAGCGATTGCACTGGTGTCTGTTATCACCGGGTCATGGGCCGCACTCACATTCTGGGTGATCCCCATGATCCTGACGAAGCCGATCCACCAATTGCAAAACACCATCGAACATTTGGGCCTGAGCCACGAAAACGACATTTTGGAAAACACCCGATCCACCCGGGCAAATGCCATTCAAAACTGGCTGTGCTGGCAGATGCCCTATCACACGGCGCATCACACCTTTCCCGCCGTCCCGTTCTGGAAACTGCGCGAGCTGAACGCGCGGATTGAGGAAAAAGCAGGCGGTGTGCACCGCATGGGCTGGATCGAATTTCAGATTCAGGTGATCCGCAAACTGCGTGCCAAAGACGAGAGCAACTACCCCATGGACGAGGTCTGGATCATCCCGCGCACGGGCAGGCGATCCACACGATTGCCCGCCGAATGAGGCGTCTGGCCGTCTACACCTCCCTTTGGGCGATGCAGCCGCATGACCAAACGGGGGTGAACTTACCCTATGATCAGGTTTGCGAAATGGTCGCACAGGCCGGGTTTGACGGTATGGCAATTGATCTTGGCGCGTCAGATGTGGCCGTTGCCCATGCGGTGCGCCCGCATATGGAGCGTAACGCCCTGACCCCGTTGATTGTCGCCTTTCCCAAAACCATCAACAGCCTCGAAGACACGTTGCACATGGCGGCGGATTTTGGCGCGCCCTTTGTGGATGTGATTGGCCAGGTGATGCCCATCACATTGGATGACATGGTGCCGGTGATCGAAACCTGGATGAACATGGCAAGCCGCATTGGCGTGCCCATTCAGTTTGAAACCCACCGTAATTGCATCACAAACGATCTTTATACAACGCTGCAACTATTGGACCGCATTCCAGACATGCGCATCTGTGCGGACCTATCCCATTACGTTGTAGACCGCGAATTCTGGTACCCGTTGTCCCCGCAGGACATGGGTTTGATCAGCCGCATTTTGCAGCGCTCAGACAGCTTTCAGGGGCGCGTTGCATCGCGTCAGCAAATCCAATTGCAACTGGATTTCCCGCAACACCAGAAATGGGTTGCGCTGTTCAAATCCTGGTGGCGCGAGGGGCTTTCGGATTGGCGTACCCGCAACCCCACGGGCGAGTGTATGTTTGTCTGCGAACTTGGGCCGCCCGAATACGCGATGACCGACGCGCAGGGTCGCGAAATGTCCAACCGCTGGGAAGAGGCGCAAACCATCATGCGCTGGGTCCGCGACATCTGGGAGGAGCTGGGCGGCGACACAAGATAAGCCGGGCCCTATGGCCGAGCGTTGAAGGTGAACAATTTCTCGCCCGCTATCTCATATCCGTCGATCAAACCCTGCGCACGTGCAGAGGTCAGCCAAGTCTGTAACCGCTGGGCCGTATCGTTGTTGACATGGCTATGGCGGGCCGGGTTGACCGGGATATAGGCATATTGATTGAACAGGATCGGATCGCCCGCAAATAGCAGTTTCAAGTCACCATTGTTGCCAAAGTTCAGCCAGCTCGCCCTGTCCGCCATGATGTAGGCACCAAGGCCCGAGGCCGTGTTCAACGCTGCCCCCATGCCCGCACCAACCGCTTTGTACCACCCGTCAAACTGTGCCGGATCGCGCCCTGCCCCTTGCCACAGGCTCATTTCCTTTTTGTGGGTGCCACTGTCATCACCGCGACTGACAAAGGGGGCAGATGTTCGCGCGATCTGCTGCAAGGCTGTCACCGCATCTGTCGCTGTTGAAATCTGGGCCGGGTCCGTATTGGGGCCGATAAAGACAAAGTCATTGTACATGATCTCCACCCGTTGCGTGCCATACCCTTGGGCCACAAACGCCTCTTCGGCCTTGCGCGAATGTACCAGGATCGCATCCACATCGCCGGCCTCCCCCAGCCGGATCGCCTGTCCGGTGCCGACAACCAGTAACTGCACGTCTAGCCCTGTATCGGCCTTGATCGCAGGCAGCAAAACGTCAGACAGGCCCGAATTTCGAAAGCTCGTCGTGACCGCCAGACGCATTGTGTCGGCCTGAACCTGAGCCCCGACAAGCATCGCAAGCACAGCAAGAACACGGATCATTCGATGATATCCCCCTTTAGAAACGCGCGTGCCTCAGCCGTTTGTGGCGTCTCAAAAAACGCATTTGCCGGGGCTTGTTCACACAGTTTTCCTTTCAAAAGGAAAACCACATCGCTTGCAAGACGGCGCGCCTGCCCAAGATTATGGGTTGTCATGATGATGCGCGTCCCGGCATCTAACGACTCTTGCAACAGTGTTTCAATCTCGCGGGTCGAACGCCCATCAAGGTTGGCGCAAGGTTCATCCAGAAACAGCACCTTTGGGTCACGGATCAGGGCGCGGGCCAGTGCGAGTTTTTGCTGCTCTCCGCCCGACAACCGTGTGGCGGGTTGATCTAACGCGTCTTGCAACCCGATACGCGTTGCCCAATCCCGCACGCGCGTCGCAATTCTATCCGTCGGATATTTCAAAAGCTGCAAAGGAAACGCCAGGTTTTGTCGCACCGACCGGCGCAACATGATTGGCTTTTGAAACACATAGGCCTGCTGCTCCCGCGCCTCTTCATCCGAAACGGACCAGCTGACGCGCCCTTTTGAGATCCGCTCCACTCCGTGCAGCACCTTGAGCAATGTGGTTTTACCAGCGCCATTGGGGCCCAGCACAATCGTAAACCCCGTCGCCTCCAACGTCATCGTCACAGGGCCCAAAACCGCGGCACCCCGCCGCCTGACAACCACATCCTGCAATTCAACAGATATCGCTTGGGTCACCACCGCCCCTCCCGCTCGGTGCGCGACAGCGCGTGGATGGTAAAATTCACCATCAGCGCCAGCGCAATCAGGACAAACCCCAAACCAAGAGCCAACGCAAAATCACCCTTGCCCGTTTCCAGTGCAATTGCCGTGGTCAGCACGCGCGTGGCGTGATCAATGTTGCCCCCGACAATCATGATCGCGCCAACCTCACCAATCGCGCGGCCAAACCCTGCCAGTGCCGCTGTCAGCAGTGTTCGCCGTCCGTCCCGGATCAGCGTCATGATGCGCTGACGTTTGGTGGTGTTCAGGGAGATCAGCAGGTCGTGGTATTCGGCCCAAAGTTCCCGCATGGCCTGATGGGTGATTGAGGCAATCAGGGGCGTGATGATGATCACCTGTGCGATGATCATCGCGGTGGGTGTAAACAGCAGCCCCATAACCCCAAACGGGCCAGAGCGCGACAGCAACAGATACACAATCAGCCCCACGACAACCGGTGGCAGCCCCATCAGCGCATTGAGGGTGGCAATGGTTAACCTGCGAAACCGAAACCGCCGGATCGCCAGCCACGTGCCAAACGGCAGCGCAATCAGTGAGGCGATAATCAGGGCTGTCAGGCTCACCTGAAGCGAGCGTAGCGTGATCTCTACCAGATCACCATCCAGCGTCACGATCAGCCGAAACGCCGCCGCTAT
Organism: uncultured Sulfitobacter sp.; assembly: GCA_937928635.1. Lineage (GTDB taxonomy): Bacteria > Pseudomonadota > Alphaproteobacteria > Rhodobacterales > Rhodobacteraceae > Sulfitobacter. Next base: position 34,784 of record CALFWM010000027.1, on the reverse strand, counting down.
GCCGGCCCAAATTTCATTCATGTGTTACTGAATCGCCCTGATCAGTCATCTAGCCGCACGGCCAAGCCCGCCGCGCGTTCCTGGCTGGAAAATCCGGCCCAAGACAGGATCAGGTTAGACCCCAAAGCGACAATGGCAATCGCCACAAACGCGATAAGCATGACTTTCACTTAAATTCTCCTCTTTCGCGGTGGCGCGGCGCAGGTAGCTGATCAGATCGTCCTGATCATCCTGTTTCACGATACGCTGCATCGGCATCTTTGTCCCGGGAATATAATAATCCGGGCACAGGTCGAACAGAGCATTGATTGTCTCGACTGACCAGCCAATGTCAGACCCATCCAGCGTATCAGTATAGGCATAATCCGCCACATCCCCCCCTTTTTTCGACCAAACACACCGTAGAGGCTGGGGCGGGCGTGGCCCAAGACGAACTGCGCCATATGATGGAGCTTTGTGAAGGCCAGGACCCCAACACCCTGCTGACAGTGGCCCGCGACTTGACCAATACTGGCGTTAAAGAGAGCTTTCGCACCATAGAACCCCGCGAGGCGGGATTGGATCAGTTCGCCATCCACGGTTCCTTGGATGATGAGCCGCATCAGCACTAGATCGGCACAAAAATCACAACCAACCCTGCGGCGCACAGAGCACATGTGCTGAGCCAAGCGCGTGCCGCAATCAACCCATAGGAAATCAGACCAAGGCCCAGCGCAACCCGCGCAAAGGCGATCAAGGCAGCACCCGGGGCCTCCACCAGCCGGATCAAATCCGGGTTTGCGATCATGCCTAACGGGATCACGTATAACCCCACGCCCAGCGCCATCGCCGTCAGCGCCACGCGCAACCAATTTTCCTGCACCATACCAGCGGAGATAAACACCGCACCGCAAATGGGCGGCGTAATGGTCGACAACAGCGCATACCAGAACACAAACAGATGGGCCTGTAACGGCTCTAGCCCCAGTTGGATCAACGCTGGTCCCGCCACAGAAACGCAGATCACATAAGCCGCCGTTGTGGGCACTTCCATCCCCAGCACAAGACAGGCAAGCGCGGTCAACAACAAGGCTGGCCACAACATCCCGCCCGCGCCCGACAGGATCAGCGAGGTGATTTTGACGCCCAGGCCCGTCACCGACAACACGCCGATGATGATCGAGGCGCACAGGATGATCGAGCCAATCAAGGAAACCTGCCGCGCCGCGGTCAGCAGCGCGTTTTCAATCCGCACCCACACCGCCGCTGGGTCAACGCGCAATCGGCGGTCCACAAACAACAGCAAACCACCCCCACCAATCGCCAGACAGGCGGCATATTGCGGCGTGACCTTCAGCACAAACATGCCCCAGAGCAGCACCGCAAAGGGCACCAGAAAAAAGGCCGACGTGATTACAACAGCTGTCAGACCCGGCTGATCCTTGGCGTCGATGCCTTTCAGTTCCGTGTGGCTGGCATAGGCGTTGATACCAACCCATACAGCCAGAAAATACAGCAACGCGGGCAGCGCTGCGGCAGCCATGATGCCAGTGTAGGGCACACCCGTCAGCTCCACCATGACAAAGGCGCCGGCCCCCATCAACGGTGGCATGATCTGCCCGCCGGAGGAGGCCACAGCCTCAACAGCACCCGCCAGCCGTTTGGGATAGCCAAGTTTGGTCATCGCAGGCAGGGTGATCGCCCCGGTGGAGGCGACATTGGCAGAAGCAGACCCGGAGATTGACCCAAAAAGCGCGGAGGAGATCACCGACACCTTTGCAGCACCCCCTTTGAGGCGACCCGCAACGGCAGAGGCGACATTCATAAAACCCTGCCCCGCCTCTCCCGCATTCAACACCGCACCGAAGATCACAAAAATCGCAACCACGCCCACAGAAACGGCTGTGAGTGATCCCCAAATACCACCCTCCGCGATGGTCATGGTGCCCAGAAAACTTTGCAACGGCATGCCTGAGTGGCCAAATTCGCCCGGAATATGTTTGCCAAACAGAGCGTAGAGCAGGGCAAGCATGGCCACGATGGGCAAGGGCCAGCCAATCGCACGGCGTGCGGCCTCCAGCACGCAGACCAGCAGGGTGACAGCCACGGCGGTTTGGAAACTGCCCTCCAAAAACCCGTATTGATCCCCCAGCATGGAGTGGTTCCACGCGATCCAACCCGACGCGGCCATACCGAAACAGGCAAAAACCACACCCGATATCAGCTGCATGCGCCTCCGCGCGGCAAAGACAAAGATCCACGGCAGGATCAGCGCCATGTGCAAAGGACGCGAGACCAGATTGGGCACCAATCCCCAAAAGATCAGCCCGATGTGATAGGCCACCAGCACAGCGGCCAGCATGACCCACAGCGGTTTCCAGCGCATTTCGGTTTTATCTAGCACAATGGCCCAACCCCAAGACAAAGGCCGGACACCCCGGCCCGGCCATTGCCATCCTTGTCAGAAAATCACATTTGCGCATCGTTCAGCGCCATTCCGGCTTCTTTGTAGAACCGGATCGCGCCGGGGTGAATTTTGCCTTCGATGTTGCTCATCAGGCCCTCATCCACACCGTTCCACCATGGTGCGGCGCTGCCCATGTCGGCCTTTCCCTCCCAATAGGTTTTGGTCAGTTGATAGGCCGTTTCATCATCCATCTTGGTGGTTGTATAGGCGACCACGGGCAGGGAAGTTGTGACGATGTCACTGTCCTGACCAGCATAGGTGCCAGCCGGGATCACAAGGCGCGAGCGTTTGGATTGGGCGATCTGATCTTCGCTCAGCGACAATACGGTCACTCCGGTGGAGGCTGCGGCCTCAATCACATTGGGGGCCGGATAGGAACCTGCGGTGACAAAGGCGTCAATCTGGCCGTTCTTCAACGCAGGCACGGCGTTGGACAGCTCAACCTCTGCCAAGGTCACTTTGCCCTCCAGACCAAACAGCTTGAGGTATTTTTCACCCTCACGCGCGCCAAAAGAACCCTTGCCCAGCAGGACGGTTTTGCCCTCAAGATCGGCAAAGCTGGTGATGCCCGCATCAGCGCGCGCGACAAAATGCATCGTCAGGGACGGGATCGGAAACAGGGCACGGATGTCGTCAAAGGCCGGATCGCCCTTGCCCTCAAACATCGCCTTGCCACCTTTGGCCAGACGCACCAGCGCGGGCGGCGTGGTAAAGACATAATCCCCCCCGCGCGCCTTAACCTCCATGACGTTCTGCACCGACCCCTGGCTTTCTTCGACCGTGACAATGATGTCTGATCCCGCCTTCATCGCCTCGGCGATTTGCACCGCCATCTGGTAATAGGATGATGTGGATTTCGCAGATTTATAGGTTACCCGCGTTTCGGCAAACGTCGCCGTTGCCGTGAGCGCAAGTGTCGCAATGGCACCGGTCAGGAATTTCATAGACGTCATAGCATTCTCCCTCATTATGGCCTGTTCAAGCCTTGGGGATGAATATGACCGGGAAAGACCCGTCTGCAAAGCAGGTTCAGGAAATTTGTGCCTGCGCGCCAGCCAAAGCCATCTATGGTGAGGCTTCAGCCTATCAAGGCGCACGACGATTTCGTCGGTCTCACGCACCTCCACACCCAAGGCCGGACGTTGCGGTGCGGGTTGGGCTGGTCGTGGACGTAGGCGCTGATGGCACAGCTACCGTCAAGGACAAATGATACCATGACGTCGTCCTCAACCCTGGCGCGGACCAGCTTACATAGGACGGCGAACAAGACCTCAGAGCGCGAGGGGCACTTGGTCGGGTCGTCTGGGTCATCGCCATTGACGATAAGCATCTTGGTGCGAGAGCTGACGCCGGAGGGCAGATCGTCTAGCAATGAAAACCCCGGAGGCCCTTGATCCCCAGATCCTTTCAACTCCCTTTGGCCGATGCAAGGTCCGCAGTGGGCGTTGTGGGATGCGCTGTCTAACAGATTGTAAAAAACAATATCCTGCAAGATTATGATCTCGTCTTTTTCGACACACCGCCCGCACTTGGCTATCTGACAATCAACGCGCTGGCGGCCTCTGACATCTTGCTGGTCCCCTTGGGTGCCTCGTTTCTGGAATTTGATTCCATGGGCCGTTTCTTTGACACGCTCTACTCAACATTTGCGAGCAATGAGGAGGGTGAAAACACCCAACGGCGCAAGCTGTGTCTGGATGGGGTGAAATTTGAATGGGATGCGGTGCGCACCATGATCACGCGGTTTGATGCCGCGCAGCAGACCAATTTGACAAATGTGGTGAAGGCCTATTTTGGGGACCAGATGACGACCTTTCGCCAAGATATGACAGCGATGGGCGGGTGAGCAGGTGAACGGGATCTATGAGACGGATTACCGGGACTTTAACCGCGATACCTATGTGCGGGGGCGAGAGACTTTTGACCGCACCGCGGCTGAGGTGAGAGAGTTGATTGTCGGGGCCTGGTGACGGGAGGAGCAGGTGGCAAAAAAATGTCTAAACGCAGAAGAATCAGTGCGATGGCCTGCGGTTGTCCAATGCCTTGCGGAGTGGAGCAAAGGCACAGGCGCGCGAGGCGCTGGACCATGCTCAAACCAGCTCCCCGGCGGAAGAATGGGCCGCGATGGAGGCGATTATTCTGCGCACAGAGAGTGATATTCAGCCCAGTGCAAAAGGGGGACGACCCAAAAAACCCGATCTGAAATTAGGGTGGAAAGGGGCGGATACGCTGCAATTGTCCAACGGGATCCCGGCGTTTGGGTTGCGCATCCCCGCCGAAACGCTGCGGCGGTTCTGGACCATGCTGGCCCATGAACAGGGGGGCGTTTTGAATGCCGCGCGTCTTGCAGCTGGCCTGGGGGTGTCGGGGCAAAGCATTGCGCGCTATCTCGACCTGCTGGTCGATCTGATGTTGGTGCGCCGGCTGCCGCCGTGGCATGCAAATGCCGGCAAGCGGTTGGTCAAGTCGCCCAAGGTTTACATCCGCGATCCCGGGCTCGCCCATGCGTTGCTGGGATTGGAGAGCGCCGAGCAGCTTTTGGGGCATCCGGTTGTCGGGGGGTCCTGGGAAGGGTTTTGCATTGAAAACCTGATTGCCGCCGCGCCTCGGGGGACGCAGGCCAGTTTTTACCGATCAGCCGCCGGGGCGGAGATTGATCTGATCCTGCGGCTGCCCGATGGTGCGTTGTGGGCCATTGAGGTTAAACGTACGACCGTCGCAAAGGTCGCCCGGGGGTTTCACATTGCCGCCGAAGACCTGGACGTTGCCGCGCGGATTCTGGTCTATGCGGACCCGCGTGAGGTGGCCGGGCAGGGCTGTGTCAGGGCGATGCCGCTGGACAGCGCTGTGACGCGGCTTGCGGTCGCCGGATAACCTGACTCTGATAATGGCGATTATATTGTTTTGAATATCATCATGCCCTTCGCCTTTCCCGGAAAGCTAAGATAAGCTGAGCGTCGTTATCTTTAGTGGCCACGTTGATATAGACTTAGAAGATGAGATCGAAGCGATCTAGCAACTGTATGTCCCAGACCGTCTGAGACATACAGTTGCTAACAGAACTTAACGTCAAACCTGCCTTTTTCTCTCACCTGCGACATTTGCAACGTCCCCCTTTTCTCAAGACAATATGGCGGATCATTTGACCGTCATCCCGGACGGACTTCGTAGATTTCGATGGGCAAACCGTCAGGGTCCGCAAAGAATGCAAACCGCGCCTGCGTGTTTTCGTCGCGGCGCACCGGCTCCGCCACAACCCCTTTGGCATCCAGTGCACGCAGCGTCTCATCAAGGTCAGCCACCCGAAAGGCAAGGTGGCGCAGGCCACAGGCTTCGGGCCGGGTGGGGCGCGCGGGTGGTGTGGGAAAGCTGAAAATCTCCAGCTGTCCGCCGCCCTGAATGCGCAAATCCAGTTTCCAGGACTGCCGCGCCGCCCGGTAGGTTTCAAGGATCACGTCAAACCCAAGGGTCTGCGTGTAAAACCGCTTGGAGACCTCATAATCGCTGACGATGATGGCGACGTGATGAAAGGCAAAATCCATTTCCGCCGTCCTAACAATACCGCTCCGGGCCAACCCATTGCGCGGCGGAGTAGCGATCGCCATGGGCCCAGCCCACCGGCAAGACTTCTTCGATCCGGGCGATGTCAGCGGCTGTCAGGTCCATCGCGCCGCCCTCTGCCAGCTCCGTCAGATGATCAATGTGGCGGGTGCCGGGGATGGCGATGACTTCGTCACCCTGATGCAAAACCCAGGCAATCGCCAGCGTTGCGGCAGGCACGTCCATCTCTGTGGCAAGCGCGCGGAACTTCGCGTTATAGGCCAGATTGGCGCTGATGTGTGGCTCCATAAAGCGCGGGTTGTTCACCAGAAACGGCATGTCCTGCACGGCCGCCAGACTGTGAGGGCGATCTGTCAGCAGGCCCCGACCCACCGGCGAAAACGCCACCAGTGATGCGCCAAGCGCGGCACAGGTCTGGCGTATTCCCAGATCAGGCCCGCGGGTTGACAGCGAATATTCCGACTGCACCGCCGCAATAGGGTGCACCGCATGGGCGCGGCGCAGGGAGGACGGCGCGATTTCGGAATATCCAATCGCCTTGATCTTGCCCGCCTTGATGAACCCGGCCATGGTTTCGGTGACCTCTTCGATCTCGTGGCGCAGGTCCCGGCGGTGCACGTAATAAAGATCAATCACCTCTACCCCCAGCCGCCTCAGGCTTTCATCCAAGGATTGTGCCAGATGATCGGGCGCGTTGTTGAACCGATGCTCCGGGTCGCGGGTGATGCCGACCTTGGTTGCAATGGTAAAGGGGCTGGCCCCGCCGCGCGCGCGCAGCCAATCACCAATCACCATTTCAGACCGCCCCATGCCATAGACGTTGGAGGTGTCCAGATGGGTGATGCCCATCTCCAGGCAGGCATCCAGCACCTGCCCTGAGTTTGCATCATCCACAGGGCCATAAAAATCGGTGAAGGACATCGCACCATAGCCCACCGCGCTGACCATCGGCCCGTCTTGCCCCAATTTGCGCTGTTTCATTGTTTCGCCCTCCCCCGGTGCCGATCACAAACCGCAGTATGTGCTTTGTGCGTGAATTGGCAACTGGGGGCGCTGGGGTGGACCTGCGCAATTGGGCTTTGCGCCGATTAATCTATTGAGTTTGCAGGTTGCAGACCCGATGCTGCCCCATGGCCAACACCAAACCGTTTTCTTTTCAGGCCCTGCCAGAACCCGCGCGCCAACACATCCGGGTGTTTCAGATACATCAATTTCTGGACCGATTTGCGATGGGGCTGACCGTGGCTGTTGTTGCGCTGGCGCTGCTGGACCGGGGCATGAACCTGTTTCAGATTTCGCTTTTGTATGGGTTTTACGCGCTGACCACGATGGTGCTGGAACTGCCGTTTGGCGGGCTGGCAGACAATATCGGGCGCAAGCCGGTGTTTTTGACGGCGGTTCTTGCCAGCCTGCTCTCGCTGCTGCTGTTTCTGGCCACCAGCAATTTCACCGTTCTGGCCGTGTCTTTTGCCCGATGCCCTTGGGCCGGTGGCCCTCGCACTGGGGTTCAGCATCTATGATGTCTCCTATGCCGCAAGTGTTGGCATGATGGGGGTTGTGTTTGTCTATACTCAAATCGCCATTGTCGAAGCGCCCCGCGCGCGGCCTCCAAAGGCGCTACGGCAGGGGTTTGCCCATGTCCCGACGACCATTATGCAGGCCGGCCAACTGGCGTTTCAACACCGCACGCCGTCGGTTCTTTTGGTGGCTTTGGCGCTGTTCCTGATGGCCACGAACCCTGTCGAGGTACTCTGGCCCACGCTGGTCAAACCGATGCTGGATGTCGGGTTTGCCAATGGGGCGATTGGCGCGCTGACCGCCACGTATTTTTTCAGCATTGCCGTTGGCGCGTCCCTGTCGCCACAGATCAACCGGCTGTTCAAACGGCGGGAGGCCGTGACGCTGGGTGTGTTGTTTGCCGGTCTTGCAGGCGTTCAGATCGCATTGGCAATGCAAGGTGGCATCGTTGGTTTTGTCGCTGTTTTCATTGTCTATTCCATCCTGCTGGGGGCCAGTGAAACACCGGCCAGCAGCATTCTGCACAGATGTGTCGCGGACCGGCAGCGCTCAACTTTGCTGTCGCTGCGCTCCATGATCCAGCAACTTGGCGCGGCGGCAGGATTGGCGCTGGCAGGTGGGGTTGCCGAGATCTATTCAACCTCTGTGGCATGGATGCTAAGCGCCGCACTTCTTGTCCTTGCCGCTGTTCTCCTTGGCCTGCTGGCAAAACGGGTACGGGAGGAAACGGCATAGCTGACGGTTTTGTGTTGTCACGCAGGCAACGGGCACCCTGACCCCGGTTGGAATATCGCGCATAAGGCGTAGAGTGGTGCCCGACGCACCCCCACCAAAGGTCAAAACATGCGCCTTCTTTTTGCCAGTCTCTTTTGCCTTGCGGCCTCTGCCCTTGCCGCGTTCGCGCAAACCTGTGGTGATGCGCAAACGCCCTGCAGGATTGACAGCGGCACCTATCATCTCTTGCTGCCGGACACCAAAACCCCACGGGGCGCGGTGGTGTTTTTGCATGGCGGCGGCGGGCGCGGTGCCGGGATTTTGAAAACCAATATCGCGCGGCAGTCTGTTGCGCGCGGGTTTGTTTTTGTCGCACCCAACGGCGAACATCCCGGCGCGCGTTTTCCGCGCAATTGGGCGGTGCGGGCCGATAACTTTGGCCATGAGAAAGACGATATCGCCTTTCTGAATGATGTGATGGATGATGTGGCCATCCGCCATAATGCGCCGCGCGATCAGATGCTGCTGGCGGGCTTTTCGCGCGGGGGGTCGATGGTGTGGGATGTGGCCTGTTTCGCTCCTGACAGCGCGCGGGCCTATGCCGCAACCGCTGGTGCGTTCTGGGATACCTTGCCGACATCCTGCGCCGGGCCGGTCGATCTGTTTCACACCCACGGCTGGAATGACCGCACCGTCCCGCTGGAGGGCAGACCGCTGTTGGGTGGCACCATTTTTCAGGGCGATGTCTGGGAAAGCCTCCGTATTCTGAGGGCCGCCAATGGCTGTACCAACCGCCAGCCCAGCCGCGCCAGCAACGATGGCGATCTGTGGTGGCGCCATTGGGAAGACTGCAAAAAGGGGCGCATTGACCTGATGCTGCACCCCGGTGGTCACGGCAGTCCGAAAGGCTGGGCAACACATGCGTTGGATTGGTTTGAGGCGCGAATGCTGGCTGACTAGCCGCTGATCGCATCAATCGCTGCCTGCGCCACCGCAGTGTCCTGATCTGATGAGCCGGAGCCAACGCCGATGCCCCCCACAACCTGATCGCCACAAAAGATGGGCAGCCCACCGCCCAGCCGGGTCACGTCACCCTCTGTTGCCGCCGCAATCAGCACGCCCACGTGTTCAGGGATCGCATCACTGGGCGCGCGAATGGAGGCTGCCGTGCGCGCCTTGGCCCGCGCGCTTTTCAGGCTCAGGAACTTGGCACCGGACATGCGGATCTGGCCAAGGGTCTCCCCACTGGCATCCACAATCACGATACATTGCGGCTGACCATCCGCCTCTGCCTGCGCAATGCCTGCGTTCAGCATGGTCATGACGGCGGCATGGGTCAGTTCTTTTTTGTCTGCAAAATACATCGCTGCTCTGCTCCCTTTAGGGTCCTAAACCGGCGACACACCGTTGACGTTCAAAAACACCGAATAAAGCGAGGTTGTCCCGCAGATAAACAGCCGGTTCAGCTTTGGCCCGCCAAAGCAAACGTTGGCCACCAGCTCGGGGATATGGATTTTACCAATCAGCTTGCCCTCTGGCGTCAGGCAATGCACGCCGTCCGCGGCTGAGGTCCAGATGCGCCCGTCCCGGTCCAGCCGGAAACCATCAAACAGACCCTCTGTGCATTCCGCGACCACGCTGCTTTGGCCCAGCGTGCCATCCGCTCTGACGGGATGCGCGCGGATGTGTTTGGGACCGTCCACATCATGGGTGATGCCGGTGTCGGCCACATAAAGCAGGCTTTCATCCGGGGAAAACGCCAGACCGTTAGGTTTGACATAATCGTCTGCGGCAATGGTCACGTCCCCGGACGGGTCAACGCGGTAAAGATGGCAGGCGCCAATTTCACTTTCCGCACGCGCGCCTTCATAGTCCATCAGAATGCCGTAGGACGGATCGGTGAACCAGATGGAGCCGTCGGATTTCACCACAACATCATTGGGCGAATTGAGCCGTTTGCCGTCCCAGGCATCCGCAATAACGGTGATTGATCCGTTATGTTCTGTACGTGTCACGCGGCGCGTCAGATGCTCGCAGGACACCAGCCGCCCTTGGCGGTCCACCGTGTGGCCATTGGCATTGTTGGAGGGCGCGCGAAAAACGGACACCGACCCATCTGTATCGTCAAAGCGCAAAATCCGGTTGTTGGGAATATCGGACCACAGCAGGTATTGCCCCGCGGCAAACCACACCGGTCCTTCTGACCAACGCGCCCCGCTCCACAACCGCTCCACCCGGACATGGCCGATAAAACACGCCTCAAACGCCGGATCGTGTACTTCGAACCCGGTCCCCTCGATCTCTCCGTACATCGCTGTCTCCTTCGTTCATCCGGCGCACGCCCCAGCCGGGCGCGGCGCGTGTGTTGCCGGGGTGCGCGGGGTCCGTGCCCCATATCGCCTGATAGGTGTCGATCGCCATGCCGCGTTTTTGCAGCACAACACAGGTCACCAACAGGATGCCCCACCAGATCAGCAATGCAAGCCACATCCAGATGGGCCCGTTCACATTCCAAAGACCCAGCACAATGGTCACGGTCCCAAGGCCGATCAACCCGTAACCCAGCGATTTATGCAAGACCTCAAACCGGCACCGCCAGGGGGTCATGTCATAGTGATCCCCGCGCAAAGACTCCCCTGTACCGGGGCCCCCTTTGCTGCCGCGACACACGCCCAGACCGACCTGTACCAATACCCCAAACAGCATGGCATACCCCAACCGCTGATGCAGGGTCAGCGCGCTGAAATCTGTGGGCAGTACCAGCGCCAAGGCACCAATGCTCAGCCCGACCACCAGTGTGTGGCCCATCCAATGGCTGCGCCACCAGGTCTGATTGTCCAGCTCACGCGGCCAATCCTGCCCCGGCATTACTTTGAAATAGCGCGCAATCACCACCACAGCGGGGGCCAAAATCCCCCAGCTCAACACCATCAGGCGGGCATGCCACGCCACGGCCATGCTCAGCTCATGCCCCCGTGCGGGGTCAATCGGAGAAAGCAGCCACTCCAGCATCAGCCCTTGACCGCGCCTGCGGTCATGCCGGTGATGATCTGGCGCGAGGCAAACAGCGTAAAGATGATCGGGGGGATCGCCAGCAACATGCCCGTGGCCATGATGACCCCCCATTCAACGTTGAACTCTGACATGTTGTTCACAATCAGGATCGGCACGGTTTTTGTGTCGCGGTCAGAGAGCGCCGAGGCCAGCAAATATTCGTTCCACGCAATGCGAAAGGTAAAGATCGCCGCGGCGGCAAGGCCGGGTTTGATCAGCGGCAGGACCACTTTGAAAAACACCTGAAACGGCCCTGCCCCGTCAACACGTGCGGCCTCTTCCAGGGATCGCGGAATCTGCACAATGAAACTTTGCAAAATCCAGATCACAAAAGGCAGGTTCATCGCCACATAGATCAGGATAATGCCGGAATGGGTGCCTGCCAGACAAACATCACCGCGCCCACCCATTGTGTCGCGGATAAAGCCGCCAATCAGCCCCTCTTTGTCGAGGCAGAATTCGTTGTTCCACAGGCCAAAGACCGGCACCAGCAACACGGCAGGCGGCACCATACGCACCATCAGTGTGGACATTGACACCGTGTCGCGCCCCATAAACCGGAACCGCACCAGCGCATAGGCGGCCATGCAGCCAATGATCAGCGTCAGCACAGTGGACACCAGCGCGATGATCAGCGAGTTGATGAAGGCACCGCCAAACTTGAGCGAACAAAACTCAACATGGCTTGGCTCATACCACAGCACATCGCACAGCGCCTTTTCGTAGTTCTGGATCGTGGGCAAAAAGAGTAACCCGGAGGTGCCCGAGATGATATCCACGTCCAGCTTGAACGAATTGACAAACATCAAGAGCACAGGGCCAATCGCCATGATCACCAGCACGGCAATCAACGCATAAAAGGCGGGGTTCTGGCGAGTGTTTGATTGGGACATTATTCATCCTCCTCCACGGCGGCGCGCACGCGGGCGGCACGGATTTCCTGCAGGCGGTTAAAGGCGAACATCGCCACCGTCAGCCCCAGCAACAGGATCAGCAGATAGTTTGACATCGCCGCCGCCACGCCCAGTTCGCGGAATTCGGTTGCGGTGCGTGAAATGCGCAGGGCAAGGATTTCTGTGGACAGACCCGGGCCGCCTTCGGTCATCACCAGGATCACCTCCAGCACCTTGAACGCATCAATCAGACGCAACAGCGCGGTGACAATCAAAACAGGCATCATCAGTGGCAGTTTGATGTGGATGATCTGCTGCCAGCCGGTGGCGCCATCAATACGTGCGGCCTCCAGCGCAGAGCGGGGCAAGGACTGCAAAGCAGCCAGCGACAGAATGAAGATAAACGGCGTCCACTGCCAGATGTCGGCAATGATGATCGACATCAGCGCGTGTTGACCCAGCCAATCAACCGTGGGCAAACCCAGCCAATCCAGCAACCTGTTATAGGTGCCAACCGTGGGGTGATACATGTAGCGCCACATCAGGCCCACCACGACCGGCGCAATCATCATCGGCAGAATAAACAGGGTGCGCAGCAGGGACATGCCGCGCAAATCGCGGTCCAGCAACAGCGCAAGGCCAACCCCGATGATCATCTCAAACGTGACCACAAAGAAGGCGAATTTCAGGGTAACACCCAGACTCTCGCGAAAGTTCGGATCGTTCCACAGGGTGATGTAGTTCTTGAACCCGACAAATTCTGCCTCACCAATGGTTTGGCTTGGGCTCCAGTCCCGAAAGCTGCCCCAAATCATGTAGCCCAGCGGATACAGCAGCGCGATTGCCATGATTACTGCCGCCGGGGCCAGAAACATATAGGGGGTTAGGCGGTTCGCCAGTGCAGGTCGCATCGCGTACAGCTTTCAGTTTGTCAGGAAAAACCGGGGTGCGCGAACCATAGGTCGTCGCACCCCGGAGGATGGAACCGGGAGGTTAGTTCCAGGTGTAGTAGCCAGCCTCAGTCATCACTGCCTTGGTGCGTTCTGCCACACCGTCCAGCGCTTCCTGAATGTCCAGGCCTTCGGTCAGAACCTTGGACAATGTTGTGCCAAGGTCTGCGTTGATCTTACCCCACACGGGGATGATCGGGCGCCAGTCCGGGTCCGCGTGCTTCAACGCTTCGCCAAAGGTGGCCATATGCGGGAACTTGGCGTTCACATCCGCATCTGCGTGGGTGGAGAACCGCGAGGGGTTCCCACCGGCCAGCGCGACCATCTTGTCGCCGGTTTTAGAAGTGAGCCACTGCATCAGCAAAAACGCGGCCTCCTTGTTTTCCGCATTGGCGGGGATACCGATGCCAAAGCCACCTGTTTGTGACCCCCGGCGCGTGCCCATGGGGTGCAATGCCCAGTCAACCTTGCCCACAACCTTGGATTTGTCCGGATCATTGATCTGACCTGCCACAACGGTTGTATCCAGGAACATAGCGGTGTCGCCGTTCAGGAACGATCCCAACGCCTCACCAAAACCAAAGTTTGTCGCGCCTTCCGGGCCACAATCCACGATCTTTTTCAGCGCATTGGCCGCTTTGACACCGGCGGCGTTGTTTACAATCGGGTTCCACTCATCGTCAAAGACACGACCACCCAGCGGGGCGAGGTGCAACAAAAACGCGTGGCTTGCGTGGTGACCTGAGGCCGCACGGCTGGCAACGCCCCCCATACCGGGCTCCAGTTCCGGGATCTTGCAGGCAAGGTCCAGCATCTGCTCATAGGTTTCCGGCACCTCAAGACCGTGCTTTTCAAAGATGTCTTTACGATACCCCAGAATGGAGGTTTCAGAGCCGTAAGGAATGCCAAACAGCGACCCTGTTTTGCCTTCCAGATAGCCCTTGCCACCACCAGCAAAACCGATGTTGTAGACATAGCCGTCAATCAGATCATCCGCGTCATAAGACGGGTCTGCCAGCTTGGGGTTCATGAAATACTTGGCCAGATTTTCCAGCTGATCGGCGTAAACATAGTCCGCCTTGGAAAACACCACATAGGCGATCAGGTCATATTCACCTTCGTCCTGCGCCAGTTCCAGCGTCTGACGTTCGCGCATTTTCAGGTAGGGCAGTTGATCCACCTCCACCTCAATGCCGGTTTCTTTGGTGAACTCCGGCAAAATCCGCATAACCGCGTCGTAATGCGGATGCGCTGGGAAATTCACGATCAGCGTAGTGTCGGCATAGGGCGCATAGGGCCCGCCGTGGCCATCGGCCATCGCTGTTGTGGTCAAAAGCGCGGCTGCGCCCAGACCAAGTGCGGTTGATTTTAGAATATTGAACATCTGTTCCTCCCGTTGATGTTACATTGCGCCGTCAAAAGGCGACTTCACTTTGGCGGTCAAACAGGTGCACCCCGTTTGCATTGACCGCAAATGTCAGCGTTTGACCCAAGGCGACGGGCGTGTCTGAATTGACCTCCACCATCACTTTGGCGGGCCCGCACTGGCACAACAGCACCGATTGCGCACCGACATATTCAGAGACCATCACGTCAAGCCGCAGCGCACGATCTGCGGCAACATCAGGGTCAAAACTCAGATCAGAGGGGCGTACGCCCAGGGTGACCTCCCGCGCCCCATGGGCCCTGGCACTGGCACCGCGTTCCCCCTCAAGGCGCAGGTCAAACCCGGCCCCTTTGACAAAAACGTCGCCGCCACGCTCCTCAATCTCACCATCCAGAAAGTTCATCGGCGGCATGCCCAGAAAGCCCGCAACAAATCTGTTGACCGGCTTTTGAAACAGTTCCTTGGGCGTGCCCTGCTGCTGAATATAGCCGCCGTGCATGACCACAATGCGGTCCGCAAGCGTCATCGCCTCAATCTGGTCATGGGTGACGTAAATCATGTTTTTTTGCACCCGCTGGCTCATCAGGGCCAGCTCGGCGCGCATCTGTCCGCGCAGCTTGGCGTCAAGATTTGACAGGGGTTCATCAAACAAAAACATCCCGCTGTCCTTGGCCAGCGCGCGCGCCATGGCGACCCGCTGGCGCTGCCCGCCTGACAGCGCACCGGGCTTGCGGTTCAGAAAATCCGTCAGGCCGACCATCTCGGCAACCTCGCGCACTTTCTTGTTGATCTCTGCCTTGGGCCGCTTGGCCAGACGCAACGCAAACGAGATGTTTTGCGCCACATTCATATGCGGATAAAGCGCGTAATCCTGAAACACCATGGCCAGATCACGGTCTTTGGGCTCCAGATGGCTGACCGGTTTGCCATCCACAAAAATCTCACCCTCGGTCACATCTTCCAACCCGGCAATCATCCGCAGCGTTGTGGATTTTCCGCACCCCGACGGGCCAACCAAAACGGTAAATTCATTGTCCGCCATTTCCAGATCAATGCCGTGCAGCACCTGCACATCACCGTAACGCTTAATCAAATTTGTCAGCTGAATCTGGGGCATGACGGTCCTTATCGGGATTGTGTTACCGGTCACATTAATCATTGTGACCGGTAACACAAGAAAAAATACACACCCTAACCTGTTGAAATCAGATCACTGTCATTTTTTCGTACTGTCGCGAAATGTCAGATCGACCGGAATCGGGATCAACTTGCGCGCCCCGTCCTGTGCCTCTGACAGCAACTGGCCGATCAATTTTCCAGTCTCCCGCCCGATCGCCTTGGGATCAACCGACACGGTTGTGATTGTGGGCGTGGCAAAGCGTGAGACCTCAAAGTCGCCAAAACCAACAACGCCAATATCCCCCGGCACAGATTTGCCCATCCCGGGCAAGGCGGACAGCACGCCAAAGGCGGGCGCATCGGACACGCAGAAAATGCAATCGGTGTCGGGAAAATCCTGCAACACCTGTGCGGCGGCTGTGGCCCCATCCTTGATCGACAATGGCGGCTTGCCAATCTTCATCACCCGGTTGGTGTCCAGACCGGCCTGCGCCATGGCCGCCAGATACCCGCGCCGACGCGCAGCGCCACGCGTCCAATCGTCATCCGCCTCGCCCAGAAAGGCGATGTTGCGATACCCTTTGGCAATCAAGGCCTGCGTCATGTCAAACGCCGCATCCTTGTTGGAAAACCCGATGGTGTGGCCGATGGGCGCATCGGGGCGTTCCCACAGTTCAATCACCGGAATCTGCGCCTTGCTCAGCAACGCGGTGGTGCGCTCAGAATGCCCGTCATAAGACAGCACAATCGCCTCCGGGCGCCGCTTTAACATGTCTTCGACCAAACGCTCTTCGCGCTCGGGCGCGTAATCGGTATGGCCCAACAGGATCTGTTGGCCAATGTGTTCCAACTCTTCGGTCAGGGCCTGCACGGTCTCGGCAAAATGCAGGTTGTTGAGCGAGGGCACCAGCACCGCCACAAACCCGGAGCGTTTCGTGCTCAGACTCCCGGCCATCTGGTCAGGCAGATAATTCATCTCATGCACGACCTTGAGAATCCGCGCGCGGGTCTCTTCCGAAATCGGGCTGTTCTTCTTTAACGCCCGGCTGACCGTCATGCGCGACACCCCTGCCGCGCGCGCCACATCGCGCATCGTCGCAGGTCCGGTAGATTTGGGTGTGTGTTGCGTCATGACGCTAGGGTGTGCCCGGTCACATGTCACGTCAAGCGGTTTGTCTTTGCCCCCCTTTGCTCGGGCGCTTTTACTGCTCTGCCATCCCTATGCAAGAGGCGGTGACGGCTCTTGAACGGGCCTCTGACAGAACGCAGGCGGTAAGGGTGCACCTCACCTTCTATCGCGTCCTGCCTTTAACCTGAAGCATCCCGTATCGGGGCCCTTCGCCTCCGATGCAGAGATTGTTCATGGCATACCAAACATGCAATTGCGACGAGCCAGACGCGCACCTGTCTCGCGCGGGCTTGCTCCATTCACCATCCCGACTTACGGGGCCATCAGAACTTGGCGATCACATTCACAAAAATGCCTTTGTCATCGTGTGAGAGGTCCGTCAGATCATCCGAGAAGTTGCCAAAATTGTACCCGATCCCGATCTTGGCATTGTTGCCGACATGGCGATAGCCCGCGATCAGCGCACTGGTCTCACTGGTGCCTGCATCCGTCGCTTCAAAATAGCGCCCTTCGATCAGAACGTCCCAATTGTGCACAAGATGATACCGCACATTAAAAATCGCAATCCGGGCGTCGTTGCTTGCCCTCGCGGCACTACTGTCAGGCCCACTGTCAGTAAAGCGGCCTCCGACCTTGGCACCCAGTGTCCAGTATTCATCCACATCATAGCTACCTTCAAGGCTGAACACATGGCTCTCCTGCACCGCCCCTGCCCCTGCAACCCCGTCGATTTCTTGGCCAAAGCTGTCGTTCAGATACCGGTAGCGTGCCAGAATGTTCAGACGCTCATTGTTCACAGGACGCAGGGCATAGCCGATGCTTGCATCAATCAAACGCCCATCAAGCAAGGAACTTTCATCGGTGTCCGTGTCTATGGCTGAGACGTCAAACACAATGCGGCGGTTTTCGTCGATCTTGTATTTGCCGCTGGCGACAAAAGCGATGGTGTCCGCATTTCGGTTTGCCCCAGAAATGGTGCCCCGGTCATTGCGGTACTCAAAACGCGCCACTGTCGTCAGCCAGTCATCCTGATACTGTAACCCCAGTGACAGCGCTGTTTGTTCAAAGTCATCAGCCGTGCCATTGACGATCTGGCCAAATTCGAGGGCGGCGGTGTACTTCAAGAACTTGGAACGTTGATAGTTGACACCATAGGCCGACGTCAGCGTGCGCCTTTCGCCCAGCAGGTCATAGGTATTCTCTCCGAAATAGCCAAACCGGTCCGTGATCTGGCGCGTGCCACCGATCACGTATTTGCCAGCGTTGCTTTGCGAGGGCAGACCGGCGTCTATGGCGCGGCCCGGATCCAGATCAAAGCCAAAATAGGTGCTGGAATTTGCGTCTGTTCGGTGCGTGGCAAGAATCCGCCCGCCTACGCCACCGGTGCCGTCAGAGACCTCCGCATCAATGGACCAGCCATTTTGCAAGGCCACCGCCGCGCCCACGCCGTAGCGGTTGTACTCTGCCAGCCCATTCACGTTGACTGAATGCTGACCGAAGGCCGACAGGGTAGTTGTTTCACTCAGCTTGTACGTAAGGCGCAGCGCGCCATCCAGACGCGTGCCATTGCGGATCGCATTCTGTTCATCCAGATGTTCCAGCGCGAAGGCGAGGTTCAGGCGATCCGTGATCTGGCCGTTGACCTCAACCCCCACTTCGGTGCGCTCATCCCCCACGTCATTTTCATAGATGTCCGCATAGACGCCCCAGCCGAGGCCCCCTGCCCGCGCTTCGACATCCAGATCAAAGCCATAAAGCGTTTCATCGCCCGTGGCCGCTGTCACCTGATAATCCAGCGTGGAGAAACCCTGCTGGCGCTCTTCAAAATAGGCGCTCAGCGTGCCTTCGCGTTGAAAGCCCATTTCGGCCAGATCAAAGACCCCTTCGATCTTAAACGCATCACCTGAGGCGATCACCGGCGGCGCATTGTCAATAATCAGCCCGCCGGTGGACGAAAACGAACTGCCAAAGGTCGGCCCATCCGTGTGCGCATAATCAAGCTGTACATAGCTGCGCTCACCCAGACGATACCGCAGGTCAACGGCGGCGGACTCCTGATCGGCAATGCCGGTGGTGTCTTTCAACGCGGTCACACCCAGACGCACATCGTCTGTCAGCCAGTTTTGCGCCCGCACACCGTAGGAGAATCCATCCACATCTGTGGCGGTGGGCGTGAATTCATACTGCACAACCAGATTGTTGATCGTGTCGCCACCCGGATTGGTCTCAATCAGGCGAGATGGCCCGGTGGAGGCAAGGGGTCGTGTCAGAACAACCACGCCCTGTAGGTAGTTGATTGAATAGTCGCGACCAAAGACCAGACGCTCACGCTGGATCACGCGGCCTGTGGCGGCATCGCGAACCTCAACAGTGATAGTTTCCGTCCCAACCGACAGATCCTGCTGTTGCAGGAAATAAACAGACCCGCCCGTGCCACGCAGAACGTCACGGCCAACCAACTGATCGGGGTGGGCGGCGTAGACCTCAACCTCGCCCCGCGCCTCACCAAAGGCTGTCGTCGCCTGCGACGCGTATTTGCCTTGAAACCCATAGAGAGTACGTTCGTTGCGCAGGTAGCCTGAGCCATTGATGGAGGCTTGGTAATCACCCCAAAGCGCAAAATTGCCGTCGCGTTCAATCTTCAGGTAAAACTTGCCCGACGTCGGCGTATTGTCGCGAATGGTGGAATCGTCGCCATAGGTCGGATAGCCATCGAGCGGATCGACGCGCAGCAGCACGGCGCGCGGGTCTTTTTCATCCAGGCGGCTGAACAGGTCGCCAATCTCTTCATCGCCTGTGTCGAGCGATGAGGTGATCTGGTAGCCGTTCTCAGTTTCGCCATCAATGTAATAGGTCAGACGTGCGCGGGTTTCGCTGTCGCGTTCCCCTGTGGCACCGTCCTCGGTGTTGTAATAAGTGACATCCGCGACGCCAAAGTAGAACCATTCAGGCCCCGCCACATCCACGTCACGCGAGAACTGATTTGGCGCGCCGTTGCCGGTGACGGACACGTCAATCTCATGCGTCCCTGCGGGCAAAATGCGTTGAACTACGACGCCGCCGTTGGAATCAGGGCTGATCTCTTCGCCCAGCGCCTGCAAGCGTGCGCCGGGCCGCAAGTTTGTGGCTGAGACGGTGACCGCACCGCCGTTGACCCGGATATTACGCTCAGCCGTGGCATCGCTGCCTTCCTCGATCCGGGTGTTCAGCCCGCGATCATCGGCAACCCACAGCGGCAAGGGCTCGGTTTCGTCGTAACGGCCACGTTTGTCATAGACCCGGTGCACCACGCTAAGGTGCGTGCCCTGGGGCAAGGTCACACTGGCCTGACCGTTTGCATTGATCGGGGTTACGCCGACCAGCCGGATCGCCCCACTGGGAGAGCGGTCATAAATGCGCAGCTCCCCTTGTGTGACATAGGCCGGATAGTTCGTGCGGCTTTGGAACGTCACGGTTTCACCGGGTCGCCGCGCCTGATTGCCGCCCATCGCCACCACATCAAGGCGAGGCTCAATGTCGAGCCCATCATAGGTGACTTTTACATCAGCCTCCGCGAGCGCGATATCTGTGCTGCGGATGCGGTCCTCAATCCGGGGGTCCGCGTTGACCGGTTTGCCATCAATCGCCAGCACAAAACCGGAGCTGTTGGTGACACTGCCGGTGTCCAGTTCCGAATTTGCGCCCGCAGGCATCTGAACAACGGTTTCCTTGTTGGGCTGCACACATTCGTCAATCAGCGTGCTGCCGCCTTCAAGCTGACGGCAATCCGGTCTTTCCTCAGAGAAAGCGACCATCGGGGCGAACCCCGCAAGCGCAGTGGCACCAAGCAGAAGGGCGAAACGGGGGATGATAAAGAACTGTTTCATATCATTCACTCTCTACTGCATCCGTTTCGTGGTGCGTTCGACGATCAGCTTGTAACGACCAATCCTCTTCCACCGTTTTCGGATCAACTCTTCTACTGCGTTACCGCGGGCGCGTACGATCTTGCGGTCTTCACCCTCATGGAAATAGGCAATCCGGATCACAGATGGCGTATCGACGATCTGGCCCAGCAGCCCTTCCAGACCTGCCACCAGTTGCTGCGAGGGGTTGTCCGACCCGGCCTCAAATGCAGCGGCGGTCAGGTCCACATCCACAACACGGCTGATCGAGGCACCAAAGTTCATTTCCGTCATGATACCGGCCGTCAGGCGCATGGTGCGTGGGTTCTCCGTCGTCATGCGATAGCCACTTGGCAAGGAGCGTTCGTCCAGCTTGAGGCTGAAGTTCGCGCCAAAGCGACCGGGCAGTTCAGCGCAAGGCACACTGTAGCGGCCATACTCATCCGTGGTGATGATCGACCCAGTTTGCGTAACCAGCCGTACATGGGGCAGACCCGGTTCATCCGCAGGGGTGGCAGGTGTACTGTTTTTGCCCCGGAAGATCGACTGATTGGTCAGACCACGCGGTTGGCTTGGATCATCCTGATAGCCATTGGCGTTGCGGTCATCAAAGACCTTGCCGATGACATCAGAGCAGTCAAACACATGCTCTGGCCGCAGGAAGACCGTGGCCCTGGCCGGATCGCCCAAGGGCAGGCCCGTCACAGAATCAAAGGCACTGGCGGTATTGGTCAACTCTCCCAGCGCTGCCGCAGATGTGACCCGTGCATTCAGCGTGATCACAACACTATCCGTCCCGGCAGGCACCGACAGATTGGACCATGTCAGCATGGAGCCTGCAATCGTCGGTTCCGTTGGCACCGCATTCACGGTAGCCGTCCCCGGTGTGTAGAGCATCCCTGCCGGCAAACGGTCGACGATGTTCACATTCTCAACCGTGAAGGCACCCGGATTGGTCACCGCAATCTCGTAAGGTACAGACTGGCCGACAACCACATTGCTGACCGAAGAGGTCTTGGTCAGCGTCAGCGTGCCGGTGGGCAGCGCCGCGATAACCTCCTGGTTCTGATCGCTCAGCACTGTGTTACGGTCAAAGTCGAGGTTGGTCAGCGTGCCGATCACCTCACTGGTCACGGGATCAATGAACTCGACAAAGTAGTCCTGACCCACGCCAAAGCCTTCCATCAGGTACATGCCCTGACTGTCCGTCACGGTTTGATCAACGACATTCCCATCAGTGTCATAGAGGATCACTGTATAGCCCGGCAGCCGCGTATCGGTGTCAGGATCAAACACTCCGTCGCGGTCATTGTCGGCAAAGACTGTACCGCTGATCGCCGCATCTGACGGGGTCAGTGGGACGGTCAAGACGGTTGGGTCATTGGTCGTATCGCCATCCGTGTCGCCGTTGCCCTGCGGCGTCTCCACCCCCTCATTGTCCGGAATGTCAGTGGCATCTGACGCAGAACCCGCATCAGAAGTATCACTGGCCGTCAGCTGCAGACCCGTGTCGGGGTTAAGGAACGGCGCACCGGACGCATTGACAGCGTCACCGTCTGCCGTGGCCGTGTTCTGCACAAATCCGGCAGTTTCGTTTTCCGCCGTGATTGTGTAGTTGGCAAAGACCTCCTGTGTCTCACCAATCGCCAATGTCGCAAAGGTGCCGATCAGCCCGCCAAGGAGCGGATCGTTCACTTCCACGTCCACCAGATCAGCGTTGCCGGTGTTGGTCACCGCAAAGCGGTAGGTCACAACATCGTCTGCACCACCAAGCACCGCATCGTTATCTGCGTCTGTGACACTATCGACAAATTTCACCAGCTGGATCATTGGACGTGGATTGGTGGGCACTGCGATGACCGTGGTGTCATTGCCGGGCACACCATCCGTCGCGCCTGTCCCGTCAGGGCTGTCGGTGGCACTTGGGTCGCCAATCGGGTCGCCCTCGCTATCAGTGCCTGTATCGGAGATGTCCGTCACCTCTACAGGCAGGCCATCGGTGCCGAGCAACGGATCACCGTCCGCATCAACCGGCGTGCTCGTGGCCGTGGCGGTGTTTTCAACAAAGCCAGCATCAAACTCAGCCGCAATGATCAGGTGTGTGCCAGTGAAGGCCCTGGTGTTTGTCTGACCCGGTGCAAGGCTGATCGGTCCGCCGGAAAGCGTCGCATTCACATCTGATATCGTGATGTCGGTCAACGTGGTATTGCCCGTGTTGGTCACGGCAAAGGCATAGCGGATGATATCGCCCGCACTGCCAAACAGCCCGTCGCCATTGGTGTCTTCCACCAGCGTCACTGACTTGACCAGTTCCATGCTTGGGTTCGGCAAGGCCAGAACCGTCGGATCATCACCGCCCGCGCCGGCTGCGGCAGGGTCGTCGATATCGGCAGGCACGCCACCGGGTCCGATTTCAGGCTCCGTACCCGCATCAGAGACATCGCTGGCGGTCAGCTGCTCACCGGTATCGGGGTTGGTGAACGGATCACCTGCCGAGTTCACCGCACCACCTGTCGCAGTCGCCGTGTTGCTGATCGCGCCTGCATCCGCTTCGGCGGCAGTGATCACCGCTGTCGCACTGAAGGTGGCGGAGTCCTCCTGACCCACCTCCAGCGTGATCGGGCCGCCCGTCACAGGGGCTGCGCGTGGGTCATCAATACTCACATCTGCCAGACGCACATTGCCATCGTTGGTGACAGTGAACCCATAGGTCACCATGTCACCGGCATCAATTACGCCCGATCCGTTTGTGTCCTGAACCGCTGTGACAGACTTTACCACCACCAGTGAAGGATTGGGGTTGGCAGGTAAGGACTGAACAGTGGGGTCGTTGCCCGGATCACCGTCCGTGGCACCCGTGCCATCTGGCGTCTCTTCGTTTGGCGGATCCGTCACATCCTGCTGCTGGCCTGTAGTGCCTGCATCAGACACATCTGAAACGGTGATCGGCACGCCATCCAGACCGTTGATCGGATTGCCTGCACTGTCTTCGGCAGCACCTGTCGCTGTTGCTGTGTTTTCCACATAGCCACGCGCCAGATCAGCCGCTTGCACCACATAGATGCCGGTAAAGGCTGTGCTGCTGGCCTGACCTGCGGCCAGATCAATCGGCCCGCCGCTCATGGTGACCAATGGATCGTCAACCATGATATCAGCCAGATCAACATTGCCGGTGTTGCGCACAAAGAAGGTAAAGTGCACCTCGTCGTTCTCACCGCCGAACAGGCCGTCATTGTTGGTGTCAAAGACATTTGAGACGGATTTGGTCAGCGTGAGTTCCGGGCGCACAATGTTGAGTACCGTGGGGTCGTTGCCCGCATTACCATCCGTTGTGCCCGCCAGATCAGGCGTTTCGGTGGTTTCAGGATCGACCACATCAACAGGTGATCCAGTCCCGTCCAGATCAGGCCATGTGCCACTGTCTGAGACGTCATTGACCTCAAACGGGCTGCCCGGGTTGTTGGGGTTGTCGATCACGTTGCCATCAGCATCAGTCGCCGTGCCAAAGGCCCGCGCGGTGTTTTCGATGCCACCAGCAGCGACGTCGCCCGCCGTGACCACGCGGGTCGCAGTGAAGGTGCTGGAATCAGTTCTCCCGATCGTGAGCAAAATTGGTCCGCCAGAGACATTGGCCAAAGGATCGCTGATGCGCACAGCACTCAGGTCCACATTGCCGGTGTTGGTGACGGTGAAGGCAAAGCTCACCACGTCGCCTGCATCGACCAGACCGTTGCCGTTGGTGTCGGTAACAGCAGAAACAAACTTGATCACCTCAATCGCCGGGGAGGGCGTGATGGCCAGAACGGTCGGGTCATTGCCCGGATCACCGTCTGTGGTGTTGGTGCCTGTTGGCGTCTCCGTATTTTCCGGATCTGCAACGGGGTCACCCATCGCGTCGGTGCCTGCATCCGAGGTATCCGTGACCGTCAGCGGTGTGCCGGGGTTGAACGGATCGCCCAAGGGATTGCCATCGCTGTCAACGACCGCCCCTGTGGCGTCGCCCGTGTTTTCAACAAAGCCCGCGGCAATATCCGCATCCGTGAGACGGTATTCTGCTGTCACACTTGTATCTGTCGCACCCTGCGCCAATGCGGGGATGGTGGTCGGCGCGGTAAACATCAGACCGGGCAGTGCATCACTGACCGTGACGTTGACCAGATCGGTGTTGCCGGTGTTGCTGACCGCAAAGACGTAGCTGACAGTGTCACCGGTATCCACGGCACCGCTGCCGTTGGTATCCGCCACATTGGCCACAGATTTCACGACAGACAGGTTCGGCATCGGCAGGTTCAGAACCGTCGGATCATCGCCGCCGGTTTCAGTGCCAGCCGGGTCAGGAATGGAGGTCGGCGTGCCCGTTGGCCCGATATCAGGCTCCGTACCCGCATCAGAGGCGTCCGTTGCTATCCGCTGATCGCCCGTCGCAGGATCACCGAGGGAGTTGATCGCTCCACCCGTCGCCCTCGCTATGTTCTCAATCATCCCGGCTGCGGCCTCTGCCGCTGTGATCACGGCGCTGGCCGTAAAGGTAGAGGTATCCGTATCCCCAACCTCCAGAATGATGGGCCCACCAGAGACCGGTGCCGCGCGCGGATCAGCAACGGTCACGTTTCCAAGACGCACATTGCCGGAGTTGGTCACCGTAAAGGTGTAGGAAACCGTGTCGCCCTCATCCACCACGCCAGAGCCATTTGTATCCGCAATGCCAGCGACCGATTTCACGACAGTCAACGCAGGGTTCGGGTTGCCGGGCACGGTTTGCACGGTTGGGTCATTGGTCGGATTCCCATCTGTACCGCCCAAGCCGTCCGGCGTTTCGGTCCCGCTTGGGTCTGGGACGGTGCTTTGATCGGGGTTCGTGCCGGCATCTGACACATCAGAGGTTGTGATTTGCGTGCCGTTTGGCCCCGACACGGGGTCTCCGCTGCTATCGACCGCATCGCCGGTCACAGTGGCGGTGTTTTCAACGAACCCGCGCGCGATATCAGCAGCGGTCACCGTGTAGGAGGCCGTGAAGGTCAAACTGTCGCCCGCGCCCGGTGCCAGCGTGATGGGTCCGTCTGTCACAGGAAGCAGCGCATCCGTAACCATGATGTTGTTGAGGATGACATTGCCCGTGTTGCGCACAAGGAAGCTGTACACGATCACATCATCTTCGCCGCCAAACAGGCCATCGCCATTCGTATCAGGCATGTTGGCGACCGATTTGATCAGCTCCAACTCGGGCCGGGTCAGGGTCAGGACAGTTGGGTCATTGCCTGCATTGCCATCTATGCTACCGGTCGCATCCGGAGTCTCGGTGTCCGCGGGGTCCACCACGGCTGTTGGATTACCTGTCACATCAAGGTCTGGGTTGGTGCCCGCGTCAGAGGTATCGGAAACAGTCAGAGGGGTGCCGGGGCTGGCCGGATCCTCAACAGGATCGCCCGCCGCATCCACAGCGTTACCTGTCGCTGTGGCTGTGTTCTCCACAAAGCCCGCCGTGACATCGAGCGCTTCGACCACATAGGTCGCGGTGAAGTTCGTGCTGTTGCTCGCCCCAATGGCCAGATCAATCGGACCGCCAGAGACGGCAACCTTTGGATCGGTGACCACAACACCAGCCAAAGCGATGTTGCCTGTGTTTGTGACCGTGAAGGCATAAGTCACAGTATCACCCGCATCGACCAGATTGTTGCCATTGGTATCCACGATGGAGGACACCGATTTGGTCACCACAAGTTCAGGCGACGGCGTGATCTTGAAGACGGTCGGATCATTGGCTGGATCGCCATCCGTGCCGCCCGTACCGTCGCGCGTTTCAACATCCGGTGGGTTGGCGATGGTTGCGCCATCCGGGTCCGTGCCCGCGTCAGAGGTATCATCCACCATGAGGGGGCTGCCGGGATTGAACGGATCGCCAAAGGGCGTGCCCGTGTCATCCACAGCGGTGGCATCCGCGAGCGCGGTGTTTTCGACCACACCCGCGATGATGTCAGCTGGCGTCAGCTGGTACTGCGCCATCACGGAGGTGTTCACGCCGCCCTGCGCAAGAAACGTAATGGTCTGGGAGGTGGTGAATGTCATCCCCGGCAAGGCATCTGTGATCATCACATTGCTGAGGTCGGTGTTGCCTGTGTTGCGCACACGGAACGCATAGGTCACGGTGTCGCCCGCATCGACGGCACCGGAGCCGTTGGTATCGGCCACGTTCGCCACAGACTTTTCAAGGTTGAAGCTGGGCATTGGCAGCGCCAGCACAGTGGGATCATCTGCCGTACCTGTGCCTGTGGGGTCCGGGATTGGCGTAGGTGAACCACTGACCCCGATTTCAGGCGCGGTGCCTGCATCGGAGGTATCTGTCGCGGTCAGTTGCGCGCCGGTGTCCGGGTTGCGGATTGGGTCACCCGCTGAGTTCACAGCACCACCATCAACTGTTGCAGTGTTTTCAATGTCGCCTGCGGCTGCTTCAGCCGGGGTGATTATCGCAGAGGCGGTGAAGGTCGTGCTGTCGTTTGCGCCCGCTTCCAGTGTGATCGGACCACCCGAAACGGGTGCTGCACGCGGATCGGTCACGGTAATGCCCGCCATGCGTACGTTGCCCGCGTTGGTGACCACAAATGAGTATGTCACCGTATCGCCCGCATCCAAAAGGCCAGAGCCATTGGTGTCAGCGACACTGGCCACGGATTTCACGATGGTCAACGCCTGGTTTGGGTTGGCCGGGACGGACAAAACGGTCGGATCATTCGTATCATCCCCGTCGGTGCCACCCGAGCCGTCTGCTGTTTCATTCCCTTCAGGGTCTGTCACCGTGCTCTGATCAGGGTTCGTGCCTGCGTCCGACACATCGCTCACGGTGATTGCTGAACCATCCGGGCCAAACAGAGGATTGCCCGCGCCGTCCACGGCATCCGCCTCAACGCTTGCGGTGTTCTCAATAAACCCACGTGCGATATCGGCCGCTTGTACGATATAGGTCGCGGTAAATGTGGTGCTATCCCCTGCCCCAACGGCCAGAGAAATCGGCCCGCCTGTCACTGGCAAGAAGTCGTCAGTTACAGTCACATTCGCGAGGGCGACATTGCCCGTGTTGCGCACCAGAAAGCTGTAGACAACCTGATCGTCTTCGCCGCCAATCAGCCCGTCACCGTTGGTGTCAAAGACATTGGCAACAGATTTGATCAGGCTGATCTGTGGCGCGGCAATGTTCAGAACTGTTGGGTCATTGGTCGTATCCCCATCAGTGTTGCCGGCGAGGTTTTCGGTTTCCGTGGTCTCCGCATTTGGTACGCCGACGGGCGAACCGGAATTGTCCAATTCAGGCTGCGTTCCTGCGTCCGATGTATCCGTCACATCAGCCAGATCAACGCCCACAGAATCCACCAGTGGTGTACTTGGGTCAGGCGTGCCGCCGGGGCCTGTGGCCACGGGCTGGCCAGATGCTTCAGCTGTGTTTTCAACACCACCCGCTGTCACGTCGGAGGCTTGGATATGGTAGGTCTGACCGGTCAGTGTCGCCGTATCGCCCGGTGCCAAATCGGCAGGGGTCACAGCAACAGTGACAACACCCAATTTGGGGTCGCTGATGCGCACATCTGCCAGTGAGGTGTTACCCTTGTTGGTCACATTAAATACATAGGTCACGATGTCATCGACATCCGTCAGGCCATTGCCGTTCTCATCCGAAACCGACACGATGGATTTGGTCACGCTAAGCGACGGCATCGGTGTGATCAGACTGATCACTGTGGGATCATCTGGACCACCGGTTGCACTTGGATCAGCAATTGTGCTGACCGGCAGGCCGGTGTTCGGATCAACCTGAGGGTTGGTGCCCGTGTCCGATGTGTCCGTGATGGCGCCCGCAGGATATGCGATACCTGTCGCCGGATTAATCAGCGGTGATCCCGGCACGGGTACGTTGCCCGGCCCGGTTTCAACCGGAGTGCTTGCGGCCGTGGCCGAGTTACTGATCATGCCCGCAGCAACATCCGCTGGTGTCAAAACATATTGCGCCGTGGCCGCCGTTACCGGCCCCTCGCCCACGGCGAGGTCTCCGTCAAAGCCCGCATCAGGCGTCAGGGTGATCGGGGAGAGCCCCGCATCCGTCACAGAGATACCGGCAAGCGCTGTGTTGCCTGTGTTCTTAACTGTGAAGGTAAAATTCACAACGTCACCCGGATCACCCACAATGCCGTTGGCATTGGTGTCGGCAATAACCGCAAGTGATTTGACCAGCTCCAACGATGGCATCGGGCTGGTGCTAAGTGTCACAACAGTTGGCTCATCCCCGTCATCGCCGGGGGTGCCATTTGTGTCCTCTACGGAAGGATCCGCAACAGTCACGACCGTGCCGTCTGTGGGATCGACCGCAGGCTCAGACCCGGTGTCTGAATCGTCGGTCACAGGCGGAACATCGGGGAACGGGTTGGCCGGGTCAGGATTTCCGGAACCATCCAGCGCGACAGCGGTGGATGTAACAGTCGCCGTATTGGTCACGCTTCCGCTTGCCACATCAGCAGAGGTGAGCACATAGGCCGCGGTCGCCGCCAATACCGGGCCCTCGCCCGAGATGAGTGTCCCGTCAAACCCGCCTTCAGGCACAGCGGACACACCGGGCAGACCCGTATCGTCCACCGAGATATCCGCCAAGGCAGCATCGCCTGTGTTTTCAACCGTAAATTCAAAATTGATTGTATCGCCAGTGTCACCAAACACACCATTACCGTTTGTATCGGCAACGCCGCTGACAGACTTGACCAGCTCAATTGAGGACGCAGGCGGCGCGAAATCTGGTGGCGGGGCCAGCGGACAACTCATTCCGTCATGTTGGTTGGAGCGCGCTGCAACAACCGAGCTTACGATGGTCGGTGCCGTTGTCGCATTTGCGATTTCATAAATTGTGCCATCGATGTTTGAACTAAAATAGAGGCTCCCGTTGGACGCAGCCCAGGCGGCACCATAAGACCCGTTGGGCAAACCGGGCACATCGACCCGCCTTGAAACACCTGTGGTAAGGTTCCAGATCATCAGATCACCGTCTGAGGCACCTGCGATGATCCCCTCACCGCCAACGGTCACATATGCAAAATCACGAACGATGCTGAGGTTGGCTGATCCCGCCTGCAAGGTGAAACTGACCGTGCCAAGCGACATTGTGGTCACGTCAATAAAGGACAGGCTTGTGGAGTTGCTGCTGTAAAACAGCCGGTTGGTATCGTCGAACACACCGCGAGGGGAGCTAATGCCTACATCGCCAAAACTTTCGATGTTCCCGTCACTCCCGACACGGATCAGGTGCTGGTCGATCGCTCCGGCCTGACCGAGGCCATAGACATAGTCGTCATTCAGGTTGTACCCGGTCGCGTTATAGCGAGGCTGCGACGGGCCGATGGGCGTGTACATGCCCGTATTCACATCCAGCAACGAAAGTTGGCCCCTGATAACCTCATAAAAGTTAGCAACGCAGGAAAACGGCGGCACGGTTGGCGTTGGGGAGCGGGGCAAATCAGTTGTTGTGACATCGTCTTCAGTCAATGACCCCACCGAACCACCGTCACCAGCATTTCCGCTGTCCGACAGATCAATGACATCATCGAGTCCAGCTGTGCCACCCTCGGGTGTTGCCGTCACGCGCGCCTGATTGTTGATTGGATTGCCTGTCAGATCACCTGCGACCAACTGATAGGTTGTTTCATATGTGAGTGTTTGCCCCTGCGGCAGAAGGGCGGGTGTCGCACCACCCGTGCCGGACTGGAAGGTCGGTGCTGGCAAAGTGCCTGCTCCAGTAAACGCTGTGTCAGCCAGAGCAACATTTACAAGCGGGGTGTTACCATTGTTAGTGACAACAAAGGTATATGTAATTTCCTCACCAAGGTCTGCGGTCCCATTAACCCCAAGGTCGACGGACGATATTTTGACCAGCGCAATATTACCTGTGGCCCAGGCGTGGGCACGGTGCTGCAAAGTGACATTACCAGAGCTATCATTATTCTTTGACGTTGGTGAAAAACGAACTTCGTCAACTGCGACATTCAAAGGCAGCCGGAAACGAAAGAACTCCTGCGCGTTGTCGTTTCCCGGGCCTTCAGCCGCAATGGCACCACCCGGATTGCTGATGTTCACGTTTGAGCCCTGTCCGGTAATGATCGACAGATCCACCGGCACCTGAACCCCGCGCAGGAAAAAGGTTAGAAGAGTCTCATCTCCGTTGTCCAGACCGTCCATCTCGAGCTCAAGACCATAGACCGTCTCAGAGAATGCATAGGTATAATTGGCGAAGTTCGATGTCAGATTGTTCGTGTTTCTTGCCTGGAATTGCAATTCACTCGCACTGTTGAACCGCAAGCCAGAATTCCAAGTGCCCGTACCACTCAAAGATGCGGAAAAATCGAAAGTCGCGCCTTGGTTTGAACCAAGAGTCGTCAGAGTTGCCGACCCGCTTGACCCGCTGGTCGTACCTGCCAGATTATTTGTACCAACCGCGAAACTACCGTTGATACTGGCAGGGCTCGTGGCCTGGGCGTAGACAACCGAAGACAGGAACAACGGCAAAAATAAGAGCGCAAGCAAAGTCGCCGCGGATAATCTGGCGAGAGTGCCAATTTGGCTGGCCTTGCCCATTTGCAATATCCGGTTCCGCAACATCCAGATATTCAATGCCAAAACTGCGCGTACGCCCGTTATCGTTACCATTTTAGCCCTCACCCTATTGCGACGGCTTGACCCTCTTCATTCCGACCGTGCACTCAGAAACAGTGATAATGTCATCTGGTAGTCAATGATAAAGGTTCGTGCGAAGGTAGAAAAATTGGCATGGGGCATTCGGTGTGCTAAATTGGCATCTGCAAATGAAACAGACAAAGAACCTCAAGTTAGCTTGACCTCATTCAACTCTCGGCGGGCGACTGAAACTGTAATGCCGATGGAGAACAAGACCCTGAGCCAGGGTAAAGGCACCAATATTTGTAGACACTTTGGAGCTGTTCGGTTGGAACGCAACTTCAGGAGCCACGTCGATTGACAGTCTGTGGACCAGCAGGATATTGCGCCCACAGAGACAAACCCCGTCAGTAACACATATACCCCCGGCAGGATATCATTGCCCTCGCAAAGGGTTCCCCCCATACAGTCGCCCGTGGCATCAAATTATTCACTGTGCGCATGTCGCACTTATCGCTGAAAAAGCTGCAAAGAAATTGATCCCAAAAGCTGAAATCCACTGCCACATTTAGGGCACAGGTGTCTCTGTACCATTCTTTATCTCCGATCCGTTAGACGGTTCTCACCATCGACCTTGGCGAAGGCCGATGATGAGGAGATTTTTGGCGTCTGAGCGAGTTAATTTGAATTTACGGACTGGACGCGTTTTCGGCGGTTTCGACGGACGCACATCACGCAGAAAGTCCGTCACTGCCGTATAGCTGCCCTCATATCCCATCGCTCGGATCTCGCGCAAAAGACGCGCGCCGCTCAGATCGGGAAAGGCAAGAACGCGCTCGCGCAGAAACCCTTCAAACGGATCGATCAAACGATCTCCTTCAATCCCTTCACCTGATTGCCCCTGTCATCCTCAAATGCGGGCATCAGGCCTGTTTCCCGCAGTCGCGACAATTTCTGGATATCTAAGGTTCAGAAATCGCCAGAACCGCTCACGACTGGGGAAAATTCAAACGGCGGTTTTGGGGAGATTACGTCCGGCACTCATACATGGGACCCAGTCTTAGGATCAGGGTGGCAGATGCGGGAGTAAAGGGCTGGCCGTTATCAAATCGGCTATACATGAGCCAATTGGTATTGCCCTTGTACGGAACGGCCTTCGCGGAAAGACGCCATATTGTGGAATACTGGCGCGCCTTGAGATATCCATGTGGCATATCGAGTTCGGAGTACTTAGAAATGCCTGTCGTCTACACGCCCGCAAATGATTTAGTTATTAGTGATCACCGTGCAATATTGGGTCCCAACAGTTGGATTTCGATAAACCCGAATAGCCCCACTGTATTGACTTACTCATTTTCTAAAATAGCAGAGAGCCTTCAGCCAAATCGGGAGCCTGAAGGGAGTGATGATGGCTTTCAACCTTTTACATCGGCGCAAGAAACCTTAACGCGTTCTGCGCTTGAGATGTGGGCAGAGGTATCGCAACTGACTTTTGTTGAAGTGCCTGCTGGCGAGGGTGACATTAGCTTTGGGAATTATGATCTGCCCGAAGGCGTTCCTGGAACGGGAGCGTTTCCCGTTCGGGCGATCGGCCCATTGATCCGCGCCGACGGTGAAATAAATTCACCAATTCGCATAAATACGGCAAACATGAATGAGTCAAACATACATGTTTACCTGCATGAGATAGGCCATGCTTTAGGATTTGATCACCCGGATTTGGGGCGGGTACAGCTCCCCGAAGATGAACTAAATTCCGAATACACGGTGATGTCTTATGAAGGGGAACCAGCGACTGAGTTGGGGATTTATGATGTGTTGGCCGTTCAGCAACTTTATCGCCCCGTAGACTTTAAGCCCCTCAACCCAAATGGCCTGCAGAGTTTTGTGGTGGATATCAACGCGCTGACGACAACACAAGTTTGGGGCGACTTGAGTTTTCACATCAGGGGAAGCAGTCTAAGCGACCAAATTGATGCCGGGGCCGGCAATGATCTTGTCATGGGATTTCGTGGTGCGGACTCGATTGATGGTGCCATTGGAGACGACACCCTTAATGGCGGCATAGGGGGAGATACGCTGCTGGGCGGTGCGGGCAACGATTTCATGTTCGACTATTTCGGGGATAACTACCTTGAGGGTGGCATCGGGAGGGACACGCTCTACACGCAGGATGGCGCTGACACGCTTTTTGGGGGTCTAAATAACGACTATCTCGTCAGTACTGGTGGTAATGACCTCCTTGAGGGTGGCGTTGGCATGGATACCCTAAGAGCTGGTGATGGTAACGACACCCTGATCGGCGGTCAGCATGCGGACTATCTGCTGGGCGGGGCCGGGAATGATCTGCTGGATGGGGGAGCGGGTTTCGACCTTTTTCTTGGCGGAGAGGACAATGATACACTGCACGCCGGTGGCTCAGCTGATCGTGCCTTCGGTGGTGCTGGGAATGATCTGATCTATGGGGGCAGCAACATAGGCGGTACTGTCGATGGCCTGTTTGGTGAAGCGGGTAATGATACCATCTTTGGCGAGGCGGGGTTTGATTTGCTAAATGGTGGTTCAGGGGATGATTTGCTGGATGGGGGCCACCAAGCTGACAATCTTTTTGGCGGCGCAGGGGCGGATACGATGATTGGCGGGCTTGGTTTTGATCGGCTGGTCGGCGGGGATGGTAATGACGTCGGGTATGGCGGTGAGGGTCACGATGCGCTTTTTGGGGGCTTTGGTAATGATGCACTGCATGGCGGTAGCGGAAATGACAGGTTTTTTGGTGGGCAGGGCAGTGACCTGATCTTTGGCGGCAACGGTGATGACACTGTTTTTGCTGGGGCAGGCCATGATCGGGTAATAGGCGGCGAAGGCAATGATCTGCTGTCTGGGAATTTTAATGCGGACATGTTCGTCTTTGCTGATGGTCACGGGCATGACACGGTTGGAGATTTTGACGCCACGAACCCGCATGAGCAGATTGATTTGTCCGGTGTCAGCGGAATATTCAATATGTTTGGGCTGCTCAGCAACCATACCTCACAAATGGGCGAGGATGTTATGATTAACACTGGGCCGGGCAGTTCAATCCTGTTGCTGGGGATTGCTCTAAACGATCTGGAGCATAGCAACTTTATCTTTTGAGAATGGTGAAGTCTTCAGAAACGCTACCTTTCACCATCTCGCCGCGCAACAAAACGGGGCTTGGTTCGCCAACCTTGGAATTTTATCGCGGTTTGAGCAACATTTTTGCATTGGCGCGCAGTGCCCTGCATTGGTAGATTTGCGGATGAAAAAGAAAAAGATAGGCCTATGTGTATCCCCGTTTGCGTTTCGCTGTTCTGGCTTAGCGGCTAGTTGTGGAACCTCAATAGGTTGTTCCGATCTAATGCCAATCTGCTGATCGGAGGTTTTGACTTTAGCGCCTTGTGTGGACGATGCCAATTGTAGAGGTGTGTCCAGACTGGCAGGTCAGCGGCCCGGTCTTGTGAGGT
>CALFWM010000026.1 GCA_937928635.1 uncultured Sulfitobacter sp. | reverse complement strand
TTGGCTCCGACGGTAGGGATCGAACCTACGACCAATTGATTAACAGTCAACTGCTCTACCGCTGAGCTACGTCGGAACGGTCCGGGCGATATAGCAGTGGGCTTTTTCCACGTCCAGGGGGTTTGGGCGCAAAATGGAATTTTTCCGCAGATGGGCGTCAGGTCAGCTTGAATGTCGCAGTCGCATCCAATGCGCCTACTGGCATGACCTTTGATTTTCCAGTCAGATCAACAAGATGGGCCAAGACGTTTCGTGTGGCGGCACCCAATAGGGCCGGGGGGGTATCGGTGTAGATATGTTGCGCCAGCATCCTCGCATCTCGTGGGCTGTCGCGCAGGGCCTCTAGAATTGCTGTTTCGCGCGTGCGGCGGTGGGCAATCAGCCAATCCAGACGCGCGGCAGGGTCCGCCACAGGCGCGCCGTGACCCGGGTAAAAAACGCGCCACTCCAGCGCCCTGAGCCGTGTGCAGGATGCCATAAAATCGGTCAGATCTCCATCCGGGGGTGACACAAGCGATGATGCCCAGCCCATCACGTGATCTGCACTAAAACAGGCATCCCCCCAGGCCAGACACAGGTGATTGCCGATATGGCCCGGGGTATGCAGGGCAGTGACGCTCCAGCTGTCCCCGGCAATCTGCTCGCCATCGGCTAGCGTTTGATCCGGGGCAAAATCTGCGTCAATGCCTTCGCCCCCACCGATCAGGCCCCGCGCGGCCAAGTCCTGCATCACCTTTGAGCGGCCCGTCGTTGCCCCACCAAAGGCCAGCACCGTTGCACCGCAACGCTGTGCCAAAGGGTGGGCAAGGGGGGAATGGTCAAGATGGGCGTGCGTCACCACGATATGGCTGATGTGCTGGTCCGCCCCAACCGCCTTCAGGATCGCCTCAAGATGTGGCGCGCTGTTCGGGCCGGGGTCAATCACCGCCAGCGCGCGCGTGCCCAGCAGATAGGTATTGGTGCCGCGATAGGTCATTGGCGACGGGTTGGGGGCCACAATCCGGCGCAATCCGGGTTCCAGCACCTCAGCGACACCAATGGGCGGATCAAAATCATCAGGCGGCTGCATGGGTTTACCTTTTCAAAGCGCTGTGGCCTAAGCTGTAGCCCATGTCCTTTGCTTGGCTCAAACACTATATGCCACGTGGCATCTATGGCCGTGCCGCGCTGATCCTGCTGCTGCCGGTGGTGTTCTTGCAACTGGTCGTGACGGTCATTTTTGCGCAGCGTCATTTTGAGGGTGTGACCAATCAGATGACCGACACGGTGCTGCGGGAGCTGGCCATGGTCATGGGGGCCGTTGCGCGGGCTGCGGGGCCAGAAACGGTTACGCAACAGGTCGCGGATGATGTTGGTCTGCTTGAGATTACGGCGATGCCGGTCAGCGCGGCAGATGTGCCGGAGGGCAACCCGCGGGTTTGGTTTGATTATTCAGGTGTTGTGATACGGCAGCGCCTGACAGAGCGGTTTGAGCCCCTGTTGGCGGTTGATCTGAGGACAAACAGCTGGGTGAAACTCTATGCAGAAAGCCAGTGGGGCCCGCTCAGGATCGAATTTGAGCGCAGGCGGATTTCAGCGTCAAACCCGCATCAATTGTTCGTCTACACCGTGTTTTTTGGCGTCTTGCTGAGCTTTATCGCCTCGATTTACCTGCGCAATCAGCTGCGTCCCATCAAACGGCTGGCGCGGGTGGCAGAGGCCTTTGGCCGGGGGCGACATGAACCTTACACGCCAACCGGGGCGGTTGAAGTGCGCGCGGCCGGCAATGCCTTTGTGGACATGCGCAACCGGATTGAGCGGCACATTGAACAGCGCACCCTGATGCTTTCAGGGGTCAGTCACGACTTGCGCACGCCGCTGACGCGCATGCGCTTGTCCCTGTCCATGCTCGAAGAGGAGGACGCCGCACCGCTATTGCGAGATGTAGAAGACATGCAAGGCATGTTGGATGAGTTCCTGAGCTTTACAAAGGGTGCGGCTGAGGGCGAGCCGGAGGAGGTGGACCCCTTTTCCTTTGTCAGCGACATCGTACAGGAGGCCCAACGGGCGGGGCGCAACGTCACCTTGCTGCCGACAGATGGGGCAGGTGCGGGCAAGGTCGCGCTGCGCAAGAGTGCGATGCGCCGGGCAGTCGATAACCTGATTTCCAACGCGGTGCGCTACGGCGCGCGTGCAGAGGTATCGGTGCTCTATACGGATAAAACCTTGCGTATCCGGGTCGAAGACGACGGCCCCGGCATCCCCCTTGGCCAACGCGAGGATGCCACGCGCCCCTTTGCCCGTCTTGATCCGGCGCGCAATCAGGATCGCGGTTCCGGTGTTGGGCTGGGGCTTGCGATCACCACCGATGTGGCACGCGCCCATGGTGGTGTGCTGCGTCTGGGGGAGGCGGGCAAGCTGGGCGGATTACGTGCAGACATCGTGATTGCCAGATAACGCAACCGCATGGGGCAAGCGCCAAAACGACCCAACGGCACAATTGCCCGGATGTGCATGATCTGTCAGCGTGCAGGGCATTGCAAACAGGAGCATGCAGATGACCCCCTATGACATGATCAAAGCGCATCTTGATTCGGCTGTGCCCTTTGCCACCCATGTGGGCGTTGACCTGCTTAAGATTGGCGATGGCACCGCCAGTGCAGCTTTGGATCAACGCAATGAGGTGTCAAACCACATCAAATCCATGCACGCTGGTGCGATGTTTACGCTGGGCGAGGCGGCCTCCGGCGCGGCCATGGCCGGGGCCCTGGCACCGGTGATTTTGCAGATGCGACCCGTCGCGGCGACGGCGGCGATTGCGTTTAGGAAGGTCGCGTTGGGCAAGCTGACGGCTCATGCGCAAACATCCCGTCCCGGTGCGGAACTGATGCAGGCCATCAAAGACGAGGGCAAAGTGGCGTTTGATGTGGCCGTCGATATCCGGGATGACGCCGGGGATACGGTGGTTGAGATGACCGTAAACTGGCATGTCAGCGCAGCGCGCTAAAGCGTCCGGCCTTTAACC
>CALFWM010000025.1 GCA_937928635.1 uncultured Sulfitobacter sp. | reverse complement strand
AAACAGGATGGCCGTCCGCAACAACCGGATGGAGATTATCCTGCTGCGGGACGTCAAGCGCAACTGATCTGAACAGGCCGAAAATGGTTTCGTTAAACGGGTGTCTGCGCGACCTGCCATAACCTTATCTGAGCGAGGCGGCTTGAACCCATGTTTGCCACAAGATGTCACCAATCAACAAAACTATCTAAAAACGTCAGCTGTTTATGCTGCATAACCGACTAAGCCCTGATTCAACTTTCGTCATGAGAAGTACGGCAGTTTTTAAATGTTAGCCCAGCGTTAAGCCACCTCCCGTAAGGGTGGGCACAAGACTAGGCAGGAACAGCAGAAAGGCGTACCCATGACCATTTCTTCCTCACTCAACGCAGGGATTGCGGGGCTTCAGACGAATGCCGTGCAACTGGCAACGATTTCAGACAACATCGCGAACTCCTCTACCATGGGGTACAAGCGGGTTGTCACTGATTTTCATTCCATGGTGATATCATCAAATGGCGGCACCTATTCCGCCGGGGGTGTGCGGGCCACGACGCAACGCTTGATTGATCAACGGGGCTCTCTTGTTTCGACGTCCAACGCGACAGACCTTGCAGTGCGCGGTCGCGGTTTCTTGCCTGTAGCAAGCGAAGCAGAAGTCCGCGCAGCCAGTGGTGACCCAAGTATGTTGTTGACGACAACAGGGTCTTTCCGCACCGATTCCGATGGGTATTTGCGCTCATCCTCAGGATTGCTCCTGTTGGGCTGGCCCGCAGAGCCCGACGGCTCCATTTCGACCTATCCGCGCGACACGACTGCCGGGTTGGAACCTGTTCAAATCAACGTCAATCAGTTCTCAAGTGAGCCCACGACGCGGGTCAATCTGGGGGTCAATCTGCCTGCGGCCGAAACAAGCGCGGGATCGACCGGTGATCCGCAACCTTTGTCCATCGAGTATTTTGACAACCTTGGCATCTCCGAGAGCCTCAACATCCGTTTCACGCCAACAGTGCCGGCCACGGGATCATCAAATGAGTGGACGATGGTGATTGAAGATTCCGTCAACCCGGGTGTTACCATTGGCGAATACGTTATGACATTCACAGACAACCGAACGGCAGGGGGCACATTGGCCTCGGTCGTAACAACCTCGGGGGGGGCATATGACCCTGCTACCGGCGGCTTGATCGTCAATGTCGCTGGGGGCCCGATTGAAATCGACATTGGTCTTGTTGGTGCCAGTGATGGCATCACCCAGCTGTCAGACAGTTTTGCACCGATCAGTATTACCAAAGATGGCTCTACAGTTGGCAACATGATTTCCGTCGAAGTGGATGCCAACGGCATGGTACGCGCCAACTTTGATACCGGGATAACCCGCACGGTGTATCAGGTGCCGTTGGTTGACCTACCAAATCCAAACGGGTTGGTGGCACTGGACCAGCAAACCTACAAACCCTCGGTAAAAAGTGGCTCATTCTTCATGTGGGACGCCAGTGATGGCCCAACGGGTGACATTGTTGGCTTCGCGCTAGAGGAATCAAACGTAGATGTCGCCGGCGAGCTGACCTCGATGATCCGCACGCAGCGGGCATATTCATCAAACGCCAAGGTCATCCAAACCGTGGATGAGATGCTGCAGGAAACCACCAACATCAAACGTTAAAATAACGGCACCAATTGGTGCCTAAGACAAAAGGAACCGCCCCATGAGCATCTCAGCTGCACTCTCCAACGCCGTCCTTGGCCTGCGTGCCGCTGGCCGTGGGGCGGAAGTTATCTCCAACAATGTTTCCAATGCGTTGACCCCCGGGTACGGACGTCGTGTGTTGGATATTTCATCCATGCAACTGGGTGGCGTCCGCATTGATGGTATTACGCGAAATGTCGATGCTGGGCTTGCCTCTGACAAACGGACAGCCGATTCAGCAAATGGGCTTGCAAAACTCACTTCTGAGTTTCATGCCCGTTTGGAAAGCCTGTTGGGCACGCCTGGGGATGCTTCGTCCTTATCAGGGCGACTTTCTGCATTCGAAAACGCGCTAATCACTGCGTCAAGTCGGCCAGATGCCTCTGACCGGCTTACGAATGGCCTCATTCAGGCAAAAGACCTCGCAAGCGGGCTTAAAAGCGCCTCGGACGGGATCCAGGCCGCCCGGACACAGGCCGATCACGCGATTTCAACGCATGTCAGCCAGTTGAACGGTGATCTGAAACAGGTTCACGCCCTCAACATCGAAATTCTTGCCACCCGTGCCCGCGGAGGAGACACCGCGACCCTGCTGGATCAACGCCAACAGGCAGTTGACCGTATTGGGGCCCTTGTGCCGGTGCGCGTTTTGCAACGACAAAATGGCCAGATTGCGGTTTACAGTACGGCAGGCGCTGCCTTAGTGGATGGGCAACCCTCGACAATCGGCTTTGACCCCACGCATGAGGTAACGCCCTACGCAACGCAGGGGGGCGGTCAGTTGTCTGGTCTGACGATCAATGATCAACCCGTGCGCACTGATAGCCAGCGCGGCGCATTGCGGGGCGGCGCATTGGGTGCGCAATTTGCCATTCGGGACGAATTGGGCGTGGAGGCGCAAACAGAAATTGATGCCCTGGCACGCGACCTGATTGAACGGTTTCAAGATCCAGCGGTTGATCCGTCGCTTGCCCCGGGCGATGCAGGTCTGTTTACAGATGAAGGATTGGCGCTTGATCCTGTCAATGAGGTAGGATTGGCACAACGGCTCAGTGTGAACGCCGCTGTTGACCCCGATCAGGGGGGCGCGATCTGGCGATTGCGTGATGGGATCAACGCCGCGGCAGAGGGCCCGGTTGGCGAAGCAAGCCTGCTGAATGCCCTGTCCGGAGCACTCACCACGGCGCGGCCACCCGCGTCTGGCAGTTTTGCAGGTCAGGCACAGTCAGCATCCGGGTTGATATCCTCGGCAATCTCCGCAGTTGGTGTGTCGCGAAACGCGTCTGAGCAACAGTTGAGCTTTACGTCAGCACGGCTCGCAGAATTGACCAAACAGCAATTGGCGGGCGGAGTGGACACCGACAACGAGCTGCAAAACCTTTTGCAGATGCAGCAAACCTATGCCGCCAACGCCAGAATGATCGACGTTTTGGATGACCTGATGCAGCTGATCACCCGCATCTAAAGGAGTAATACGTTATGAATACAGGCTCCATCGGGGACCTTTCCCAATCATTTCTGCTGCGCAGCCGCAATACCGCGATCAAGCAGGATATCGCCCGGCTCACCGAAGAGTTGGCCACGGGTAAGACTGCGCAATTGCGAAATTTGCTGATTGGCAATTATGCTTTTTTGACCGACGCGGAACGTAAGACTGATGTGCTATCAGGCTTTGGTGTCGCCACGGCTGAAGCCACACAGTTTACAAGTGCGATGCAATTGGCCCTTGGCAGCTTTACGGATCAGGCAAAGGATCTTTCATCTACCTTGATTACGGCAGGGATCAGCCCAAGCGGGTCGACACCCGAAGAACTTGCAAGCCAATCCCGCGACACGTTCAAGGCAATGATAGGCACACTGAATTCCAGTTCTGCTGGCCGTCAATTGTTCTCTGGCAATACAACGAACCAGCCGCCAATGGCTGATCCTGACGCGATACTGGCGGATCTTACGGCGGCAACTTCAAGCGCCACGACACCTGCGGATATGATTGCACAGGCCAGAGCATGGTTTGACGATCCAGCCGGTTTTCTGACGTCTGCCTACCTTGGATCAGCTGATGCAATCCGGCCCTTCGCCGTGTCGGACAATGAACAGGTCACTTTGGATGTGCGTGCAAGTGATCCGGATTTTTTCCCAGCCTTGCGCGGTGCTGCTGTCGCAGCGCTGGCACAGGATCCTGGTATCGCTTTAAGCCGTACGCAACAAACCGAACTGTTCAGCCTGACCGCACAGGAGCTGTTGCAAGGTCAAAGCAGCGCGATCAATCTGCAGGCGCGTGTTGGATTTGCGGAGGCGCGTCTTGATGTCATTTCCACACGCAATGCCGCTGAGGTGACCAGTTTGAATCTTGCGCGAAACGCCCTGCTGGATATTGACCCTTACGAGGCCGCCACCCGCCTAGAAGAAGCACAATTCCAGCTGCAAAGCATCTATTCCGTTACCGTTCGCATGTCTCAACTGTCTTTGGTGAATTACTTATGAACCGTTTCTTCGCACTCTTGGTGACGATATCCATTCTGTTTGCCCAGTCAGCGGCGGCAAACCCTGTGCGCCTGAAAGATCTTGTTGATTTTGATGGGGTACGTGGCAACGATTTGGTTGGTTACGGCCTTGTGGTCGGATTGAATGGTACTGGTGACGGGTTGCGCAATGCCCCCTTTACCGAAGACATTATGACCAACATTCTAGAACGCCTTGGTGTCAACGTTACGGGTGAACAGTTTCGCCCTAAAAACGTTGCGGCGGTTTTGGTGACAGCGACCCTGCCCCCGTTTGCGCGGGCCGGAGGTCAGGTTGACGTGACAGTCTCCGCGATTGGGGATGCCAACAGCCTTTTGGGCGGCACGCTGATCATGACACCGATGAATGCGGCCGATGGTGAAATTTATGCCGTTGCGCAAGGGACGATCATTGCCGGCGGTGCCCAGGCAGAGGGCGACGGCGGTGGCGTGACCCAAGGGGTTCCCACAGCCGGCACAATCCCATCCGGTGCCAGAGTGGAACGGGAGATTGCATTTGAGCTCAGCTCGCTTACGGATTTACGCTTGGCTTTGCGGGAGGCAGATTTCACAACCGCTGGTCGGATCGAGCAAGCCATAAATCGCGAGTTTGGTCGTGGCGTCGCCATTATGCTCGACAGCGGCACAGTTCAGCTGGATGTGCCTGCAACGCGCATGCGGTCAGTGGCACACGCATTGGGCCGCATCGAGAATATCGTTGTAGCGCCTGAACGAAAAGCCAGGGTTGTTGTGGATCAACGGTCAGGAACGATTGTCATGGGTGAAGACGTACGCATTTCCCGTGTCGCCGTGAGCCAGGGCAATTTGACCCTGCGTATTCAGGAACAGCCTTTGGTCGTGCAACCAAACCCCTTTACCGACGGGGAAACAGTAGTGGTACCTCGGACCAACGCCGCCATAGACGAAGAACCCGGGATCAGCCTTGCTGAAGTTCAGCCAGGGACTTCCTTGTCCGAGGTCATCGCGGGATTGAACGCGCTTGGTGTTTCACCCCGGGATATGATTGATATTTTGAAGAGCATCAAAGCCGCCGGCGCGCTTCATGCCGAATTCGTGGTGCACTAGGGCCACTCGACATTCAGGATTCACGAGAGCAGAAATGCAAAAATCTGAATCACCTAAACCTGCCTGAAATCAAAGATTTCAACTGGTTAGGGGACGCAATGTGTTTCAAGTTATTTGCATTTCGCGATAGATGTGTGTTTGTGTGTTTCATAGGGAAGCAGATTGTCTTTTCTGGGACTGATCACATGATCAAGCGATATGAACTCATTGTTTGTAAACGCAATTTTGTGGGCCCTTCGGTCAGACGCGCATTGGTACGACCTGCCGTGGCGTGATGGCAAATGGAAAAACCGCGCACAAGCGCTTCACACGATGGGCCGAGGCGGGCATCTGGGAGCGGGTGTTTGATCATCTGATCGACGCCCCGGACAACAGATATGTTTCGTGCGATAGCAGCCTTGTGCGGGCGCAGCAGCAAGCCTCCACGGGCAAGTACTCAAAAGGGGAGATCAGGCTCTTGGACGTTCCCGAGGTGACCTGACCACCAAGATCTACCGGGCCACCGATGCGTTTGGAAGGCCGCTGTGCATCGTTCTTATATCGGGGAAGCGGGGGGATGCGCCGATTGCGCGAGGAGTGCTGGACGGCCTGTCACTGCAACGAGTTTTGGAGAAAAATGCATATGGTTACAGTTACTTGCGTGCTTTGATCGCGCGCATGAAGGCTGAACCGGTGATCCCTTGCAACCCGGCCCGCAAGTGGCTGATCCCCTATGATGTCGACGCCTAGAAGGTGCTCAATCCCGTCAAGCGATGCTTGAACAAGCTCAAACATTTCCGGCGCAACGCAACCCGCTTTGATCGCCGGGCAATCTACTGCATCAGCTTCATCCACCTTGCATCAGCAATGCTGTGGATGCGTTGAATGTCGATTCTGGCTAGGCTCCAAAAAATCTGGATCCAACTTATGCGCTAAACCTGCAACTAGTGACCACCGATCATATGGCGTACAACTTACATCTCAAGCAATTGATGGATGACAGTGCCCTACCCGTAACTAAGGTTTTAGCTCAGAAATTGGGTCTCTTAGAGACAGCGCGGGCCATCAAACGCAAGCTGTTCGATACTCTCCTGAAGGGACAGCAGGTAATCGGCATAGAAGCGGCCGAGTACAAAGT
This sequence comes from uncultured Sulfitobacter sp., assembly GCA_937928635.1. GTDB lineage: Bacteria > Pseudomonadota > Alphaproteobacteria > Rhodobacterales > Rhodobacteraceae > Sulfitobacter. The sequence continues at coordinate 13,996 of CALFWM010000025.1, read as the reverse complement.
TCCTTTTGATGGCCGCGAAATTGGTTTTCCGATCTGTGGCACACACTCCAAACAGTGGTTTCAGCGCTATCGCGACATCACTCAAAACGGCTGGCACGAGCCATCGTTGACACGATTGCTCGAGATGCTCGCAAAAGACAGCAAATGTCTCATCGATATCGGGGCGCATCTTGGGTATTTCAGTGCATTGTTTGCTTCCGCGCCTGATCGCACCGCATATTCGGTCGAGCTCAACCCAAAGACCTTTTCCCTGTTGGAAAGAACCCTGACCTCGGCAAGCGGCGTTAAAGGGAAAACCATGGCGGTCAACGCCGGGTTTTCTGACGAAGAGGGGGAAGTACTGGTGACTTCGGCCTTCACCTCCCCAACCTTCTCACTGGCAAAAACTGAGGAAAATCCGGATGCACGGGGTCGTCGGGTCAACATAACGACCCTGGACTGGTTTTGCGCAGACGCTGAGGTAGTACCGGACTTCATCAAGATCGACGTCGAAGGGTTTGAACAGCATGTTTGGCGCGGCGGACAGCAGGTAATTTCCAAGTATCGCCCTTTTGTTCTGATGGAGCTGCACACCCCGCAACTCAAAGCGCAAAGCATCAGCACTCTTGCGTTCATTCATGAAATCCAAACAGCCGGCTACCTTGTCTTTTCGACACAAGACAATCGCTCAAAGCAGGCCGAACCCTTCCTGCCACTCGATGAACTGCCGCAGGCACAGAATTTCGATATTTTGTGTGTCCCAAAGGACTCCGACTTCCTTGCCTATCTGGGAAACCAAGTGGCATAGGTGACCACGGGCACCACACACCGCAGCCAAACATGCAATTTGGGAATCACAATCCGAATGTTCACCAACTTCAAGTCGAGCAAAGCCGCCGATATTATCCGCACGTGGCGCGACAAGCATATTCCCGCTGCGAAACCAGCGAATGTCAGTATAACGCTCTTTGAAACCCCGGAGTCGCGTTCAGCAGCAGAAAAGACGTTTGTCGTTGGCGGCGTGTCGCGCCGCGGTACAACTTCGGTCGCCGCGATTTTGAGAGATCTCGGCATCTTTCTAGGCGACGATCTTGAAAACAACCTCGAAGACTTCGCTTTTCATGTCCCCCTTGAGCAAATGCCAAGTGTGATCGCTCAGCGCAATCAAGCTCATTCAATCTGGGGATGGAAACATCCTGACGTGACGCTTTACCTTGATCATGTCGTGGAACAACTGCTGAACCCCAGGTTTGTACTTGTCACCCGTGACCCGACGTCCGTTGCGATATCACAGATCAATCGCAATGAACTCGACCCAGAACATGCCATGCAAGACGGTGTTGTTGCCCTTCAAAGAAACTTGCTGACCTGCATGCGATTGCGCATTCCCACGTTGATCATCAGCTATGAAAAGCTGGTTTTGTCGCCCGCTGTAGGTGTCGCGGAAATCGCAGAGTTTGCGGGGTTGGACATCCCAGAAGCACGACAAAAAGAAATTGCTAAGTTCGTAAAGGCCAGGCGGTATCGAACGGCTTCTCCAAATCGGCAATGACCGCGGTTTACGCGGCGGTACTCTCCGCGTCCTGACAGCGAAAAATCGGGTGATCACCTTTGCCGGACGCGTTGCGGGCGCGGTTTCAGAGATACATTGAAGAAGGGTTAAGTGGGCGCGCGGGGGCGTTGCGTTTGAGACTATCGCAAGCAGCCGGGTCCCTCTGGGCTCGGTAGGTCAAGACCAAAGGATACACGGCTCATGCGCCTCAGGGCCGTCTCCGTGATACTGGCAAACTGGCACCACTGCGGGCCATCTTTGAAGAGCTGGTGACGCAAGACCCGGACATCACGCTTTTTGAGTTGAGGGATACCTTGGCCGACGCGGAAGGGGGCAAGTGCATCATTCTTGCATTGCTGATCTTCTGTCTTGCCTGGGATTCACGTACAAAATTGAGGAGGATAAGAAAACGATCCAGTGAATCGTTTTCCCTGCAAGCACGCTGGTTGCCTCCGAACGCCGCCGTGCCAAGGTCAGACAGCAATGGCCTGATTGGCTCACGCATCGCGCACCAGCCATAGCGGCGCTACCTGAACGCATTGTCCTCATTCCCTTTAGATGGTGTGGACGCCCCCTCACGGAATCTTCTTGCCAGGGAAACGGTGTCGAAACTTGCTACGCGGAGAAAGCATCCACGGAAAAGGGCGGCACTATAGGGCTGGGTATCGCCAAGAATTCGTTGCTGGCTGCACCGCCAGAGGTGTTCAGCGAGGGACGCGACTTTGCGGCTTGGATCGGGCGCGCACCACGCCAGCATTCTACGGGCGCCAAAACAAGGCTGGGCAAGATATCGAAGATGGGGCAGCGCGATTTGAGGGGCCTGCTGATCATCGGTGCCATGTCGGCGCTTCAAGCAACGCAAAAGCATGGCGGCGCGCCGGAGGGGTCGTGGTTGGCTCGCATGCTGATGCGCAGACCCAAAATGCTGGTAGCGGTTGCATTGGCGAACAAACTGCCTCGGATGGCATGGGCGATCATGGCTCATGGCGGCGTCGGCAGGCTGGGGAGCGGTGGTTCTGAACGGAGGTCATGGCACAGCGTCGACGAGATCAGGAATGTGCAAACCAGTAATGTCCCGGGTAGCTTTTACTGCGGCCTCTCGTTTTGGACCTGTTCCGCGAACTCACCATGAGAGCCCGCAACGTTGAAGCTCGCAATCAGAGGCCGGATACACGAAAGAACCCGGCCGCAGTGCTGTTGCCAAAGTCAAAAAGCCGCTTGCACCGCCGGGGGCGCCCATACACGGGACATTGCTGTGCGATAGCCTGCCGGGCAGTGGACTAAACATGAATGCGCGGGGCGTAAAGATCGTTATTTCGCTGCGATCTCAACGGTTGCAGCCACTCGCCTACTTGAGTTGCTCTGCGACCTCATTCGCTTCCAGACTTCAGAATCCACAAGGTTTTCTCATGCCAGTTAAGCCGATCTGTCAATAATCCAGCCGTGACATCATCCACAGCATCTTCGGCATCGTGAAAGGCACTGCGAAGACTTTCTGCAAGCGTACTATGTGCTCGGATCAAATTTGCCACCATGTCATCCGCTGATTGAGCTTTTTTCTCCTCCGGCTCACCTGCAAGAGACATCAATTCCGCAACAGTGCCAGGTGCAGCGGCACCCAAGGCTCGAAGCCGTTCAGCTATTTCATCAAGCGCTTCCCACATATTTGTGTATTGGGATTCAAAAAAATCATGCAGCTTCAGGAATTGCGGTCCTTGAACGTTCCAGTGATAACCATGGGTCTGCACATACAACCGGAAGGTCTTTCCCAAGACCACTTTTAAACTTTCGATATGCGGATCGTTTTCAGCAGTCATTTTGCACCTAATGTCATGAAAATATTTTAGCTAGTACGCTATTGTTATCACATGTAGGGTAAAATTGAAGGGCCGTTCGTCAACAGCTGGGCCAAAATTATTTTGGCCTTTTTTTGCAACCCATTGAATACAATAAATATCCTGTCCAACCGGGATGGCCATCGGGAAGATATTTCGCCCTAATCGAGTCATCAGAGCCAGCAAAACAGAATTTGGGCTTCAGTACACAACACGGAAACCCAGGTTGGCCGGGGGCAGCCCACCACCACAACTGGCGTTGCCGGGGTCGCGAACAAGTTCTGATAGCGCGGCGATGTGTTCGCCCATCACAACACGTCCTCCACCGGAACAAACGGAGTTTTCTATTCGACCGTCTGCCACGGCACAGCTAGTAGCAGTCCATTCCCAAACGTTACCTTTCAGATCCTGAATACCAAAGGTGTTGCGACCGAAACCGCCAACTTCCCTTGTCCGGGCATCAGGAAGACGAGCCGTAATATCGTAATCCGCAGCCCAGGCCATTCGGGGATCACTGAACAGTTTCTCCTTGGGCTTTGGGGCATCATCTGCTGCGAATTCCATCCATTCAGCGTGACTGGGCAATCGTATTTGCCTGTCCATCTGCTCGGACAACCAGCCAAGGTAAATCTGGGTATCAAACCAGTTGACACCTACAACCGGGTGAAGAGGTGACGCCGCTTTCGGCATGCGAATTTCCGGGCAAACCTGTTCATCAACGCAATGCTGCCACTGACGCCAGGTAACCTCACTGTCCGCGATGTGCAGCTTGTGCCCAGTTTGCGTCCTAAACAGCCGGAACGCCGGCATGTCAGCGGCGTCTGTTCCCGCCGATCGCGACACACCGTTTCCCGCGACGGTGGTCAGGATGACTGCGACGCCAGCCCCAAGGCAGATCAGCGTGACAACCAGGTTCCTGATCACTTCAAAGGCCCAAGATAGACTTGCTGCATCAGTTCATCATTCCATTCGCCTTTGACAACAACATGACCTGCTGCACCAAGCTCTACTGCCTCAATCAGGTTGTGGTTGAGATAGGCGTAAACACCCGGCTGCAGGAACGTATACATCGCAGCACCAGCGGAGCCACCACGCACCAGCATTGTTTCAAGGTCCCGAAGAGGAGGTGAAATGAAAGAGCCGGTTTCCCAGGCATAATCCAGATGTCCCCCAATCAGATGCGGGCGTGAATCACGGTTTGCCGTGACGTGCACAAACATCACCGTTTCACCCACTTCCGACGTCATCGCATTCTCGCCGGTCAGGGCCCCGACACGTCCATTAAACACGACATGGCTGGGCAACAGCGTTTTCATGACTTCGATCCAGTCTCCCAGATCCTCGCCCGCATCCTCATAGGTTTTGAAATCACCGTTTTCGTCACGCGGCACATAGAAGTCGTTTTCGCCGACATAATACATCTTGTCGTAAGTCAGCAGCTTCCCGTTTTCATCCTTGATCCCGTCGCGGGGAAGTACAGTTATTGCGCCCGTCATCCCGTGGGTGACGTGGTAGGGTGTCATCGACCCTTCCGGGGCACAGTGGTACAGGAACGTCCCGGTTTTGGTCGCCTTGAACCGGATCATAGATTCCTCGCCCGGGGCGATGGTCGTGATACCCGCACCGCCCAACGCGCCTGTCGCCGCATGCAGGTCGATGTTGTGTTCCATCAGGTTGGAGTCCGGGTTTTTCAACGTCAGCTCAACAATATCATCCTGATGAACAATGAGCATCGGCGCCGGAATCGAGCCGTTATAGGTCAGGGCAACGACAGTTGTTCCATCCGAATCCAGCATCCAGGGTTTTTCTTCGACGATCAGTTCAATCTCGACAATCTTGGGGTCGCCCTTTGCAACCTGGTCATGCTGGGGCACATTCGGGGGCAGTACCAGTTCCTGTCTGACCCGCTCCATATCGGCCAAAGGATCAACATTACCGGCGGCCATTTTATCATCAAATGGCGTATCCCCATGGCTCATGCTGCTGCCATCTGCGGCGGCATCCTGAGGGGACAATGTGCCCAGGTAAGCAATCACATCCCTGCGCTGTTGTTCATCACCCAGTTTGAATGACATCTTGGTCCGCGCCATGGGGTCGCCTGTGTAGGCTCGAATGAAATCTCTGGGGTTGGCAAGCCAGTCAAATATTGCCTCGGAAGACCAGACGAGACCATTCTCACCTGCGCTGATCAGGCTCTTGCTGTATTTGTATCCCTCATAGGAACCCGTCTGCCGCCCCACAATCCCGTTCAATACGGGCCCGGTCGCATTTTTCGCCCCCTCTCCAACGCGGTGACAGCTCGCGCATTTGCGGAATATTTTTTCACCGGCAGCCGGATCGCCTTCTTGCGCCGATGGCGATGTCGGCGCGGCCAGCAGATAGGCTGGCAACACGATCATTCCTAGTAACTTTTTGTGAAGTGTGGGGTAGTTCATTGTATCCTCCAAAGGGTTTGAGCATCAGCTCAAGGGCCAGATCCAGCGAATTGTCTTTGGCCGTATTCAGGCCAAGATGAGCTCCATCTTCCTTGGAATCTCACGGCCGAGACTGGACATCGAAACACAGCTATGACCGTTCAAACTACTTATTGTATTGACGCCCTCTGCTGACATCAGCCTACGCGGCGGAAACAGAATCTTCTTTCATAATTTGTCAGGGATCGCATATTCTTGCTGGCTCATGCATCGTTCCAAAGAAGTAGAACTGGTGCTGAAATTGTGCGGTATCGGCGGTTTTGATGCGCTGCACCTCCTACCAACAGACAACGTTCATTCTGTTTTGTGTGGCTTTTCCCCGTATGCGCTCCAAGACATCAGGCGATTGGCAAATCACGTCTCAAGCAGGAATTTGAAATTATTTACAATATTTGAAAGAACGCTGAAATTCCGCGGCACATAGTCTGACCGGGGATGCCAAAACGCCCCGACGTCGTTTGAACAGCAACAGTATTGGCGGGACCGATGGATTTTGACGCATTTTTTGAAACTGCCCTAACGGGCCTGCGCGACACTGGCAACTATCGCAGCTTCAACGACATTGAACGCCATTGTGGGGATATGCCGAGGGCAAGCCGCTACTGTGTCGATGGAAAATGCAGCGACATTACCGTGTGGTGTTCCAATGATTATCTGGGGATGGGTCAGAACCCAGCTGTTATTCGAGAGATGAAACATGCGCTGGAACGCTGCGGCGCGGGCGCGGGCGGCACCCGAAATATTTCGGGCACCAATCACTATCACGTGCTCCTCGAGCAGCTTCTGGCAAAGCTACACGGCAAACAATCCGCTTTGTTGTTCACGTCGGGGTATGTTTCAAACTGGGCGACGCTTGGTACTCTGGCGTCCAAAATCCCGGGCATGATCGTCTATTCAGACGAATTGAACCACGCGTCCATGATCGAAGGTCTTAGGCACGCAAGATGCGAAAAGCGGATATGGAAGCACAATTCACCCGAAGACCTTGAACGCCTGATGCAACAGGATGATCCCACCGCTCCCAAGATGGTTGCCTTTGAAAGCGTCTATTCCATGGACGGTGACATCGCTCCCATTGCCAAGATCTGCGATGTTGCCGACAAATACGGGGCGATGACCTATCTGGATGAGGTTCATGCGGTCGGGATGTATGGGCCACATGGCGGCGGTATTGCCGAACGCGAAGGCGTCATGGACCGCATTTCACTTATCGAAGGCACACTTGGCAAGGCGTTCGGCGTCTTGGGCGGCTATATCACCGGATCAGAAAAGATGTGCGATTTCGTTCGCTCATTTTCATCCGGGTTCATTTTTACAACCGCGCTTCCGCCCGCAATCGCGGCAGGGGCGGCTGCGTCAATCCGCCACCTGATGGGAAGCGATATCGAACGGATGCGCCACCACAACCGGGTGCGTGAGGTCCGGCAGCAACTGGACCGTGTGGGCATCCCGCACACGGACAATCCAAGCCATATCATCCCGGTGACTGTGGGCGATGCAAAGAAATGCAAATGGATTTCTGATCTGTTGCTGGAACAATACGGCATCTACGTGCAGCCGATCAATTACCCAACGGTGCCGCTTGGGACCGAGCGGCTTCGCATCACGCCCTCGCCGCTGCACAGTGATGAAGATATCCGCCATCTGGTATCGGCGCTCAGTGAGATATGGTCGCAATGCGCGCTGGCACGGGTCGCGGCCTGACGGGCTGAGCAGTGGTGGTTGAGGTTGACCCGGACGAATTGATCATTCCGCCGCGCAGCATGGCTGAGCAGGCCCTCAATTTTGGCCTGGTAAGGATACGCGAAGCATTGGAGTAACGGCGCGGCCCCGAGAGCGCGGAGCGCGGCAGGGTATCGGCTCCTCAGGTTTTAGGCGGGGTGCTTCAGAGACCGAGGTCAGACAGGCCCGGATGATCATCCGGGCGTCGCCCCTGCGGCCAAAGGAACAGCCGGTCCGTTTCCTTGATGGGCAGATCATTGATGCTTGCATAGCGGTTCTGCATCAGACCGTCTTCTGCAAATTCCCAGTTTTCGTTCCCATAGGATCGAAACCAGTTGCCGCTGTCATCGCGCCATTCATAGGCGTAGCGCACCGCAATCCGGTTTCCTGAAAATGCCCAAAGCTCCTTTATCAGGCGATAGTCGTTTTCCCTGATCCATTTCGCAGTCAGAAACGCCTCTGCTTCTTGTCGGTTCGTCACGAAATGTGACCGGTTTCGCCATTTGGTATCAAGCGTATAGGCCGTGGCGACCTTGGCTGCGTCGCGCGTGTTCCAGCCGTCTTCGGCAAGGCGCACTTTCTGGCGGGCGGTTTCCTCTGTGAAGGGAGGAAGGGGGGGACGCGACATGGTGCATTTCTTTCTTAAGGGTTACCGATCAGTAAACTTACTACGCTCCTTCTGCGTGACCCTCAAGGCTGAATTCCAGATTTGCGCGGAATATTGAGCATTAATCTGTTCTGATGTATGAACTGATCGGTAATCATTCGGAGCCATCATGCGACCATCCAAACGTGAGGACCTCATTCGGGGCGCCCTTGTGGTCTTTTATCGCGAAGGGTTTCATGCAACCGGCATGGACCGTGTGGCCGCAACGACAGGCATTTCCAAGACGGCGATCTACAGACACTTCAGAACCAAGGATGACCTCATTCTTGCAACACTCCGCCTCAGGGACGAAACCTTCCGATACTGGCTTTTCTCGCGGATGAAGGAAATCTCACCCGAACCCGCAGGCCAGTTGCTGGCGATGTTTGATGCGCTTGAGGAATGGTTTGGCACAGAGGATTTTCAGGGCTGCATGTTCATCAAGGCAGCATCGGAGTTCCAAAGCACGTCTCACCCGATCCACAAGCAGTCAGCGGAGCACAAACGCCTGCTTGAACGTGATATTCTGAAGTTAACCGAGCAGACCCGCGCGAAGGATGCTCCCGGTTTGGCCAAGCAATTGTTGCTTTTGAAAGAGGGGGCAATCGTGTCTGCGCACCTTGGCCATACGCAACATCCTGCCCGTGACGCCAAAAGTGCCGCTGCGGCTTTGTTGTCGCTGGCCTGAAGTCTCGGATCGAAGGCCGCACTTTTGGCGGGCTTGGCGGACGCCCCTCAATGCCCGCCTGCGGTATGCTTGCCAAGCAGCATCCGACCGTAGAGCAGCACAAAGCCAAGAAAGGCCAGGATCCAGAGTGCGGCGGAAATCGAATATGTCACCATAGGATCCAGCGGTATCAGGTCCACGAACAATCTGAAAATGGTCGCACCGATCACACTGTCATAGATCACGTTGGTCCCTGCCCCTGCCCTTAGCTGTTGGCCTGAATGCCCCAGACTTGCCCGTGTCATCAGAGCAAGCGTCATGGTGCCAATCGCACCGGCCATCCAGACATGCTGTGCCGCGGCCGCGCTGATCCCATCCGCGAACAGGATCGAGAGACCCAAGAGTATCGCGCCGATTGGCACAAATGCGTATCCAACATGAAGGATAAAAAGCAGCGTATCTGACGTGGTAGCAGCCCCCGACCACCTGGCAAGCCGCAGGACCTGCAACAAACCGGCAGCAATCAGCACATAGGCTGACAGGACGTGATCCGGTCCGATGACCCAGCCGATCAGCGCAAGGGCGGTCACCCCAAGTGTGAAGACATCGAATGGCTGCATTGGCAGGGACGGCAGCGTCGTCTTGTCAGCCTTTACCATCCAGTTGCGGGTGAATACCGGAATGACCCGCCCCCCGATGATCGAAATCTGCATCAGTGCCGCGGCCAGACCGAACCGCAGACCATATCCCTGGGCCCCAGGATCACCCCGGCCCGTTTCAAGATGGAACATGCCGTTTGCAGCGACAAAAGCAGCAAGCGCAACAATCACCACAAGATTTTTCCAATTTCGGGCCGCCGCGATTTCATATGCCAAAACGGCAGCCAGAAGTAGGGGAAACAGCAGATCAATCAATGCAACCACAGGCGGCGACATCAGATCCGACAGGGAAAACACGATGCGCCCTGCTAGCCAGATCAGCACCAAAGCAACGAGCCTTGGCCCGCCGATGGGCGCGCGCCCCGTCCAGCTGGGTATCGCCGTCAGTAGAAACCCGGCAATGATCGCGCCCAGATAACCAAACAGAAATTCATGCGCATGCCAGGACACCGCATCAATGCTGATCGGCAGCCAAATAAACCCGGCAAGCATGGCAATCCAAAGGATCATCGCGACCGCCGCCCAGATCGCGCCCAGTAAGAAAAAAGGTCGAAAACCCACGGAAAGGAACATCAAGACTGGCCTCACTTTTTCCAACGGATCCAAATGTATGCGCCGCTGACTTTTCTTGTATCATTGCAAGTATCGGCGCGCCGCGACACCCCGGAAGGGACAAGCCCGCGAAATGACAGGCGGACCAAAGAGACAGGCCGCCGTCCGCCTCCTTTCGGCTCAGGGGCGCTTGTGTCGGGCATGTTCGTGTTTGACAGCACCAAGATCAAGCCTTATTAGATATATTTATGTTATATCTAATCTATATACTGATCCGAAAACCAGTGAAACCCGAAACTTGCACAGACGGCTTCGATGGCACGACCCAAATCACCCAAATGATCGGGCAGTGTTGCAGGCAGGGTCTGGCCCAAAACCAACGGGACCCAGACCCACGGGAATAGGATCTATCGTTGTCGGGCGGAAAATCTGAAACATCACCAATGCGCGAAGCAAATTGCGCCGGGCGCCGCAGCTCCGGCGCGGTCAGGAGTCCACCGTGAAATCACATATAGCGTCAGTGCAAAGGTACATGCCCGGGATTATCGTGGCCGGTATCATTGCGCTGGCTGCAAAGTTTCTGTCGGAACACTATGGCGTCCCCGCTATGTTGATGGCTCTCCTGCTCGGAATTGCGTTGCACTTCCTGAGCGAAGAAGGCGCATGTCCACCCGGTATCGAACTGTGCGCCACGACCGTTCTGAGGATTGGCGTCGCGCTGCTGGGTGCCCGGATCAGTCTTGAACTGCTTCTCGCTTTGGGGTTCGAAATGATCGCCCTCGTGCTCGCCGGCGTCATACTCACAATATTGTTCGGATTGGCCGCATCATACCTTTTGGGACGCGGGTGGCGATTGGGTCTGCTGACGGGGGGATCAGTTGCGATATGCGGGGCTTCCGCTGCAATCGCCATCGCCGCTGTGCTTCCAAAAAACGAACACTCCGAAAGGAACCTCAGCTTTACCATCCTCAGCGTGACCGTTCTGAGCACCTTGGCGATGATCGTCTATCCAATTGTCTGCCAGTCGATAAGCCTGTCGACCGACGAGACCGGAGTGTTCCTTGGCGGAACCATCCATGATGTGGCACAGGTCGTCGGTGCAGGTTTTTCGGTATCACCGGAGACCGGAGATTCTGCCACACTGATCAAACTGTTTCGCGTCGCAACTCTCGCGCCTTTCATTCTGATGTTATCACTGATGTTCAGGGGCGCAGGTCCAGACAAGGGCAGCGCAAGCGTTCCAGTGGTGCCGCCCTTCATCATTGGTTTCTTCGTTCTGGCAACTCTCAACAGCTTCGGACTGTTCCCTGATTGGCTAAGCTCGACGCTTGGCAGGATATCGCAATGGGCATTGCTGACAGCTATCGCTGCCGTGGGATTGCGAACATCCTTGCGACGCGTGCTTGAGGTCGGGCCACAAGCCATCGTGATGATCATCGCGCAAACAGCCTTCATCGCATTCATCATCCTCGGAGGCATCTATTTCCTGCGCGGTTGAGAAAAAACCAGGACAGCTTCACTTACGAAACGGAGAAGAAATGGCAGACGAAAAGCGCCTTCTGGCACTCGACCGGGAATTGAACCTGCTGGTCATGGATGGCAGGATGAGTGAGGCTTTCGACCGGTTCTATTGTGATGACGTTTCAATCGGCGAAAACGACAAGGCACCGACAATCGGCAAGGCAGCCAACCTGGCTCGCGAAAGGGCATTCTTGAAGCAGGTTGAACGTTTCAACAGCGCCAAGGTTCTGGCCAGTGGCGTCGGAGGTCAAACAACATTTTCCAAGTGGTACTTGGACCTCGCTCACAGAGAACTGGGTCATCTGACCTTTACTCAGATCGCGGTCCGAACCTGGGCCAGGGATCGCGTGGCTGAAGAAGTATTCTTCTACGGCATGAAGACAGACTTCGTGACGCATAAGAACGATGGCTAGTTCCGCCGCAGGGCTTTGGTGGCCACTCAAGTCAGAGGGCCGTTGCCGATAATCGGCCCTCCTAGATTGCAAAGATACCCTTACTTTATATATTAAAAAAGGAACCGAATTTATGTCCGAAACAAATGAGGTGTTCTGATGGCGCGCGTCCAAGACCTTTTGCACATAGCGGAGCAAGATCTCAGAATAATCGGGAAAAGTGATGGTATCTCTGAGGCATCAGACCTCCTCAGCACATCCCGAAACAGAATGATCGTCGTCTGCGCAGAAGACAGTACTGTTTCAGGCGTGGTTACGCGGGGTGATGTCTTGCGTGGCATCCATCGTGAAAACGCAACACCGTCGACGCGATGTGACGCCGTTATGAGCAAGCAGGTAAAGGCCTGCACTGCCAAAGACAGCCTTGACGATGTCTGGTCGAAGATGAGTACGCATAACCTGAATGCCATGCCCATTGTCGATGACGCGGGCAAACCGGTTGGTGTGCTGTCATCCAAATGCGTCCTCGTAAAGCTCCTGTCGGAGGCACGTCAACAAGACAAGCTCATGCGAGAATACATTGATGGCATGGGGTATCGCTGAACGACTCTTCGTGCTCCGTGTTCGGTCATGCGCTTCAAGAACCAGATATTTGGGCCCGAGCAACACTCAGACAAGCAAAACATATTGAAATAAGGTTGCCATGAAACTGTTGAATGTCCGCGAGAGTTGACCCGCCTTCAGTTATGCGTCGTAGTGTATGACGCGATCAGCGTTGCGGTCTCATTTTCTGTTTTTTGGCGGCCTTCACACTGGCCTTGAAGCAGTCGCTGTCGGTGCCAGCTTCGAGGAAGTGACAACGGTGTGCGAGCCGGTTGAAATGCGCGGTTGTTATCTTTGCATCCCCAAAGACCTGCGCCTATTCCGCGAAGCTGAAGTTGATGGGATGATCACGCTGAAGCGTTCATAGACGCAATTAAATCCTCTCGAAATCGGCCATCAGACCTTTCATGGACCATGGTTTGACTGTGAAAAGGACCGTCTAGTTTTTTGCTCACCACCTTATTCGCTGTCCATAGAGCGCTCGGAAATCGAGAAATTATACGTTTCAATCTCTTCTAAAATTGCGCCGGAAATCGATGCTAAAATCTACAACTGGCATTGGAAAGAAATTTTGGAAGTTGTTCCTCAACTTGGAGCAGGAACAGAATGGTAGGGTGTTTTTGCCTTCACAAAATTTGTTCCCACATCATCATCCGTTTTTGGAATTGTAGCATCTTCGACCGACTAAAGTGGCATGTCTAAGTGACAGCTTTGTCCCACATAGCGGAAGTCACAGCCCCGCTGCCTTAGTCAGGTTTACCCGGAACCTATCCCGCCGACGTTGATAGCGACGGGTCATCTCGGCTGAGGCATGTCCAAACTGTTTTTGGACAAGGCGCTCATCGACTTCAGCACCTAAAGCCAATCCAGCCAGCAGGGAATGACCAGAAAAGTGCTTCACACGCTCTTCATCGGAGAGTTTTGAGAGTGTTGGTCGGTCAAGACCACCCCCGGACTCCAAAACACACCGCTTGATCAAACGGGCCACATGTTTGTCCGACAGGCATTCCGGCCCGACACCGGAATTGTCCCGGTAAACCCGCCTGAATACTGGCCCGAAATTGACCTTGGCAAAGTGCAGCCATTGTTCGAGCGCATGAACGGGGCAGGACTGGCCGGAAGATCCGCGACCGATCACAACCTCGTGCCAGCCCGTCTTCCCCTTGATGTGCAGTACAACGCCGCCGTCTCACTTTTCCAGATAACCGCGGCCATCATCGGTCTCATCTCTGCCGATATCCAGACCGGTGATTTGGTAATCCCCCCATTTTTAAGGGGGTGCAGCCGTAGAATTCACGCGGCTGTTTTCAGTTTCATAGCGGGTGTGATGCCGCCGATGCCCATGTTGGGTCGCTCATTGTTGTAAGTCCATAGCCATTCAGTCGCCTGGTCTT
>CALFWM010000024.1 GCA_937928635.1 uncultured Sulfitobacter sp. | reverse complement strand
GGGTGATCAGTTGTGGCATGATACGTTTCCACTCAGCTTTCGCCTGTGTGGAAAGGTGCTTTGGTGCAACTGGTACGCGGGTTAGTGCGTCCGAATCTGCGGATAGTTGGGGTTTGATACCTCTGGAATGTACGCTCATTGCACCAACACCCCGCGCAACTCTTAGCTGCGCCTTGAAGAGCGCGATTGGTGTTTGGGCTGTCATATTGTTGCCTTAGAAAAATTATAGTCAAAACCCTGCGTCGTTAATTGAAGGGGCGAAAAATGGGTGAATGGTCTGATGCAATGGCCGATGGTGTTATCTGCGAAGGATGTACATGTCCGGGCAACACCAAGACTTGTGGTTGTCCAGAGTCTATTGAGATCATGCACAGGCGCCAGTTTGGTCGGACAAACGGCGCTGGAAAAACACAGGCTGCAATAATGAATTCTATTCAGAACCCTCAAGGGAAAAACCTTCGCCGTGGTGGTCGCCATGATGCCTCGAAGACCCAGCAGGACATCATGAATACCATTCATAATCCGCACGGCACCAAGGGTGACTGATATCAATCGAAATAACTCAAGCATTTGAAAAACTTATTTTGGTGCTATCTTGCGTGGACCTCCCCCCGCCGGTCCCTAAAAGCCTTCTAAAGTTGAAGACCACCCCGTGATGAGCAAGTTGGGGAAAGCGGAATCGGCCAATTGCCTTCGAACGCCCTGCGGAATAATGATACAGAAAATTGGAGACAGGAAAATGAATCAGCTCAAAAAGAGAACAGCAGCATGGAAGGGGCAAATCGCGCACTACATCATAGGGTGGCACGCAGTAACTAATTCGACTAAGACCATTTCCGTTCCAAATAGCGGAATGATGATATGTGACGGTAAGCGCGCTGATGCAAGCAGGAACTCTGCCGAGCATGAAGCGCAAGTTGTCTTTGGATTGAGTAAGATTTGTAGTTTTCGTCCGGACGATATTCAAGGAATGAGAGAGTATCGTACGAAACTCGAATCCGGGCATGAAAATGGAGCCGAGTAACGAATTCTGGTTGGTTGGGAACTGATGCGGCAATTCTGTCATTCTCGTTCCCACCTCTGTTTCATGGAGCTATGACAATTGGTACAAAGCGGTTGCCAATTTGAACGTTCCCAGAACAATCTCTGGTCGCCCCTGTGAGGAATGATGTGATCAACAAGCGTGGCTCTTTGCCCGCACTGGCAGTGGCTGTGCATTAAAAGAAAATGCTTGGATGCTTTGCGCCATTGATAGCTATAGCCGCGCCGGGATGCTGTCGGCCTTTTCCGGTCATGGCGTCTATTGCGCTCTCGGGTTGCACGTTTACGGCACTCACAACAGGTGCCATGTGCGACCCTCTTGCCGCATGTGCAAATGTGTGGTGGCTTGGTCAAGAGATACTCCCCAATCCACGCAATGCTGCAAAGCCTACGCGGTCAAATTCAGGATCATAACCAGCTTCGATATTGGCTTGGCGTTGCTCCTCTGAATTGCCCGAATTGTCTTCTGATTCATCACCGCCGCGCAGTGCTTTCAGCTTGTCAGTGTAGGCCAAGAATGCGTCTGTGATTTCCTGTGGTGTCGCATCCCATGTTTGATCTGGCGTCCAACCAAGCCATCCTGTCGCCAGCCCATAGAGGTCGGAATAGACCTTACTCCAAGGGGTTGCCTTTCGCGGCGATGTAGCAGGTGCTGTGGTGCCTTCCGGACTATTTGGCAGCAACGCCGCCACAAGCCGGAATAGCTGCGCCTGTGTGGCAAGCATGAAGGTTTGAACCGGGGTGTTCTTTGCAGCTTTCAGGAATGCAGCGGCCTCTTCGTGGGGCGCGGCGTTTGAGATGATGGCCGCAACGGTTCCGGTGTCGAACTGCTGCAATTTCCTAAGTAAGTTCGGAAAACCCCGGATTGTGCAAAGACAGTTGGGATTTTGTGGAACATCGCGATCAAGACATCAGAAGGGTCTGCTCCCGGGAAATTTGCAGCGGCACCAGTGTTCATTTCTGCAATGCCGTTATCTTCTGCAAGGATACCTTTTGGCTTTCCGACACCATCACCGGAAACGAACGCTTGCCCCTCTGTTTTCGCGAACGACTCTGCAAAATCTTGCAGCAATTCACCTTCTAGGCCGTAAGCGTTGTCTTCCAGCAGGGCGTTAGAAACGTCAGTGAACGTCGCCAGTTCGTGCGGCGTCATGGTCACCTGCTCAAAGGTCATGTCCGACGCTGTGCGGTTTGCGATCTCAGTTACCCATGATGCAGACGTGCCAGTGACACGACGCGGATAGACAATTGACTGACCGGAAATGTTGATCACCTTCGCATATTGGCGCAATGGCGAAAATTCATTCAGCAGCTTGATCAGTTCGTTGCCTGTTTCCTCTGGTGCAAGATACGCGGCTCTGGACATATTCATTCCAAAGGTTCGTTAGGCCAACACGCGCTAGCGGCTTTTCCGGTGGGTCTGCGTTGACAAGGATCGGTGCCGTGGGCTTACCTGTAAAGTCGCCTTCGTCGCGTTCATAAGCACGCTCTAGCGCCTCATATTCGGCGGCACACAGGGCGCGGGCGATCACGCGCCATTCTTCACTACCAGTTTTCGCATCCACATTGCCTGCTTTGCGGAAGCGCTCCAACTGCGATCCGACAAGGTCTTCTAGTTCCTGATCATCCGCGCGCCCTGCAATTGCGTCACGCAAGCGCTGCACAAGCAAGTCATCTATGCCGATACTGGCATAAGTTGGAGAATTGCGAAGTTGCTCATCTATCTCCAAGCGCTGTTGATAGAGGCTCAAAGCAAGCTGATCAGTTGCAAGGGGGTAACGCAACGGTTTCGAGCCCTGCCCCTGTCTTCGCTCTGCCTCACCAATTTGGTTTTGAAGTTTCGCCACTGCACCGGGCAAAAGTTTGAGCGCTTGACGGTGGTCTCCTCCTAGCGGCAGGCGCAATTCTGTCTTGCCAATGGCAGCCCGCAAGTCTTTCGGCACGACCAAACGTGCGTGATAGCGCCCTGAGCGATTGACAAGATGTCTGACTTTTCCAGCCATACCCAAACCCCCGATTGTAACCAAAGTTGTAACCTTCAAACGGACTTTGCGTCATATTTGCAAGGGTTTTATTTGTTATCAAAGGGATAGAGTGGTGCGGGTGAAGGGACTTGAACCCCCACGCCTTGCGGCGCCAGAACCTAAATCTGGTGCGTCTACCAATTCCGCCACACCCGCACAGCGCCATTTTGGGCGCACGCGCTGCCTATCAAAGGAAAACGCGAATGGCGAGACCCAAAAAGGGCAAGACATTAACTTCATTTTGTCATATTCTTCGTCATAACCTGAGGCAGGTTTAAAACAGGAAAGTGACGCCCATGAAACCGAATACGGTCGGGCGCATAGACGGCAGTGATCGTCATGCGGGCCAATATGGTGCCTATGCAGCTCTGGACACAGGGTTGCTGAAAGGGGCGCAGTTGTTGACGTTGGACGGGGAAATTCCTGTGGAATTTCTGAGCGTTGGCGACAAATTGATCACCCGCGACAGCGGCATCTCCAAGGTTGAACATATCGCAAGCGTCACGCGGCAGGTGCATATGATTTCATTCGCCGCCGGGTCGCTGGGACACACGCGCCCGGAGCGGGACGCACATCTGGCGGGTGATCAGATGGTGCTGATCCGCGACTGGCGTGCCCGCGCCTTGTTCAACTCAGAGCGGGCGCTGGTTGCCGCAAGGGCCCTTGTGGACAGTGAGTTCATTCAGGATCTGGGAATGGTGGAGACGACGCTGTTTCAGATATTCTGCGACGGGCCGCATATTCTTTATTCCGATGGGCTGGAGCTGGGCACAGCAGATGCTGCCAAGGCCCGCGGCGCAGTATTGCACGCCGCATAAGGCACAATGCCGATCAACAAGTGACCCTATTTGTGCAGAAGTGCGGTTCTGCTTTCGTCCAGTTATACATCGCTGAATGGCCCCTCTTGCCCCAGCAATGTGTTCAACACGCGGGGCAGAACTTCCGTCAAATCCTCCGCAATCAAACCGGGGCCAAAACAGCGCGCGCATTCCACATGCAGCCAGGTGGCGCAAGTTGCCGCATTTGCAGGCGACCAGCCCCGCGCCAAGAG
This sequence comes from uncultured Sulfitobacter sp., assembly GCA_937928635.1. Lineage (GTDB taxonomy): Bacteria > Pseudomonadota > Alphaproteobacteria > Rhodobacterales > Rhodobacteraceae > Sulfitobacter. Next base: position 65,484 of record CALFWM010000024.1, on the reverse strand, counting down.
CCCCGCAATCAAGCCTGCCAACACATCCCCCGCTCCGGCCGTTGCCAGCCACGGCACCGCGCGCAGGCCAACTGCGTCATGTGTCCAACAGGCACCACCGGGCTGTGCGATGACAGTGCAGATCCCTTTGTACAAAACCGTGCAGCCCGCTTTGGCCGCTGCTGCTTGGGTCGCCTGCTGTTTTGAGGTGTTGTTGTTTTCCGCACGGTGGTCAGCGTGTTCAGGAAACAGGCGGGCAAATTCACCCCCGTGGGGCGTGAGCACGCAGCGCGCGTGCAAAAGTCCAAAGAGCCGGGGGGAAGCCGCAATCAGGGTCAGCGCATCCGCATCCAGCAAACAGGATCGGCCGCTCTTCAAAGCGACCTCAATAAGGTCACGCTTTTCATCGCTGAGGCCCAGCCCCGGCCCGAGGCAGAGCGCAGTGATGCGATTATCCTGCAGCAAATCCCGCAGGGCGGCCCCCTGCCCGACCCGCGCCAACATCAGGGCTGTGATCTGCCCTGCGACTTCAAGCTGGGCCGCAGGCGGCACCCCAAGGGTGACAGCACCGGCCCCCATCCGCAACGCCGCGCGCGCCGCCAGTCGCGCAGCACCGGTTTGCCCCGGACCACCGCTCAGCACCAGCGCGTGGCCGTGATTGTATTTGTGGCCTTGCAGCTTTTGCAGGGCTTCGAGATCGAGTGTTTTGCGGGTGATGGGTTTGGAAGAAGAGATTTCAGGCCTCCGGCGGGAGTTTTGTGGAAGGGTGAGAGGCGATCAGAGGCCGATGTCTTTGATCACAACCTTGCCGCAATAGGCCGTTGCCCTATGGCAGGGTTTGCATTGGTGAAATGTCACCGTCAGGTCGGCGGGCAATGCCGGAAAAACGCTGCCCTCGCTCCAAAGCGGCGCGCCAGTGTCGGTGTCAAGACCACTAGGCACGTCTATTGCCAGCAGCCGCGTATTGTTAAGGTCACGAAAATTGGCAAGGTAGTCCGAATGGGCGGGGATCTCCCCCAGACCAGCCAGCTCTCGGGTCAGGCCAATCCCGAACAGCGCGTCAACCATCAGGAACGGCGGATAGGCGCCCGTGTCAGGCGTGCGCTCACTGTCCCGGCTGTGCGTTGCAACATGCCAGAAGGTATCATAGCCCGCCTCATGCACCTGGGGGAAACCAAGAGGGTGGATTTCTCCGATCCGGGCATAGCTGTCGTAGTTCGCCCGTGCATCGGCAGGCAGCTTTTTCACGGTGCCGAAAAAGAAGGCGGCAACCTCCCACCCCAAATCATGTAACAGTCGCGCCACAACAAACCCATCGCCGCCATTATTCCCGGGCCCGCAGAGCACCACAGCGCGGTGGGAGCCGGATTCAAATTCGGGCCATTCCTCAAAGACAGCGTCAACAACACCCTGCCCTGCCCGCTCCATGAGTTGCAGGCCAGTGACCGCACCAGTGTCCAATGCGCGGCGCTCAATATCGCGCATGTGTTGGCCTGTGATAGGCTCCATGGTCCGACCTCCGATTCAAAAACGATTAAAAAATTGGCGTGTCGCCACTTTTTTATGCCTGGCGGCGCAGAATCCGCGTCCCGTAAGGCAGACAATACACCGCCCCAATGGACGCTGCACAGCACAAATGAAATCACCGCGTGAACATCGGCGCAAGCGCGCACATTGGGGAGGCCACCATGAAAAAGATCGAAGCCATTATCAAACCCTTCAAGTTGGATGAGGTAAAAGAAGCCCTTCAGGACGTTGGCGTGCAAGGGCTATCCGTGATCGAGGTCAAGGGGTTTGGCCGCCAAAAGGGTCACACCGAACTCTACCGGGGGGCCGAGTATGTTGTCGACTTTCTGCCCAAGGTGAAAGTTGAGGTTGTGCTGGATGATGATCAGGTTGACGCCGCCATCGCCGCCATTGTGGACGCCGCAAAGACAGAAAAAATCGGCGACGGCAAAATCTTTGTCTCACCTATTGAACAAACCATTCGCATCCGCACCGGGGAAACCGGCTCGGACGCACTCTAACTCACTATCGCTTCAAAAGGACGAAAGCCCATGAGCACGAAAGAATTTCTTCAGCAGATCAAAGACGAAGACATCGCCTACGTCGATATCCGCTTTACTGACCCGCGCGGCAAGTTGCAGCACGTGACAGTAGATGTGGATATTGTCGATGAGGATTTCCTTGAAGAAGGGTTCATGTTTGATGGTTCCTCCATCGCGGGCTGGAAGAGCATTGAAGCCTCGGACATGAAGCTGATGCCGGATGTGGCTAGCGCCTATGTTGATCCTTTTTATGCAGAGAAAACGATCTGCGTGCATTGCTCCATCGTTGAGCCCGACACAGGCGAAGCATACGAGCGCGACCCCCGTGGCACAGCGCAGAAGGCCGAAGCCTACCTGAAATCTTCCGGCATCGGTGATGTGGCCTACATGGGCCCCGAAGCGGAATTCTTCCTGTTTGATGACGTGCGCTTTTCCAATTCCATCAACAAAGTGTCCTATGAAGTTGATGCCTCCGACGCCTCCTGGAACACAGACACCGAATACGAAATGGGCAACATGGGCCACCGCCCCGGCCTCAAAGGCGGCTATTTCCCCGTCAACCCAACGGATGAAGCCCACGACCTGCGCGCAGAAATGCTGAGCACGATGAAGCGCCTCGGCATGAAGGTAGATAAACACCACCACGAGGTGGCGTCCTGTCAGCACGAGCTTGGCCTGATCTTTGGATCACTCACCGAGCAGGCCGATGAGCTGCAAAAATACAAATACGTGATCCACAACGTGGCGCACGCTTACGGCAAATCAGCGACCTTCATGCCAAAGCCGGTCTATGGCGACAACGGATCTGGCATGCACGTGAACATGTCGATCTGGAAAGACGGCAAGCCGCTGTTTGCGGGCGACAAATACGCGGACCTCTCGCAGGAAGCGCTCTATTTTATCGGTGGTGTGTTGCACCATGCCAAAGCGTTGAACGCCTTCACCAACCCGGCGACCAACAGCTACAAACGCCTGATCCCTGGGTTTGAGGCCCCCGTGCTGCGCGCATATTCCGCGCGTAACCGCTCGGGCTGTGTGCGGATTCCATGGACAGAAAGCCCCAAAGCCAAACGTGTTGAGGCCCGCTTCCCCGATCCGGCCGCCAACCCCTACCTGTGTTTTGCCGCACTCCTGATGGCCGGCCTTGACGGCATCAAGAACAAGATCGACCCCGGTGAGGCGATGGACAAGAACCTTTATGACCTGCCCGCAGAAGAGTTGGCCGATATCCCAACGGTCTGTGGCTCCCTGCGCGAGGCGCTTGAGGAACTGCAAGCCGACATGGACTTCCTGACCGCTGGTGACGTGTTTACCCGCGACCAGATCGAGGGCTATATCGAGCTGAAGATGGAAGAAGTGCACCAGTATGAGCACACGCCCCATCCCGTTGAGTTTGGCATGTACTACAGCTGCTAACGATTTTTTTTGATATCCGATAGCAAAGGGCGTCCTACTGGGGCGCCCTTTGTTATTTTCCTGCGCATTCTTGAGATTAACAACTTGTTAACACTTTATCACCCCATTTTCCCTTTTAGGTAGAAGGTGCGGACATCATCAGACCGCACTATCAGACGACGACATCAGATCACTACATCAGGAGAGACGTCATGGGGAAGAATGACGATTTCGCAGCCCGTCATGCACGGATAAGAGAACAATCCATTGCCCCCGATCCGACCGGGGGGTTTATCACCGACCCGCGTCCGCAGCGTCGCGAGACGGCCAGTTCTTTGTCCCTGCTCGACAAATTTGGCTTATTCTTTGACCTGCGCATGGCAGTGGGGGGCATCCTTGCTGTTGCCTTGGGCATTTATGCCCTTTCCCCTGCCAAAGGGACCTCTGTCAGCGCGACGCACGCAGTGGCAGGCGCAACCTATGCAGCGCTCAAAACCGGTTCCGGCACATATGAAACAGATGCCCTTGCCCCCCCGCACGGCACTTTGGTGATCGAAATCAATGGCACCCGCGACATGCGCGCGCTGACAAAGTCTCCCCGGACGGGGGCAATGCGCGCCCTTGCCCCCCAGACCAGAACCGATCTGAACACGGTATCGTCATCCTGCACGTTGACGGGGCATGACACATCGCAAACACGCACAGCCACCTGCCAGAGGGTTTGGTAAGCGCGATCAAAAAGGATAATGACGATGACAAGCAATGATGCATTCAATGCACGCCTGGACCGCCTGAAAGCCGAGGCAACCGGCCAGAGCCCGGCCCGCCCCAAACCGTCCTTGCCCGAAGTGCTGCCCCATCAACTGAAGGGCAGCGAGTTTGGCCCCAGGCAGATGATCCTGCCTGTGCTGTCACTGTCCATCCTCGCGGTTGGGGCCTTTGCTTTTGCCAATGTCCTGGCAAGCGACACAAACAGCTCTTTCGACGTGGAAGCAGCCATCACAATGAACCTGAGCGACCAGGACCGCGCAACCCTCGGCACGGACCCCGTCATCGAAAACGAACTGAAAAAGCGCAATATTGCAGACCCCGGTCTCGCCCGCGCGATTCTCAGTAACTGATCAAAATCGCACCACTGTGGCAGGCAGGCTGACACAATCTGATCCTACATCAATCTCGCAATTGCCCAAAGGGCGCCTCATTTCGACCGTTTTGTGCAGGCAGAAGGCGGTCATCAAACGATGTGTTAGGTAGAATACCAATGAAACCACAGACTGACTTCGCCACACGTATCAAACGCATCAACAAAGATGCATCCAAGGTGCAGCGCAAACGCGGCAAGTCGCGCAATGGCTGTGGCAGCCTGTTGATCATGCCGATGATGATTTCTGCTTTTGTGGCGGGTGGTGTTGTTCTATATTGGGAAGCACTTGAGCGCCCGACCGACACGCCCCTTGAGTTTGCCAGCAATCTCACCGCTCAGCTGCTGTCTTATCTGGTGTAATCCTGACAAGACGTTAACCACTTTCCATTGCATGTGTGACCCAGACGGCTAAACTTGAAAAAAGTTCACCAGTCAGAGGTTCAAAATGCAGTCCCTAAAACCCCTTCTTTGTTCACTTGCCATATCTGCCGCGCTGGCCGTGCCCGCGCTGGGCGCAACCTGCGGCAATTCGTCGGGCGGCTTTGGCGCTTGGAAACAGGCCTTTGCCTCTGAGGCCAAACGCGCTGGCGTAGGCGAACGCGGCCTGCAGGCACTGGCCAATGCGAAATACGCCACGGGCACAATTGCGGCGGATCGCAATCAAAAGTCTTTCAAGTATTCACTCGACAAATTCATGAATGTTCGTGGCGCGCCCACAATTGTCAAAAAGGGCCGCGCGCTCAAATCACGCAATGCCGGGTTCTATCAATCCCTTGAAAAAAGCTACGGCGTCCCTGCCGGGGTCTTGCTGGCCATTCACGGTATGGAAACCGGCTTTGGCGGGTTCATGGGCAATTCCTCTGTGGTCTCCGCCATCACAACACTGGCCTATGACTGCCGCCGCTCTGCGTTCTTTGTCCCCCATGCGGTGGGTGCATTGATCCTGGTGGATCGCGGCTCCATCACCGGCAACACAAAAGGCGCCAAACACGGTGAGCTTGGCCACACCCAGTTCCTGCCCGGCAATGCGTTGAAGTACGGCGTGGATGCCTCGGGCGATGGCCGCGTGGATCTCTATAACCAGACCGATGCGCTGGCCTCCACTGCAAATTTCCTGCGCAAAAAAGGCTGGAAACCTGGCAAAGGCTATCAGGAAGGTCAGCCCAACTTCAAAGTAATCAAACAATGGAACGCCGCAGGCGTCTATCAAAAAGCTATTGCGATCATGGCGGCCCAAATCGACGGTTAATCCCAAGCGGGGCGCGTCATTCAGGCGCGCGCCCGTCCCTCTTTCACCCTTCCAATAAACTCAAGTGCAACACCTGCGCCTGCAACACCGGTGCCCCCTTGCGCCGCACATGCCCCTTGCCTAAGTCATGACACCAAGGGCCAGGCCCCTGCCGTCCGCATTTCGGTGAAGCCCTGAACATTTCCAACACCCCCATCTCTCGTAGAGTGATCGGCAACGCGGACCCCTTTCAGCCCTCACCGAGAGTAGGAGTGTAGACATGACAACCCAAATTCCCTCCCGCGATGTGCTTAAGGCGCAGGCAAAGCGCTTGCGAAGAGATTTGGCCGCGCGCGGCCAGTCGATGAGCCATGCACAGGCGCTCAAAACCATCGCCCATCAATGGGGCGCACGGGACTGGAACACGGCGGTGGCCCAATCCGCTGCCGCCACGCCCGGATGGGCCCCCGGCATGCGCGTGCAAGGGCGCTATCTGGGCCATCCCTTTCACGGCGTGATCAAGGCCGCGCGCCAATCCTCTGCCGGGTTTTGGTCGCTCACCTTGCGTTTTGATCAGGCCATTGATGTGGTCACGTCCACACAGTTCAGCGCGTTCCGCCGCCAGGTGAACGCCACGATCAACGGCGAAGGCCACAGCCCGCAAAAGACATCAGATGGGCAACCCCATCTGGTCCTCACCCGCGCATGAGCGGCGCGCAGGCAGATCGTCCACGACGGGCCATTGTCCTTGGCGGCTATGGTCTGATCGGGTCGGCCTGCCTGCGCGCCCTTGCGCAAGCAGGCTTTGACGTCACTGGCGTTGGCCGGGACGCGCAGGCCACAGCACGCGTGCACGCCCCCGCCAAATGGGATATCCGCGACATCGCGCGCACCTCAGCGGCGGAATGGCGGCAGGTGTTTGCAAGCGCGGATGTGATCGTGAATGCCTCCGGTGCTTTGCAAGACGGCGCACGGGATTCGCTTGCCATGATCCATGAAACCGCTCTGATCAACATGGTCGCGGCTCTGGAAATGCTGCCGGATCAAAACACCCGTTTCATCCAGATTTCCGCAGCGGGCGTCAGCCCTGATGCCTCGACAGCATTTTTTGCAACCAAGGCAGGCGGGGACAACGCGCTGATGGCCTCTGCCCTTGATTGGATTGTGCTGCGCCCCACGCTGGTGCTGGGGCAAGCGGCTTACGGGGGCACAGCGCTGCTGCGTGCGGCATCGGTTGTGCCATATGTGGGCCTGCGTGTTTCTCCCGACACCCCGGTTCAGACCGTCGCGCTTGATGACCTCAGTGGTGCTGTTGTGCAGGCGGCGCAGGGCCAAATCGCGTCCCGGACCCTGGCCGACCTTACAGCACCTCAGGTGCATACCCTAGCGGACCTCACCGACAAATTGCGTCACTGGCATGGGCTGCCCGCCTGGCGCTGGCGTATGAATGTCCCTGCCCCTGTTCTTTCGCTGACGTCAAAAATCGCGGATGCTCTGGGCTGGCTCGGATGGCGCTCCCCCCTGCGCAGCACCGCGTTAACTGTGCTGCGCGACGGCATTTCGGGCGATCCGGCCGCCTGGCAGGCAGCGGGCGGCACACCTTGCCGCTCCCTGCATCAAACCCTTGCCGCGCACCCCGCCACCCTACAGGACTGCTGGTTTGCCCGGCTTTTCCTGCTGTTGCCCGTGGCGATTGGCACGCTGTCGGTGTTCTGGTTGCTTTCCGGCCTGATCGGGTTGAGCCGGGCGGATGTGGCGGTTGAGGTATTGACCACACGGGGCATTGCAACACCGCTGGCGCTGTTTGCTGTGATCGGTGGTGGTGTGCTCGATCTGCTCCTTGGGGTTGGCATCCTGTTGCGCCAACATGCGCGGCGCGCCTGTTTTGGTATGATTGCCCTTTCTGCCGCCTATCTTGCAGGCGGCACGCTGTTCACCCCTGACATCTGGGCCGACCCGCTGGGCCCCTTTGTCAAAGTGCTGCCGGGCATGGTATTGGCCCTGATGACCGCGACCTTGCTGGAGCACCGGTGATGCAGGACCTGCTACTGTTTGCGCACATCATCGGGGCCTGCGTGTTGCTGGGCACCGGGGCAGGCATCGCGTTTTTCATGCTGATCAGTCAGCGCAGCCAGAACCCGGCGATGATTGCGCATGTGGCGGGCATTGTGGTGCTGGCGGATTGGGTTTTCACGGCCACAGCGGCTGTGGCGCAACCCATCACCGGGGCCTTGCTGGCCCACAATGGCGGATGGCCGCTCAGCTCGGGCTGGGTCTTCTGGTCCTTGTGCCTCTATGTGGTTGTCGGCGTCTTTTGGCTGCCTGTTGTCTGGATTCAAAAGCAATTACAGCAGCTTGCCCAAAAGGCCGCAAACACGAACCAGCCTCTACCGCCGCGTTATCACAGGCTGTTTCGCATCTGGTTTGCCTGCGGTTTCCCGGCCTTTGGGGCGGTTCTGGCCATCGTTTGGCTGATGATCACAAAGCCCGTGCTGTAGCCCGCAAATCCCCCACAAAGTTTTCGAAAACGACACGCGCCGTCGAAATCAGGCGCGCGCAGGCAGGTTTCACGGGCAAGGCTTGATGCAATCCACCACGAGGCCTGCCCATGAACCAGCATTATTCAGCCACCCGCAAGATTGACCCGAACCGCGGCGCGACCCTGCCCGATGGCTCGCCCAATGATGCCAACCGCGTGGAGATTGGCCCGACGCAACTGGCCTTTGGCGAATGGGAGGCTGCGGGCCTGACGCTGCCCAATCTTGCCAACATGCGCCGTTATCGCTGGGAACGGCTCACACAACATATCGTGGATCGTAACTATGGCGGTTTGCTGATGTTTGACCCGCTCAACATCCGCTATGCCACCGACAGCACCAATATGCAGCTGTGGAACACCCACAATCCGTTCCGCGCCGTGCTGCTCTGTGCGGATGGCTACATGGTGATGTGGGACTATAAAAACTCGCCTTTCCTGAGCGAATTCAACCCCCTGGTGCGTGAACAACGCTCTGGTGCGGATCTGTTCTACTTTGATCGCGGGGACAAGGTGGGTGATGCGGCAGACGTGCTGGCGCGCGAGGTCAAAGACCTGATTGCCGCCCACGGCGGGGGCAACAGACGCATCGCCGTGGACAAGATCATGCTGCACGGGCTGCGCAGTCTGGAGCGGCAGGGTTTTGAGGTCATGGACGGTGAAGAGGTCACGGAAAAAAGCCGCTCTGTCAAAGGCCCCGATGAAATCCTCGCCATGCGCTGTGCCTCTCACGCCTGCGAAACCACCGTGCATCTGATGGAGGATTTTGCCCGCGCCAATGTGCCCCTTGGCCAGACGTCAGAGGATGACATCTGGGCCGTGATGCACGCCGAGAACATCAAACGCGGGGGCGAGTGGATTGAAACCCGCCTGCTGGCCTCCGGGCCGCGCACCAACCCGTGGTTTCAGGAATGCGGGCCGCGCATCACGCAGAACAATGAAATCATCGCCTTTGATACCGATCTTGTGGGCAGCTATGGCATCTGTGTCGACATCTCGCGCACCTGGTGGATTGGCGATGAAAAACCGCGTGCCGATATGATTTACGCCATGCAGCATGGGGTCGAACACATCCAGACCAACATGCAGATGCTCAAACCCGGCGTGATGATCCCGGAACTGACGGCAAACACCCATGTGCTGGACCCGATCTATCAGAAAGGCAAATATGGCTGCCTGATGCATGGCGTGGGTCTGTGCGATGAATGGCCGCTGGTCGCCTACCCCGATCAGGCCGTTGAGGGGGCCTATGACTACCCGCTTGAGGCGGGCATGGTGCTCTGTGTTGAGGTTTTGGTGCAGCCCGAGGGCGGTGATTTTTCAATCAAGCTGGAGGATCAGGTGCTGATCACCGAGGATGGTTTTGAGAACCTGACCACCTATCCCCATGATGCAGCTTTAATGGGTTTATAGCCTCGGATGCGGATGTATGGGCAGCGCGCTGCCCATACGGTTGGTTTCGACTGAAACGTTACTATGACCTAGAAGGTGAACAAAAAGTCAGACGCGTCCAACTCCTCCACGTTGAGGTTCTGAAGGGTGATTGAGCTGCCATCACTGACGTTGATCACCAGATCATCACCATTCAGGCCCAAGTGGTTCATCATCAGGTCTTCAAAACTGGTGATCGCCAACACATCGCGCAGGTCAATCCGCTCAAACTGGTTTTCAGCGGCAAAGTCTGTGATCGTATCGTTGCCAAACTCGTTTATGTCAGAAAAGACAAAGAGGTCAGCATTAAAGTTGCCCGCCATCACGTCGTCGCCAGCACCGCCAACAATCGTGTCAAACCCGGCACCGCCGAACAATTGGTCGTTGCCAGCGCCCCCATCTATGGAGTCATTGCCCGGCCCGCCGTTCATACGGTCGTTGTCATTGCCGCCAATCAATGTGTCATTGCCCTGCTGGCCAAACATGCCATCAGACCCATCACCGCCATCCAAAAAGTCATTGCCGGTGCCACCAAACAAACGGTCAAATCCGGCCTCACCAACCAACAGATCGTCACCGCCCTGGCCCAGAAGGTTATCGGCATTTGCACCGCCATTCAGTGAATCGTTGCCATTGCCCGCGCGGATGACATCAAAACCGACACCGCCACTCATCATGTCGTTGCCCTCACCGCCGACAATCGTGTCATTGCCGCCAAAACCGGCAAAATAATCGTCGCCATTGCCAAGGTTGATGGAGTCGGCTGTGGAAAGGCCAACCCGAATGTCATCACCTGCGGTGGCAGCCGCACCTGGGGTAACCGCCATTGTGGCGACTTCGTAATTGGTTGCGGCCCCCGTAAAGCTCTCGGTTAGCAAAAATGCAGGGCCGGTTGTTATGCTGGTATAAACGCCAAGGCCGGTATCGCCAAAGAAATCCGTGTGGAACACCATGCCGTTAGAGTTTTGATCCAAAACATCAAAGTCCACAAATTGGCCGTTGCCCGCGTCATCGGTGCCGGTGGTTGTGATCACATAGGTCTGCCCTTCGGTGACCTCTGTCGCGATGATATCGCGGTCCTGCTGTGTCTCAAAGGTGCCGGAAAACCGCCCGCCCTGATCAATCGAATAAGGGGTCGCCGTGCTGGTCGGCGCATCCTGTCCTTCGACAGTAGAACTGCCCACATGCAACTGATAGGCACCAGAGGAATTATCGACGGCCATCGTTTGCAGGTAGTAGGTGCCAGAGGCCGTTGCCGTAAATGAGATTTGCGAATCAAACGACCCAAAGAAGTTATCGTTTTGTGCAAGCAATGCGCCGTTTGGGGCAAACAGACGCAAGCCGGGGTTGGTGTTACCAAACCCTTCCAGCGTGGCGACGTAGGTTTCCCCTGCCACCATCTCAATCGCGATACGGTCCAGGTCAGAGCCGCTTTCGAATGTGCCGTTAAAGGTCTCGCCAGGCGCAATTGTGAACGGCGTCATTGCATCATCCGACGCGTCCGTTGTTTCGTGCAGCGTGTCAAAGGTCAGCGTGTAGGCACCGGCCGACGCATCATTAAAGGCACCAGCCTGAATGAAGAATGTATCGGTGGCTGTTGCTTCAAAGGTGATCATCGAATCAACGCCTACGCCGCCATCGTCATTGAATTCAATGACAACACTGTCGGACCCAAACAGCCCCAAAAGCGGATCGACAAGGCCGAACGATTCATTCACGCCAGTATACGTAATCAAGATATTTTGCCCGGCTTCCAGAGAGATCGAGACCCAGTCCAGGTCGCCAAGTCTGTCCAAAGAGCCCGCCAGCGTGTCCCCCGTCGACATCCTGAAAACTGTCGTCGCATCGCTAAAAATGTCGGAGGTTTCGATAAAGTCTGTCATGTTAATTTCCTGTTAAAATAAAATCGAGCGGCACTCCCTGCCGCAGATATACTTAAGCAAAAAATGTTGGATATAGTCCAAAAAATATACTCAAAATCACCAGATCGCCGCAAATACAGCTATGCCGTGCATCACGCTGGCCTTTCGCACGTCGATTCGATGGATGGTGCAGTTCTGTTTTGCCGGGATAGCCGCATATGATAGATCAATGGGACGACACAACGCCAGATCAAGGGCACAGATCGCCCTGATGCGCGCTGACGTTTCCCAACCGGCTGATGTGCTACTAACCCAGTGCCTGACCCAGATCATCCTGCAGATCACCCACATCCTCGATCCCCACTGACAGGCGCAGCAGACCTTGGGGAATGCCGGTGTGGGGCTCAATCGTGTGTCGGTGCTCCACCAGGCTTTCAACCCCGCCCAGCGACGTGGCACGCAGGAACAAGCGCAGACGCCCGGCCACACGCAGCGCCTCCGCCCCGCCGCCGCGCAGCACAAAGGACAACAAGCTGCCAAAGCCACCGGTCATCTGGGCCGCCGCAACCCCGTGGCCCGGATGATCCGAAAGCCCCGGATACATCACCTGTTCGACCGACGGATGATCGTTCAGAAACTGCGCCAGAACGGCGGCATTGGCCGACATCCGTTCCATCCGCAGGGGCAGCGTGCGCATGCCACGGGTCAGCAACCAGGCCTCCATCGGGCCCAGAACCGCACCTGCGGTATTGCGGTCGGTTTTGATCGCTTGCCAGATCGGTGCGGCGGGATCACCTGTCGCCAACGCCCCCGCCAGCACATCCGAATGCCCGTTGATGGCTTTTGTCGCGGAATGCATCACAATATCGGCCCCGTGGCGCAACGGTTGGCTGAGCACCGGGGTGGCGGCGGTGCTGTCCACCACAAGGATTGCCCCGGTCGCCTTTGTCACCTGTGCGGAGGCGGCAATATCGACGATCCGCAACCAGGGGTTGGAGGGGGTTTCCACCCAAGCCAATGCGGGGCGATGCGTCTGACAGGCTTCTGTAAAAGCGTCTAGGTCTGCCGCCTCGACCTCGATCAAGGTGATCTGACGGCGGGCACAGAAATCTCTGATCCACTGGGTTGTGCCCCAGTAGATCTGCTTTTGCACCACAACGCTGGCCCCGTTGGGCACAGTGCGAAACACTGCCGCAACCGCTGCCATGCCAGAGGGAAACAGCAAGGCATCCTCTGCCCTTTCCAGGGCGCACAGTAGCGTCTCAGCCACACGCACGTTTTCATTGTGATAGCGCAGATAGGTGTTGTCCCCCACCAGCGGGGCATAATCCGTACCCCTGGCAAAGGTCGTGGCCATATGCATCGCCGGCACCACCCCGCCGCTGGCGCTGTCCAAAGCGCCCCCTGCATGGGCAGCAATCGTGGCTGCGTTCAGATCATCAGTTTGGAAATCGGCCAAGGGGGCACCTCACGGGTTCACAGCGTCTTTGCTACACCCCGGCACACCGGGACGCAAACCCTGTCACGCCGCCGTGAAAATCGAGACTCTGGTCTTGTAACTAGGGGCCAGACCCGCCACCCTGTGGCCGGCAAAACAGGAGAGCGCAATGGCCACCAAACGCATCACCTTCCCCGGTCATGACGGCAGCATGTTATCGGCAAGGTTGGACATGCCAGATGGCCCCCATCTGTCTACGGCGCTTTTTGCGCATTGCTTTACCTGTGGCAAAGACATCCCGGCCGCGCGGCGCATTGCCGGGCGTCTTTCGGGCATGGGCATCGCTGTTTTGCGCTTTGATTTCACAGGTCTGGGTCATTCTGAGGGGGAATTTTCAAACACCTCATTCACGTCCAACGTGGATGACCTGAAAGCCGCCTGTGCCGCCCTTTCGGCGCAGGATATGACCCCGAGCATGTTGATTGGCCACTCCCTTGGCGGTGCGGCGGTGCTCAAGGCCGCCTCCGAGATGAGCGCGGTCAAGGCTGTGGCCACCCTGGGCGCACCGTTTGATCCCGGCCATGTAACCCATAATTTTGCGCAAGCCTTGCCGGAAATCATGTCAAAGGGTGTTGGCGAGGTGAACCTGGGCGGTCGCCCAATCAAAATCGGCAAACAGTTCATCGAAGACGTCGCCGCAGAAGAGCTCTCTCCCGCAATTGCCAATCTCGACGCCGCCTTGCTGGTGCTGCATGGGCCACGCGATAGCATTGTCAGCATCGACAACGCCAGCGCGATCTTTATGGCGGCCAAACATCCCAAAAGTTTTGTCACGCTGGACAACGCGGACCACCTGATCACCAAGGCAAAAGACGCGGAATATGCGGCGGATGTCATCGCCACTTGGGCCAGAAACTATCTGCCGCTCAAGGCCCCCGCCCCGCCCCCCGGCGCGCCCGAGGGGATTGTGCGGGTGTCCGAGGCGGACACAGACGGCTTTTTGCAAGATATCAACGCAGGTGCGCGGCACCATGTTCTGGCGGATGAGCCCGAAAGCTATGGCGGCACGAACCGTGGCATGTCCCCCTATGGCTTCCTATCTGCGGGGTTGGGGGCCTGCACGTCGATGACGATCCGCATGTATGCGCGGCGCAAAAATTGGCCCCTGACCCATATCACCGTCGATATCTGCCATGACAAAGTGCACGCACAGGATGCGGGCTGCACCAGCAGTGGCGAAAAAGTCGACACCTGGCGGCGCAAAATCAAACTCAAAGGCCCGCTGGATGCGGAGCAACGCCAACGTCTGTTGGAAATTGCCGACAGATGCCCGGTGCACCGTACCCTGGAGCGCGCCTCAATTGTTGTCACGGAATTGATCGACTAAAGCGTCCTACCCAAAACTTGAATCGTAGGTGGGTGATGCTTCAGGTTAAAGGCGAGGCACCGTAACCCGCGATACCCTGTCCGGTTGGGTGAGCCCGCAGCGCCAAATCAAAAACAGAATGCGGCGCAGCCGCTCCTTTGGATTACTCCTGATCTACATAGACACCCTCGGTGACGTCATCCCGCTCCCCCACAAACCGCACCATACCCGCCCTGCGATCCATGCCATAGCAGGTCCACAAATCATTTGGCGGCCATTGGCTGCAATAGGCATCCCCCTCAACACGCCAATACCCCCAGGAGGGCCGACCCGAGTCATACAATGTCTTGCCAGAGGCATAGAATTTTTGCGTGGCGCTGCTAAATTTCAACGTCCGCTCGCTCAGCGCCTCTTTGATCTCCGCCCCGGTCAAGGCAACCCACGGCCCCTCCTGCGCCACCAGCGGCAAGGGCAGCGCCATCACGCTGGCCAGAATGATATAACGCATGGCACCGCTCCTCACTTGTTCTCAGGCAGCCATCAGTCTATTGCGCCCCTGACCCCAAAAACAGTCACAAAAAGGTGAACCTCCATGATCCCCCGCTATTCCCGCCCTGACATGGTTGCGATCTGGTCGCCCGCCACAAAGTTTCGCATCTGGTACGAGATCGAGGCCCACGCCTGCGAAGCCATGGCCAATCTGGGCGTGATACCGCGCGAAAACGCCGATGCGGTCTGGAAGGCCAAGGATGTGGAATTTGATGTCGCCCGGATTGACGAAATCGAGGCGGTCACCAAACATGACGTCATCGCCTTTCTGACCCATCTGGCGGAACATGTCGGGTCCGAGGAGGCGCGCTTTGTGCATCAGGGGATGACCTCTTCGGACGTGCTCGACACCTGTTTCAATGTGCAGCTGACCCGTGCGGCGGACATTCTGATCGCGGATATCCAACTGCTGCTCGCTGCCCTCAAACGCCGCGCGTTGGAGCATAAAAACACCCTGCGCGTGGGCCGCAGCCACGGCATCCACGCCGAACCCACCACGATGGGCCTGACCTTTGCGCGCTTTTACGCCGAGATGGACCGCAACCTCACCCGCCTGCGCACGGCCCGCGAGGAAGTTGCCACCGGCGCAATCTCCGGGGCAGTGGGGACGTTTGCCAATATTGATCCCGCCATCGAAGAACACGTGTGCGCCGCGCTTGGCCTCACCCCCGAACCCATCAGCACACAGGTGATCCCGCGCGACCGGCACGCCGCCTTCTTTGCCACTTTGGGTGTGGTGGCCAGTTCCATTGAAAACATCGCCACCGAAGTGCGCCACATGCAACGCACCGAAGTGCTGGAGGGGGCAGAGTTTTTCTCTGCCGGGCAAAAAGGCTCCTCTGCGATGCCGCATAAGAAAAACCCGATCCTGACGGAAAACCTGACGGGTCTGGCGCGCACTGTGCGCATGGCTGTGATCCCGGCAATGGAAAATGTCACCCTTTGGCACGAACGCGATATCTCGCATTCCTCCGTTGAGCGCGCAATTGGTCCTGATACGACCATCACCCTTGATTTCGCCCTGCACCGCCTGACCGGCGTGATCGACAAGATGCTGATCTATCCTGAAAACATGCTGACGAATATGAACAAGTTCAGCGGGTTGGTGATGTCTCAGCGCGTCTTGCTGGCCCTGACCCAAGCCGGTGTCAGCCGCGAGGACAGTTACAAGCTGGTGCAGCGCAACGCGATGAAGGTCTGGGAAGAAGGCAAGGATTTCAAAACCGAACTGCTGGCGGATGCGGATGTTCTGAAAGCCCTGAGCGCAGAAGAGATCGAAGAAAAGTTCGACCTTGGCTATCACACGAAACATGTCGACACGATCTTTGCCCGGGTATTCGGAGCGTAGCGCGGGCATTTCAAACCGCAAACGCACGCAGGGTTTGATTTTTCTGGAAAATGGGATACCGTTCGCACGCAAGCAAAGGAGTAAGATCATGAGACTGAAGATTGCACTTGTCACCGCATTGATGCTGGCCCCAACGCTGGGCGCGGCCATGGGCTGCAACCACAGCAAGCAAAAACAGGCGATGTCCTGCGCTGAAGGCACTGCTTATGACACAACAACACAAAGCTGTCTGCCGATCAGCACCTGATCCCTTTTTTATAAAAAAGACGCATCAAAAGCCGCCTTTTGCCAAGGGCGGCTTTTTGCTTGCTGGCATTCTTTCCCAATTTAAATGCAACCATTTGCGGTGTTGCGCGTTAACTCCTTAGAAAATAATTCGAAAGCCGCATGAATAAACAAGACACCTTGCGGGTTAACATCTCAGACGACCCCGACTACACCTTTACAGGAGAACTTCGATGAAATATCTCGCCCTTGCCGCCGCTTTCACCCTGCCCTTTGGCGCTGCCCACGCTGCCGGGGGCGGTGATGACACACCCAAAAAGCCAAAGTGCGAAAAAGGGTATGTGTATGACAAAAAAGCGAAATCCTGCATTCAGGCTGAAAGCCATCTGGACACAGATACACTTTATGAAAGCGTGCGTGAACTGGCCTACGCAGGCCGCTACAGCGATGCACAGGTCATTCTGGCGGTTATGCCACAAGAAGATGACCGCACCCTGACGTATCTTGGCTTTACGCACCGTAAAATGGGCCAGGCAGACATCGCCATGGACTATTATCAGCAGGCGCTGGCTGTAAACCCGGCCAACATTCTGGCCCGCTCCTACATGGGTCAGGGTCTGGTGGAAGAAGGTAAAGTGGCGGATGCCCTTGCCCAGCTGCGCGCCATCCGCGCCCACGGCGGGTCAGGCACCTGGGCAGAAGCATCTTTGCGCACGGCAATCGCGACGGGCCATACCTTCAACTACTAAACCACTTTTTCACATTTCCGTGTCAGAACACTGCCAACCGGATCGGGGGACGTGCGAAGATGACCAGTATGGTGCCTGTTGGCCAAATTGCGCCGCTGCCTGCCCCCGCAGATGGCGGCGTTCTCGTGACGTTGTCGCGGCGGGCAAAGGCAGCCATCGTCGTGCGCCTTTTGCTGAATGAGGGCGCAGATATTCCGCTGGAGGAACTGCCCGATGAGTTGCAGGCACGCCTGACCCAGCAGATGGGGTCGATGCGGGTGGTGGACCGCGACATTGTTGACGCCGTTGTCGAAGAATTCGCAGAAGAAGTCTCGCGTATTGGTCTGTCCTTTCCCGGGGGGATTGCCGGTGCCCTGTCCGCGCTTGACGGCAAAATCAGCCGCCAGACGGCAGAGCGTTTGCGCAAGGAGGCGGGCGTAAGGCAGGCAGGCGATCCCTGGGAACGCCTGTCGGGGATGAGCACGGAAACCCTGCTGCCCATCCTGACCACGGAAAGTACGGAAGTGGCTGCGGTGATGCTGTCCAAATTGCCGGTCGCCACTTCCGCAACGCTCCTTGGCATGTTGCCCGGCCCAGAGGCGCGGCGCATCACCTACGCTGTGTCCCTGACGTCTGCGGTGACCCCAGATGCAGTAGACCGTATTGGCTTGTCATTGGCCGCACAACTTGACGCCACACCACTCGCCGCCTTTGACGAAGGTCCGGTGGAGCGGGTGGGCGCGATTCTTAATTCATCCACCTCCGTCACCCGCGATGATGTCCTGACCGGCCTTGATGAAAAGGACCAGGGTTTTGCCACCGCCGTGCGCAAGGCAATCTTTACATTTGCCAACATTCCCGGGCGCATTGCAGCGCGCGATATTCCCAAGGTTATTCGCGAAGTTGATCAGGATCGTCTTGTCATCGCATTGGCCGGGGCCACAGCGGCTGGGTTTGAAAAATCAATGGAGTTCATCCTCGAAAACATGTCAGGGCGCATGGCCGATCAGTTGCGCGAAGAAATCGGGGAAGCGGGCACTGTCAAACCGGCAGATGCCGAAGACGCGATGCAAGATGTGGTCACCACCATCCGCGAGATGGAGGCCAAAGGCGATCTGCTGTTGGTCGCAGAAGAAGAGCCCGAGTAGCGTCGCCCCCCCGGCCCGCGCGAATGCCTATGGCGACATTCAAATAACGTGATACGTGATGTTTCTGGCATTTCGGCAGGCGCTATCAGCAGTGTATCAGCACTGTTTCTCCCTGCGAAATTTACGACAGTACAGAAAACCGGGCCCCGATTTGGCGCCCGGAAAATACTGTTTGGTCTTCAGGCGATTACCTGAGCCGGGCGGCCGCCACGATCGGGCCTGCGTTCTGCCCCTGAATGATCACAACAGAGGGCAAATCACCCGTCACTTCGGCCTGCAATTGCAGCGAGCTGGCGCCGTCCCAGGTGGCAAGCTCTGTCCAGCTGTCCACGACATTGGCATAGTCATACGTCCGCCCGCGGTTTTCGCCACGCTTGATCTGCGTGGTTTGTAGGGGGGTGTAGCGCAGCATATGCACGTCCATCGGACCACCCAGCGCACCAAGCGCTTCAGCCGAAATCAGCAGCTGATCACCCTCCCGCGAGATATTCAGGTCAACTTTGGGAGACATCTGCGCGTATTTGGAGATCGCTTCGGCCAGTTTCATCGGCTTGGCCCCGACAATATCAGTCTGACCGTGAACCACCATTTCCGGTGTGTAAATCGTGCGCCGCCCGCTGGCACGTGCATAGGCCCGCTGGCGGTCCGCGTGCGCCGGATTGCCAAAAGGGTCTTTCCAGCCGATATAATCCCAATAATCAACATGCAGCGCCAGCGCGATCACGTCGTCACGCCCGGCAATTTCGTGCAGGATTTTATCCGCCGGGGGGCAACTGGAGCATCCCTGTGAGGTGTACAGTTCTACAACCACCGGGTTATCTTGTGCAGCAATCGGCGTTGTAAGGCTGATGGCAGCAGCAAAGGCAGTGACAAGGAGATGTTTCATAAGATGTCCCAAAAGAGTACGCTGGCTTAGCCTATGTTGTATCGGGAAGCATCTGAAATGACCAATCAACGTTTCTTGAGAGTTTGATATCCCAAGGTGACGTCTTTTTGAGACGCATTGCGGTATACAACAGTATACAAAACTGTTAAAGCGCCGTCGAACAGGTTGAATCCGGGCACATGAAGTGCCATTTACCCATCAGAAGCACCAGGCATCAGTAAGGGAATTACCATGACCATCACAGTCGGACAGGACACGGCCAAGACACGCAAGACAATTGACGTAAACGGCACCTCGGTTGCCTATTACTCGATTCCAGCCGCACAGGCCGCGGGATTAGGCGATTTTTCAAACCTGCCGGCCGCGTTGAAAGTTGTGTTGGAAAACATGCTGCGTTTTGAAGATGGCAAAACGGTCACCGTGGACGACATCAAGGCCTTTGCCGAATGGGGGGCCAAGGGGGGCAAGAACCCACGCGAGATCGCCTACCGCCCGGCCCGCGTGCTGATGCAGGATTTCACCGGTGTGCCAGCGGTTGTGGACCTTGCCGCGATGCGTGATGGTATTGTGGCCTTGGGTGGTGACGCAGAAAAGATCAACCCACTGAACCCCGTTGATCTGGTCATCGACCACTCCGTGATGATCGACGAATTTGGCAATCCGCGCGCGTTTCAGATGAATGTGGACCGCGAGTATGAACGCAACATTGAACGCTACACCTTCCTCAAGTGGGGCCAGTCGGCATTTAACAACTTCCGCGTGGTGCCCCCCGGCACCGGCATCTGCCACCAGGTAAACCTTGAATACCTGTCCCAAACCGTCTGGACCGACAAGGATCAGCACGGTGATGAGGTCGCCTACCCCGACACGCTGGTGGGTACAGACAGCCACACCACGATGGTCAACGGTGCTGCGGTACTGGGCTGGGGCGTTGGCGGGATTGAAGCCGAGGCCGCGATGCTGGGTCAGCCGATTTCGATGCTGATCCCCGAGGTCATCGGCTTTGAACTGACCGGTTCCATGGTGGAGGGCACAACCGGCACCGACCTCGTGTTGAAAGTGGTCGAAATGCTGCGCGAAAAAGGTGTGGTTGGCAAATTTGTTGAATTCTACGGTGAGGGTCTGAACCGCCTGCCGCTGGCAGACCGCGCTACCATCGCCAATATGGCGCCTGAATACGGTGCCACCTGTGGTTTCTTCCCGGTAGATAACGAAACCCTGCGCTATCTCAAAACCACGGGCCGCGATCTTGACCGCATCGCATTGGTGGAGGCCTATGCTAAAGAAAACGGTTTCTGGCGCGGCGATGATTATGCGCCGATCTACACGGACACGCTGCACCTTGATATGGCCACCATCGTACCTGCGATTTCCGGCCCCAAACGTCCGCAGGACTATGTGGCATTGACCCAAGGCCAGAGTGCGTTCCGCCGCGAAATGGAAGAAACGTTCAAACGTCCCATGGGCAAAGAAGTTGCTGTTGAGGGCGAAGATTACACCATGGAGAGCGGCAAGGTTGTGATCGCCTCGATCACCTCCTGCACCAACACCTCCAACCCTTATGTGATGATCGGCGCGGGTCTTGTGGCGCGCAAGGCCGCTGCCTTGGGCATGGATCGCAAACCTTGGGTCAAGACGTCACTGGCCCCCGGCTCGCAGGTTGTCAGCGCCTATCTGGAGGCCGCCGGCCTGCAGGAAGACCTTGATAAGATTGGCTTTAACCTTGTCGGCTACGGCTGCACGACCTGTATCGGCAACTCCGGCCCGATCCAGCCGGAGCTTTCCAAAGCCATCGCAGATGGTGATCTGGTAGCGACATCGGTGCTGTCGGGCAATCGCAACTTTGAGGGGCGCATCAGCCCTGATGTACGCGCCAACTACCTCGCCTCACCGCCGCTGGTGGTGGCCTACGCGCTGGCAGGCACGCTCGACATCAACCTGGCCACTGACGCCATTGGTCAGGACAAAGACGGCAACGATGTCTACCTGAAAGACATCTGGCCCTCCACCCAAGAAGTCGCTGAGCTGGTTGAGCTAACTGTCACCCGCGAGGCGTTCCAGACCAAATATGCGGACGTCTTTAAGGGCGACGACAAATGGCAGGATGTGCAGACGCCGGACAGCCAGACCTATGACTGGCCGCCGACCTCGACCTATATCCAGAACCCACCCTATTTCCAGGGGATGGGCAAGGAGCCGGGCGTGATCACCAACATCGAGGGGGCCAAGGTGCTGGCGCTTTTGGGGGACATGATCACCACCGACCATATCTCGCCTGCCGGTTCATTTGCCCAAAGCTCCCCCGCCGGGACCTATCTGTCCGAACGTCAGGTGCAGCCGCGCGAGTTTAACTCTTACGGGTCGCGCCGTGGCAACCACGAGGTGATGATGCGCGGCACATTCGCCAACATTCGTATCAAGAACGAAATGCTGGACGGTGTCGAGGGCGGCTACACAAAGGGACCAGATGGCAAGCAAACGTCGATCTTTGACGCCGCAATGGCCCATCAGGGAAACGGCACGCCGCTGGTGATTTTTGGCGGCGAGCAATATGGCGCGGGGTCTAGCCGCGACTGGGCGGCCAAAGGCACGGCGCTACTGGGCGTCAAGGCCGTGATTGCCGAGAGCTTTGAGCGCATCCACCGCTCCAACCTTGTGGGCATGGGCGTGATCCCGTTTGAGTTCACCGGGGGCGACAGCCGCAAATCACTGGGTCTGACAGGGGATGAAACGGTGTCCATCTCTGGCCTGGACACAATCCAGCCGTTGCAGACCGTGCCCTGCACCATCACCATGGGCGACGGCACAGTGAAAGAAATCCAGATCAAATGCCGCATTGATACAGCCATTGAGATTGAATACATCGAACACGGCGGCGTGCTGCATTACGTCCTGCGCGACCTTGCCAAAACCGATGCGATCGCAGCAGAATAAGGCCTGCTGCGACACGCCAAGATGAAAAGACCCCGGACAGTGTTCCGGGGTCTTTTTCATTCTGGCTGCGGTCCAATGTGACGCAGCACCGCATTTTTTCCCCTGAAAATGACGCAAGCGGCCTGCTATCCCACCCATGTAACGAGTAATCAGGGTTCTTTTTCAGGTAATGCGCATAATTCTGATCCTTTTCCCTACCCTGTTAATCGCCGCGTTGGCGATCCATGGCGCAACTGCCACAGCGTCGCAAAGCACGTCGTTTTCTTGCGACAGCAAGGCAACCTGTAAGTAATGAGTATTGCGTAGGAGACCCCTTAGGGGGTCTTCATCGCGCCTTTCAATGCCGGCAAAAACCGCTGTTCATAGTCACTGCCAATCAGCGGCCCTGCATAGCGGAACAGCACGGTGCCATCGCCATCCAGAATAAACGTCTCCGGCGGGGCCGTCACACCCCAGTCAATTGCGGTGCGCCCCTGCGGGTCAAAACTAACCCCGACAAAGGGGTTGCCATCCTCGCGCAGATAGCCTGACGCCGTGCCCGCCTGATCTTTGAAGTTGATGCCGACAATCGGCACGCCCTGCCCCTGAAGTTCCAGCAGTTTGGGATGTTCCGCGCGGCACGGAGGGCACCAGCTGGCCCAGAAATTCACCAGCGTGACCTGACCGTCCGCCAGCATTTCTGCTGTGGCAGGTGCAAAACCTTCCAAGGGTTTTTCCGGCACGCCCGGGGCGGCCTGACCAATCAGCGTGGAGGGCAGATCATCAGGATCATCGCGAAACATGCCAACGGCCGCGAGCGCGACAAAGCCTGCAAAAATCAGCGGCGGGGCCAGCATCAGGGGTCTAACCATCACGCTTTGCCTCTTGTTCCGCCAATCGCAGGGTCGCGCGTGCACGCCGTCCGCGCCGCAGGGTCAGCACAACCAGTGCCAGCAGCATCGCGATAGATACCCCGTAGGCCGAGATCACTTCGGCGGCGTATTTTCCAAGCTCTGGCAGCATGTTCAGGCCTTTCCGTCACTGCGCGCGCGCAAGGCGGCGGCCCGGCGCAGGCTGATTTCAGTGCCCGTGCGGTAAAATACCATCGCGATAAACAACAGACCAAACCCCACCATGGAGATCAGCAAAGGATACCAGAATACATCCGCCACCGTGCGCCCGCCCGTGGCCACAGGCACAGAGGTGCCTTGATGCAGCCCCTGGTTCCAGAAGTTGACCGCATAACGTGAAAGAATCGCAAAGACGGAGCCAACAAGGCACAAAACCGAGGTCAGATCAGCGGCGGTGTCAGGGTCTTCGACCGCTTCCCAAAGGGCAATGTAGCCCAGGTAGAACAGAAACAGGATCAGGAATGAGGTCAGGCGCGGGTCCCACGCCCACCAGGTGCCCCACATCGGCTGGCCCCAGATCGCGCCGGTCACCAAGGCAATCACTGTCATCACAACCCCCACGGGTGCCGCCGCCTTGGCCGCCAGCGCGCTCACGTGATGACGCCGGATCAACCAGATCAAAGAGGCAACCAACATCATGAACCAGGCGTTGATCGCCATCAACGCAGCGGGAACGTGCAGATAGATGATCTTGACCGTCGACCCCTGGCGCGCGTCATCGGGCGTTCCGAAAAAGCCCCAAATCAGCCCAAGACAAACGCAGCCCCCCGCCGCGCCCCAAAGCACCGGTTGCACACGGGCACTGAGCGCGAGGAATTTCACCGGATTTGCATATGACCATATCGACATAAAGGTTATGTAGCCTCCAAAGGCGATTGTCTCAATGCAAGAAATCGTGCGTTCATTTTAACCCCATACGCAGCACCGCCGCCGAGGCAAAAGGCATGCAGGCAACGCAGGCGAGCGTGATCCCCGCAAGCAGCAGCAGGGGCGTGCTTGCCTCCAGCCCCGCCGCACCGCGCCGCGCCGCTTCTGCCCCGAAAATCAGGGTTGGCACGTAAAGTGGCAGCACCAGCAGGGACAACAGCAACCCACCCCGCTTGATGCCCACAGTCAGGGCCGCACCAAAGGTGCCAATCACCGACAGGGCCGGTGTGCCAAGGGCCAGCGAGATCACCAGCCAGAAATATCCGCCGCCTGGCACGTTCAACATCAGCCCCAGTACCGGCGCGGCCAGCACCAGCGGCAATCCCGTGGTCACCCAATGCGCCAGCGCCTTGACGCTCAGGGCGGCCTCCAATGGCAGAGGGGCCGTGACCAGCAAATCCAACGTACCGTCCTCAAAATCCAGCGCCAGCAAACGGTCGAGAGACAGCAAACAGGCCAGCAAGGCCCCCAGCCACAACACACCGGGTGCGATGGTGCTGAGCAGATCTGTCTCAGGCCCCACGCTAAAGGGCACCAATACCACCACGATCAAAAAGAACGCCAGAGCAAGGCCAAAGCCACCGCCCGCCCGCAGGGCAAGGCGCAGGTCACGTTGCAAAAGCGCCTTCACAAAAACGCCTCATCACTTGCGCCTGCACGGGTTGTGCTGGTGGCGCGAAAGGGGGTGATGTCGAGCACATCCGCCTTGATCCCAAGGTCGATGTGGGTTGCGATCAGAGCAATGCCACCACCCGCCAGATGCGCGCGCACGGCGTCGGCAAATTGCATCACCGCATCCGTGTCAAGCGACACAGTGGGTTCATCCAGCACCCAAATCGGCCGCCCGGTCACCAAAAGGCGGGCAAGACCCAACCGGCGCTTTTGACCGGCAGAAAGCGTGCCTGCCAAACGGTCGGCAAGCGGCTCCAGGGCGTAGGCCTGCAAGGCTCTGGAAATATCAGAATGGCCAAAAACCTCCGCCCAAAAAATCAGATTTTCCGTGACACTGAGCATCGCCTTGAGCCCATCGGCATGACCGGCATAGGCGATTTGATCTTCGGTGCCGATGATCTCGCCTGTCAGCGGGGCCTGCAACCCGGCCAGCGTGCGTAGCAACGTGGTTTTTCCCGCACCATTGGGCCCCCGCAGGATCAAAGCCGCACCGGAAGAAACGCGAAAGGATACCCCGGTCAATACCGGCATGCCGCCCCGGGCAAGACTTAGATCTGAAACACGCATTTCCATTTAAGAGCCCTACCCATTGTCGCGTGCGAAGAAAAGGGGGGGGGCGGGCCAAGGCCCGCCTTACGCAGCCGCCCTCCCCTTTCACCCTTCCAATAAACTCATCCCACACCATCCGAGCGCGCCGCCCGGCAGCTCTGACCCGCAAACCTCCGTCAGGCGGGCCTTGGCCCGCCTGACCTCTCATACAGGTAAAACGGCCAGCGCGATGCGGCGCCCTTCGCTCAACAGCACGTTGTAGGTGCGACAGGCGGCAGAGGAAGACATCGCCTCAACCCCCAGACCTGCCGCTTCCAAAGGGTCACGCAGGCTATCCGGCAGATGGGCCACATCCGCACCCGTCCCGACAAAAACCACATCCGCCTCCTGCGCGAGGGCCAGGACGGCCTCCGGGTCGTGAAACCCTGCCCAGCTCTGGATACCTCTGGCACTGACAATCATCGCGCCCTGCACAATCTCACCACCAATGCGGAAGAACCCGGGCCCGTAGCTTTCCACGGGTTTCGCATCGGTAAAAACGACTTCGTTCAGACGCATGGTGTCACCCTTTCCACAATGGCAGACCCAGAATAGCCGATGTGGCAATGATCAGATAGGCCACCGTGCGAAACATCCGCTCCGCATTGGGGTTAAACAACAGTCCGCCCACCGCATTGCCGACAAAATTCACCACACCAACCATCAAGCCCAGCACGACAATTTCCCAGACCATCAGGCCAATCAGCCACAACACGGGAAACAGAACCAGATCAATTGCCAGCAAATAGAGCAGAAAATTCGCGCGGATCACCGAAATCGGCAGGGTGCTGGCCATGTAAAGCATGATCACGGGCGGCCCCGGCAAGCCCGAAATCCCCGTCATGAAGCCACCCAGCGCCCCCGCCCCGATGGTCATATTACGCGTCAGTTCACCGCGAAAGCGCCAGCCCGTCATCAGCAACACCAAAAGCGTCAGCACGATCAGGGAAACCGCCCAGCCAAAGATCACCGGGTTGACGCTCGACAGCCACCACAGCCCAAAGGGCAAGGCCAGCACAGCGCCGATCATCAGCAGGCTAACATCGCGGCGCGCGGCGGTGCGCCAGGCCGAGCGCAGGTTGGGCAAGGGGCCGATCAGCTCTGTCGCGGACATAAAAAGCACCGCCTCCACCGGGCTCAGCACCGCTGCCGCCGCAGGCATGATGATCATCGCAGAGCCAAAGCCCGCAAACCCGCGCACAAGACCCGCAACGAACACCGCAATGACCAGCCAGATCAGGCCCTCAGTGGCGAGCGCCTGTGCCAGAATGTCAGGCATCAATGTTGGCGTATTGATTGCCCGCATTCACGTCGGGCTTGGACCAGTCGCGTTTCACGCCAAAATAGAGCAGCACCGCAGAGGCCACAAAGATGGAACTGTAGGTCCCCACAATCACGCCCCAGATCATCGCAAAGACAAACCCACGGATCACATCCCCGCCCAGCACAAACAGCGCAATCAACGCCAGCAGCGTGGTGACAGAGGTCATGAACGTCCGGCTAAGGGTTTCATTGATCGAGATGTTCAGCACCTCGTTCAAAGGGCGTTTCTTGTATTTGCGCAGGTTTTCCCGCACGCGGTCAAACACAACCACGGTATCATTCAACGAATAGCCCACGATGGTCAGCAAGGCCGCGATAATGGCCAGATCGAACTTGATTTCAAATTCCGAGAATATCCCAATGGTCAGGATCACATCATGCACCAAGGCCAACACAGCCCCGGCCGCAAACTGCCACTCAAACCTTAACCAGATGTAAATCAACACGGCCCCAATCGCGAGCACCACCGCGATGACCGCCGTCTGGATCAACTCACCCGATACTT
The DNA here is from genome assembly GCA_937928635.1 of uncultured Sulfitobacter sp. Taxonomy (GTDB): domain Bacteria; phylum Pseudomonadota; class Alphaproteobacteria; order Rhodobacterales; family Rhodobacteraceae; genus Sulfitobacter. Next base: position 38,334 of record CALFWM010000024.1, on the reverse strand, counting down.
TGGGGCCCACGGATTCCACCGCGCTTTCCTTGATTTCAGGGTGCACCGTGCGCAGAGCGCTCATGATCGCCTCAACAGTGCCCGAATTGATCGCCTCTTCGCCTTCCTGGGCCTGAATGCGGATCATTGCAACAAACTGATCATCCTCAAACGTGGGGTCGAACACTTCGCTGATGGAAACATCGCCCAGCTCCAACGGGGCCAGCGCATCGCGGTATTCTGCCACCACAACCGGTTGGTTGCTGTCCGTGCGGATGGTTGTCCCACCGCGGAAATCAATGCCGAAATTCAGTCCCTGAATCATAAAGCTGATAAAGGCGATGACCATCATCAGCCCCGAAATGCCCAGCCACATCTTCCAGCGCTTGAAGAAATCGAAGTTCGTGTCTTGCTTGACCAGACGTAGACGCATTTCTCAGACCTCGATTGTTTTGGGACGTTTGCGCTCAAACCAGATCACCACCATCAGGCGGGTCACAAAGATCGCGGTGAAGACAGATGTCAGAATGCCCAGACCCAGCGTGATCGCAAAGCCGCGCACCGGGCCGGAACCCATGGCAAACAGGATCACCGCCGTAATAAAGGTGGTGATATTGGCATCCAGAATGGCCGACAGCGCCTTTTCATAGCCCAGTTCAATGGCGCGCGCAGGCCCTTTGGCCGTCTTGAGTTCTTCGCGAATACGCTCAAAAATCAACACGTTGGCATCCACCGCCATGCCCACAGTCAGGACTATCCCGGCAATCCCGGGAAGGGTCAGCGTGGCCCCGATCAGGCTCAGCAAGCCAAAGATCATACCGACGTTGATGATCAGCGCAATGTTGGCGAATATCCCGAACAGCCCATAGCTCGCAAACATGAAAAACAGCACGGCGACAAAAGCCACAACGGTGGCAACCTTGCCCGCATCAATGCTGTCCTGGCCCAGTTCCGGGCCGATGGTGCGTTCTTCCACAAATGTCAGCTCTGCCGGCAAGGCACCGGCGCGCAGCAGCACAGCAAGGTTGGTGCTTTCCTCAACGCTAAAGTTACCGGTGATAATGCCGGACCCACCCGGAATGTGGCTTTGGATGGTTGGGGCGCTGATGACCTCGTCATCCAGCACAATCGCAAAAGGCGCGCCGATGTTTTGTGCTGTGTAGTCACCAAATTTGCGCGCGCCGGTGGTGTTAAAGCGGAAATTCACCGCAGGCTGACCGTTTTGGTCAAACGCGGGCTGGGCATCGACCAGCTCTTCACCCGTCACAACGGGCGCGGATTCGATGATATAAAACGCGCCGGGTTCATCAATAGAGGGCACAACCTCATTGCCGATGCCGGGGTTGGCGTTGGGGTCCGCCCCGCGCGACACAACCGGGTTAAAGGTCAGCTGCGCCGTGGTGCCAATGATGTCCTTCAGCTCAGAGGCTGATCCGACCCCCGGCACCTGGATCAAAATCCGCTCTGCCCCCTGACGCTGGATCGTGGGTTCGCGCGTGCCAACCTCGTCAATCCGGCGACGAATGATCTCAAGGCTTTGCTGCATCGTGCGCTCATCCGTGGCGGTTTTTTCTGCCTCGGACAGGGTCACGGTGATGATCCCGTCGCTCCCGCTGACCTCAATGTCGTTGTTGATCGCCCCGGTCAAAGACTGCACCGGCCGCGCCAAAGTACGTACAATTTCAAGGGCTTCGGTCATTTTCTCGGGGTCGTTCAACCGCACGCGCAGCTCATCCTCAGGGGATTGCTGGCGGCGCACGGGCGTGATGGCACGCAGCGCATCGCGCACTTCTGGCCAGGTGGCCTTTATGCGGCTGGCATAGACATCTTCCAGCTTGACCTCAGCCAACAGATGCGCTCCGCCGCGCAGATCAAGACCAAGATTGACCAGCCTGGAGGGCAACCAATCAGGCCACAGCGCGCGCTGCGCCTCAAGATCAGCACGCGTTAGCTTCTTACTTGCCAATTCAGCGTCCGAGACATTGCGCTCGATCATCTCGACCGCATCATTGTGCATCTCGACGGGACCGTAAAATGCGTTTGGCATCGCCAACCACAGACCCGCAGCACAGGTCAGCACAATCAGGATGCGCTTCCACATATCAATCTGAAGCATCGGGTCGCCTTTTTAACTAGCCTGCCGGAGGGCGCGTGCGCGAGGGTGGAAACCTGCGGGTTACTTCGCCGGTTCGGTTTTGGACACAACAGTGGCGATGGTGGATTGCACAACACGGATTTTCACGCCATCAGCGATCTCAACCTCAACTTCACCGTCGTCTTTGACTTTGACAACCTTACCGATCACCCCGCCTTGGGTGACGACTTGATCACCGCGACGCAGGGCGGCCACCATGGCCTGGTGTTCTTTTACCTTCTTTTGCTGAGGGCGGATCAGCAGAAAATACATGATACCAAAGATCAGGATCAGAGGGACGAATGACTGGATGCCTTCCATAGGAGAGGTCCTTTTATTGCTGGTCATTGGCACGCATTGGCGCGCTGGCTGAGGTTTGCCAGAACCTAAGCGGGGGTGGGGGTGTGTGCAAGGTTGAAAGGTCAGGCAAACAGGTGAAAACCGCAGCCATTTACGCCATGGATGCATCCCCTACCCCCGCCCTGCGGATTGAGGCATAAGGCAACCCAGACGATTCACCCCTCAAGAGGACCAAACCCATGCACGACATTCGCGCCATCCGTGACAATCCTGATGCTTTTGACGCCGCCCTGGCGCGGCGCGGGGATGCACCGATGTCCTCGTCCGTGCTTGAGCTTGACAGCGCTCGGCGCGCCAAGATTGCTGCGGCAGAGGCCGCACAGGCAGAGCAAAACAAGGCGTCCAAAGAGGTTGGTGCCGCCAAGGCCAAAGGGGACGAGGCGGAATTTGAACGCCTGCGCGCCCTGGTGTCCGACAAAAAGGCCGAAGTTGCCGCAATGCAGGGCGAGGCAAAAGAGCTGGACGCTCAGCTCACCGATATGCTGGCGCACCTGCCCAACAGCCCTGCGGAAGACGTGCCAGACGGAGCGGACGAAGCGGACAATGTCGAGGTCAACCGTTGGGGCGCCATCCCCAACTTCGACTTTGAGCCAAAGGAGCATTACGAGATCGCGGGTGTCGCCGCCCTGATGGATTTTGAAACTGCGGGCAAAACCTCAGGCGCGCGATTTGTGATGCTCAAAGGGGCCGTGGCCCGCATCCACCGGGCGCTCGCACAGTTCATGATCGACACCCATGTGGATGAAAACGGCCTGACAGAGGTCAACTCGCCTGTGCTGGTGCGGGATGAGGCGATGTATGGCACGGACAAACTGCCAAAATTTGGCGAAGACAGCTATCAGACCACCAATGGCTGGTGGCTGGTGCCCACCTCCGAGGTGCCGCTAACCTACACCGTCGCAGGCGATACGTTAAATGAAAGTGACCTGCCCCGCCGCATGACCGCACACACTCTATGCTTCCGCTCAGAGGCTGGCAGCGCGGGCCGCGACACGGCGGGCATGCTGCGCCAGCATCAGTTTGAAAAGGTGGAGATGGTCTCCGTTACCCTGCCGCAAGACAGCGATGCGGAACAAAAACGCATGCTGCACTGTGCGGAGGACATTCTGGAACGCCTGAGCATCCCCTACCGCACCGTGATCCTGTGCACAGGCGACATGGGGTTTGGCGCGCGCCGCACCTATGACATCGAAGCCTGGGTGCCGGGCCAAAACACCTATCGTGAGATCTCTTCTGTCTCCACCACGGGCGATTTTCAGGCCCGCCGTATGAACGCCAGGTTCAAACCGGCGGAAGGCGGCAAACCCCAATTTGTACACACCCTGAATGGCTCCGGCCTTGCAGTGGGGCGGTGCTTGATTGCGGTGCTGGAAAACGGCCAAAACGCCGATGGGTCGGTCACCCTGCCCAACGTGCTGGCCCCCTATCTGGGCGGCAAAACCACCTTGGGGGCGGACGGCGTGCTGGCGTAAAAAGCGGTGATTCTGCGCGGGGTCAGGGATCGCGCCAGCGACCAATCTTTGATTGGCTTGTCCTTAAGGCCGGGCGGAATCGCCCCCACCCTCGCAGGGGTGACTTGAGGATCAGATTGATCCCTCAAGCACCTCTCAGCAAAAAGGGTCTGACCTCTCCCCTGTCGCGCCGATGGCCGCGAGGGGCTCACCTTTGCGGCCCCCACCAAAGATGCTCGTAGCGCATCTGCGCGTCCGCAGGGGTGCGAAAACCCGACCGCTGACCGCTATCGAATTGACCTTACCTGCCCGTAGGCTACTCTTCATTGCCAACGCCAACATCGGAAAGACCGACATGCAAGGCCCCCTTCGCCCCTTCACAGCGCTGCTCTGCTTTGCCCTCACCCTCAGCTTTGCCGCCTCACCCTTTTTCGTGGACAGCTTTGCAGGCTTTGACCCCAGTCAATTCCCGGTGCCACAGGACAACCCGCCTGTGCAGCCTGCCGGATATGCGTTTGCGATCTGGGGGCTGATCTACTTTTGGCTTATTCTGGGCGCGGGATGGGGGTTGATCAAAGCCATGCGTGATGGTGCCTGGCATGACATGCGCCTGCCGCTCTGCGTCTCACTGGCTTTGGGCACGGGCTGGCTGTCGGTTGCTGTGCTCAGCCCTGTTTGTGCGAGCGTGCTGATCTGGGCCATGTTGCTCAGCGCCCTGGCGGCCTTGTTCATGTCGCCTGCCCGGGATCGCGTCTGGGCCGCCTACCCCGTGGGTCTTTATGCGGGATGGCTTTCGGGCGCATCCTGCGTGTCACTGGGATTGCTGGCGGCAGGCTACGGGTATCTGGATCAAACCACGGCGGCGCTGGTCTTTGTGGCGGTCGCGGCGGGGCTGGGGACCTTTGTGCAAGCCGTCCTTGGGCGCGCGCCGACCTATGGCTTGGCTGTGATCTGGGCCCTCAGTGCGGTGGCGGTGGCAAACTGGCAGGGTGAGGCGCAGATTGTAACCTATGTCGCGCTCGCGGGGGCCGGGTTGGTTGCACTGCCGACACTCCTGGCGCTCCGTCCGGGCTAGATGCGCCCCGTTTTCTTTAAAAAGAACGGCCCGGATTTTTCAAAAATTCCGTCGCCCGCCTCACTCCTTGCGCCGCCCCCCGGTATGTTTGCGCAGCTTTGAGGGGCCCGGTTTTTTACGCCCCTTATAGGGGTTGGCATCGTTTTGCCCCCGCATCCACAACCGGATCGGCGTGCCCGGCATGTCAAAGTCCAGCCGCAAGCCATTGACAAGATAGCGGGAATAGCTGTCGGGCACCTTATCTGGATGGCTGCACATAACCACAAAACCGGGCGGGCGCGTTTTGGCCTGTGTCATATAACGCAGTTTGATGCGTTTGCCTTGGGGGGCGGGCGGCGGGTGCTGCTCCAGCATGCCGGTCAGCCAGCGGTTCAACTGCGCGGTGCTGACACGCCGGTTCCAGACATCATAGGCCCGCATGATCGCTTCGTGCAGGCGGTCCAGTCCCCGCCCGGTTTTCGCAGACACCGTGATCAGCGGCGCGCCCCGCAATTGCGGCAACAAACGCTCAAAACTCTCTTTGAGGGATTTGAGCTTGGCCTGGCGGTCTTCCTCCACGTCCCATTTGTTCACGGCTATGATCACCGCACGCCCCTCGCGCTCGGCAAGGTCGGCAATGCGCAGATCCTGTTGTTCAAACGGGATTTCCGCATCCAGCAAAACCACTACAACTTCGGCGAATTTCACCGCACGCAGCCCGTCACTGACGCTGAGTTTTTCCAGCTTTTCCTGCACCTTGGCTTTTTTGCGCATGCCTGCCGTGTCAAAGATCCGCATCGGCACTTCGTTCCAGGTGGTGCGCAGGGAAATCGCATCGCGGGTGATCCCGGCCTCTGGTCCGGTCAGCAGGCGATCTTCGCCCAGTATCTGGTTGATCAGCGTGGATTTTCCCGCATTCGGGCGTCCGACAACCGCCACCTGCAAGGGTTTTGCATCCGTGGGAACCGGCACTTGGTCAGAGGCCGCCGCCTCCTCCACAGACAGATCCACGTCCGTTTCCGGCGCGTCCTCCTGCGCCTTTTGCGCATAGGTATCGGCCAGCGGCATCAACACGGTGTAAAGGTCATTCAACCCCTCGCCGTGCTCTGCGGACATGCGGATCGGTTCGCCCAGACCCAGTGAATAGGCTTCCAGCACGCCTGCATCCGCCGCTTTGCCCTCGGCCTTGTTGGCAGCCAGAATGACATGGGCAGAGCGTTTGCGCAGGATGTCGGCAAACACCAGATCAGAGGGCGTGATACCCACGCGCGCATCCACCATAAACAGGCAGATGTCAGCCATATCAACCGCACGTTCGGTCAGGCGGCGCATACGCCCCTGAAGGCTATCATCAGTCACTTCTTCCAGACCAGCAGTGTCAACCACCGTAAAGCGCAGGTCCGCGAGCCGTGCGGCCCCTTCGCGCAGGTCGCGCGTGACCCCCGGCTGGTCATCGACCAGCGCCAGACGTTTGCCCACAAGGCGGTTGAACAGCGTGGACTTGCCCACATTCGGGCGGCCCACGATGGCAAGGGTGAAAGACATGGATACTGGCTCCGATCAACGCAGAAAGGCGCTTTAGCCCATTATCGTGCGGGGCGAAACACTTGAATCACCCGGTGCGCCGCTATTCCGCTGGCTCAGACACCGGCACACTCAGCGAAAAGCGTGCAACTGACCTTTGGAAGACACAACATAAAGCGTGCCGCCCGCCACAACGGGTGCTGTTGTCGCCCCACCGGGGATTTCAGTGCGGCCCGTCAGGGTGCCGTCCTCCGGGTTGTAGCTGCGCAAAACCCCGTCGTCAGAGGCCACAATCACCCGACCGCCCGCAATCACAGGCCCGTGATGGGAAAAGACAGCAGACTGCCGTCTTGGTCTGGTTTTGGTAAAGTTTGGCAACGGCACGCCCCAGATGCGGCTTCCATCAGCCGCGTTTAGACGCACCAGTTCATTGATGTCCGTGATTGCAAAAATGCTGCCCCCCACGGGCCAGACCGGGCCCATGGCTCCGTCGCGCGCAGTCCACAGGCGTTTGCCAGATTCCACGTCCAAAGCCACCAGACGGCCAGAGCTGTTGCCGACAAACACGCGATTCCCGGACACCACAGGTGCGCTGGTGACATCCGAAATCAATGATCCCGCACGTCCCGGACGCCGCCCCACAACGGCGGTGTTCCAACGGCCCAGACCACCCTTGCGGAACACACCCTGCACCTCCCCGGATCCAAAGGCAAAGATCGCAAATTTGGACGTCAGCGCAGGTGCGGGTGCGCCCAGCACATTGCTAAAGCTGGTGCTTGCCCCGATCTGCCATTCGATCCGGCCATCAGACTTGCGCAGCGCCCAGCCCGTGTCATCACCGGCTGTGAAATAGATCAGGTCATCAAACACCGTCGGGGTGCCCGTGCCGGAGGATTCAAGCTGTTGGGTCCAGCGCAGGGCCCCTGTGCTGGCATCCAGTGCCGCAAGAACCCCAAAACCAATCGAGACATAAAGCGTGTCACCGTCAACCGCGATACCCCCGCCAGAGCCCTGGCCCTGCTTGTCATTGGGGGGCGTCAGGTCACGCGACCACAGCGTGGCACCGGAGGTTGACGTCGCCGCCACCAGTGCCCCTGAATCAAGCGTAAAGACACGGCCATTGGCCACCACCGGGTCAGCAGTGATGCGCAGCTTGCGGCTGTCGCCATCGCCAATCTTTGCGCTCCAGGCCAATTGCGGCGCGCTGCGCAGCGCGGGGTGGCTGGTGCGGTATTTTGGGGTGCCGATCGTGTGGGTCCAACTGGCGTTTGTGACGGCCCTGCCCAGTGCGATGCCTTGGCTGGTGTTCACCCGAGGGCCATCAAGCTGAGGATCTGCAAGGTCAGGGTTTTGCAAAACCGATCTGACGTCTTCGCGCTCACCCGGCAGGAAAAACTCTTTTTCAGCGCAGGCGGACAGCAGCAGCACACAGCCAAGCATTGTGGCCGTCAGCCCCCTTGGCCCAAAACGCAAATGGTTGATCATGGCCTGCTCACTCTTCTGTTCCACCTTATGCCTTTTTGCAGGCACTTGTTAGATCCGCGCCCCCAACCCCTGAGGACTTCTAGTTGTTGCCATGGGTGTTTCCACCCAGATTGGACAGCGCGTTTTCGCCCAGCGTCGGCTCCCCACCCAGGGCCACAATCACCTGTAGCGCGCGTTGTTGCAAGCCTGAGGTGACTTCGGCGTCAGACAGGATCGTCTGATAGCGCTCAATCGCGGCGTCTGTATTGCCTTCTGTGATGTCGATCAGGGCCAATTGTTCGGTTGCCAGCAGCCGCATTGGGCTGCCGGGATTGGCCATGGATTCAAAGGCCTGACGGCGTTCTGCGGCGGGCGTGGTGCCCGCTTGCAGGGCAAGGGATTTGAACTGGGCGATCTGGCGATAAACCTCTGGCACATCACCATTAAGCGCAACGGCATTCAGCGTTTCGATGGCTTTTGCCTTGTCATCGCCCTGAGCCTGCTCGGCGGCGGTCATCAGGCGCAGCACCGCGGTGGCCCCCGCGTTCTCAGCCTCGATTGCCTCCAAAGCGGCGGTGCGCTCTGATGTCTGGTTCAGGCTAAGGGCGGCAAACATCGCATCGCCAAGGTCCTCTGCCTGCGCGCGTGTCTGCGCCTTGCGGTACTCAGAATAAGACGTGCCCCCCACGATCAGCAAAATCGCCAGAATGGCGATCCAGCCATAGCGGCGCAGCAGGCCATAAAGACGGTCGCGGCGGACCTCTTCGGTGACCTCTTCGATAAAACTGTCGGTGTCGCTCATCGGGGCTGCTCCTGGCCTTTGGGGGCATCAATTTTGCCCCTCATACCGCGCGGATGTGGCCAAGCCAAGACCTGTTGATACAACCTGCCACCCTGCCCCTTGCGCCAATCTTTGCCCTGGGGCGAAAAATTTTCGCTTCTAAACTGGTCAGTTCAGTTTGAGCGTCCTATATACTTCGTATCTGACGCCCTGCCACAGTCGGGCGCCGTCCAGCCGGGGTATACTGATGCGATTTTTCTCTCTTCTTGCGGCACTTGCGGTCAGTGTCGTCCTGGCAATGTCGATTTTGGCGCGTCCGCAATTGTTGGCCCTGCTGGGGATGGCTGCCCCGGCCGAGGCGGCGATGGTTGAGGCGACAGATGGTGAAACCCCTGTCACGACAGGCAGTTCGGAAGAAAGCGCGCCCGACGCAAAAGCGCTTGTAAAAGTGGTCGTGCGTCAGATCAAGGCACAACAGGTCGACAGCGCCGTGATCCTGCGCGGGCAAACCTCTGCCGCGCGGCAGGTGGATGTGCGGGCGGAGACCTCTGCCATTGTGGCCTCTTCCCCGCTGCGCAAGGGTGCACAGATTTCTGAAGGTGAAGCACTCTGTGTGCTTGATCCCGGCACGCGTGAAAATTCGGTTCAGGAATGGCGCGCCCGGCTGAGTGAGGCGCAGGCCCGCGTACCGGAAGCCGAAGCGCGGGTGCAAGAGGCCCGGGCGCGGCTCGAAGAGGCGATGATCAACCAAAACGCGGCCTCAAGGCTGAGCGAGGATGGTTTTGCCTCCCAAACCCGCCTTGCCAACACGGAGGCTTCCGTTGCCGCCGCCCGTGCCGGTGTGACATCCGCCACAGCGGGGCTGAGCGCATCCCGCTCTGGCATTCAATCGGCAAATGCCATGCTGGCCGCGGCAGAAAAAGAAATGGAGCGTTTGACCATCACCGCCCCGTTCTCTGGCCTGCTGGAAAGCGACACCGCCGAGCTGGGCAGTCTGCTGCAACCCGGTGCGCTTTGTGCCACGATCATCCAGCTTGACCCGATCAAACTGGTGGGTTTTGTGCCCGAAACCGAAGTCAACCGCGTCACGCTTGGCGCCACCGCTGGTGCACGGCTGGCGGCGGGCGGGACCGAAGTTATCGGCAAGGTGACCTTTCTGTCCCGCTCTGCGGACCCGGCGACACGGACCTTTCGGGTGGAAATCGAAGTGGACAACAGTGATCTGAGCATCCGCGATGGGCAGACGGCTGAAATCGCCATCGCCTCTGCCGGGGTCAATGCACATCTGATCCCCCAATCCTCGCTGACGCTGGACAACGAGGGCACTTTGGGCGTGCGCATGGTGGATGAAAACCACATGGTCACCTTTTCCCCCGTGGATGTGATGCGCGACACGGTGGATGGCATATGGGTGACGGGCCTGCCCGAGGTCGCAGACGTGATAATCGTGGGCCATGAATACGTTACAGCGGGCGTGACCGTCGCGCCGACATGGGCGGAGGTCAGCCAATGAGCGGGATTGTCGATTGGGCTGCGACCCGTGCGCGGATGGTTATTGCCTTTATCCTGCTGAGCCTTGTGGTGGGCGGATATGCCTACACCACCCTGCCCAAAGAAGGAGAGCCGGACATTGAGATCCCGGCTCTTTTTGTTTCTGTGCCCTTTCCTGGCATTTCGGCGGCGGATTCTGAGACGCTGCTGGTCAAGGCCATGGAAACCGAGCTTGCGGACCTTGACGGGCTGAAGGAAATGACCGGCACAGCGGCTGAAAACTATGCTGGGGTGGCGCTAGAATTTGAGTTTGGCTGGGACAAGACCCAAGTGATGGCGGATGTGCGCGATGCGATGTCCACCGCCGAATCCCTGTTTCCAACAGGATTTGAAAAATACACCATCAGAGAAATCAACTTTTCCGAATTTCCGATCATCATCGTAAACCTAACCGGTCCCGTGCCTGAACGCACCATGGCCCGGGTGGCGCGCGACCTGCAGGATGATCTGGAAAGTCTGGATGCCGTGCTGGAAGCCGGGTTGGCCGGGGACCGCGACGAGATGCTTGAGGTTTTGATCGACCCGTTGCGGCTGGAGGCCTACAACGTCACCGCCGGGGAGCTGATCACCGTTGTGCAAAACAACAACCAGCTGATTGCAGCGGGGGAAGTGGAGACGGCGCAGGGCACCTTTGCGATCAAAATCCCATCCTCCTTTGACGAGGCGCGCGACGTTTATGCGCTGCCGGTCAAGACAAATGGTGACCGTGTTGTGACGCTGGGCGATCTGGCAGAGATTAATCTAACGTTTGAAGATCGCCTTGGAACCGCCCGTTTTAATGGAGAAAAAACGCTAGCGCTACAGGTCGTGAAACGCCGGGGCTTTAACCTGATTGATACGGCCGCGTTGGTAAATGAAATCGTGGCAGAGAAGTCGGCGGAATGGCCCGAGGGGTTGCAAGCCGCCGTTACCGTGGGCACCTCCAACGATCAAAGCCGCATTGTGAATTCCATGGTGCAGCAACTGCTCGGCTCTGTCTTTACCGCCGTGGCATTGGTGATGATCGTGGTGCTCGCCGCCCTTGGGATCAGGGCCGCCCTGTTGGTGGGCTTTGCAATCCCGACGTCATTCTTGCTGTGTTTTGCCTTTCTGGCGCTGATGGGCGTGTCCGTTTCCAACATGGTCATGTTCGGGCTGATTCTGGCGGTGGGGATGCTGGTGGATGGCGCAATTGTGGTCGTTGAATATGCTGACGCGCGCCAGAATGAGGGCGTTAGCCCGATGCAGGCCTATGTGGATTCGGCCAAACGCATGTTCTGGCCCATCATTTCCTCGACCGCGACAACGCTGTGTGCGTTCTTGCCAATGCTGTTCTGGCCGGGTGTGCCGGGGCAATTTATGGGAATGCTGCCGGTCACGCTGATCTTTGTTTTGTCTGCCTCTTTGATTGTTGCGCTGATTTACCTGCCGGTGATGGGCGGCGTGACAGGCCGGTTGGAAAACTGGATGGCGGCGCAGATGAACCGGGTTGCAAGCCTGCCGATCTATCTGCACATTTTGCTGTTCTTGGGCGTTGGCCTGCTGATCGCGCCATTTGTAACGCTGATGGCCCCTGCTGAACCGGGTGCTGCGGGCCTCGTCTTTCAGTGGATGGGCGCGCAATTTGCGGACATGGACAGCGCCAATATGTTCTCCGTGATCGAGACTTTTGCAACCGTGTTTGCCATTGTCGTGCTGGCGGCGGCGCTGATTGCGCTGGCACTCTCTGGTTTCATCCTTCTGCTGATCTGCCTCTTTGCCCTGCTGACCCGTTTGGGGCGGATTGGCCGCTGGATCGCAACACGCATGTTCCGCCGTGAACCCGACCGCATCCATGCCGGCTACCAGCGCAACGCCTTTGGCCGGGTCATTGGGTTTATCGCGGGCAACCCTGTGATGCCATTGGTCATGGCCGGTGTCGTGTTCACCTTTGTAGGCACAGTGATGATCTATTTTTCAAACAATTCCAAAGGTGTGGAGTTCTTTGTTGAGTCCGAACCTGAGCAGGCGATTGTCTATGTTCTGGCGCGTGGCAACATGTCACTGGCGGAAAAGGACAAGCTGCTGCAACAGGCCGAAGAGATCGTGCTGGCCCACCCCGGCGTTCAAACCGCCTTTGCCTTTGCCGGTGAAGGGGGGCTGGACAGCAACACAGGGGGTGCCATTGCGCCCAAGGACAACATTGGCCAAATCCAGCTGGAGACAATCCCGTGGGAGGACCGCCCCAACAAGTCTGAGCCGCTTTTTACCATTCCGTTCATCAACTACGAGGTGACGCGCGAAACGCAGGATGTTGCCTTTGACGGGGACGTCATTATCGCTGAACTGACCGAACAACTTTCTGCGATTCCGGGCATTCGGATTGAAATCCTGGCGCAGGCGCGCGGGCCCGCGTCTGGCAAGCCGGTACACCTGCGGCTGAAATCGGACAGTTGGACAGACCTGATCACTGCGACAGAGACCGCACGCGCGGAGCTTGAACGCACACCGGGCCTGACCCTGATTGAAGACACCCGCCCCCTGCCCGGCATTGACTGGCAGATTGACGTGGATGTGGAAAAGGCCGGGCGCTACGGCGCGGATGTGCTGACGGTTGGTGCCATGGTGCAGCTGGTCACACGCGGGCTGCTGCTGGACACCATGCGGGTTGATAGCTCGGACGAGGAAATCGAAATTCGCGTGCGCCTGCCCGAAGAGGACCGGGTGCTGTCCACCCTTGATACGCTTAAGGTGCGCACGCCCGATGGGCTGATCCCGCTCAGCAACTTTATCACCCGCACACCGGTGCCAAAACTCGCTGAAATCAGCCGCGTGGGCCAAAAGCGCTATTTGGACATTAAGGCGGATGTTGCCCCCGGCCTGATGAAAATTGTACGGGCCGAACGGGTGGACGGCGTTGAGGTGCTGCACACGCTGGGCTCTGCCCGACCAGCGGCCAATGACGCGGAATACAACGATGCAGACGGCAAGGGCTACAAGATCATCGACCGCACACCGGAGGGCGAAACCCGCGATCTGTGGGATGCCGTGGCAAATGACGCAAGCGTGCGCATGATCCCGATCAACGCAAACGAGCGGATTGCAGAGATCACCAAATGGCTCGACACGAAACCGTTTGATCTGGGGGTCAGCACCGAATGGACCGGCGATCAGGAGGATCAGGCGGAAAGCCAGGCGTTCCTTTCTTCTGCGTTTTCAGCGGCTTTGGGACTGATGTTCATTATCCTGCTGGCGCAGTTCAACTCATTCTACAACGCCATGCTGGTGCTGCTGGCGGTGGTCTTGTCCACCACCGGCGTGCTGATTGGCATGCTGGTGATGGATCAGACATTCTCTATCATCATGACCGGCACGGGGATTGTGGCACTTGCCGGGATTGTGGTGAACAACAATATCATCCTGATCGACACCTATCAGGAATATGAACGATACATGCCCCGGATTGAGGCGATCATTCGCACCGCACAGGCGCGCATTCGCCCGGTTCTGCTGACGACCATCACCACCATGGCGGGCCTTGCCCCGATGATGTTTGGCCTGTCGCTGAACTTTGCCGAAGGTGGGTACACGATCGACAGCCCCACCGCCCTGTGGTGGAAACAACTGGCAACAGCGGTGGTGTTTGGCCTTGGCATTGCAACCGTGCTGACGCTGATGGTCACACCCTCCATGCTGGCAATCCGGGTCTGGGCAACGACCTACATGCGCTGGATTGCGCGCCTGCTGGCGCGCATGTCCATGGGCCGGGCCAGCAAGGCCGCGCGCGACTGGGCTTTGCAACGCGATGCGCGGCGCAACAAGACGCAGGAAATCATCTGGGACGAAACAGATTTTGGCCCAGCCCCCGCGGCCCTGAAACCGGCGGAATAAGACCGATCAACTACTTGTGAGCACCGCGACCTCGCGCTGCCTGCCAGCTGTGGTAGTATCAGAGCCGATTTTAACAGGAGTTTTATCATGATCCGCCAAACCATTCTTGCCACGGCCACCGCCGCCGCTATGGCCTCGCCTGCTGCTGCTGAACTCATCGACAAGGTCAGCCCGCACAGTGTTGCCGTCACCATGGACCGTCTGGTCAGCGCTGTTGAGGGCGCAGGCGCAACTGTGTTTGCCCGTGTTGATCATGCCGCTGGTGCCGCCAAGGTCGAGATGGATCTGCGCCCGACGCAATTGCTGATCTTTGGCAACCCAAAGCTGGGCACGCCTGCGATGCTGGACGGACAAACCGCCGGGCTGGACTTGCCCCTGCGCGTGCTGGCCTATGCGGACGGTGAAGGCGTGGTGCATGTGACCTATCACGCGCCGGCCTCTCTGGGCAAAACCCATGGGTTGCCGGCGGATGCCAAATACCTTGCGATGATGACCGGCGCGCTGGACAAGCTGACCTCCAAAGCAATCGCTGCTGAGTGAGTGAAAACCTAGGGCGGGGTGAACCCCGCCTTACGCAGCAGCACGTGCAGATCACCATGGCTGGGCAGATTTATGGTGTGATCGGGCTGCGTGAGGGGGACAGCCCGCGGACCCTATTCATGTCCACAAGGCGGCTCAGGAGGGGTTGGCCGGATAGGTCAACTGCGCGATAGATCGGGCCCCGTCACCGAGATCATCCAATGGGTGCCGAACCTGTCACGCAGCATGCCAAACCCCTTTGACCAAAAGGTTGGCATAAAGGGCATCACGATATCGCCCCCCTCCAACAGACGATCAAACAGGGTCTGCGCCCCCTGAACCGTATCCACATCATAGCTGATGCTGACCCCCTTTTGCGCGTCCCCTTGTGCGTCGTCCTGATAATCACTGGCCATCAGCCTATGGCCTCCCACGGTGAAACTGCTGTTTAGCACGCGGGAGGGATCATTGGGCATGCCCATATCAGGGGGGGCCTCGCTGAAGGTGGACATGTGCAGATCATCTGCGCCAAAGACGTCAGCGTAAAAGGTCATCGCCTCGGCACAGGTGCCTTTGAAATGCAGGTAGGGGATAATGGGCATATCAGCGCCTATGTGGTAGGTCTGGTCAGGTGAAGAAAGGCAAGGGCAATAGATGCTGTCGCGGTCTGGGCACCCAGAATAAGCCAGCTGTCGATGGTGATAAATCCAAAAACCCCGGCAACCGCGACGCAAAGCAAAAAGAATGTGGCGATATGGCGCTTCCACGCGGGGTCCGAGACAAACAAGGACCAGACCAGGCCCGCTGCAAGAAACCCGTTATAGAGCGCCTGGTTCTTTGCCATCTTATCAGTACCCCAGACGAAATCGAAATGCGCAGTCCTGGCGGCCTCAAGCTCGTCGCCAAGCAATTTTGGCACCATGTCTGCCCAATCGAACATCTCTTTGTAGAGAATACCGATGTGAATGAGCGCCACAACGCCCACACAGATCACTGCAATTTTTGACATCTGAAAACGCCCCCGGCCAGATTTCCCCGCAAGGCTAGCACAAAAGGGTCACATCCGCCAAATTGGGGGGGCGGCTACCCTTCGTCTTCGGACTGTTGACGATGCCAAAGTTGGGCATACCGCCCCTCAGCGCTCAGCAGTGCATCATGGGTGCCTTGCTCTACGACCTCGCCTTTTTCCAAAACCACGATCATATCCGCATCCGAAATGGTGGACAGACGGTGCGCGATGGTCAGCACGGTGCGCCCCTGCCCGGCCCGGTTCAGCGCATCCTGAATTTCATGTTCCGTGTCTGAATCAAGGGCCGAGGTTGCCTCATCCAGCAGCAAAATGGGTGGGTCTTTCAGCAACGTGCGCGCAATGCCGACCCGCTGTTTTTCCCCACCCGACAGTTTCAACCCGCGTTCGCCCACGGTCGTTTCATACCCATCGGGCAGCGACAGGATAAAATCGTGGATCTGTGCATCCCGCGCGGCCTGCTCGATCTGGTCTTGTGTGGCCCCATCGCGCCCATAGGCAATGTTATAGCGGATCGTGTCGTTAAACAGCACCGTGTCCTGCGGGACCACGCCAATGGCGTCATGCAGGCTTTGTTGGGTGACATGGCGCACGTCCTGACCGTCAATACACAAGGCCCCGTGCTGGACGTCATAAAACCGGAACAACAGCCGCCCGATGGTCGATTTGCCAGACCCGGTGGAACCCACAATCGCCACGGTCTGGCCCGGCTCTGCAATAACTGTCGCGTTTTTCAGGATTACCCGTTCCGGGTCATACCCAAACGTCACGCCCTCCAATGCAATGCGACCGCCTTTAATCACTAACGGGCGCGCGTCTGGTTTGTCTGCAATTTCGGCAGGCTGTTCGAGCAGGCCAAACATCTGCCCCATGTCCACCAAGGCCTGCCGGATTTCGCGGTAGACCGTGCCCAGAAAATTCAGCGGCACCGTGATCTGGATCATATAGGCGTTGACCATTACAAAATCGCCCACGGTCAGATCACCCGCCTGCACCCCGTAGGCGGCCATCACCATGACGCCCACAAGGCCCGCGGTGATGATCATCGCCTGACCAAAGTTCAGGAAGGCGAGGGAATAATTGGTCTTGATCGCCGCTTCCTCATACCCCGCCATCGCCGCGTCATAACGCGCGGCCTCGCGGGCCTCTGCCCCGAAGTATTTGACGGTTTCGTAGTTCAGCAGAGAGTCGATGGCCTTTTGATTGGCGTCGGTGTCCTGATCGTTCATCTGGCGGCGCAGTTTCACGCGCCATTCGGTCACGGCAAAGGTAAACCAGACGTAAACCGCAATGGTGCCCGCGACGATGGCCAGATACCAGACATCAAACACAACGGCCAACACGATGCCGATCAACAGCAGTTCCAAGATCAGCGGGCCAATCGAGAACAGCAAAAACCGCAGCAGAAAATCAACGCCTTTCACACCGCGTTCAATGATGCGGCTAAGCCCACCGGTTTTGCGGGTGATGTGATAGCGCATGGACAGGCGGTGGATGTGCTCAAAGGTTTCCAGCGCCAACATCCGCAGGGCGCGTTGCCCCACACGGGCAAAAATCGCATCGCGCAGCTGTTGAAACCCAACACCCATCAAGCGCGCCACACCGTAAGCCACCGTCAGGCCAACCGCCCCAAGGGCCAGCATCGGCACGCCTTCTTCGGCCAGGGCATCAACCGCACCTTTGTAAAAGAAGGGGGTGAATACAATGACCAGTTTGGACGCCAAAAGCGCAAGCATTGCCCAGACCACACGTTTGCGCACCCATGGCATGTCGGCGGGCCACAAATAGGGCGCAACCTTGCGCAGCACGATCACAGCGGACTGACGCTCGGCCTGATCTGCCAGCTCTTCGTCTGTGAGGGTCTTTTTCGCGTCGAGATTTTGGGCACCAGTGGCGCGGGCAGTATCGGCAGGCATGCAGGATCCAGTTTGGTTCCCACTCTACATAGGCCGCGCACCGGGGGGATGCCACCTAAAGCGTGCAACCTTTAACCTGAAACATCGTTTATCGTCGATGTCCCGAGAAGGCGTAGCCTGGCAGGGTATCGACGATTCAAGTTTAAGGTCGGACGCTATAGATTGGCGGTTTACATGTTGCGCGTTTGATTTTTTTCAAATCCAGCGGCAAGCCTATTCCGGCAGGACAAAAACCTGCCCGGGATAGATCAGATCAGGGTCGCGGATGACACTGGCGTTGGCCTGAAACACATTCACATAAAGCAGACCATCGCCATACCGATCCTGCGCGATGGCCCAAAGCGAGGCACCTTTTTGCACAGTGATTTGTTTGAGCAGTCCGTCAGACGCGGCAGCGGCCTCTGCCAGCACTTCGGGTGCTTCACGTTTGAAGGGGGTTTCAACCCGGCTGGTCACACTGCCATCCTCGGCCACTTCGTCCACCCGCAGGGTATAAATGCCCTCATCCAGATCCGGCAGATCGCCGCGCCAGCGCCCCTGTTCATCCACGCTCAGGCTGACCACGGAGGTGTTGTTGAGATACACCTGAACACTTCGCGCCCTTGCCTGCGCGCGGCCAGACAGCTGCACATCGCCCGCGTCAGAATAGCTGATCGTATCAAGCGCGATGTTTTCCAGTGCTTCAGGACGCGGCACGTTCAGCAGTTCAACACCATCTTCGGTCGCTTTCAAAACCGCCACTTGCGGTTTGGGCGCGCTGGCTTGTGATGTGGGGACAGTTGTTGACGCCTCTGCAAGTTTGTTTTCAAGTGGCAGCGGATTGGGTGTTTCCGGCGCAATTTCAGCAATTTGGGGCGCGATATTCAGGCTAGCGTCGCCTGTGGTTTCACTCACGAGGGCTTGCGCGCTCTGTGCAACGCTGGGAGCGGGCTCTGAGGTGTCAGCAACCTCAACAGGTGCTGTGACTTGTGGTGTTTCAAGAGGCTTGGGCGCTGCATTTTCGGCTAGCGTCTGAACTTGTGGCGCGGCGGTATTTGGCGCGGCTTGGGGTGTTTCAACATCTGGCACCGGTGCCAGCGCTGGTGCCTCTGCAATCACCGGGGCCGGTGCGTCTTGCGCGGGCTCTGGCGTTGCGGTTTCGGTCGCGGCAGCGGTTGGTGCTGCCGCCTCCGTTGGCACCTCTGCTGCTTCTTCCTGTGCCGCCGGAGCGGCTTCGGCCAGCGCAACAGGCGGTGCAATGGGGGTCAGGATGATCTGATCGTCTGACGCAAAACTGCTGCCATCAACCGTTTGCAGCAGGCTCAGGATATGCCCCTGTCCGTCTGGTGCGATCCGCGTGATGGCTGCAAATTTGCCGCCGCCATCTGCCGTGGTAGAGGTGATCACCTCCCCGTCCAGCAACACCTGCACCTGCGCGCCCGGCTCCGCGCGCCCGGCGATGATGGTCATGCCATCCTCTTCGCGGCGCACCTCATCAAAGGCGGCTGGCGTCGGTTCTGTGGCCTCTGGTGCGGCTTGTGCGGTCTCTTCTTCAACCTGCGCGACGGGCTGCGTTGTTTCCTCTGACGTACCAACGCCGGTGTCTTGTGGCACGGAAGGGTCGGATGTCGCGTCGGGCACGGGTTGCGCAATTGCGGTTTCGGTCACCTCTTGCGGCGCGGTTGTCCGGTCCGACTTGTACCAAACAGCCCCGCCGACAATCACAACACCAGCCGTGGCCGTCATGGCAATCACTGATTTACCTGTGAACATGCTCATCCAACTGAGTCCCCCTTGGTTGAGCCTTACTAACAAGCGCGGTAACAGGGGTCAAAACACGAACTTTCAACTTTCGTTTTTCCCACGCACAGGAGCCTTGCCATGACCCTGAAATCCGTCTGCGTTTACTGTGGTTCGCGCCCGGGTGACGCCTCCGCATTTACCCAGGACGCCGAGCATCTGGGGCGCGGTTTGGCGCAGCACGGCTGGCGTCTGGTCTACGGTGCGGGCGATGTGGGCCTGATGGGCAGTGTTGCGCGCGCGGCACAAACCGCGGGCGGCAACACATTTGGTGTGATCCCACAACATCTGGTGGATTGGGAAGTCGGCAAGACTGATCTGACCTCCTATGTGGTGACCGAAACCATGCATGAACGTAAGAAAGTCATGTTCATGAACTGCGACGCTGTGGCGGTTTTGCCCGGCGGTGCAGGATCATTGGATGAGCTGATGGAGGCCGTCACCTGGCGCCAGCTGGGCCTGCATGACAAACCTATTTTCCTCATAAATACAGATGGCTACTGGGATCCTTTAATGCACCTTATGGCGCATATCGTGGCCCGTGGGTTTGCCGATGCCAGCCTGCTGGACTACGTTGAGGTCGTGCCGGATTCCGCCGCAACCCTCAGCGCGCTCAAACGCGCCTTTTCCTGACGCCAGGAGCTGATGGAATAAAGCGCCAGGGCGATCCAGATCAGCGCAAAGGCCTGCACATGCCAGACGGTGAAGGGTTCTTGAAACAGCGCAACCGCACAGAAGAACTGTAGCGTTGGGTTGATGTAACTGACCAGACCGGTGGTGGTGAGGGTCAGGCGCGGCGCGGCAAAGGAGAACAGGATCAGCGGCAGTGCGGTCAGAGGGCCCGCAAAAATCAGAAGCCCCGTATCCCGGTTCCAGCCTCCAAAATGCCCCGTGCCATTGTGGCCTGTATGCCACAACAACACGAGCGCAAAGGGCAACATCACGACCACTTCGGCTGTGACAGAGATCACCGGGTCCATCGAAAGCCGTTTTTTGATCACGCCGTAAACCGCGAAATTGCCAGCCAGGACCAGCGCAACCCAGGGCGTTTGGCCCAAACCATAGGTTAGCGCGCTGACCGCAATTGCGACCAGCGCCACCGCCCCCCATTGTACCTTGTTGAGCATTTCACCAAACAGCACACGGCCCAGCAACACCGCCACCAGCGGAAAAATATAAAATCCCAGCGCATTCTGTGTGGCCTGCCCGCTTTGGACGGACCAGATAAAAATCCACCACCCGCTCATGATCAGGCAGGACGCCAACAGGATGGGAAACAATAGATCCTTGCGCCTGAGTGCGGCGACAAGCGCCCAGATTCTGCGCTGAAGCACCAGCACCATGCCAAAGATCAGCAGCGACCACAGCGCGCGATGTGCAAGCACTTCCAAAGCCGGGATGCCGGTCATGGCCTTGAACGCAATGGGCGACAGGCCCCAGCACAGGCACGCCGCAATCATCGCAATCAGGCCTTTGGTGTGTTCTGTCATGGCCCGACCTTGCGCAATTGCTCACCCCAAGGCTAACGCAGCGCGGCGGGCACGGCAATTCGTGATCTTGGGCGTGGTTCAGGCGCGCTCACTCAACGCTTTTGGTCAGCATCCTGGCGATTTCACCCAGCAAGGTGGGCGAGTCGATGGGCTTGTTGATCAGCACATCCGTGTCGAGCATTCCCCCGCCATGGATCGCCGCTTCCTGGGGACGCCCCGACACCAGAATGACCTTGAGCCCGTCAATCAGATCCCGCGCTTTTTCAGCCAGTTCAGGGCCTTGCAAGGCACCGGGCATGACAATATCCGTGACCAGCAGCTTGGGGCGATAGCCGGTGTTGAGCAGCATAAAGGCCTCGTCCCCGCTCGCGGCCTGTGACACGGCATAGCCCGCGTTTTCGATCAGACGCACCAGCACGCGGCGCACATCGGATTCGTCCTCAACCACCAGAATGTCCGCCAGCGGATCGGGCACGCCGGCCTCTGTCGCTTCGCTATCGTCAGTGCCCTTGCCCTTAAAGCTGGTGGCCGGGAAATAGAGTTTGAAACTGGTGCCAAAGCCGCGTTCCGAATAGACCCGGATCGTGCCGCCGGATTGTTTGACGTAGCCAAACACCATCGACAGCCCAAGGCCAGAGCCCTGCCCAAAGGGTTTGGTGGTGAAATAGGGTTCAAAAATGCGGCTTTGGATCGCGTCATCAATGCCGTCGCCGGTATCGGATATCGCGAGCATGACGTAGCGCCCCGGCAATATGTCCTCATCGCGCGAGGCGATGTAGTCTTCGGAGATGCGCACATTGCAGGTTTCAACCGTCAGCTTGCCCCCTTTTGGCATCGCGTCGGTGGCATTGTTGACCACATTCATCACTGCCGTTTCAAGCTGGTGCGGGTCAACCTCCACCCCCCAAAGATCGCCACTGGCGACCACAGCCAATTCAATCTTGCTGGGCAAAACACGGCGCAACATGTGGTCCATCTCGTGGATGATACGGTTGAGGTCAGTGTGTTTGGGCTGCAAACGGCTTTTCTGACCATAGGCCAACAGCATCTGCGTGAGCGACGCCCCACGTTCCGCCGAACGATAGGTATCCCGCAGGTAATCCATCCGGCATTTGTCATCTGGGTCAGAGCGCAGAAACTCCGTATTGCCTTTAATGACGGTCAGCAAGTTATTGAAATCATGTGCAACCCCGGCGACCAATTGCCCCAGGGATTCCATCCGCAGGTTATGGTTGAGCTCCGCCGACAGCCGGCGGTTTTCGGTGTTGTCAAACATCACCGCAAGGGAGCGGACAAAGTCGCCATCCTCTGAATATTGCGCCACGGCGGACATCAAGACAGGGAGTTTTTCGCCGTTCCTGCGCATAAATTCATAGTCAATGTTGTAAGAACGCCCGGTGCGAAAAAAGTTGGGCAGAATCGTCTTTTGCGCCCGCTCTTTGCTTTCTTCGGTGAGATATTCAATCGACTTGGTGCCGATCATCTCTTCACGGTCATACCCAAGTTTCTTGGCCCAGAATTCGCTGACGTTGAGCAGAACGCCGTTTTCGTCGATGGAATGCATCATGATCGGCGCGACCTCGAACATGATTTCGAACGGGTCTTCGGCACCTTCACGCCAGTAGCGCAGAATGTTGTTCGGCATTGCCCGTTCCTTGTGCTCGCACGCGCTACATGCCGCACTTCATAGGCGAATTGACACCATTCGCACAACCTCTTGATGGCCGAAATCAGGAATAGCTGCGGGACCTGCGCTGGCAATCACCTGCGCCATGCGGCGGAAATGCAAAAACCCCGCAGCACAACTGCGGGGTTCTTGATATTTCTGGCCTCATTTATACCGTCTTACGAGATCACAGACGGCTTGCGACGTTTTCCCAATTCACAAGGTTATTCAGAAAGTTAGCCAGATAGTCAGGGCGCGCGTTGCGGAAGTCGATGTAATAGGAATGTTCCCACACATCACAGCCCAGCAGCGCAGTCTGACCAAAGCACAGCGGGTTCACGCCATTCTCGGTCTTGGTGACCTTGAGGCTCCCATCCTTGTCCTTGACCAGCCAGGCCCAGCCAGAGCCGAACTGGCCCGCGCCCGCGGCTTTGAACTCATCCTTCATCTTATCGACGGAGCCAAAGCTCTCAACAATCGCTTTTTCCAGCTCACCCGGCATCGCAGAGGCCCCCGGCCCCATCATTTCCCAGAACTGATTGTGGTTCCACAGCTGCGAGATGTTGTTGAAAATGCCGTTCTGCGCGGTGGCAGAGGCGTCATAGGTGCCCGTGATGATATCTTCCATGGACTTGTCTGCCCACTCCGTACCTTCAATCAGCTTGTTGCCGTTCACCACATAGGCATTGTGGTGCTTGTCATGGTGGAATTCCATTGTCTCGGCGCTCATGCCATGCGCGGCAAGGGCATCGTGGGCATAGGGAAGATCGGGAAGTTTAAAAGCCATCTTTGGGGCCTCCTGTCAGGACGTTTCAGTTGTCCCTAGATGGAATGTGTTGGGCCGAAAGGTCAAGGTCTGTGCCACGTGAATATTGCGCCATCGGGTCTGCCCCAATGGCGCATCACGGTAAAACGGCCCGCTTTCGCGCGCCGGATTACTTAGTACGCTTTTCGCATTTGCCTTTGCTGAACAGGCGAAAATCAATCGAACGCGCCTGCGCCGTCATGTCGATCCGGCCCGTTTTTTTCACCACAATCGCGCGGTAATCAAAGTTTGAAAACCGCTGGCCCGCGTCCGCTTGCGCGCCCTTGACGGTCCATTTCACAATCAACTTGTTGCCGTTGTCGCGCAGGATTTTCCCTTCAACCGGCTTTTTGGCAAAATGCAGCGTTACTGCATCCGCAACGGTCACTGTGCCGTCACCGGGCAAAATCAACGCAACAGTTGGAGAAATCCAACCCTGGTTGCGCTTCATACCTGTCATTTCACAAACATAAATGAACCCCGGTGCGGCCTGAACAGATGGGGCGGCAAACCCCGTAACGAGCCCAACAAGGGCAGTAAATCCTAAGCGTTTCAACAAGATACCAATCCTACTTCAAGTGAGCCTCTATTCTAGAGATGAAAACGCACAGCGCAACCCTTGGGCGAGCAAACGGCGATCACTTTTTTCAGATGGTGTGGTTTACGGGCTCGCCCGGATCAGAAATGGTTGACCTCAGAGCCTGGTTGCGCGGCCATGCAGAGCAGGTCAAAGACATATTTCGCCACGGACCGGAAGCAGATGATCTGCGCGGTCTGGTCATCCCGCATCCAGAACGCCGCAGGCACCTGCGCCAGACGGGTGCGGCGGAACATGCCCGGCGTAAACACACCCGGATCCAGATCAACCGGGGCCAGTTTGGCAAGCACCTCGCGCAAGTAAGGACCAGTTACCTGAAAAACGGCCCGTGCATCAGAGACATTGACCGCCAATGCATGCTGCCCGGCCAGTGTCGTGTTCATTTTCGTCAGGGCCTCCCCCACTTCGGCATAGGGGCACATCACCAGCAGCTCATCCGGTGACATCCAGGCAATGCCATTCTCCCCCGCGCTGTTGCAGTGCCGCATCTCGGGGAACTCCACCCGTCCGATGGAAATCGCGGCGGCCTGTATCGCGCGGGCGCGCAGATCACCGCGCAGGGTGATCATACCCAGCGGGCCAATCTCAGCGATATGCGCAATGCCATCGCCTGAGGAAAGGTGGTTGAGGGCCGTGACAGGATCAGACATTCTGCTTTTCCCCTTCCTTGTCATAAAACACCGGATCAACAATCCGCGCGTCATAATCTTTGCCGTCTGTCCCGGGGAACGTAATCACCTCGCCCATGCGGTCCGGCCCGTTCAGCACCAGCCCCATCGCGATGCCCTTGCCCAATGTGGGGGAGTGATAGGACGAGGTCACACGCCCCTGCACATTGCGCTGGCCATTGGCGTTGGTGCCCGTGGCCACGGCATAGGCCCCATCCGGCAGGGTGCTGCCATCGGTGGTTTCCAGCCCCACCAGTTTCCAGCGGGCCGGGTCGGTCATGTGCGAGCGTTCCTGCGCGCGCTTGCCAAGAAAGTCCTCTTTCTTTTTAGAAATCGCCCAGTGCAAGCCCAGATCCTGCGGGATCACCGTGCCGTCGGTTTCATCACCAATCATGATAAAGCCCTTTTCGGCGCGCAGAATGTGCAAGGCCTCGGTGCCATAGGGCATCACGCCCAGATCATTGCCCGCCACCATCAGCGCATCCCAAAACGCCTGCCCTTGCGCGGCATCCACGGCGATTTCATAGCTCAGTTCGCCCGAGAACGAGATACGGTAGACGCGGCATTTGAACCCACCCAGGTCCCCATCGGCCCATTCCATAAAGCCAAGCGCCTCGCGCGAGACATCCATGCCGCCGAGCTTTTCCAGCGCCTTGCGCGCATTGGGGCCAACAACCGCCACCTGCGCGTATTGTTCGGTGACATTGGCAACATAGACGTTCCAATCCCACCATTCGGTTTGCAGCCATTCTTCCATGTGGCCATGGATGTTTTCGGCCCCGCCCGTGGTGGTGTGGCACAGCCATGTGTCCGCATCTATGCGCGCCACAACGCCGTCATCAATCAGGAAACCGTTTTCAGAACACATCAGCCCATAACGGCATTTGCCGATCTTCAGGGTGGACATCATGTTGGTATACATCATGTCGAGGAACCGCCCCGCATCCGGCCCTTTGACGATCAGCTTGCCCAGGGTGGAGGCATCCAGCAGGCCCAGTTTTTCGCGCGTGTTGGTGACCTCACGCATCACGGCGTTATGGGTGCTTTCGCCGGGTTTGGGATAGGCATAGGGGCGACGCCATGCGCCCACTGGCTCCCACTCCGCGCCGTTGTTGTTGTGCCAGTCGTGCATGGGCGTGCGGCGGATGGGTTGAAAGACATGGCCCTTGGCCTCCCCCGCGATCGCAGCCATTGAGATCGGGTGATAAGGCGGGCGAAAGGTGGTGGTGCCGACATTGGGAATGTCGGTATCAAGCGCCCCCGCAAGCGTGGCCAGACCGTTGATGTTGCTCAGCTTGCCCTGATCCGTCGCCATGCCCAGTGTGGTGTAGCGTTTGGCATGTTCTACGCTGACAAACCCCTCTTGCGCGGCCAGCCGTACGTCAGAGACTTTGACGTCGTTCTGATAATCGAGCCAGGCCTTTTCCCGTAGTTTCACATTTGCCCCCTGCGGCATCATCCACACCGGGGCCATGGGCGCGTCGCCGCGATGTTCGGCCACGGGGGCGGCACTGTCTTTGGGCAGCCTGAGACCCAGTGTCGTCATTACACCCTCCGCCGCTGCATGGGCGTCATTGAGCACATCATCCAGCGCAAACACGCCGGAGGCAGCACCCGCAGGAGTAACAAATCCCATTCCATCCACACCTTTGGGGGGATTGTCGGGATCAGGACTGAAACAGGCATTCACCGCGTCCCAGCGCAGTTTGCCGCCGCAATGGGACCACAGATGCACCACCGGCGACCAGCCCCCGGACATGGCAACCGCGTCGCATGAAATTTCTTCCAGCACCGCGCCCTCACCCGCTTGTGCGCAGATCTCTACGCCGGTGACACGTTTGGTGCCTTTGACGCTTGCAATGGCGTGGCCCATCATGACGCGGATACCCAATGCCTTGGCCTGTGCCACCTGCGCCGAGTCCTGAGACAGCACCCGCGCATCAATGATCGCAGGCACGTCGAGCCCAGCATGCTTGAGGGAAATTGCCGTAAGGTAAGCATTATCATTGTTGGTGACGACCACTGTGCGGTCTCCCACCGAGACGCCAAAGTTCACCGCGTAGTCGCGCACCGCGGCCGCAAGCATCACGCCCGGAATGTCGTTTCCGGCAAAACTCAGCGGGCGCTCCAGCGCTCCTGTTGCGGTGATCACATGCGATGCCCGCACCCGCCATAGCCGGTGGCGCGGGCCATCCCTGCCCGGTTTGTGATCGCTCAGGCGCTCATATCCCAGCGCATAGCCGTGATCATAGACCCCGGCCCCCATGCAGCGGCTGCGCAATTGGACATTGTCCATTGCTTCCAACTCAGAAAAAATTTGCTCCACGAACTTATCCACAGGCCCGTCATCAACAACAGTGCCCCCATCCACAAGCGCACGGCCGCCCCAGTGTTCGCTCTGCTCCATCACGATCACCCGCGCGCCGGTCTGTCCGGCGGTCTTGGCCGCTTGCAGACCCGCAACACCGCCGCCCACAACCAGCACATCGCAAAAGGCGTAGAAATGTTCGTAGGTGTCTTCATCCCGCGCCTTGGGCGCTTTGCCCAGGCCCGCGGATTTGCGGATGAAAGGTTCGTAAACATGTTTCCAGAAACTGCGCGGATACATGAACATCTTGTAATAGAAACCCGCAGGCAAAAAGCGGCTGAGGTGTTTGTTGATCGCGCCGACGTCAAACTCAAGACTCGGCCAGTGGTTCTGGCTGTTCGCCTCCAGCCCCTCGAACAATTCGGTTGTGGTGGCGCGCGCATTGGGTTCAAAGCGCCCCTCAGCACCAAGATTCATCAGCGCATTGGGTTCCTCAGGGCCGGCCGCCACGATGCCGCGCGGACGGTGGTATTTGAACGAACGCCCCACCAGCATCTGATCATTGGCCAGCAGGGCGGAGGCCAGCGTGTCCCCCTCATAGCCGCGCATCTGCTTGCCGTTGAAGGTAAAACCAAGGGGTTTTGATTTGTTCAGCAGGCGGCCACCTGTGGCAAGACGTGTGCTCATGAACAGTCACCTTTGTGCGGGGAGAGAGGGCGGATGAGTTTAGGGGAAGGGTGAAACATGGGGTGCGTCAAGTTTTTGCACGCCAGCCGGGGCGTCTGGTGTCGATGTGCACAAGGATATCCTCGGGGGGGGCGTAGGTTTGGGCCGGGTAGCTGGCAAAGACCTCAAGGCTGGTCGTGCAGCGGGCCACATGGAACCACTTGCCGCAGCCATTGTTGTGGCGCCAGCGCTCAAAGTGCACGCCCTTGGGGTTTTTGCGGGTGAAGAGGTAGCTTTCGAATTCATCGTCTGAGGAGCCGGGGCCGAAGCGTTTGAGGTGCGCCTCGCCCCCTGCGTGGAATTCGGTTTCCTCGGCTGTGACGTTGCAGCAGGGGCAGGTGAGAGTTAGCATTTTGTCCATCCATTTCCGTGGAGCCAGCAATGAAGAAGATCGCCATATCCCCATTGTAGAGTTCCGAAAGCAGCTACGACTACAGAGAAGAGGAAAACAGTGCTCCGCATAAGCTCACCTGACGCAAAATTTGCATGGGCAAGGTGATTGGCTACACCAATTTCTTGTTGCTCATGACCGATCTCTATCAAGCTGTCTGACAAAGACTTATAGTACGGGACTGCAAAAATTGAGACTGCTACCAGGGCAGAGCCAAATCTTTGAAAAGCTTCCGCTTCAAGAACTAGAAAAATCCAAATCTCTGCAACAGTCAAAAGCGCCATTATGGTCAGTAAGAAGTAGAAACCACGACGATAGAACCCATGGGAAGTCCAGTGACCTGCAATCCATTGGAATTTATTCTTTGAGTCACGCAGCCTCAATGCGCCACCCCCGCCGCCACGCTTTCATCAATAAACCGGCCTTCTTGAAAGCGCTCCAGCCCAAAGGCCTCCGTCAGCGGCGAATGTCCCTTTGCCATCAGCTCCGCAAAGCCCCAGCCGGAACCCGGGATCGCCTTGAACCCACCCGTGCCCCAACCGCAGTTGATGAACACACCTTCCACCGGTGTTTTGGACAGGATTGGAGAGCGGTCGCCCGTCACATCCACAATCCCCCCCCATTGGCGCAGCATCTTGAGGCGGCTCAACATCGGAAAGGTCTCAATCAGGGAGCGCACGGTTTCTTCCACGTGGTGGAACGACCCGCGCTGGGTGAAATTATTGTAGCCGTCCGTGCCGCCGCCGATCACCATCTCGCCCTTGTCAGATTGGGACAGATACCCATGCACTGTGTTGGCCATCACCACGATGTCCATGCAGGGTTTGATCGGCTCACTCACCAGGGCTTGCAGGGCCACGGATTCAATCGGTAGCCGAAAACCGGCCATGTCGGCCAGATGCCCGGAGTGGCCCGCCACAACCATGCCCAGCTTGTCACAATCAATGTCGCCGCGGTTGGTAGAAACGCCCACCACCTTGCCACCCTCGGCGCGCACGCCGGTGACTTCGCATTTCTGGATCACATCCATGCCCATGTCTGAACACGCCCGCGCATAACCCCAGGCCACCGCATCGTGCCGCGCAGAGCCGCCGCGCGCCTGCCACAAGCCCCCCAGCACCGGATACCGCGGGCCGTCGATGTTCATGATCGGGCACAGCTCTTTCACGCGGGCCGGGGTGATCCATTCGGTTGTCACGCCTTGCAGGGCGTTGGCATGGGCCGTGCGTTTATACCCGCGCACCTCATGTTCGGTCTGGGCCAGCATGATCACGCCACGCGGAGAGAACATGACGTTATAGTTCAAATCCTGCGACATGGTTTCATACAGGCTGCGCGCTTTTTCATAGATCGCGGCAGAGGGGTCTTGCAGATAGTTTGAGCGGATGATTGTGGTGTTGCGCCCGGTGTTGCCACCGCCCAGCCAACCCTTTTCAAGGATCGCCACATTGGTGATGCCAAAGTTCTTGCCCAGATAGTAGGCCGTGGCGAGCCCATGGCCGCCTGCCCCGATAATGATCACATCATATTTCTTTTTGGCTTCTGCATCGCGCCACGCACGGTTCCAGCCAGTGTGATGGCGCATGGCCTCACGGGCCACGGCAAAGACGGAATATTTTTTCATCAGATCATCCTCGGCAGGGATTCGCGGCGGGTGCGGCGTTTAACGTCTTTCTGGAGCGGTTGGGAGAAAAGAGGATACTCCCCACGGCATTCCATATCAATTTTGCGACATCAGACGCAATCACAGGGGGGTGCGCCCCATGGTCGCTCATTTGACCCCTTTTTTCACCGACGGTGAAAGGCTACATGGAGGATATGACGTTCTGGATAATCACCTTCTTGATGGCGCTTTTGGTCAGCGGCGTGCTGGCGCGGGCGCTGTGGCGCGCCGGACAGGCGCACTTGGCACAACCCGGCGCGTTTGACGTGCAGGTCTACCGTGATCAGCTGGCCGAAGTGGAACGCGATGTGGCGCGCGGCGTGATCCCCGCTGAGGACGCAGAGCGCGTGCACACAGAAATTTCGCGGCGCATCTTGGCGGCGGACCGCAGCGCGCAGGACGCCCAAAGCGTGCGCGAGGGGCCACAGACGGTTGGCATTGCCATGCTGGGCACGGTTCTGGTGGCCGGATCACTTGCGCTTTATGCTTGGCTGGGGCGGCCGGGATATGGCGATATGGCGCTGGAGGACCGCATCAGTTTTGCGCAGGAGGTGCACCAAAACCGTCCCGATCAGCAAACCGCAGAAAACAGCCTGCCGGACAATCTGCCCAAACCGGAGGTTTCAGTGCAATACGCAGAGCTTTTGGAAAAGCTGCGCGAAACGGTTGCCGGGCGTCCTGACGATTTGCAAGGGCACGAGCTGCTCGCAAACTATGAGGCAAACGCCGGGAATTTTGCCGCAGCAGCAAAGGCCAAGGCACAGGTGTTGCGGATCAAAGATACCCAGGTGACTTTGGGCGACATTGGCGATTACGGTGAGCTGCTGGTGCTGGCCGCAGGTGGTTATGTGTCACCCGAGGCAGAGGCCGCACTGCGCCGGGTGTTGGAAGAAAACGAAGAAGACGGGCGCGCACGCTACTACCTTGGCCTGATGATGACGCAAACGGGCCGTCCTGACATTGCCTTTCGCATTTGGGATGGCTTGTTGCGGCGCGGACCCGCGGATGCCGCATGGATCGAGCCGATCAAGGCACAAATCCTGCCGCTCGCTGAACTGGCGGGTGTGCGCTACACAATGCCGGTGGTTGGTTCTGGCGCACCCGGCCCCTCTACGGCAGATATTGAGGCCGCCGCTGAGATGACCGCTGAAGAACGTATGGAAATGATTGGCGGCATGGTGGCTGGCCTGTCTGATCGGCTGGCCACCCAAGGGGGCCCGCCACAGGATTGGGCGCGGCTGATCACCTCTCTGGGGGTCTTGGGCGAACCTGCGCGCGCCCGCGCGATCTATGACAATGCGATTGAGGTTTTTGCCGGAAACGAGGGCGCGCTGGACATGATCCGCTCTGCCGGGTCACAAGCCGGGGTGGCTGAATGATCCTTGAGGATGTGGCGGAATTTGCCGCCACACTGCCCCCGACGCGCGCGCTGATCGGTCTGGATCTGGGGGAAAAGACCATTGGCGTGGCGGTCAGTGATAACTTCTTAGGCATTGCCACACCATTGGAAACCGTCCGGCGCAAGAAATTTGGCCTGGATGCCGCGCGCCTGAGCGAGATCATCGCGGATCGTCAGATTGGCGGGCTGGTACTGGGCCTGCCGCGCAACATGGACGGCTCTGAGGGGCCGCGCTGTCAATCGACCCGCGCCTTTGCCCGCAATTTTGAAAAGCTGGAAAACCTGCCCATCACCTTTTGGGATGAGCGTCTGTCCACCGTTGCGGCCGAACGCGCGCTGCTGGAGGCGGATACGTCACGCAGACGGCGCGCGGAGGTCATTGATCACGTGGCGGCGGGATATATCTTGCAAGGGGTGCTGGACCGCCTGCGTGTCCTGAAGGAACAATCATGAGCGATGATCAGCTGTGGAAACGTGACGAGGTTGAAAGCCCCTGCATCAACATTTGCCTTGTGCATCCTGAGGCACGCCTGTGCACCGGATGCCTGCGCTCCATTGACGAAATCGCACAATGGTCCCGCATGACGCCGCAGCAGCGCCGTGCGGTGTTGGACGAACTGCCAACGCGTGCCGGGTCGTTTTCCAAGCGGCGTGGAGGGCGCACTGCTCGGTTGGCCCGGCGGAAGTAACGCGTCTTACTGCGCGTTTACTATTCCCTTCAGCAACACCAATCCCTGCTCCGAGGTTATTCCCCCGCTGCACCACGTGGGTGCAAGATTGGTGTTTGCATGAAATGCGCCATTCTGAGTGACGTTCATTTCGATCGTGTCGTATGTGCCTGTGATGAAAATTTTCATCGTCTGCCTCGGGAACTTTGTCGCTTATTGAAGATCAGTATCGTTTCTCGCGTGGCGACAATGGGGCAGAGGAAAGGTGATTGTTTGCCAATCACTACCATCGCGTGTAATTTCAGGCGAAATCGGCCCAGAAATGGGATAAATTCGATTTTTCGCGGATTTGCTGACCGTCAGTGTTTCCAAAACTGCAACGCCGGAATGGGCGCGCCGTGAGATGGTTCCGCCGTACGAATCACCGTTTGCAGCGCAGAGCAGGCCCCGCCCTCATCCGCCTTTTCCAAACCGCAGCAGTGCCGCACCGCTCAGAACCGCGAATGTCGCAAGGACCCTGGGCAGGTCCAACCGCTCTTTGAAAAACAACACGCCAATCAGCAGCGCAAAGATAATCGAGGTCTCGCGCAGGGCCGTGACCAGTGCAATGGGCGCTTGGGTAAAGGACCAGACCACCAGTGCGTAGGCCACAAAAGAGGCCGTGCCGCCGACAAAGAACACCTTGAGACCGGTGGTGAAGGTCCGCCGCAGCACGCTGTGATCGCGCCACCAAAGATAGAGCGCAAACACCACCGCATTGGCCAGCCCCAACACGGCATAGAACCCCACCGGACTGTCAGAAACCCGCGCGCCCAGTCCGTCGATCAGGGAATAGGAGGCAATGAAACAGCCCGTGATCAGCGCCACACGTGCGGCAGGCAGGTTGCGCGTGCCATCACCGCTGCGCACCAGCGCCATTGAAATCAGGCCCAGCGCGATCACCGCCACCGCCACGAGTTGGAGCGGGGCCAACACCACGCCCAGGCCCAGCACAGATACGCCGGTGACCATCAAGGGCGCAGAACCGCGCGCAATCGGGTAGACTTGGCTCAGGTCACCCATGCCATAGGCGCGCAGCAAAAACACCTGATAGCCAAAATGCGCCATCATCCCGCCCAACAGGTAGGGCCAGCTTGCGACAGCCGGAAGCGGAAACAGCCACAGCGCAATCAACGCCGCAGGTGTGTGCCCCAGCACCACGCCCGCCATATTCACCGCCTTGTCCGCGCCGCCCTTGACCAGCGCGTTCCAGGTGGCGTGCAGCAAGGCGGCCAACAAAACCGCGCCAAAGACAGGGAGGGACATGGGGAGCTTTCTGATAATTTGTCTAGTTGTATGCTAGAGAGATTATCCGTCCGGTGCAATCCATTCCGCCGCTGAAAATTCCGGGCGAAAATAGGCGATCATCCGGCCTTCCGGTGGCGCGCTCTGCCCTGCGCTCCAGGGGGCCACACCGTGCAGCATGTGCCGGTGCAGCAGGACCGACTGGCCCGGCGCGGCGATCACCCTCTGCGGTTCAATCTGTTCAAAGCAGATGCGGCGCGCGGCCTGATAGCCTTCGGTCAGGTCAACCTGCCCCGGGTCCTGTGCCCCTATCAGCCTGCGCAAGGCCGCCCCCATGATGTGCTGACTGCCCGGCCAGATCGTCAGCGGGGCGGCGTCCGACTGGTTGAGCGGCAGGCCAAGGATAAACGCATGGGGTTCGCGCAAAAACCGGCGCTTGGCCGCGCCAATGGGCAACAACCCGTCCACATGGGCCGCCGCACGTGTGATGCGGTAGCAATGATTGGCATCGCTTTCGTCCGGGTCCTGCCCCGGATAGCCGGGATAGACAATCGACACCTGCGCGCGGTGCCATGTCTTTGGCGCGGTGATCTGTTCTCCCCAAGGCCCTGCCAGCGGCACCGCTGAAACACTGCCGTCCGCCATATTGGGCAAAGCGTCCACGCCGACAAACCAGGTATTTTGATGGCGCAGGTTCGTCGCACGGGTCACTTCATCCTGCGATACCTTTAGCGCCACCGCATGGGCAGCGCACGCCCAGTCCAACACCCGGGCGTCTGGCGCAAAAACGGCAAAGCCGTCCCCTACCACCCCAACGCCCTGCGCAACATGTTCAGCGCGACCAATATCAGAAACACGCCAAACACTTTCTTGAGCGGTTTGGCGTCCATCGCATGGGCCAGTTTCACCCCCCAGGGGGCCGTGATCAGGGTCATGGCAATGATAATGACAAAAGCCACCAGATTGACCGCGCCAATGGTAAAGGGCGGCTTGCCCGCGCGCATCTCGACAAACAAAAACCCGATCACCGAGGGCACCGCGATCAGCACACCAAAACCCGCTGCGGTGGCCACCGCGCGGTGGATGGGCGTGCTAAAAAGGCTCATCAGCGGCACGCCAAAGCTGCCCCCGCCAATGCCCATCAGGACAGAGGCAAAACCCATGCAGGGTGACAGGATAGCGCGCAAAACGCCGGTCGGCATGGCCTGCGCCAGCCGCCATTCCGCACGCCCAAACGCCATGTAAAGCCCGACGGTCAGGGCCAAAATGCCAAAGATCGCCTGCAAGGTGGTTGAGCGCAGTTGCGCCACCACCAGCATCCCCAGCACCGCACCCACCACAATGCCCGGTGCCCATGTGCGCAGGATATCCCAATCAACGGCGCCCTTCTTGTTGTGGCTGGAGACCGAGCGCACAGAGGTTACGATGATCGTTGCCAGCGAGGTCGCCAGACACATCTGCATCAGTTGCGGGCCATCATAGCCCAGCGTCTGAAAGGCATAAAAGAATGCGGGCACCAGCACGATGCCACCGCCCACACCCAGCAGGCCCGCCAGCACCCCGGCAAAAGCCCCGATCCCCATCAGCATCAGGGCCATTTGAATAAAAAGCGCTGTATCAGGCATTTGGGTTCCTCAGGCGGCCTCTGCGGCGCGGCCCGCTTCAATAACAGCCTCCAGCGCCTCGCCCACAACGGCAGAAGTGGCACCCGGTTTTGGGGCTTCGGTGGATAGGGTCCGGCGCCAATTGCGCGCACCGGGGCATCCGGCAAACAGGCCCAGCATATGACGGGTGATCTGGTTCAAACGGCCACCATCCGCAATATGGGTGTCGATGTAGGGCAGCATGGCGCGCACCGCATCCTTTGCCGTGGTGTCTGACCCTGCGCCAAAAATCCGCCGGTCCGCCTGGCACAGGATATCAGCGGGCTGGTGATAGGCCGCGCGGCCAATCATCACGCCGTCCAGCCCACTGTCGAGCAGGTCTTGCGCGTGACCCAGGTGCGCGATGCTGCCGTTGACCGACATGTGCAGGTTGGGAAACAACCCTTTCATCCGCTGCATCAGTTCATAATCAAGCGGCGGAATGTCGCGGTTTTCTTTGGGTGACAGCCCTTTGAGCCAGGCCTTGCGCGCATGGATCGTCACGCGGGTACACCCCACCGCCACAATGCGGGAGAGGAACTCGGGCAGCACCTCCTCCGGGTCCTGATCGTCCACACCGATGCGGCATTTTACCGTCACGGGAATGTCGATGGCATGGATCATGTCACTCACACAGCGCGCGACCAGTGCGGGATCTTTCATCAGCACCGCGCCAAAGGCCCCGGATTGCACCCGGTCAGACGGACAGCCCACATTAAGGTTGATCTCATCATAGCCTGCTTCGGCCCCGATGCGCGCGGCCTCCGCCAATTCCGCCGGATCAGAGCCGCCCAGTTGCAGCGCCACCGGGTGTTCATCAGGGTGATGGTCCAGCAGATGCAGCGCCCCGCCACGCACCAGCGCCGGAGCGGTGACCATTTCGGTATAGAGCAGCGCCTGCCCGCTCAACTGGCGGTGCAGGTAGCGGCAGTGGCGATCGGTCCAGTCCATCATCGGGGCGACTGATAGGCGTGATGCACGTAACACACTTGTTTTTAATGGTTTTTCTATCATCTCAGTTCATGCATCCAGTCGTCGATTTCGTCGTATTTGCCCCTATTCCTGCCTATTTTTTCGTTTAGTATGACTCGAGTCATACTAAATATACCCAGAGTCATACGTGGGCACGATCAGAAAAAATGCACTCATGAGTGGTGCAACCTCATACACCGCACGGATCGTACAGCGCAAGTTTGACTACACAGAGTCACGCACCTTCGACGCTCGTCCTAAAGCTGAACGCTGGATGAAAAAGCGAGAGAAAGAAATCGACCTAGACATTGAGCAAGGCCAGAAGCCGATACCTCGGTCGGTCCGGGCAACTACGCTGGCCCAAGCAATCGACAAGTACATCGAAGCCAGTCGCAAAGAGATTGGGAAAACTAAGGAACAAGTTCTCCGAACGATCAAGGAATACGATCTCGCGGACATGGCCTGCGAGCGCATTGGATCACAGGAGATCATCCGTTTTGCGGAAGAACTTCACGCAAGAGCAAACCTGTCTTCACCTTCAACTGTTGGGAATTATCTCAGCCATCTGTCGGCTGTATTCAAAGTGATGCGCCCTATGTACGGCATCCAACTGGACGAGCAAGCCATGCGAGATGCTCAGACGGTGTGCAAAACTATGGGGATCATCGCTAAGTCTG
The DNA here is from genome assembly GCA_937928635.1 of uncultured Sulfitobacter sp. Lineage (GTDB taxonomy): Bacteria > Pseudomonadota > Alphaproteobacteria > Rhodobacterales > Rhodobacteraceae > Sulfitobacter. The sequence goes on along the minus strand of CALFWM010000024.1, from coordinate 1,988 downwards.
AGAAGCGGGAAAGACGACCATCCATGGACGAACTGGATGCGTTAATGGCTCATTTCCAAGCAAAGTCACTCTCTCGACCGAAGAGCTGCCCAATGGCAACAATCACTGCGTTCGCAATTTTTTCGACCCGCAGGCAGTCTGAAATTTCTAGGTTGACGTGGAGGGACTACGAACCTGACGGAATCAGAATCTGGGTCCGCAAAATGAAGCACCCCGGGGACAAGGAAGGAAATGACACACTGGTCGAGTTGCCTGATCCGTGCACTGCCATCATTGCCGCGCAGCCGCGTAGCGGCGACAGAATCTTCCCGTATAGTGCTGACGCGATTACAGCATCCTTCACGCGCGCCTGTATCCTCGGACGCGCTGGCGTCGATGTAGCGTGGGATGTTCAGGTTGAATTCGTTCTTAGTCGCGATCTCGTCGAATTCCACAAGTTTTGAGTATCGGTCAATCTCGATCTGATTGGTGAAAGTGTCGACGATCCGGTGGATATCCTGCGCACGCAGGCGGTCCCAATGGTGCGGTTACGCTAGAGCTGAACCTGCGTATTAAGCCCAAGAAACGCTTGAAGCGGGACAAGCCGGAACCGTTGGCCGTGCCTGAAAGGCCTAACGAGACATGGTCGATGGACTTCATGGCGGATCAATTGGCTGATGGTCGGTCGATCAGGACGTTGAACGTTCTGGATGACTTCAATCGTGAAGGTTTATGCATTGAGGTGGACTTCTCATTGCCCGCGGAACGCGTTGTGCGCAGCCTGAACCAGATCATTGAGTGGCGCGGAAAGCCCCAAACTATTCGTGTGGACAACGGCCCGGAATACGTCAGTGGGAAACTCATGGAATGGGCTGAGAAACGCAACGTGCGGATCGAATACATCCAACCCGGCAAGCCGCAGCAGAACGCCTACATCGAACGCTACAACCGCACCGTTCGCGGCGAGTGGCTTGGGCAATATATCTTTGAAACGATTGAGGAGGCACAAGACCAGGCGACTGAATGGCTATGGACTTACAACAATGAGCGACCCAACATGGGCATCGGCGGCATCACACCCGCTATGAAACTGAAAACAGCCGCGTGAATTCTACGGCTGCACCCCCTTAAAAATGGGGGGATTATCGAGCCTCCTCCTTCTTTCGAGAAGTTTCTTACTTCTCGAACTCGAGAACCGACACTAGAAGCTCGGAGCATTCACAAACGAAGTGAAAATTCTGTATTAAAACAGAATGTTGCATGGAGTATGAAAAATGGGAAGTCACTACTCTCACCTGAGACTGGAAGAACGCCGCAAGCTGGCTAGCTGGCTTGAGGCCAAAATGCCAATTGCCGAGATTGCAGATCGGTTGGGCCGTGACGCTTCAACCATCTACCGAGATATCAAACGGAACCGGTACACGGACACCGAACTGCCGGAGCTGAATGGCTATCACGCTGTCGTTGCTCAGGGCAAATACGAGAAGCGTCGCGCCATCCACCGCAAGATGGTTGTGCATCCTGAGCTGAAGGCTGCTATTGAGGACAGGCTCAAAGCCGGATGGTCGCCCGAACAGATCGCAGGCCGGATGCAGCTCGAACGTCATCCGATCCGCGTGAGCCATGAGACGATCTACCGGTTTGCCTATTCCAAGGACGGTCGCGAGGAGCAGTTCTACCGGCACCTGCCCGAGCATCGCCGTCGCCGAAGGCCACGTGGATATCGGCGACATCAGCGTGGCCACATCTTTGATGCCCAAAGCCTGTCTCGCAGGCCTGAGCGCATCTCTGAACGCGCTGAGTTTGGCCACTGGGAATGCGATCTGATGATGTTCCGCAAAGAACATGGGAAGGTCAACGTGACGTCTCTGAGGCACCGACGAGGATGATTTTCACCGCAGATACTCCTCGTAGATTTCAAGCTTTCTGGCCAGAATCTCGTCACACCGATCAAGATCGTCGCGGCGTTTGGCCAAAAGCCGCGAGTGAGCGCGTCCAAGACCGACTAG
>CALFWM010000023.1 GCA_937928635.1 uncultured Sulfitobacter sp. | reverse complement strand
TCGCGCTGTGCGCGTTTTTGGTCAAAAACGCGCACTATATCATCTCCGCCGCTTTGGCGGCCTTTGCGGCGCGTTCCAATTTTTTGACGTTGGTGGCCCGGAAACCCGGGTGCTCGTTTGGCATGCCTTCCCAGACACCAGCGGTGTCGTTGCTGCCAACACCCTCAAAGAACGCGCGCATGTGCGTCATCCGGTCCTTGTTGCCCATGGCGGCATTCACAACCTGCGTAAGCGCGCCTGCGCCAGCCACGCCCATCAGGGGGCGTGCTGAGATCAGATTGGTAAAGTAGAGCGATGGGATGCCCAGCTCCTTGCCCTTTTGCACAACCGGTGTCGTGCCAATGGCCAGGTCCGGCTTGATCGCCTCCATCGCGGCGCAGTCATCCTCAAGGGAGGCGCGAAATTTGACTTTCACACCTTTGTCTTCAAGCCAGGCCGCGTCATGGGCCGACCATGGGGATTTGGCACAGGCCGTGCCGACATAGGGCACATCCGCACCGCTTTCGATCAGCAGCCGTGCGACCAGCAATTCGCTGCCTTCATAGCCGGACAGGGTGATGGTGCCTTTGATAGGCGTGGCCGCAAGCGCGCCTTTGATGGCAGGCAAAAACTGGTTTTGCGCCTGCGCGATGGTGTCTTGCGGCAGGTTGAACGCCTCACCAATAGCCGCCAGCCAATCGCGTGTACCATCATGACCAACGGGGGCCGAGCCCACAACAGGGCGGCCCGCCGCCTGAAATTCGCGCACGCTTGCCGTGTAGAACGGATGGATCGCCGCGACCGCGCCGCAATCCAGCGCTCCATAAAGTTCACGCCATTCGCGGCAGGGCACAACCGGCCCCGCGGCCAATCCCAAGGGGGCCAGTATCTGGCCAATCATCATCGGGTCTGCCGGGAACATTTCGCCCAGCAGGCTGACGGTTGGGCGGTCAGATTTGCCACCGGCGGGCATGGCAACCGGTCCGGCCTCAATCTCGCGGCGGGCATAGTTCAGCATGGCACCGGCCAGCACGTCCTTGGCCTCGGCGTGGGTCGGGATGCCAAAGCCGGGCACATCAATCCCGACAATGCGCACGCCGTTGATTTCCTCTGGCAACAGCCGCAGTGGCACGCCAGAGGCGGTGGGCACGCAGAGGTTTGTCACCACCACCGCATCCAGTTTGTCCGGATCAGCAATGTCGTGCACCGCTTCGCGGATGTCTTCAAACAGCTTGCCGGTCACGAGAGTTTCGGAGTTGAACGGCACGTATCCGACCGAGCGGCGCGCGCCGTAAAAATGCGACACAAAGGTCAGCCCGTAGACGCAACAGGCTGATCCACTCAGGATCGTGGCCGTGCGTTTCATGCGCAACCCAACGCGCAGCGAGCCAAAGGCAGGGCACATGCTTTGCGGTTTGTCGTGCGGGCCTTGGGGGTAGTCGGCGGCGTATTGATCCAGAATGTCGGACTTGCCCGCCATGCGCGCAGCAGCATCAAGCGTTTGCGCGCCGGCGGTACAGCCGCCCTCTAGCGCGGTGTCTTGCACGGCCTGTTGTGTGGCGGGGCCAGTGGCCTCAACCACCTGCACCTTGCCAGCTGCGTCAAAGCCAACCTCGAATCCCTGGCGGGAGCCGTCATTGCTCATGGGGCACCTCCAAAGACATTCTGGCGGGGCTCACACATCATCATAGACCACTTCAAGGCTGCCTTTTGGTGCGGATTTTGATCCGCGCATATCCTTGTCTGTGGCAGGGACCAATTCGTAGTCGCCACCCGTATCCTTGGCATCAAACAGCGCCAGCAGACCGTCCTGATCCAACGGTAAGGGGCGTTGTGGTGCCGCCAGACCAACCGCATCGCCAAGTTGGCCAAACAAGTCGCCCCACTGCGATTTTGAGGTGCCGACAATCTGATAATTGGCAGATTTCTTGCGCAGGTCATCATCCTGCGGAATAGACGCGAGGATGGGAATATCAACTGCCTCGGCAAAGGCTGCGGCCTCGCCAGAGCCATCATCCTTGTTGATCACAAGACCCGCAACGCCCACATTGCCGCCCAGCTTGCGGAAATATTCCACCGCAGAGCAGACGTTATTGGCCACATAAAGCGATTGTAGATCGTTGGAGGCGACGAGGATAACCTTTTGCGCCATGTCGCGCGCAATCGGCAGGCCAAAGCCGCCGCAGACCACATCGCCCAGAAAATCGAGCAGAACATAGTCAAAGTCCCAATCATGAAACCCCAGTTTTTCCAGCAACTCAAACCCGTGGATAATGCCGCGCCCGCCACAGCCGCGCCCCACTTCGGGGCCGCCCAGCTCCATCGCGAACACACCGCCACGCTTGAAACAGACATCACCGATCTGCACTTCTTCGCCGGCGATCTTTTTCTTACCGGAGGTCTCAATGATCGTCGGGCAGGCCTTGCCGCCAAACAGCAGGGACGTGGTGTCAGACTTGGGATCACAGCCAATCAGCAGAACGCGCTTGCCCTGTTCGGCCATCATGTGGCTGAGATTGGCAAGCGTAAAGGATTTACCAATACCGCCCTTGCCATAGATCGCGATAATCTGCGTTTTGCTGGTGGGCTCACCCTGTGGCACCTCCATGGTCGGCGCGCTGGCCGCCTCATCACGCAGGCGTTTGTCGAAATCCTTCAGATTTGGCACTTCGTCTTTCACGCTGTGTCCCTCCAATCTAACATCATTTTCAGACAGGCCGGATCGCTGAACGCCGTTTCATAGGCGCGCGGGGCATCTGCTGCTTGTGTCGTGTGGGTAATCAGGCCATCGAGGCTCAGCGCGCCGCTTTCCACCAGTGCGCGGGTGCAGGACAGATCGTCGTTGTTCCATTCTGCCGCGATGCGAATGCGGGCCTCTTTCATAAAGGCGGGCGGAAAGGCAAAGCTGATAGAGTCGGTGTAAAACCCGGCCAGTACAATTTCGCCGCCCTTGGCCAAACGGCCAATCAGCGAGGGCAACACCGCCGCAGAGCCGGAAGCATCGTAGATAGAGGTGTAGTCGCGCCGCTCATCCGTTTCAGGATCAATCACCGGATAGCTTTCAGCATCCGTGCGCCGGGTCGGGTCGATCTCCCAAACCGTCGGGGCCGGTGCGCCCGCTGCAATCGTCAGGCGCGCCAGCAATCGGCCCAGCACACCATGACCCACAATCAGGTCCGGCACGGCCTTACCCTGCCCGGCCAGCGCATGACGCGCTGTGGCCGCAAGCGCCAGCAAGGCCCCCTGCGGGCCAAAACCCGCATCAATTTTTGTCACGCGGTCCTCTGCGCTCACCAACAGGCGCGCCGCACCGCCAAACAGGCCAAAGGCACCATCATAGCAATTTGCGCCAGGGACAAAGACCGTATCACCGGGTTTGTAAGGGCTGGCGGACCCCGCCTCGACAACCTCACCAGTCGCCTCGTATCCCGGCACCAAAGGATAGCCCATGCCGGGGAACGGAGGCATATCACCAGACCAGAAGAGCTTTTCTGTGCCTGTCGAAATGCCAGAATGGGAAATGCGCACCACCAGATCACCGGCCACAGGGGCGGCGACGTTCAGCGTGTCCAGACCAAGGTCTTTAGGGCCCTTGAGAATGACGGCTGTGGTTTGCAATGCGGCTCCCCCCTTGTTTACCGGCTCTGACACCCTGAGAGACTCAAGGGTCGGCGGCATATCTATTTGTAAGGTAAAACTGACACATTTAACTGTCAATAATTATTGACAGTTTTCTGACCCTTTGGCTTTCGCACTTCGAGGCAGCGTGTCACAAATGGGCGCAACGGCTTTGGCGCGCGCAAAATCTCGAACCCTGCCGCACGACAAAGCGTGGATATTTCCCCAATTGAACGGGTTTTGCCAGTCTGCATCGCCAAGGTATACAGGGCAAAATAGGCATCCCCTGCCCGGTCCGGGGCATCGCCCCCCAACATCGGTTCCGAAATGAACAGCCGCCCGCCCGGTGGCAATGCGGCGAAACATTTGGCCAAGAGTGCAGCAACGGTGGCATCACTGTGGTCATACAGTACCCGGATCAGGGTGATTCCATCCGCCCCCTGGGGAATCGGATCATTGATAAAGGAGCCGCAGGCAATGCGGCAGCGCGCAGCCATGCCCGCACGCTCAAAACGCGGTTGTGCGGTGGGGGCAACCTTTGGCAAATCAAACAACACCAGGTTCAGCGCTGGATAGGCCCGCCCAAGCTGCTCCAGAAACGCGCCAGACCCACCACCAACATCTAACACCCTCTCAACACTGGCAAAATCAAGCGCGCGCAAGGTGTCCTCAGCCACCAATTCCTGGCTTTGCGCCATCAGGTCGGAGTAGGTGTCGGCCACCTCGGCCTCCATCTCCCCGCCAAAGACATAGGGCCAAAACGAGGCAAGTTCGGTCTCTGTTTCGCCGCGGAAAAAGGCCGCAGGGTCCGCCAGATCGCGGTACAGGATGTCGTGATGTTTGATCATCGCGCTTAATCCGGGCACGCCAACAAGGGCGGCACCCCTGCGCGACAAGGTATATGTCAGGTTGCGTTTACACTTGATCAGGCCCAGCGACACCGCCGCGCGCAGCAAAATCTCTATCCGCTCCAAGGGCACTGCGCACAGACGCGCCAGTTGATCGGCAGTCATTGGGCGCTCCAACAACCGTTCGGGAATGTCGAACTGCACCAGCGCCATCAGCACCTGGCTGTGGCAAAACCCGGCCAGCAGATCAAACAGCGCCTCGCCCTCACGCCGCACTAACCTGCGGGTCAGGGGAAACCCGGCCGCCCAGCGCTGAAACCGGCGCGAGGCAATCAGGCGTGCGGGCCATCCCATCAGACCACTCTTTGGCAGGGGCGCATGGGCAGGCTGCGGCAGATCCGTCATTTATTCGCCGGGAATTGTGTTTGCCTGATCCGCGCGCCACTTCATCGGCGTCAGCACCTCAGCCTGCGCATTGACCATCTTGGCCAGCATCGCCTCGCCCGGACATTTGGGGATCGACGAAATTGCGCCACTCAGGATGTCTTTCATCCGCTCAATGGCACCCTGCACACCAAATTCTGTAACTGCATTGGGGCGGCCATGCAGATCGTCCTGCCCTGTCGGCTTGCCCAGCGCCGCCTCATCATAGAGCGCATCGCGCAGATCATCCGCGACCTGAAACGCCTCTCCAATGCGCGCGCCAAGTTCGTCCCACAATGCGCCATCCTGACCAGCCGAAATCGCACCCATCCGGGTCGCCGCGATAAACAACGCCCCGGTTTTGGCACGGTGATAGGCTGACAGGTCAACCTGATCTTCACTTTCCCAGCCCTGCCCGGCGCAGATGCCATTTGGCATGCCCGTGGTCTCTGCCAGCACCTGTAGCAGCTTGATCGCGCGCTCCGGGTGGATCGCTGCGGCCTCCGTCAGCACCGAAAACGCCATGATGATCAGGCTGTCACCGCTGAGCACCGCCAGCGGTTCGCCAAAGGCGCGGTGCACGGAAGGTTTGCCACGACGGGTGTCGGCATCGTCAAAACAGGGGAGGTCATCATGCACTAGGGAGGCACAGTGAATGAGCTCCAGCGCGGTTGCGGCCGCATCTGCCACCTGCGGTGCGTCATCCCCACAAGCGGTTGCCACGCTGAGCAAAATCGTTGGTCTGATACGTGCACCCCCCGGGGAGACCGAATAATGCAGGGCCGAGGCCAATTTGCCCGGCGACGGGGCCACCTGCCCCTTGGAAATGGCACGTGCAATCGCGGTTTCGATTCGGGTGGTGAAAGCCATATTGCGCTCCGGTGCTTGATCCCTGCGCTGTCTCCACATGTAATTTCTTGATGACAGCAATATTGTAAATTAAACTGGACACATCTGCGCCACCTGTCAATCCATAGCGTTCAAAGGGGAACCTGCCATCGCAACCAAAGCCCCCCCTCACGTTGCGGTCATTGGCGCGGGTATCGGCGGCTTGGCCACAGCTTTGCGGCTGGCCCATCGCGGGATCAAGGTTACCGTTTTGGAACGGCACAGCACACCCGGCGGCAAAATGCGCCAGGTGCCCAGCGCTGCGGGACCGGTTGACGCGGGGCCCACGGTTTTGACCATGAAACCGGTTTTTGAAAAGTTATTCGCGGATGTCGGTTTAAAGTTGGAAGACGTTGTGTCCTTTCACAGCCAACCGCTTTTGGCGCGTCATTTCTGGCGCGATGGCACCGTGCTGGACCTGATGCAAGACGCCAATGCCAGCCGTAAAAACATCCATGCGGCCTTTGGCCCAAAATCTGCCGCAGAGTTTGCCGCGTTTCACACCCGCGCGGCAAAGCTGTTTGAGGCCTTTGACGGCCCGATGATGCAATCCGCCGCGCCATCACTGCTCAATCTGACCCGCGTGGTCGCCGCGCGGCCCCGTTTGCTCCGCGCAATGGACCCGCTGCGCAACCTTGAGGCCTCCCTCAACAGACAGTTCAGTAACCCCCGCCTCGCCCAATTGTTTGCGCGTTATGCGACCTATGTGGGCGGGCTCCCGCAGACCTCTCCCGCCCTTCTGGCGCTGATCTGGCATGCAGAAAACCGGGGCGTCTGGCATGTGGAGGGCGGCATGCATGCGCTGGCCAAGTGCATTGCCAACACCGCAACCCGCTTTGGCGCAGAGATACACTACAACGCACATGTCACCCGGATCGAAACCCAAGACGGCAAGGCCTGCGCCGTGCAAACTGACACCGGACGCCTGCCTGTTGATGCGGTTGTGTTTAATGGCGATCCGCGCGCGCTGGAAACCGGCGCGCTTGGTCCGGGCTGCACAACTGCCGTGGACCCCTCTGCCAGCACGCCGCGCAGCCTCTCGGCTTATGTCATGAGTTTTGCCGCAGAACCCGCAGGCGTGGATCTGGCAGCGCACAACGTGTTTTTTGCGCAAGACCCACACGGCGAATACGCGCCGCTGGGCAAGGGAGACCTGCAACCGGACCCCACGCTTTATGTCTGTGCCCAGGATCGGTTTGGCCCCGCACCCCCAACCGGGGCAGAGCGGTTTGAGATCATCCTCAACAGCCCTCCCCTCGACACGGCGCACCCCCAAGACCCCGATCAAACAGAGAAAGTGAAACAGCAATGTCAGACCTTGATCCTCAAACAATTGCGCGCCCACGGGCTGACGTTTTCACCGACACCACAGCCGGAGGGCATGGCGGGGCCGCAGGATTTCCACCGGCTGTTTCCAGCCTCGACCGGGTCGCTTTACGGGCGGGCACCGCAGGGGATGATGGCCGCGTTCAAACGTCCGACAGCGCGCGCTCAGGTGCCGGGGGTCTATCTGACAGGCGGCGGGGCGCATCCGGGGGCAGGTGTGCCGATGGCAGTGCTCTCCGCACAGCACGCGGCCGCGACGATTCTGAAAGACCTGCCTTTGATGTAGATGTCCCGCCGGGGGGATACGCCTGGTGGTACGTGGACGGGATCAGCGATGATGGCAGCCGTGCGGTATCGGTGATCGGGTTTATCGGCTCCGTCTTTTCACCCTGGTATCACTGGTCCGGGCGCGGCAATCCGGCCAATCACTGCTGTATCAACGTGGCGACCTATGGCAAGGGCGGGCGCTTTGCGATGACCGATCGCGGCACAAGCGCGCTGCGTCAAAGCAAGGATTGCTTGCAGGTCGGGCCCTCTTCCCTACGGTGGCGGGGGGGTGATCTGGTGATTGATATTGATGAGGTCTCTTCACTGCCGCTGATCTCGCGGATGCGCGGGCAGATCATCGTCACGCCCTCTGCGGTGACCGGGGTTGAACTGCCCCTGACAGCGGACGGCGCGCATATCTGGCGCCCTTTTGCGCCCATCGCGCGTATTTCTGTGCAACTGGAGGCCAAAGGCTGGCAGTTTGACGGGCACGGCTATTTTGACAGCAACTTTGGCGCCCGCCCCCTTGAGCGCGATTTCAACACATGGACCTGGGCACGCTACCCCACGGCCACCGGGGCCACCTGTTTTTACGACGCAAAGCGGTGTGATGGGACAACGCTGGATGCGGCGATTAATTTCTTACCGGACGGATCAGCGCGCAGCGTTGCTGCACCCGGCGCAACGTCTTTCCGGCGCACAAACTGGGCGTTAAAGCGCGACACGCGGGCAGATGCGGGCACCACACCGCGCCAGATCAAGGCGATGCTGGATGCCCCGTTCTATTCCCGCGCGGTTGTGGAAACGCAGATCGACGGGGAAAAGGTGCAGGGCGTGCACGAGGCGCTGGATTTGCGCCGCTACGCCAACCCTTTGCTAAAGCCGATGCTGGCCGTACGGGTGCCCCGGCGGTCGCGCTGGACGTTCTAAAGTTTGGACAGATCGAGCGGTGCCACATCCGGGTTCATCCGCGCAACCGTCAGGTTCAACACACCGGCCACGGACACCCAGGCCAGATAGGGCAGCATCGCCAGCCCCGCAAGGGTATCAAGCTGCCAGTGGGTGATGACGCAGCCCAAAACGGAAAGCCACAGGAACACCATGACAATCAGCGCGCCCTTAAGACGGCGCAGGCCGAAAAAGATCGGGGTCCACAGGGCGTTAAACGCAATTTGCGCGGCCCAGAATGCCATCGCATAAGCACTGCCCGCCTGCCCCGCAACACGCGCGGCAGCAAAGGAAATCAACAGATAGATGGTCGTCCACATGACTGGAAACACCCAATTGGGCGGTGTCCAGCCGGGTTTTTGCAACCGCTGATACCACTCCCCCGGCGGAAAGGTGGCACCAGTGCCCGCCGCGCCAAAACACGCCGCAAGGAAGATGAAGAAAAGAATGATGTCCATAGACAGACGTTAGGGCAGGAATTACTCCGCCGCCACCCCGTTGGAGGTTTGAGCCGCGTTTTCGCGTGCTTTCAGCTCCGCCATCACGTTAAGGAGCGACCCTGCGCGCCCTTGCCCCCAGCGTTTTGTGTGCGGGGCATTGGTGGCCACGGCATCAATCAGGAACCGTACCTCTTGCACCGGCGGGGCGAACAGGATCGGGGATTTGGGCAAAACCGTGCTGGCACCCGCGCGCAGGGCAGATGCGCCGATCAGCGCGATTTTGTGACCCTTTGTCGTGCGGCCGCGATGGTTGATGGAATCAAACCCGTTGCGCGCCACCGCCGTGCCAATGGCGGCATAGATGTAGCGGGCGGCAAAAATGCCCGTGCGCGCGCGCATCGGCAGGGCGGCAATCCCCGCCTCTGAGCGCAGATAAAGCCCGCGTGCGTCGCGCAGCAGATCGCGCACCATACCTTTGAGGGCTGGCGTGGCCTGCGGATTGGCAAGGAAGTCTGACTGATCCACCCCTGCCGCGCGCAGCCAGTCGAGCGGCAGATAAATGCGACCCATCCGCGCGTCTTCGCCCACGTCGCGGGCAATGTTGGTCAACTGCATCGCGACGCCCAGATCACAGGCCCGCGCCAAGGCGTCCGCGTCGCGCACCCGCATCAGCACGCACATCATCGCCCCCACTGCCGAGGCCACGCGCGCACAATAGCTGCGCAGATCAGCCAGCGTGCTGTATTGCCGTTCCATCGCGTCCCAGGCCAGCCCCTCCAGCAGCGCTTGCGGCAGGGCTTGCGGCATCTCAAAGGCCTCGATCACGGCGGCAAATGCGCGGTCCTCCGGGGCGTTGCGCGGGCGCCCCACATAGGCCAGATCAAGGCGTTCCTGCAGATCAATCACCGCGCGGCCCTTGTGCGCGCCCTCGTCCACCTCATCATCCGCCAACCGGCAAAACGCATAAAGCGCCAGTGCCGGGTCACGCACCGTTGCGGGCAAAAGTCTAGACGCGGCGTGAAAAGACAAGGACCCTGTGCGGATCACATTGCGGCAATAGTCCAGATCTTTGGGGTCAATCATTCTGCTGCCAATCCCGCTGTTTCGGCCTGAACTGATGCCTGTATCGGCATGTCAGGCAACAGTTTGGCCACCACCTCAGCGCTTGACACAACGCCTGGCAGACCGGCCCCCGGATGCGTGCCCGCCCCCACCAGATAAAGCCCACGGACCTCTTCGCTGATGTTATGCGGGCGGAACCAGGCGCTTTGCAAAATGCGCGGCTCAATCGAAAACCCGCAGCCATGGGGGCTGAAATAGCGATCACGAAAGGTTTCGGGGGTAAAGGTGGTTTGCGTGACGATGTGATCCTGAAAACCGGGAATCAGCTTTTCGACCTCTGCCGCGACTTTGGCGCGATAAATCGGTTCTTCGGCCTGCCAGTCCACGGATGTGTCCCAGCCCAGATGCGGCACAGGCGACAGAACATAAAAGGTGTCATCCCCCGCAGGTGCGACGCTGGGATCGGTCAGCGAGGGACGGTGCACATAAAGGCTCATATCATCAGAGAGCTTGCCGCGCAGAAAGATGTCTTTCAGCAGTCCCTTGTAGCGGGGGCCATTTACAATGGTGTGGTGGCCGACATCCGCCCACTTGCCCGCCGTGCCTTTGGTGCCGAAGTACCAGACATACAGACCCATGGACCAGCGTTTGCGAGCCAGTGTGCGCGGCGTCCAGCGGCGTTTTTGATGGTTGCGCAGCAGATGATCATAGGTATGGCCCGCATCCGCATTGCTGACAATCAGCGGGGCCTCAAGCGTGCTGCCATCCTCAAGGCGCACGGCCTGTGCCGCGCCCTCTTTCACGATGATCTCATCCACCACGCTTTCATGGCGAATGGTCCCGCCTTGGGCACGCACCACAGCGGCCATGGCATCGGCAATCGCCTGCACGCCACCCATAGCGTAGTGCACGCCATAGGTTTTTTCCAGATAGGCCACTAACGCATACATCGACGTTACATGGGTCGGGTCGCCGCCAATGAACAGGGGGTGAAAGGACAGCGCCATGCGCAACCGCGCGTCTTTGACCCGTTTTGCCGCCAGCCCATAGATGGAGCGATCAGCCCTGAGCCAGGCGAAGGTCGGCAGCACTTTGATGGTTTCCCACAATCTGTGCATGGGTTTGGCCACCATGCCCTCATACCCCACAACATACCGCGTCTCTGCGTCACGCAGAAACCGCTCAAACCCGGGCAGATCATCGGGGCTGAGCCGGGTAATCTCTGCACGCATGGCCGCGTCATCCGCACTGGCGCGAAAGCTGCTGCCATCGGGCCAGCGCACCTCGTAAAACGGCTCTATCGGGCGCAGATCGACGTCGTTGCGAAAGCTGCGACCGCAGGCGGTCCAGAGGTCTTCGAAAACCTGTGGCATGGTCACAATGGTCGGACCCAGATCAAAGCGGTGGCCGGCCTGCTCAATGGACGATCCGCGCCCGCCGCTGCGGTCGAGCTTGTCCAGAACAGTCACCGCATACCCTTTGGCCCCCAGACGCATGGCCGCCGCAAGCCCGCCAAGGCCTGCACCAATGATGATTGCGCGGGGGTCGGGGGCTGTTTCGCTACGCTCTGTCATGGAAATCCAAATCACAGGTGTGTCAAGTTTACCTTACAATTCTAGCGGCGGACATCTTCACATTGCAAGGCATATGTGTCAGGATGAATTGACATATTCAGGAATCCCCGCTCCATGACGCAGGTTGTTAGCCTCAGTTTCTTCCGATTTGGAACGCGTCGTGCGCGGCTTTGGGCCTTTGTGATGATGGGCCTTGCCCGCGGCCCCCTGTCACGCGTGCCGGGAATCGGGTTTTGGAAACTCTGCGGATCAGGCTCTGGCGAGGGGTTCACGCCGCTGCCAAACACAGCCGTTTATGCGATTTTGGCCACCTGGCCGGATGCGGCACAGGCCGAACGCGCGATTGAAGGCACGCCTGTTTTTCAGCGCTACCGCAAACGGGCCGTGGAAAACTGGACCGTGTTCATGCGCACCGACACTGCGCGCGGGGCGTGGTCCGGGCAAACGCCCTTTACCCCGTCCCCGCATGATCAAACCGGCCCCCTTGTCGCGCTGACACGTGCCAGCATTCGCCCCGGCATTCTGGCCAAATTCTGGGGCCGGGTCCCCAACATTTCAAAAGTAATCGGCAAAGACCCCAATGTGGTCTTCAAGGTGGGCATTGGAGAGGTTCCCTGGTTTCACCAGGTGACGTTCTCGATCTGGCCAGACGCACAAAGCATGGCCAGTTTCGCCCGCACCGGCCCGCACGCGGAGGCCATCAAGGCCGTGCGCCGCGAGAGCTGGTTTAACGAAGAACTCTATGCACGATTCACCCTTCTTTCCGATACTGGCACCTGGGGGGGCACCTCCCCCCTCAAACAATTGGACACCGCATGAAGCACCCCTTCCCCTTTTCCGCTATCGTTGGTCAGGACGAAATGAAACAGGCCATGATCCTGACAGCCATTGATCCTTCCATCGGGGGTGTGCTGGTCTTTGGAGAACGGGGTACGGGCAAATCCACCGCCGTGCGCGCGCTTGCCGGGCTGTTGCCGCCGATCCGCGTGGTCAAGGATTGCCCGGTGCATTGCGCGCGTCCAGAGGATTGCCCGGATTGGGCGGTGCTTGATGACATCAGCACCCATGACATTCCTACACCGGTTGTTGATCTGCCCCTTGGGGCCTCAGAGGATCGCGTGACTGGCGCGCTCGACATCGAAAAGGCGCTGTCCAAAGGTGAAAAGGCCTTCCAACCCGGTTTGTTTGCACAGGCCAACCGGGGATATCTCTATATTGATGAGGTCAATCTGCTGGAGGATCACATCGTTGATCTGCTGCTGGACGTGGCGCAATCGGGCGAAAACGTGGTGGAGCGTGAGGGCCTGTCCATCCGCCATCCCGCGCGTTTTGTGCTGGTGGGGTCTGGCAACCCGGAAGAGGGCGAATTGCGCCCGCAATTGCTCGACCGGTTTGGCCTGTCGGTCGATGTGACCTCCCCCACGGACATTGAAGAACGCGTGCAGGTGATCAAACGGCGCGATGCCTATGAGAACGACCACAGCGCCTTTATGCTGCGCTGGCAGGCTGAGGATGCCGCCCTGCGTGACCGCATTGTGACGGCACGTCAAACGCTTGCTGATCTGAAAACGCCTGATGCTGCGCTGCGGGTTGTGGCGGAGCTGTGTATCAACCTTGGCTCTGACGGGCTACGTGGTGAGTTGACGCTGCTCAAAGCCGCCCGCGCCTATGCGGCGTTCCGCGATGACACGGTGCTGACCAGGATGCACATCCGCGCCACGGCAGCCCTTGCCCTGCTGCATCGCCTGCGCCGTGATCCGTTGGATGAGGCGGGTTCGGGCGCACGGGTCGAACGCATTGTTCAAGAAACGCTGGACGCGTAAATGACCCCGTGGGAGCGCGCAACGCTCGCGCTGAAACTTCTCTCGATTGATCCGCAGCGTTTGGGCGGCATGGTGGTGCGTGCGCGTGTTGGCCCGGCGCGCGATGCCTTGCTGGGCACCATGGACGCCATTGAGATGCCTTGCGTGCGTTTGCATCCGCATATGGGTACGCAGGTGCTGGACGGAGAGGTTGACCTGTCCGCCACGCTGAGCGGGGGCACATTGGTGCGCCAACGCGGGTTGCTGGACCGTCCGCCATCTCTGTTTATCTTGCCAATGGCCGAACGGGCAGAGCCTGCCTTGTCTGCCCGTCTGGGGCAGGCGCTGGATGCGGGGCATAGTCACGCGTTGCTGGCCCTTGATGAGGGCAGTGAAGAGGGCGAAACCGTGCCACTTGCGCTGCAAGACCGCACCGCATTTCATGTGGCTCTCGACGGGATTGCGATGAGTGACCTGGCCCCCATTGATCTGCCCCAAGACACGGTTGCATTGCGTCGCCTTGCCCGCGCGGTACACGTGCCCGATGACATTCTGGAAGACATGGTTATGCTTGCCAACGCGGTGGGCATCACCAGCCTGCGCGCGCCCGGCTTTACGCTGAATGCAGCACAGTGCCATGCCGCACTACATGGGCGCGACGTGGTCGAGCAGTCGGATGTAAGCGCCGCCGTTGCACTGATCTATGCCCACCGCGCCACCAAATTGCCGGATCAGCCGGAAGATCAGACACAGCCCCCTGAAAAGCCACCGGATGCGCCCGATGATCCGGCTCAAACGGCTCAGCCCAATGACATTCTGCTCGACGCAATAACCGCCGCCCTGCCCCCTGATGCGTTGGTCGATCTCAGCACGCGCGGACCACGGCGCGCAACCGGATCCGGCTCTGGCGCGCGGCGCACCGGCAATCGGCGAGGCCGTCCCCTGCCCGCCCGCCAAGGCCCAAACGCCAATGCCGCCCGTGTCGATCTGATTGCCACCCTGCGCGCCGCGATCCCCTGGCAGACCTTGCGCAAACGCGCGGACCCGGCGCGGAATGGCCCGATCTTTCGCCAGTCTGATCTGCGCAAGAAACGCTATGATGCCCTGTCAGACCGTCTGTTGATTTTTACAGTCGATGCCTCTGGCTCCGCCGCGATGTCGCGTCTGGCAGAGGCGAAGGGGGCTGTTGAACTGATGCTGGCGCAGGCCTATGCCCGGCGTGATCATGTGGCACTTGTGTCTTATCGCGGGAATGCTGCTGAGGTGTTGCTGTCCCCCACGCGCTCTTTGGTCCAAACCAAACGCAGGCTGGCGGCGATCCCGGGCGGGGGTGCCACACCACTGGCATCCGGCCTTGCCGCGGCGATGGACCTCGCGCAGACCGCTGCACAAAAGGGTCTGACGCCAACTGTCATTCTCCTGGCAGACGGACGTGCCAATATTGCCCGTGATGGCAGTGCGGATCGCGCGCTGGCCCATGCGGACGCCACAAAGCTGGCCACAAAAATCGCCGCAGCCCGATGTGACGCGCTGGTGATCGACACAACAAACCGCCCCGAAAAGACATTGCGCCAGTTGGCGCAGCATATGGCGGCCAAATATATCCCTTTGCCGCGCGCGGATGCAAAACGCGTGTCTGGCGCTATTTCGGCCTCTCTGGCGGAGTAAGCGGCGTGAATTGGGCCACGGAACACGCAACATGGCCTTTGTCCCAACACGCGCGCCTTGTGCTGAACAAACCGCACCGCTGGCATGTGCAGGACGTGGGCGACGGGCCCCTGTTGCTGCTGATCCACGGGGCGGGCGGGTCCACCCATTGCTGGCAGCATCTGATCCCTGCCCTGAGCGCCAATCATCGGGTTGTTGCCTTTGATTTACCGGGTCAGGGGTTTACCAAGCTGGGTGCGCAGCAACGCTGCGGGCTGGACCCGATGGCAGAAGACATTTTGGCCCTATGCACCGCGCAGGATTGGCAACCGGCCGCCCTGATCGGCCATTCCGCCGGTGCCGCCATTGCCCTGCGGATGGCGGAACAGATGGCGGTGCCCCAGGTGATCGGCATCAACGCCGCACTTGATACGTTTCAGGGCATTGCCGGTGTGTTGTTTCCCGCCCTTGCCAAAACCATCGCGGCAACGCCGCTTGCCGCGTCATTCTTTAGCGCCACAGCCGGGCAGGGCCGCACCGTTGAGCGCATTTTGGAGGGCACAGGCTCCACGCTGGCCCCGGCAGACATCGCGCTCTACCGCCGGTTGGTGAACAGCCGCAGCCACGTACAAGCCACGTTGCAAATGATGGCGCAATGGAAGCTGGAACCGCTGATCGCCCGCCTGCCGCAGCTTGCCACCAAGACTTTGCTGATTGCAGGTGCGCGCGACAAAGCCGTGCCGCCAGACACCTCCCGCAGGGCCAGCAAACGCATGCCAAACGCGCAGTTTACCCTGCTGTCTGACCTCGGCCATCTTGCCCAAGAGGAAGACCCCGAAACGCTTGCCGCGCTGATCCTTGAGGCGCTGGAATGATGCCGCGCGATGGTGTGAGCCCAGCGTTGCCACATTTCTGCATACCATGGCACGCCGTTAAGTCATTGACAAATATATATTTTATTAATGCATCTGGTTCTAAATGCGGCTACAAACCAAGCCAAACCAGATTGAGACGCATTCATGCCCCCCATCACTGATCATCCGCTGCGCTATACGCTTGCCAACGAATTGCACGCCCGGCCTTTTCCAAGGATCGGCGCGCCAAGCCGTGCGGCCTATCTGGCAATGATGCAGGAGGGCAAGCGCGACAAAGACGCGGAGCGGGCGCATCTGATTGATCTGCTTGACCGTTTCGGGGCCCCGCATCCGCAACCCGATGCAACCCATTATTCAGGGGAGATTGGCCAGTTCACTCTGAAATGGGAAAGCCATACGGAGTTTGTGACCTACACGATCTTTGCCATGGGCGGGCATGAACCCCCGTTTGCTGCGGATGCTTTTGCGGTCTTTCCCGAAGAGTGGCTGGCCCGCGCGCCGGGGCAACGCATCACCTCGGCTGTGATCAACGTAGAGACCGCCTCGACGGATGAGGGCATCATTGAGCGTGCGCAAAAGTGGTTTGTGCCCGAAAGCCTTGCGATCAGCCGCGCCTTGGATGACGCGGTGGTGATTGCAGCGGATTTTCGCATTGATACGGCCGGGCACATGCGGCTGGCCGTGTTCACCCGTGATGACGTCGGCCCACAACGCATTGGCCGGGTGATCCAGCGCCTGTGCGAGATTGAAACCTACAAAGCCATGGCCATGCTGGGCCTGAACCACGCGGGGCACATGAGCCGTGAGCTCTACCGCATTGACGCCAGTCTTTCGAGTTTGCTGGCAGACATGGCAAGTGCCGAGGCGGACCCAGCAAATGTGCTGGCGCAGCTGCTGGAAGTCTCAGGTGAGGTTGAAAACATCGGGGCACAATCGGCCTATCGTTTTGCCGCCACGGAGGCCTATTCAAAGATCGTGAACCAACGCATTGACGTGTTGCGCGAGGAGCGGTTTCAGGGCCGTCAGACCTTTGGCGAATTCATGATGCGCCGGTTTGATCCGGCGATGCGCACCGTGGAGGCCACAGAACGCAGGCTCAAGGTCATGTCAGACCGGGCGTTGCGGGCGGGTGAATTGCTGCGCACCAAGGTCGATGTGGAACGCTCTGCACAAAATCAGGCGCTGCTGACCAGCATGGACAAACGCGCAGACCTGCAATTGCGCCTGCAAAAGACGGTTGAAGGGCTGTCGGTGGTTGCGGTCAGCTATTATGCCGTGAACATCGCGCTTTATCTGCTGGGGCCTCTTTCCACGGGCTACGACATCTCCAAAACCGCCCTTGCCGCCGGGACAACACCTGTTGTGCTGCTGTTGGTCTGGTTGCTGCTGCGCCGGTTGCGCCGGCATTTGGACTGACCCGCCTGCCCCGGACGTCACAAGCAGGTGAAGTTGGCCATCCACCCGGATTTCGAGCTTGTCGCGCAGCGCGCTATGCGGTTCTCTTACGCTACCTCATTGATCGGAGCCCCTATGCCAACTGATATCGCCCGCCGCAGCCGTAACCTTATCATTGGGGCCTTTGTGGCCGATGCCGCCGCCATGGGGCTGCATTGGATCTACGATCAGGATCACATTCGCAAAATCGCACCAGAAAAACCAGAATTCCGCACGCCCGATGCGGCCAACTATGCCGAGGTGCCCAGCTATTTTGCCCATCCCATGCGCAATGCGGGCGACCCGTCGCAATACGGCGAACAATTGCTGGTTATGTTACGCTGTCTGAATGCCAATAACCGCAGCTACAACGCCGCTGCCTATGCCGCAGCCTTTCGCGCGCATTTTGGCTATGGTGGGGCCTATGTTGGCTATATTGATCATGCAACACGCGCGACGCTCGATAATTTTCGCCGCACCGAAGAGGACGCATTACAGCGGGCCAGCGCCCTGCCGTTTGACGGGGCCTCCTCCATCACCACCGCCATGGTGACCAAGGCGATGGCCCTGCGCACCCAGTATTCCGGGGAGACACTGCGCCAGAAGTTCGAAGAGGCCATTCGCATCACCCACAATGAGGATGCTGTTGTCGCCCATGGGTTTGCCGTGCTTGATGAAATCCTTGCGGCCCCCGCCGCACATGGCGCCAACGATCAACAACTGCCCGCAATTGCCAAACTGCCGCCGCTTGTCGCGCTTTTGGCACAGGGGGATGCAGAAACGTTTCAGCAGGCCACCGCGTCAGCGGTCAAAACCACCAGCGATCACGAACGCGCCGCCGCCTTTGGGCAGGTTTGCAGCGCCATGATGCAGGCCGCTTGTGTGTCGGGGGATGCGGATGCGATTTCACAGGCCGGACGTACACTGACACCCGAAACCGACGCCTTGCTGGCTGACGCATTGGGACGGTTGGAGGAGGATAACACCGCCGTCACACGCCATTTTGGCATGGCCTGCGATCTGAACTATGGCGTGCCCAGCGTGCTGCACAACGTCTTGACCGCCCCGAATTACACCGAGGCCGTGCGCCGCAACATCTATGCAGGTGGGGACACCTGCGGGCGGGCGATCTTGCTGGGGGCGCTGGCGGGCGCTGTGCACGGGATTGGCGGGGAAAGCGGCATTCCGCAAGCCTGGATTGATCAGCTGACCCATGCAGAGGAATTGATCACCGGGGTCGATCACCTGCTTGGCTAAGCAGCCTTAACCATCCAGAAACCGCGCGACGCTGGCCAACAGCAAATCATTTTGCGCTGGCGTGCCAATCGAAAACCGCATCCAGTCCTCCAGACCCGTCTCGCGGGTGCGGGCCACCACAAGGCCTGCATCATCAAAAAGATGCACCACCAAGGCTTCGGTCTCGTCGGCCTCTCCGGTGGTGATCATCAAAAAATTTGTCTCGCTCGGCAACACCTTGAGCCCGCATTGGGTCAATACCCCGGCAAGGCGCTGACGCTCGGCCACCACCTCTGACACGCGGGCATTGACCACGTCCATGTCCTGCAACGCGGCCTCTGCGGCGGCCTGTGCCATTGCGTTTACGCTGCCCATGCCACGTGCCGCGTACAGCCCCGGCAGCGCGTCCTTTGGCGCATGTGTCCACCCCACCCGCAGCCCGGCAAGACCGTAGGCCTTGGAAAACGTGCGGGTGACAATCACGTTGCTGCGCCCCTGTGTCATCCGGTGCGTTGCACGACAATATTCACCATCGACAAACTCCCCGTAGGCCAAATCAAGCACCACCATGATGTGAGACGGTACGTTATCGACCAATCGCTGCATCTGAGCCATCGGCAACAGCGTGCCTGTAGGATTGTTTGGATTGGCCAGAAACAACAGTTTGGTTTTATCCGTAATCGCCCCCAGCAGGGCATCAACGTCGGTGACAAAATCCGCCTCTGGCGCTTTGACAATGCGGGCCCCTTGCCGACGCGCGCACATCTCAAACTGAATATAGCCATAGGCGGAGATCAGTATTTCGTCCCCTCCCCGCGCATAATTGCGCGCAATCACATCCAGCAATTCCTCAGACCCGTTGCCGCAGATAATCTCGTCTGCCTCCAGCCCGTTTGCTGCCGCAAGGCCATCTCGCAGGGCATCGCAATAGGGCCCGCCGTAGGCATAGGCACGTGGCAGCGTCTCGTTCAGCGCCTGTTCGACCTTGGGCGTTGGACCATAGGGCAGCTCGTTGAACCCCAGGTTCACAATGGGCAGCCCTTTGGGTTGCGGTCTAGAGATCCGGCCTCGCACGACCAGCGGTTCGAGATAGGAGTGCGGTTTGCTCATTTGCAGGCCTCCACATGGGCGTTGATCGCGGTCTTGTAGAGGGTTTGGATTTTTCGGGTGACGGGGCGGTCGCCTGTCCCGATGGGTTTACCATCAAGGCTGGCCACAGGGGTTTGCGCGCCAAAGGTGCCGGTCAAAAACGCCTCATCCGCGCCGTAGGTTTCATAAAGCGAAAAGTTCTTTTCATAGCAGGGGATGGCGTTCGCGCGGCACAGGTCAATCACCTTTTGGCGCGTCACGCCGTTCATGCAGTAGTCACCAGTTGAGGTCCAAACCGCACCCCGGCGCACAATGAAAAAGTTGCAGGCGTTGGTGGTATTCACAAACCCGTGCGGGTCGAGCATCAGCGCCTCATCCGCGCCTGCGGCCTCTGCCTGAAGGCAGCCAATGATGCAGTTGAGCTTGGAATGGGAGTTCAGTTTGGGGTCCTGCGACATGGGCAATCCCCGCACCTGCGGGACGGTGGCCAGACGGATGCCTGCGGATTGAAGCCGGTCAACGGGTTTGGAATGTTCCATGATGATCACAAGCGTCGGGCCAGAGGTGCTTAGGCCGGGGTGCTGAAACGGTTTGTCCTTCAGCCCGCGTGTCAGCATCAGGCGGCAATGCACATCACTGTGCATGTCATTGGCCGCAGCGGTGGCGTGCAGGACCTCTGCGATGCCTGACTTATCCATGCCTACATCCAGCGAAATGGTTTTGCAGGAGTTGAAAAACCGGTCCATATGTTCGTCAAAATAGGCCCAGACCCCGTCATAAAGCCGTATGCCCTCCCAGATGCCATCGCCCAGCATGAAACCGCTGTCATACACGGACACCTTGGCGTCGTCCCGGTGTACGATGTCGCCGTTGACATAGATTTTGATGTCACGGTTGCGGATGTCTTCATCCGCGTCATGGGTGGTTTGGTGGTCTGTCATGATCGCGCGCCCCGCCGCTGTGCCTTGTGTTACCGGTATTGTTAGCACCATTCCCGCGCCACACCAGCGTGATGGTCCTGTGCCCCATCTGCGACACGCCGCCCCGTGCAAATGTCGCGATTGCCCAAGGTTGTGGCCCCGGCACCCCTATCATCAGACGTGTCCGCCACAAAAAGGGTTCGCCAGATGTCAACACGTCCCATGTCGATTGATCATTTTATTCGCGCCTTGCCTGCGCAGGACATTCCGGCCAGCACATTGGAGCGCGCGGCCCTGCTGTTGCTCGACACCCTGGGCATCGCAATTGCCGCAACCCCGATGGAGGCGGGCGTGCTGGCCCGGGAAACCGCCTGTCGGTTGTACGCCACCAACACCGCGGCAGACCGCGCCTGGATGATGCTGGACGGGCGCACGGCAAGCCTTGCCGGGGCGGCCTTTGCCACCGCCAGCCAGACCGATAATCTGGACGGGCATGACGGGTTTAACCCGACCAAAGGGCATATCGGTGTGGCGGTGGTGCCAGCCCTCATCTCATTGGCGCAGCATCTGCCGGACCTCAGCGGGCGCGACGCGCTGGCCGCACTTGTGGTGGGCTATGAGGTTGCCGGGCGCGCCGGTCTGGCCCTGCATGACACGGTGAGTGATTATCACACGTCGGGGGCGTGGAATGCGCTTGGTGTGGCGGCTCTTGGCGCGCGTTTGCGCGGGATGAATGGCGAGACATTGCGCGAGGCATTGGGCATCGCAGAATACCATGGCCCACGCAGCCAGATGATGCGCGAAATTGCCAACCCCACGATGTTGCATGACGGTTCTGGCATGGGGGCATTGGTCGGCCTGTCCGCAGTGATCATGGCCGAAATGGGGTTGACGGGGGCACCCGCGATCACGGTTGAAGCGCCCGAAGTGCAGCATTTTTGGGCAGATCTAGGAAGCGTGTGGCAGACCGATCAGCAGTACATCAAACCCTATCCGATTTGCCGCTGGGCCCATGCACCCATTGACGGTGCCCGCGCGATTGGGCTGGCGCATGGTGTAAGCCATGATCAGGTGGCGCGTATCGACATCCGCAGTTTTTCCAACGCCATTGCGCTGTTTCCGGGGATGCCGCAGACAACCTCGCAGGCGCAGTATTCACTGGCCTTTGCCGTGGGGAATATGATCCGTTTTGGCAGCATCGGGTTGGCGCAAATTTCAGGTGCGGGGCTGGTGGATGCGGATGTGGCAGCCCTGGTCGCCAAGACCCACCTGACCGTTGAGCCGCGTCATGAGGCCCGTTTTCCAAGCGGGCGATGGGCGGATATCACCATCACGTTAAAAGATGGGCTTGCGTTCCATTCCGGCGACATCAACGCACGCGGCGGACCGGATGATCCATTTTCCAGCGCTCAGATTTGCGAGAAATACCGAAGTTTTGCGGTGCCCATCATCGGGGAGGCACGAGCATTGGCCATTCAAGACGCCTGTTTGGCATTGGCCAAAGGAGAGGTCGCGTTTGGGCCGTTGTTGGCGTTGCTGAAGGATCCGCCCGAAATGGCAGATGCTGAGCACGCCGCGCAATAACGATTTATGGCTTACATAGCCCGCCGCCTGGCGCTTTGCCGTGCGGTGGAGCCGCCAAGCCGGGGCTTGGCGGATGAGGGTTTTCCACCCTCATACACCCGGAGGAAGAGTTAGGGCCAGAAAGAGGACGGAGTGAGGCCTGCTTTAGTCAGTCAACACTGTCCTCTTTTCATTTGATCCATGAAAAGTCATGATCCGCCAAATACGATCAACAGGACCCCTCTGATGGCAAAGAAACCAATGAACATCCTTTTTGTGATGTATGACCAGCTGCGCTTTGACTACCTCAGCTGTGCGGGGCACCCGCATCTGCACACGCCAAATTTTGATCGTGTCGCCGCAAAAGGCGTGCGGTTTACCAATGCCTATGCACAATCCACGATCTGCGGTGCCAGCCGGATGTCTTTTTACACGGGCCGTTATGTGCATTCGCATGGGGCCGCCTGGAACGGATTTCCCCTGCGGGTCGGGGAACAGACGATGGGCGATCATTTGCGCACCGCAGGCATGGAGTGCTGGCTGATTGGCAAAACCCATATGAAAGCGGATGCAGAGGGCATGGCGCGGCTTGGCCTAAACCCTGACAGTGAGATTGGGGCGCGTCAGGCAGAATGTGGTTTTGACGTCTGGCACCGCGATGATGGCTTGTGGGCCCAGGGGCCGGATGGGTTTTATGACGAAAAACGTTCACCCTATAACGAATACCTCAAAACCAAGGGGTATGATGGCGAAAACCCCTGGCATGACTACGCCAATGCCGGAGATGATGCCGGATCTATCGCGTCAGGCTGGATATTTGCCAATGCAGACAAGCCCGCCAATATCGCGGAGGAGGACAGCGAAACCCCCTGGCTGACCACTGAAACCATATCCTTTATGGAGCAGATGCGCGCGCGCGGCACTGGCCCCTGGTGCGCCCATGTCAGTTACATCAAACCCCATTGGCCCTACATCGTGCCCGCACCCTATAATGACATGTTTGGCCCCAACCACGTGCCCGCCGCCACCCGTCACAAGAAAGAACAGGAAGATGCGCAGCCCGTTTTTGGAGCCTACATGCACAACAAGATTGCCCAGGCGTTTCAGCGTGACGAGGTCCGCCAAAAGGTAATCCCGGCCTATATGGGGTTGATCAAACAGTGTGACGATCAGTTGGGGCGCATTCTGGATGATCTGGCGGAAAATGGTGAGATGGACAGCACCATGATTGTGCTGACATCCGATCATGGCGATTATCTGGGCGATCATTGGCTGGGAGAAAAGGACCTGTTCCACGACCAATCCGTCAAAATCCCGATGATCATCTATGATCCCAGACCAGCCGCGGATGCAACACGTGGCACCACCTGCGATGCCTTGGTTGAAGCCATTGATCTGGCCGCGACCTTTACGGCCTTTGCGGGTGCTGACGTCCCCGGGCATATCCTTGAGGGGCGCGATTTGACACCCTGGCTGTCAGGCGACGTGCCGGCATGGCGCGCATTTGCGATTTCAGAATTTGACTATGCCAGCACCCCGGTGGGGGCCAAACTGGATCTTGCCCCGCGGGACTGTCGCCTGTTTATGGTCTTTGATGGGCGGTTCAAGATGATGCACGCCGAGGGGGGCCTGCGCCCAATGCTGTTTGATCTGCAAAACGACCCGGATGAATTTGATGATCTGGTCAAATCCACCCCCGATCATCCGATGCTTGAAACACTTTATGGGCATCTTGCAACCTGGTCCCGACGCATGTCGCAACGGGTAACCATCTCGGATGATGATATCGTCGCCAAACGCGGACGCTCATTGCGGCGCGGGGTGTTGCCGTTTCTGGCCGATGGCAGCGAAGTGCCTGAAGAACTGCTGGAAAAATACATCGGACCAACCCGGCAAAAGCACGGGGAGTAGCGCGGTTTGCGCAGGGTATGACTTTCGCGCCTGCCCTAAATCAAAAACGCCATTCACCACCAGTCCTGCACACACGGGACGGTGAACCTGCGTGCAATTGAACGTCACAATTTTACCCTATCTTTATTATCAGGTGACACGGCCCAAAACCTGTGTCAGTCCCTGCGCGGCAGAGACGCATGGTGTTGTGGAGTGAGAATTGTGACCCAAAAAACCGCTCTTGTGACCGGATCAAGCGGCTTTATCGGCTACTTCACGTCGCTTGCATTGCTGCGGGCGGGCTGGAAAGTGGTCGGCATCGACAGCCTTAGCGATTATTACGAAGTACCGCTCAAGCAAAAGCGTCAGGCGATGCTGACGGCACACGACGACTTCAGCGTGATAAATGACACAATCGAAACGCCGGGGCACCTGCTCAATCTCTTTGAAACACACAAGCCAGAGGCCGTGATCCATCTTGCCGCACAAGCCGGTGTGCGCCACTCCATCGACGCGCCACGCGATTACCTTAACGCCAATTTGATCGGCGCATTTGAGCTGTTGGAGGCCGCCCGCGCCCATCCACCCAAACACATGCTGCTGGCCTCAACCTCTTCGGCTTATGGCGCAAACACGCAGATGCCTTACGCAGAAACGGACAAGGCTGACACGCAGATGTCCTTTTACGCTGCGACCAAAAAAGCCACCGAAAGCATGGCCCACAGCTATGCCCACCTCTATGGTCTGCCAATCACCATGTTCCGGTTCTTCACGGTCTACGGCGCATGGGGCCGTCCGGATATGGCGCATTTTCTGTTCACCCGGGCGATCCTGGCGGGGGAGCCAATCAAGGTCTACAACCACGGCGAAATGCAACGTGATTTCACCTATATTGATGATCTTGTCGCGTCGATGGTGGCCTTGCTGGACGTCCCGCCTGACCCCGCGCGCCCGGTTGAACGTGATAGTATTTCACCCGTCGCACCATTTCGGATTGTGAACATCGGCAATGGCGCACCGGCCAAACTGATGGATTTCATCGGTGCCATTGAAACCGCTTGTGGACGCGAGGCGACCAAGACCTATCACGACATGCAACCCGGCGATGTCTTTGCCACCTGGGCCGACACAACGCTACTGCACAACCTGATTGGCCTGCGTCCGATCACGCCGATGGCCACGGGCCTGCAACACTTTGTTGACTGGTATCGCGGGTATTATGGGGTCTGACCCCTCCTTTCACCCTTCCACTTAAACTCGCCCGCACTTTCCACCTGCGCGCCCAGCGGTTATGACACGCCAGACTCACGCCAAAGGGAATGCCATGACATTCGACCGTACGCTCAAAATTGCCCCCTCCATTCTGGCGGCTGACTTTGCCAATTTTGGCGCAGAATGCGCCGCAGTAGAGGCGCAAGGGGCCGATTGGGTCCATGTGGATGTGATGGACGGCCATTTTGTACCCAA
This sequence comes from uncultured Sulfitobacter sp., assembly GCA_937928635.1. Lineage (GTDB taxonomy): Bacteria > Pseudomonadota > Alphaproteobacteria > Rhodobacterales > Rhodobacteraceae > Sulfitobacter. The sequence continues at coordinate 31,119 of CALFWM010000023.1, read as the reverse complement.
TATCACCTTTGGCCCGGCGACCTGTGCGGCCATTCGCCCCCACATCAAGGGCGTGATGGACGTGCATCTGATGATCGCACTGGTTGATCCCTACATCGACGCCTTTGCGCATGCTGGGGCCGATGTCATCACCGCCCATGTGGAGGCCACACCCCACATTCACCGCACCCTGCAGGCCATTCGTGCGACGGGTGCAAAGGCAGGGGTGGCCCTCAACCCCGGCACCCCGGCAGAGAGCGTTGCGCATCTGCTCGATCTTACTGATCTGATCTGCGTGATGACCGTCAACCCCGGCTTTGGCGGACAGAAATTCATCGACATGACCAACAAGATCCAAACCCTGCGCGCAATGATTGGGGATCGCCCAATTCACATCGAAATCGACGGCGGCGTGGACCCAAAAACCGCGCCTGTCGTGGCGCAGGCAGGCGCGGATGTCTTGGTCGCCGGGTCTGCGGTCTTCAAGGGCGGCTCGGTCGACAACCCAGCCCCTTACGGAGAAAACATCCGCAACATCCGCGCGGCGGCCCTTGGCACATATACCTGAGATCCGAAGACAGCCGACGGCTGGATGAGGCGTCCCGTTAGCTCAGCTGATCTGCAAAAGCGGCCAACAGCTTATGTTTCAAAATCTTGCCCGTTGGTGCGGCGGGCAGTTTGGTGGCCAGCACAACCTGCTTTGGGCGCTTATACCCTGTCAGCCTGCGTGCCACAAATTCCCGCAATGCCTCTGCCGTAATGGGGTCGCCCTCTGCAATCTGCACAAAGGCCAAAACCTCCTCATCCCCGGCCACCATACGGCCAATCACGGCTGACTGAATGACCGCAGGATGGTCATTTAATGCCGCCTCGACCTCCGGCGGATAGACGTTGAACCCGCCGTGAATGATCAGCTCTTTGGAACGGCCCAGGATGTGCAACAGCCCCTCTTCATCCATGCGCCCAATGTCGCCGGTGCGCATCCACCCCTGCGCATCAAGCACCTGCGCAGTTTGTTCAGGGTTGCGGTAATAGCCTTTCATGACATGCGCACCCCGGGTCAGCACTTCGCCGCACCCTTCCCCACCACCGGGCACATCCTGATCAATGCGCACCTCCACACCGGGCAGCGCCGGGCCGACGGAGACATCGGTCAATCCGACAGGATTGCGCGTGGCGCAAATGCCCGCCGTCGTTTCTGTCATGCCATAGCCGTTCTGGATTGCCACGCCGTAGAACGCTTCTGCCTTGCGTTTCCAAGCAGGGTCCAGTGGTGCGGCACCAGAGGACACATAGCGCAGCGTGTCAGACCCCAATGCGGTCAGTCCTTTTTCCTTGGCAAACTGCATCAACAAGGCGTGCATCTGGGGCACAGCAGACAAAAGGGTGATCCCCTCACCCAGCGCGTGATAGAGTCCCTCGGCCGTAAATCGCGCCTCCATCCGAACAGAAGCTCCCGCATAGCAACAGGCCGTCACAACAGAGGCCAGGCCAAACACATGGGTGATCGGCAACACGCCGTATATCCGATCCTCTGGGGTCATCTCGCGCAAATGCGCCGATGCCATGCCGCCAAACCGCATGTTGGCATGGGTCAGCATCACACCCTTCGGATCCCCCGTGGTGCCGGTGGTGTACAGCAGCACCGCCACATCCACCAATTCCGCATCCGGCGCGCCGGGGTGCAGGCGTACCAGATGCATCTCACCAAAGGCCCCCTGCACAGGTGCCGCTGCCAGTCGGGTGGCATGGGCGCGGGCATTTGCCGAAACAGCCGTGCTCATCAACGCAAGCGTCGGGCGCGCGTGGGCAATGATCCGGTCCACCTCCCCCGCCGATTGGCGCGCATTGACAGGGATCACCACGGCCCCCACATCCCAGACCGCAAACAGCATCGCCACCGCCGCGGCGCAGTTTTCGATCAGCAGCAAAACCCGGTCACCTGCGCCAACACCTGCGTCGCGCAACAGGGCCGCCCCGCTGTGTGCCGCGTGGTTCAGCTCGGCGTAGGTCCAGGACGTTCCAATGCTGTCAGAAATCGCCGGGGCCTGCGGGCGCGCGGCGACCTGTGCGCGTAGAAAATTCTGAACCCGCGCGCTCATCCGGTGCCGCTGCCTCCGGGCCCGGCCATGGTGCGAAGCCCCCGAAAGGAGCTCGCCGCCTCTGCCTCGATGCGCGCAATGATGTCGGCCATTGGTTCAATCCTGTCGGTCAGGCCAAGCGCGTGGCCGGCAGACAACATGCCACGTGACACGTCCCCCGTGGCATAGGCCTGCCGCCCGATTTGCCCTGACACCAGCGGCAACAGGTCGTGAATGGTGATATCAGGCGTTTCGGCCTCCATCCGGGCAACTTCGGCGGTGGTTTCATTGGCCAGTGTGCGGATGGTGTTGCGCACCGACCCCATGGTCAGGGCCGTGTCGCGCTCACTTGCGTCAACCAGGGCTTGTTTGTAATCAACATGGGCGGTCAGTTCTTCTGCGACCAGCAGCCGGGTGCCCATGACCACGCCTGTGGCCCCCATGGCAAGGGCGGCGACCAGTTGACTGCCATGCCCCACGCCACCGCCAATCAGAAACGGTATGTCCAGATCGCGCCCCGCCATTGCGGCGTTTACAAAAGATCCGATCATGTCCATGCCCGGATGCCCGCCACATTCCGCGCCAACAATGGCAACCATATCCACCCCAACCGACTGTGCCTTGAGCGCATACCGCACCGCCGGAACCTTGTGGATCACGGTCAGGCCCAACTCCTTGAGCAGGGGCATATAGCGTTCCGGGTTGCGTCCAGAGGTTTCAACCACCTTGATCCCTTCCTCCGCGATCAGTCGAAAGATACCTTCCGTCTGCTCTCCAGGGACCAGTTTGGGCAACATCGACACATTGACCCCAAAGGGCAGATCACCCACCGCCGCCCGTGTTCTGCGGATTTCAGCGCGCAGGTCATCGGGGTCAGGAAAGCTCGCAGCGGTCACAAACCCCAGAACACCGGCCCGCGCCGCCGCGCTCACGTAAGGCGCATCTGCCAGCCATTGCAGCCCGCCCGCCAGAATGGGCAAACGCAGGCCGAACTGACGGGTCAGGGCCGTGTCCCAGGTCATGCGCTGTAATCCGGTTTGCGTTTTTCCAAAAAGGCGGCAATGCCCTCCGCCGCCTCATGCCCGCCTGCCGCGTGGGCCATGGCATCGCGTTCCGCGTCCAGTTGGTCCGCCTCCGGGGTTTCATAGGCGGCAGAGACCAGTTGGCGAATGGCCCTCTGGGCCCCGCGCGGCCCGGCACACATGGTATCCACATAGTTCATCGCCTGCTCAAAGGCTTGTCCGACCGCAGTAAGCCGGTTCACCGCCCCCAATTCGGCAAACCGGATCGCCATGATCGGGCGGCCAATCAGGCACATTTCCATGGCAAGGGCACGGGGCAACAAGCGTGACAGCGATGTGGTTAACCCCGCATCCGGCACCAGCCCGGCCTTGACGTAAGCGGCGGTAAATCTGGCCTCCTGCGAGGCGACAATCAGATCGCAGGCCAGCGCAAGCGATAGGCCCGCCCCCGCAGCGCCCCCTTCAACGGCCGCAACAATCGGCACCGGGCAGGCGCGCATGGCGCGGACCAGATCATGCAATTCATCGACCTTGCCCCGACGCCCATCCTCGCTGAGCTTGCGCCGTTCAATCAGAACATTCAGATCACCGCCCGCACAGAAAAAATTGCCCTCAGAGGTCAGGATAATGGCCCGCACCCGGGGGTCTTGCGCGCGTTCCAGCGCGTCGTGCAAAGTCTGATAAAATTCTGGTGTCAGCGCGCCCTTTTTGGCGGCGTTGCCATTCCAGACCACCAGCCGGTCGCCCATGTCTTGCAGGTGTGCACTCATGCGGATGTCCTTTTGAAAACGCCGCTGCCCTTGGACAACAGCGTGCCGTCCGCATCACGTATTTCGGCTTCTGCGTAGATGATCTTGTATCCGCCACCCGTGACCTGGCCCATTGCGATGACCTGCCCCTGACCGCCAGCGGCCAGAAAATGGGTGGTGAGCGAAAGCGTCACAACCGGCACAATATCCACCGCCTGCCCGGCAAGATGACGTGACGCGGAAAACCCGGCGGCCGCGTCCAGCATCATTGCGTGAATGCCTCCATGCAGGGTGCCATTGCGGTTCAAATGCTGTGGCCCGACCTCTAGCCGCAACACCGCACCTCCACCCGGATTGCTCAGGTCAATTTCATAGCCCACCAGCCCTTGCGCGCCCGATAGAGGCGCACGGTGATGTGGCAGGGGCGTGTTCACGCCGCGCTCAACGCGATAAAGCGTTCAAGGTGATGATCTGTATCCCCAAACCGGTGGTCCGCCATCACAATGCGCTTGGCGATATGGGCCAGTTCATATTCCTGCGTCATGGCAATGCCACCATGCATCTGGATGGATTCCTCTGCAACCAAACGGCCTGCGCGGCCCATCAGGTTCTTGGCGGCAGAGACGTGAATTTCGCGCGTGTCGCGCGGCGCCTCCAGATGCCCTGCCGCGTTGATCACAGCAGAACGGGCCTGCTCCATCTCAATCAGCATGTCGGAAAACCGATGCGCGAGGGCCTGAAAAGTGCCAATTGGACGGCCAAATTGTTTGCGCGTCATCAGGTAATCTTTGGTCAGCGCTGTTGCGGTTTCCATCGCGCCCAGAGTTTCGGCGTTTAGTGCCACGTTCGCGGCAGCCACCCGCGCCTCGATGGCAAGATAGGCCTTGCCCGCAGGCCCAAGGCGGGCTGACGTGGGCAGTTGAACGTTGTCCAACGTGACCTCAGCTGCGCGCCCGCCTGCCAAAAGGGGATAGCCCTGCACCGTCAGGCCCTTGGTGTCAGACGGCACAAGGAAAAGCGATATGCCATCGGTGTCGCGGATTGCGCCGCTTTCACGGGCAGAGACCACCAGAACGTTAGCCGCTTCGGCGTTGACCACCACAGCCTTGCGGCCATTGAGGGTGATCGTATTGCCGTCAGCGGCTGCGCTGGTTTGCACGCGGTTCAGATCATAACGGTTGGTGGGTTCTGCATGGGCAAAGGCCAGATGCAGCGCGCCGCCAATCAGTTTTTCGATCAGCGCACGCTGTGCATCATCGCCCAGATTCGCGATCAACCCGCCCCCCAGCACAGCGGTGTCCAGCATGGGTTCAACCACGCCCGCGCGGCCCAGTTCTTCAAACACCACGGCCACATCAAACCCCGCACCGCCAAAGCCGCCCTGATCCTCGCTGAACAGCGCGCCGATCACACCAAGTTCGGCAAGCCCTTCCCAAATCTCGGTCGAGAGCCCGGTGGCGGAGTCCAAAATGGTGTTGCGCGTTTGCGTGTCGTATTTGTCCCGCAGGAACCGGCGCAGGGTGTCTTGCAGCATTTGCCGCTCTTCGGTGAGGTCAAAGTTCATCTCAGGCCCCCCCGCTCATGGTCACTTTGGCGATGATGCCGCGTTGGATTTCGTTGGACCCGCCAAAAATCGACAGTTTGCGGTTATTGAAATACTGCGCTGCCACTGGGCCTGCGCTGTTGGGATCAGGTAAGGCCTCGTTGCTGCCCTCCATCGCCTCTGACGCAAAGGGCATCGCATAGACGCCCGCCGCACGGCGGGCCAGATCGTTGATTTCCTGCCGGATGATCGTGCCTTTGACTTTGAGCATGGAGGCCTCCACCCCCGGTGCCCCGCCCGCCGCTGCCTGCGAGATGATGCGCAGGTTGGTGGTGGACATGGCCATCAGATCCATTTCGACCTGCGCCACACGGGCGGCAAAATGCGGGTTTTGCATCAGGGGTTTGTCCCCCGCCATTTCAGCGCGTGCAATACGTTTGACCGAGGCCAGACCGGCCTGAGAAAACCCAACACCCGCAATGTTTGTCCGCTCATGGGTCAGCAGATATTTGGCGTAGGTCCAGCCCTTGTTCTCCTCACCCACCAGATTTTCAACAGGCACGCGCACGTCTGTAAACCAGACCTCGTTCACCTCATGCACCCCGTCCAGCAGGATGATGGGGCGCACCTCGATGCCCGGTGTGTCCATGTCGATCAGCAGAAAGGAAATGCCTTCCTGTTGTTTGACGTCCTTGTCGGTGCGCACGAGGCAAAAAATCATGTTGGCGAATTGGCCAAGGGTGGTCCAAGTCTTTTGACCGTTGACAACATAGTGGTCGCCATCCCGCACCGCCGTGGTTTTGAGCGAGGCCAGATCAGAGCCCGCACCCGGTTCGGAATAGCCCTGACACCACCAGTCCTCGCCCGTCAGAATGCGCGGCAGCCAATGGTCCTGTTGTTCTTTGGAGCCGAACTTTTGCAAGACCGGCGCCAGCATCGACAGACCAAAGGGCACGATGCGCGGCGCGTTGTGCGCGGCGGCTTCTTCCTCCCAGATGTGACGCTGCACGGCGTTCCATTCAGCACCGCCAAAGGATTTAGGCCAGTTTTGCGCCAGCCAGCCCTGATCGTTCAGGATGCTGTGCCATTGATCCATATCCGCTTTGTTCAGCTCCACCCCATCGCGCACTTTATCGCTAAGGGCGGTTGGAAGTTTTTCGGCCAGAAAGGCGCGAACGTCTTCGCGAAAGGCCTTTTCATCGTCGCTGTAGCTCAGGTCCATATGCGTGTGCTCCTTTTGCAGGGGCGGGCCAAGGCCCGCCTTACGAGGTGGGTGGTAAGGCGGGCCTTGGCCCGCCCTGCGGTGTCAGGAATAGATTTCAAACAGGCCAGCGGCGCCCATGCCGCCACCGATGCACATGGACACAACGCCCAGCTTTGCACCGCGCCGCTTGCCTTCCAGCATCAGATGCCCTGTCATGCGCGCGCCGGTCATGCCAAAGGGGTGGCCAATCGCGATAGAGCCGCCATTGACGTTGTATTTCTCCGGGTCAATCTTCAGAAAATCGCGGGAGTAGAGGCATTGGGAGGCAAAGGCCTCGTTCAATTCCCACAGATCAATGTCGTCAATTTTCAGCCCGTGACGTTCCAGCAGGCGGGGGACGGCATAGATCGGGCCGATGCCCATTTCATCCGGCTCACACCCGGCCACGGCGAAACCTTTGAAGGCCCCCAAGGGTTCAATCCCCTGTTTCTCAGCCTCTGCACTGTCCAGCACAACAACCGCCGCCGCCCCATCTGAAAGCTGGCTGGCGTTGCCCGCAGTGATGAAATTGCCCTCACCACGCACAGGTTGCAGGCCCGCAAGACCCTCCATCGTGGTGGTCGGGCGATTGCATTCGTCGCGGTCTACGGTGACCTCGTGTGTCGTGATCTCTTTGGTCTCTTTGTCCTGCACACCCATCACGGTTTTCATCGGCACAATTTCATGGGCAAACTTGTCGGCCTCTTGCGCCGCTGCCATGCGTTGCTGTGACATCAGCCCGTATTCATCCTGATATTCGCGGCTGATTTTATAGCGTTTTGCCACCACATCTGCCGTTTCGATCATGCTCATGTAGATGTCGGGTTTGTGCTCCTGCAACCAGGCATCTTTGACCGATTTGGCCTCTGGCTGCACCATGGAAATACTCTCCACACCGCCGGCAACCATGGGGCCAGCGCCCTCTTGGGTGATGGCGTTCGCGGCCATGGCGATGGTTTGCAAACCTGACGAACAGAACCGGTTGACCGTGGCCCCCGCAACCGTCACCGGCAGGCCCGCGCGCAGGGCGCATTGGCGTGCGATGTTGCCACCGGTTGCACCCTCAGGCGTGGCACAGCCCATCAGGACATCCTCAATCGAGCCGGGGTCAATACCCGCACGCGCCACCGCGTGTTCAATCACGTGACCGCCCATGGCAGCGCCGTGGGTCATGTTGAAAGAGCCGCGGAAGGATTTGGCAAGGCCCGTGCGGGCGGTAGAGACAATAACAGCTTGTTTCATAATTCAGGCTTTCTTGTTGAGGTGGTCAAACGTGCGGCCCTCGGCCACCAGTTGCTCAAGGAGAGGCGCGGGTTGCCAAAACCAGGCATCCTCCGCCGCATAAGACTTGATGTCAGCCAGCACCGTATCAAGGCCCTGCAGGTCGGCCCATTTCATCGGCCCACCCCAATAGCGCGGGAAGCCGTAGCCAAAGAGCAGGGTCATATCCACATCCAGCGGACGGCGCGCGATGCCCTCGCCCACCACTTTGGCGGCTTCATTCACCATGGCACACATGTAGCGGCGCACAATCTCTGCATCTGTAAAGGCGCGCGGGGTGATGTTCAGCTCCGCCTGCTCTGCCGCGATCAGTTCGGTGATCCTGGGGTTTGGCGTGCCGCCGCGCTGGCCTTTTTCATAGACATAATAGCCCTCACCGGTTTTCTGGCCAAAATGTCCCTCTTCACACAGACGATCAATGTAGGTGGGCACACGTTCCTCCGGGTGGCGGTCCGGCGCTTTGCGTTTACGGGTCATCCAGCCAATGTCGAGGCCCGCCAGATCAGCCACAGCAAACGGCCCCATGGCAAAGCCAAACCCGGTCAGGGCGGCATCAATCTGATAGGGCGAGGCCCCGTCCAGCACCATGTGATCCGCCGCCGTGCGGTATGTGGCCAGGATGCGATTGCCGATAAACCCATCACACACCCCTGCCCGCACAGACACCTTGCCCAGGGTTCTGCCCAGCGCAAAGCCCGTGGCCACCACGTCTGGCGCGGTTTGATCTGCCACTACGATCTCCAGCAACTTCATGACATGGGCCGGGGAAAAGAAATGCAAGCCGATCACATCAGCGGGACGCGCCGTGCTGGCCGCAATTTCGTTGACGTCCAGATAAGAGGTATTGGTGGCCAGAATGCAGCCCGGTTTGCAGGCGGCATCAAGTTTGCCAAAGACGTCTTTCTTGACGTCCATGTCCTCAAAAACGGCCTCCACCACCAAATCCACATCAGACAGATCATCAAAGCTCGTTGAGACCTTAAGCGCGTCGCTCAGCAGGGCGTCATGTTGCTCCTGACTGATTTTGCCCCGCTTCAGCGCGCCAGCGAGGTTGCCCGCGATGCGGTTTTTGGCGGCACTGGCCTGCTCCGCGCCGTTTTCGATCAGCACAACGTCCAGACGCGACAGCAAGGCCGCCGTGGCAATACCCGCACCCATGGTGCCGCCGCCAATGACGCCCACAGCCTTTAACGCACGTGGCTCGACACCTTTAAGCTCGGGCAGGTTGCTGACCGCACGTTCATTGAAAAACGCGTGGATCATGCCTTTGCTCTGGTCGGTCTTTAACAACTCCATGAACATGGCCCGCTCGGCCTTGAGTCCGTCTGAAAATGGCAGTTCGACGCTGGCCTGCACGGCACGCACGGCCTGTGCCGGGCTCATCTGGCCGCGCCCTTTCTTGAGCGTCGCGTCATAGGCTGCATCCCAATCAATCTGAGCGGGGTTGGGCATCTCGCTGATCGCGCGGCGCGGGCTGGACGCGGCAATCAATTCAGCCGCATAGGCCAGACCAAGGGTTTCGGGATCACCCGTTTCCATCTTGTCGATGATACCCAGCTCAAGCGCTTGGGGCGCTTTGATATGACGCCCTGATGTGATCACATCGAGGCTTGGCTCCACCCCGATCAGACGCGGTAAACGCTGCGTGCCCCCGGCACCGGGCAGCAGGCCCAGATGCACCTCCGGCAGGCCCACGCGGGCGTCTGGTTGGGCGACGCGGTAATGGGTCGACAGCGCGACCTCCAGACCACCGCCCAGTGACACACCGTGCATTGAGGCGATTACCAACAGGGGTGATGCCTCGATCCGGTTGCAGACATCAGGCAGCCAGGGTTCCAGCGGGGTCTTGCCAAATTCCGTAATGTCGGCCCCGGCAATAAACGCGCGGCCCTCACCGACAATCAGCACAGCCTTCACGCCGCTGTCCGCTTCGGCGCGGTCCATGCCATCCATCAGACCCTGACGCACGGCTTGGCTTAGGGCATTTACAGGCGGGTTCTGAATCCGCAAAACGACAGTTTCACCGTGGCGGGTGTAGTTCACTTTGTCTGACATCTGGTCCCCTCGCGTGATCAGGCGACAAGGCAGGTTGGCGGAATCGGCCCGCTGCCCAGCGCGTTGCACCCATGATGAGGATTGCCGCATTGATGTCCACCATCCCTTGCGGTGCATGCGCCTTACGTAACGTCGCAAGGGACTAGCCGGGATTGAGGTTACCAGCCGAGATTGCGGGGTGCCTCATCGGCTGAGACATCCCCATAAATGCCGGGGGACAAGGCTGGCTTTAATGGGTTAGGCCAATTGCTGCGGGCCACTGGACGTGCTGGCAAAAATCGGCTTCACTCAGGCTGTGGCGACGGGCCACACCCACCGAACCGGGATGTTCATGACTTCTCTGCTTGATGTAGACGCCCTGACAATTGGATTTGGCGATGCGCCCCCTGTGGTGTGTGACGTCAGTTTTTCCGTGGCTGCGGGCGAGACATTGGCCTTGGTTGGGGAATCTGGCTCTGGCAAGACGCTGACCTGTCGGTCGGTTTTGCGGATCCTGCCCGAGGCGGCACAGCTGCGTGCGGGGCAAATCACCTTTGCGGCGCAAAGTGGCCTGGTGGATCTGTGCAGCACATCCGAACGCATGATGCGCGGTATTCGCGGCGACCGGATTTCGATGATCTTTCAAGAACCTATGCGTTCACTTTCCCCGCTGCACCGACTGGGAAATCAGGTCGCGGAGGTCTTGCGCCTGCACCGCTCCATGGGGCGTGCAGAATCCAAACGATGCGTGATTGAGCAGTTTGAACGGGTTGGGTTTACTGACCCGGAACGGGCGTGGCGCAGCTATCCCTTTGAAATGTCTGGTGGTATGCGACAGCGCGCCATGATCGCCATGGCCATGGTTGCCAAACCAGAACTGTTGATCGCGGATGAACCAACCACCGCACTGGATGTGACCACGCAGGCGCAGGTGCTGGGCCTGATCAATGAGCTTCAGCGTGATACCGGCATGGCAGTTATTCTTGTCACCCATGATCTGGGCGTTGTCGCCAATATGGCCGAAAAGGTCGTGGTGATGGCCAAGGGCCGCGTGATGGAAAGCGGCTCTGCCGCAGAGGTGCTGGGCGATCCGCAGCATGGCTATACGAAAAAGCTGTTCAAGGCCGCGCCGCTGATCCCGGAGGTCGCGATGCCTGCCCGCGCGCTGCCCCATGAGGATGTGATCCTGGATCTCAAAGACGTCACAAAAACCTTTACCCTGCGCGCAGGTGGGTGGCGCAATCCCGTCACAGTCACCGCCTGCAAGGATGTGAACCTTCAGGTGGTGCGTGGCAAAACACTGGCCGTTGTGGGCGAAAGTGGATCGGGCAAAACAACCTGCGCGCGGGTGGCATTGGGCGCAGAAGTGCCTGACCCCGGTGGTGAGGTTTTGTTTTACCCTAAACCGGGCGTTGATCCGTTGCCGGTGCATGGCATGGATGTCACCCAGCGCACCGCTTTTCAGCGACAGGCCCAGATGGTGTTTCAGGACCCCTATTCATCGCTCAGCCCGCGCATGCGTATTGGCGATGCCCTGACAGAGCCGCTGGACATTCATAAAATCGGATCGCGGCGGGATCGTCGGGAAAAAGCAGCGGAAATGCTGTCTTGGGTGGGGCTGAACCCCGACATGATGCGCCGCTATCCGCATGCGTTTTCAGGGGGCCAACGCCAACGCCTGTCGATTGCGCGCGCGCTGACACTGGACCCAAAGCTGCTGATTTGTGACGAGCCGACCAGTGCTTTGGATGTTTCCGTTCAGGACCAAATATTATCGCTGCTGGAGGACATCCGCGACCGCGCCAGCCTGAGTTACCTGTTCATCAGTCACGATTTGGCGGTGGTCGCCCGGATCGCGGACGAGGTCGCGGTCATGCGCGCCGGTGTGATTGTCGAACAGGCCCCGCCAGATACCCTGTTTTACGACCCCAAACACCCCTACACAAAGGCCCTGATTGCAGCACAACCAGAACCCGACATTGCCCGTCCGATTGATCTGGACCTTGTCTCCAAGGGTGCCGGGTCACCAACAACCTGGCCGGAAATGTTCCGTTTTGAGGGGACAAACGTGCCGGCATTACGCGAACTTGAACCCGGTCATATGGTGCGATGTCATGGCTAGAGTATTGTTCTTCCTTCTGTTTTTTGCCTCACCCCTGATGGCGCAAAAGGCCCTGCTTGAAACCGGCTTTTGGGTGGATGAGGTCAACAGTGGCGACCTGCCCCCGATCACTGAACGCCTTCCCAGCACCCCGTTGATTGTTGACCTGGAGGCAAAGGGGCGCAGTTTTGGCAAGCCCGGTGGCACGTTGCGCACCATGGTGTCACGCTCCAAAGATGTGCGGCAGATGGTGGTCTATGGCTATGCCCGGCTGGTTGGGTATGACGCCAATTATGAGCTTTACCCCGATATTCTGCGCGACATTGAGGTGATTGAGGGCCGCAAATATGTCATGCATCTGCGCCCGGGGCACCGGTGGTCAGATGGGGCACTCTTTACCTCTGAGGACTTCCGCTATTGGTGGGAAGGGGTGATCAAAAACCCCCTGATCACACCCTCCGGGCCGCCCGATTTCATGTATTTTGATGGCAATCTGGGCTCTGTCAGCTTTCCGGATGCGCATACGGTCATTTTTGAATGGCCCACGCCGAACCCCACATTTTTGCCGCTGCTGGCACAGGCCGCCCCGCCGTTCATCTATCGCCCCGCGCATTATCTGAAAAAGTTTCATGGGGAATATGCCGACCCGGACGAGCTGGCCAAGGAAACGCGCCGGGCACGGGTCAAGAGCTGGGCTGCGCTCCACAACAAGCGCGACAACATGAACAAGTTCGACAACCCCGCGCAGCCAACTTTGCAGCCCTGGATCAACGCCAGCCCCACCGGGTCATCGCGCAACCTGTTTGTGCGCAACCCCTATTATCACCGCATTGATTCGCGGGGGCTGCAACTGCCCTATATCGACGTGGTCGAAATGACGATTGTCAGCGGTGGTCTGGTCGCGGCCAAGGCCAACGCAGGCGAGACAGATTTGCAGGCACGCGGATTGGATTTTCCCGATATTGCAATACTGAAAAAGGGCGAAGAGGACGGCGGCAATTATCGCACGCTGTTGTGGGGTAATGGTGCGGCCAGCCAGATTGCGATCTATCCTAACCTCAACTTTGCCGATCCTGTTTGGCGCGAAGTCATGCGCGACGTGCGGTTTCGCCGCGCGCTCTCCGTCGGGGTTGACCGGCGCATGATTAACCGCGCGCTCTATTTTGGTCTGGCCAAAGAGGGCGCGATGACCCCCGTGTCACAAAGCCCGCTGCACGACGCAGAGCGGATGCGCGAATGGGCCACGCTGGATGTGGAGAAAGGCAATGCCCTGCTGGATGAAATGGGCCTGACAGAGCGCACGCCTACCGGCATTCGCCTGTTGCCCGATGGGCGCCCCATGGAGTTTGTGGTGGAAACCGCAGGGGAGCGTCAGGAGGTTGAAAACGCGCTGGCCATTGTCACCGACACCTGGCACGAACTGGGGATCAAGCTGGTGATGCGCCCGCTGGAACGCAGCATTCTGCGCAACCGCGTTTATGCCGGGATCAGCATGGCCGCAGTCTGGTTTGGTTGGGACAATGGCCTGCCCACGCTGGAGACATCGCCATCATACCTTGCCCCCACCAATCAGGAATTTTTCGCCTGGCCCAAATGGGGGCAATATTATCAGTCTGGTGGTGAATTGGGCGAACCGCCCGAGGCTGTTGCCCCCAACCGCCTGTTGGCCATGGCCGACGGCTGGGCCCATTCGATTGATGCCAAGACGCGCGAGATTTACTGGAAAGAAATGCTGCGCATTCATGCTGAACAGGTTTATGCCATCGGCATTCTGGCAGAGGCCCCGCAACCCGTCGTGGTTAACAAACGCCTGCGCAATGTGCCTGAGACAGCGATCTGGGCCTTTGACCCCGGCGCGCATTTTGGCGTCCACCGGGTTGATGAGTTTTACTTTGCTGATGACGATGAACGCGCGGAGCAGGTCACCCAATGAGCCTGATCAAATACGCGATCTATCGGACCTTTACGATGTTGTTGACCCTTTGGGTCGTCTCCATTCTGGTCTTTGCCATCATCAACCTGCCACCCGGTGACTATCTGTCCAACCAGATTGCGGAACTGCGCGCCACAGGACAGGCCGAAGGCGTGGCCAAGGCCGAATTTTTGCGCCGCGAATATGCGCTCGACCGGCCGCTTTATCAGCAATACCTGATCTGGGTGGGCTTTATCCCCGGCCCCCTGGGGTTTTCGGGGCTGATACAGGGTGATTTTGGCTGGTCCTTTGAGTTTGACCGCCCCGTCGGGGACATTGTGGGTGACGCGTTGTGGTTGACCGTTCTGGTGAACCTCTCTGCGGTTCTGTTTGTCTATGCTGTGGCCTTGCCACTGGGCGTGATTGCGGCGGCAAAATCCGAAACATGGGCGGATTATACCGCCGGATTTGTGGGTTATCTGGGCCTTGCCACGCCGAACTTTCTGCTGGCGTTGATCCTGTTCTACTACGGGCATAAATATTTCAACCTGCCCATCGGCGGCCTCATGGACCCTGTTTATGAGGGTGAACCAATGTCATGGGACAAGGTCAAATCCATTCTGCTGCACCTGATTGTTCCAACCTTTGTGATCGGCACCTCCGGGGCGGCGGCCATGATGCAGCGCCTGCGCGCCAATATGCTGGACGAGCTTTCCAAGCCCTACGTTGAAACCGCAAAGGCCAAGGGTCTTGGCCCTACCCGCCTGCTGGCCAAATATCCGTTGCGCATGGCGTTCAATCCTTTTGTGGCGGACATTGGCAACCTGTTGCCCTCCATGATCTCGGGTTCGGTTCTGGTTTCTGTGGTTCTGGGCCTGCAAACCATCGGGCCCTCTTTGCTGACCGCATTGAAATCGCAGGATCAGTTCCTGGCCGGGTTTATCCTGATGTTTGTCGCCCTTCTGACGCTGATTGGCACGATGGTGTCTGACATTCTGCTGGTCCTGCTTGATCCGCGCATCCGCTACAAGGGGCGCGGCGCATGAGCGATCCTGAAAAGCGTTTCGTTGATCCCGAACCCTGGAGCGACACGGCTGACCTGTCCGCGCTGGAACGCTCGGAAATGGACGCACCGGCATGGCGGCTGACCTGGCGCAAGTTCAAACGCCACAAGCTGGCGCTGGTCTCTGGCATCTTTTTGCTATGCTGCTATCTGGTGCTGCCCATTGCCGGATTTATCGCGCCCTATACGCCAAATGAACGCAGCGCAGATTATCTTTATGCCCCACCGCAAAGCGTCAATCTGTGGCACAACGGGTCTTTCATAGGCCCCTACGTCTATCCAATCACGGCCACCGCGGATCTTGAAAATTTCCGCTGGACCTACAGCACAGATGAAACCACGCCGATGCCGCTGGAATATTTCTGCGAGGGGCGTGAATACAACCTCTTTGGATTTATCCCGTCTGACACCCATCTGTTCTGCGCGCCGGATGGGGCCACGGTCTTCCTCTGGGGGTCTGACAGGCTGGGGCGCGACGTGTTCAGCCGCATTTTATATGGCGCGCAATTGTCCCTGACCGTGGGTCTGATCGGCATCACGGTCAGCTTCCTTTTGGGCATCACCTTTGGTGCGATGGCGGGGTACTTTGGCGGCCGCACGGATTGGGTCATCAACCGGGTGATTGAAATCCTCAGGTCGCTGCCGGAACTGCCGCTTTGGCTTGCCCTCTCTGCGGCGGTGCCCTCCAACTGGGGGCCGGTGGCGGTGTTCTTTATCATCTCGATCATCCTTGGCATCCTGGACTGGCCGGGCCTGGCGCGCGCGGTGCGCAGTAAATTCCTCAGCCTGCGCGAGGAAGAATACGTCAAAGCGGCCGAAATGATGGGGGCAAAACCCGCCCGCGTGATCCGCCGTCACCTGTTGCCCAACTTCATGTCGCATCTGATCGCCAGTGCGACCCTCTCGATCCCAGCCATGATCCTGGGCGAAACCGCGCTGAGCTTCCTTGGCCTTGGTCTGCGCGCGCCTGCGGTCTCCTGGGGCGTGATGCTGAATGACGCGCAGAACCTTGCAAGCATCGAAATCTATTGGTGGACGGCCATCCCCATGCTGCCCATCATTGTGGTGGTCCTGGCGTTCAACTTTTTGGGCGACGGGTTGCGCGCCTCGCTTGATCCCTACAAAAGCTAACCCGCCTTGAAGCGTACAGCGCCCGCCCCTTCACCCTTCCAATAAACTCAAACTCCCTCATTGGCCAAACACGCAGGTCTGAGCGTTTGCGCGCCTGATCAAGGCCGTCTCAACCCGCTCTGTGAGAAAACACGATCCACACCCCGACTGCGAACAAAAAAGCGGGAGCATCGCCCCCGCCCCTGTCGGATGCCGTCAGGCACTCGAAATCAAACCGTCACGTCGGATGCCGTCAGGCATCCGAAACCCCTCAGGCGTACCAGGGGGCCAGTTTCACCTCGGTATCACCTGAAATCATCTTGGCAAAAGCCTCCGGGTCCTGTGTTCCCCCATCCTTGCCCCGATAATGGTAGGGGTAGACAAAGCGGGGGGCAAATTCTGTCACGGCAGAGGCTGCCGCCTCCACGTCCATGGTAAAGGGCAGGTTCATACAGACAAATGCCAGATCAATGTCCTGCAGGGCGCGCATTTCGGGGATGTCTTCGGTATCACCAGAGACATAGACGCGGAACCCGTCAAAGTTCATCACATAGCCATTGTCGCGGCCTTTGGGGTGAAACTTTTTTCGCTCTTCGGTCAGGTTATAGGCCGGGATCGCCTCAACACTCAACGCGTTGAACGTGGCACGGGCACCGTTGCCAACCCCAGTCGATCGCGTTTTCAACTCCTCTGGCAGCTTTTCAAAAACGGCACCATTGGTAATCAACTGTGTGCTGTCCTGCACAACACCCGCCAACGTCTCGACATTAAAATGATCGCCATGGGCATGGGTCACCACAATCAAATCGGGTGCAGGCTTGCCCGCATAGCGCGCAGCATCACCGACCGGATCAACGTAAATCGTGCCCGCAGGCGTTTCCATGATGATGGATGCGTGGGAAATCGGATGCACCTTGATTATGCCGCCCGGTGTTTCAAAACTATTGCCCGCATGTGCTGCTGCCTGCGCGGCAAAGGGCAGCAAGGTGATTTTTCCCGCGGCCGCCGCCGTGGTGGCCAGGAACGTTCTGCGTGTCTGCGTCATTTCTTATCTCCCTCTTTGAATGCCAAGCGACCTAGCCCAATGAGAGAGGGTTTCAACCAGAGCAACTTGCCGTCCAACTGGTAAATCAAGAGTTAGCGGTCATCCCCGCCGCCGTTATCATCCTCCAGCATATCTTCCTCAAGCGAGGCATGGGCCGCCGCGGCAATTTCGCGCTTTTGCTCAGGCGTCAGCTCATCCGCCTTGCCATCAGCCAGCCGTACGGTGACTTCGCGGTGGGCAAACTTGATGCCTTCCTGTTCAAACAGCACGCGGATTTCTTCGTAGACCTTTTTGCGCACCATCCACTGATCGCCCGGCTTGGTCATGAATTTTACGCGAACGATCATCGCACTGTCCTGCATTTCAATCACGCCCTGCGATTTCAGGGGCTGGATAAAGTGATCCCCGATCACCGGATCATCCAGCAGCCGGATGCCCAGCTTTTTGATCAGCCTGCGCACAAGTTCCACATCGGTGTCATAGGTCACGCGCAATGGCAGTTTCATCATCACCCAGTCACGGGAATAGTTGGTGATGACCTGCAATTCGCCAAACGGGATGGTGTGCAGCGCGCCCAGATGATGGCGCAGCTGGAAAGAGCGCACAGAGATTTTTTCGACCGTGCCCTTGACATTGCCAACGTCCAGATATTCGCCTTTGCGAAAGGCATCGTCGAACAAAAAGAACGCACCGGCAAAGACATCCCGCACCAGCGCCTGAGAGCCAAACCCAATAGCGATGCCCACAATGCCAGCACCTGCAAACAGCGGGCCGACATTCACACCGATCTCCATCAAGACAATCAGCAGGATCGTGATCACGACCACGATCAGCATGAAATTGCGGAATAATGGCAGCAGCGTGGCCAGACGTGAGGCGGAAGATCCCCCTCCTTCATCCCCCGGTTCAACCGCAACTTCATCGCCCGTTTCCTCAACAATCTTGTTGTCGATCCAGATCCGAAAGGCGTGATAGATCACGTAGCCGATGAACATGATCACCATAACATCCAGCAATCGGTCCGCGTAACTTTCGACCATCTGGGCGCTGTCATTGTCCCATATGTAAAAGAACGCATAAGCCCCGGCGACAAAGGCCAGGATACCTGCGACCCGGCGCGCAAGTTCCTCAAAAGTGGTCATCTGGCGTCGGGGAGCCAATGCTTCGGCCTGATCCTGTGCCGTGATCCGCGCGCCTTGCAACGGTGCCTCGTCTGCCGTGGTCACACCGTCACGCATGGCGGCGGCAATGTCCTGCGTGACATCCCCAACCGTGTTGTCGGTTTCATCCGGTGCCAGCGCGTCTGCCATGGCGCGGGCAGCAGCCTGGCCCTCTTCCTCAAGCTCTTCGGTGGGAGGGGTGTTCAGGCGGCGCATGGTGCGGGCCCGGGCAAAACCGCGTTCAATGGCATAATTGATGATCCCGTAGACCATCACAATGGTGATCAGGATGCCATAGGCCCCGGCAATCAGCGGGACCGAACTGGGGTTGCCCAGCACCAGATCATAGGTCAGCTCAAACCAGGCAAGGATCACGTAAAAGATCACCACCGGTGCCCAGACCCGGCACAGGATGCGCAACATCATGCTGGATTGCTCCATGGTTTTGCCATTACGCAGCGCCCGGGTGATGGCCGCATGATTGACGACAATCAAAAGGATATTCATCAGCACAATCAGCGCAGAAAACACTGCGGCCAAAAACGCGTAGGCGTCATCGTTCAGGCCCAATTCCCGGATCCAGTCTCCGATCAGGATGGCGCAGACATCCAAGGTCGCAAGTGACCACATCCAGCGGTGCAGGCGACGCGCATCACGATCGCTCAGGGCGGGAATACGGTATTGGCACAGGAACGGGGAGAGGATCATACGCCACAGCCCAGCAATAAAACGACAGGCAAAATAGCCAGTGTTGATCAGGGTCACAGTGTATCGCATCGCGGAATCTTCGAGCGTGCCAAAGATCAAAATCCCAAGCACATAGGCGACCGCCATTGAGACCAGAATACCAACAACACCCATCACAAAGCGGAACAACAGCAGCGGCAGTTTTTCGATATAGCCTTGCGGATCGGGCTTTGTGCGTTCTTCCAACGTGCGGTGCATCACACGTTTGTAGATAAACTGATGCTCCACAACCGCACCGGCGGCAAACAACAGCAAGCTGTAGATCAGCGCCCAGCCAAAGGCCATCAACGTGCCATCCGGGCTGGCATCCCGCAGGATATCAATCACCTCGGTAAAGGCACCCGGCAGCAAAAATACCCGTTCAACGAGGGCCGCGCGGAACCGCACAACGCGGTCTTGCATGATCATCAGCGCGGAGCGTTCAGGCTCCGCATTGCTCTGCGTCTCGGAAATGTCGGTTGCCGGTTGAGAGATGACGTTGCCATCACTGTCGATCACAACAACGCCAACACCCTTCTCTGCGGCGCGGTCGAGAATATCATCAATACCAGTCGCCGCATCCGTTTCGCCCGAGGTTTCGGGTGTGAGCAGTGACCCAAGGCTCTGTGCTCCACCTGGCGCAGGCAACACAGACAACAGAAACCCAAAGATCACCGTGACAAATATGAACGCGCGCATTGGACCTCACACAGACCCCCTCGGCCCTGCCGATAGTTAGGGCAGCATGCCGCCTATTGCAATTGGCTGGAAAGACCAACACCTCGCCTTGAACGCACCGTGATCGACATTTTACACAGACCCAAAAACTATGTCATAGCTGTCAGACCCCAGAGGGGCCGTTAAGACACAAACCAACCCTCGTAAGGATCAACCCCATGCCCTCCAACACCGCCAAGGAAAAGATTGCCGTATTGGGTCTGGGCTATGTTGGCCTGCCCCTCACCCTGGCATTGGCGCGCGCCGGGTTTGATGTGGTGGGGCTGGACACGCATGAAGCCACAGTTGCCACGTTGATCAGCGGACGTGACCCTAATGGAGAAGTCGCAGATGCCTCCGTGGCAGACAGCCGTGCGAAATTCACCCACCTGGCAGCCGATCTGGCTGGATGCACGGTGTTCATCATCGCCGTTCCTACCCCCATCACAGATGCCAAAGCGCCCGATCTGGGTCCTGTGCTAGGGGCCTGCGCGACCATCGCGCCACATCTGACCCCCGGTGCATTGGTCGTGCTGGAAAGCACCGTCTACCCCGGTGTCACAGAAGAGGTCTGTGGCCCGGCCCTTGCCGCTGGCAGTGGTTTGGATACAGGCAGTGATATCAAGCTGGCCTATAGCCCCGAACGGGTGAACCCCGGCGACGCTGAACACTCCATGGAAAACGTGGTCAAAATCATCGCCGCGCAGGACGAAGAGACACTCGACAGGGTCGATGCGATCTATGCCCCCGTGGTCAAGGCCGGGCTGCACCGTGCGTCCTCTATCGCAACGGCAGAGGCGGCCAAAGTGATCGAAAACACGCAGCGTGATCTCAACATTGCGCTCGTCAATGAGTTCTCCCTCATTTTCTCGCGCCTTGGTCTCGACACGCTGGAGGTGCTGGAAGCGGCAGGCACCAAGTGGAACTTTCTGCCCTTCCGCCCCGGTTTGGTGGGCGGGCATTGCATCGGCGTTGACCCCTATTACCTGACCTACCGCGCTGAACAGATGGGCTATCACCCCGAGGTTATTCTGGCCGGGCGGCGCATCAATAATCAGATGGGCGCACATGTGGCCCAAACGCTGGTCAAAACGATGCTCAGCCGTGACATTGCTGTGCGCGGGGCCAAGGTTTTGATCATGGGCTACACCTTCAAGGAAAACTGCGCCGACACCCGCAACACCCGTGTCTCGGATATTCTGGCAGAATTGGCTGATTACGGTGTTACCGCACAAGTGCATGACCCGTGGGTTGGTGCCGACACGCTGAAGCAGCGACATGGGGTTGCGGCGGTGCAAACCCCCGAACCGGGCACATATGACGCCATTGTTGTGGCAGTTGGGCATCGCGAATTTGTGGAACAAGGCAGTGAGGCCATCCGCGCATTGGGCAAGCCGGGTGCCGTGCTTTATGACATCAAGGGAATATTCGGCAAATCAGGCAGCGACCTGAGACTTTAGACCAAGGCAGTGAATACCATGCGGCAGAGCGGAAAACGGCACTATCGCGAAGGCTCCCCTTCGCGCAGGATCATGTTTTACAGCCATGATACATTTGGTCTCGGGCATTTGCGCCGCTCGCGCGCGCTGGCCTCTGCAATGATTGAGGCTGATCCCAACACCTCTGCAATCATCCTGACCGGATCGCCGGTTGCCGGGCGATTTACCTTTCCCGAACGGGTCGATCACATTCGCCTGCCCGGTGTCACCAAACTGCCGGATGGATCATATGTCAGCCAGACGCTTGGCATGGGCATTGATGACACCACCTCCCTGCGCGCCGGCATCATCCAAACCGCGATTGAACAGTTTGAACCTGACCTGCTGATCGTGGACAAGGAACCCACCGGGTTTCGGGGTGAATTGCTGCCCACGCTGGAATGGCTGCGGTTGCGCGGGCGCACGCGTACGGTTTTGGGCCTGCGGGATGTGCTGGACGAACCGGAGGTTCTTGCTGCCGAGTGGCAGCGCAAGGGCGCGTTAAGTGCTGCTGAAAAGTTCTATGACGAAATCTGGGTCTATGGCGTGCGCGATGTATATGACCCAACCGAGGGCCTGGCATTGTCCGACGATCTGCGCGCGCGCATGCATTGGACCGGGTATTTGCGCCGCGAAATCACCGATCACGTTGAGGTGCCCGGCATTCCTTACGTGCTGGTGACACCCGGTGGCGGGGGCGATGGTGCTGCGATGGTATCATTGGTCCTCGATGCTTATGAACAGGACCCGACGCTCGAACCTGATGCGGTGCTGGTTTACGGCCCGTTCCTGTCTGGTGAAGTGCGCGAGGCCTTTGACGCGCGGGTCAACAAGTTGGGCGGTCGCGTGACTGCGGTAGGTTTTGACAGCCGCATTGAATCGCTCTTTGCCGGGGCAGAAGGTGTCGTTTGCATGGGCGGATATAATACCTTTTGCGAGGTTCTGTCGTTTGACAAACGCGCCGTCATCGTGCCGCGCACGGTGCCGCGACTGGAGCAATGGCTGCGCGCCAGCCGTGCAGAGCAATTGGGATTGGTGCGCATGCTGGATGAGGAGCGCGACGGGATGACCCCAACCGCAATGATACATGCAATCTGCAACCTTTCCGGGCAAAGCAAACCTTCGGAGGCCGGTGCGGACGGGTTGCTGGATGGATTGGACGTCGTGATCAAGCGTGCACATAACTTAATGAGTGCAGCCAAATGAGCACGTCCCCCCTTGCCATTGTTGTCAAAGGCTGGCCGCGCCTGAGCGAAACTTTCATCGCGCAAGAACTGGTCGCGCTTGAAGAAGCAGGTCTGGATTTTGAAATCTGGTCGCTGCGTCATCCCACCGACAAAAAAACCCATCCGCTGCATGACCGCCTGAAAGCCCCGGTGCGGTATCTGCCGGAGTATCTGCGCAATGAACCCCGGCGTGTTGCTGCGGCGATTGGAGCCGTGCCTGATCTGCCCGGTTTTGACATTGCCGCAGAGATTTACGCCCAGGATGTGGAACGCGACGACACGCCAAATCGGCGGCGCCGCTGGGGGCAGGCCTGTGTGATGGCGCATGAATTGCCCAGCAGCACCAGAGGCCTTTATGCGCATTTCCTGCACACGCCATCCTCCGTTGCGCGCTATGCTGCAATCCTGCGCGGGCTGCCCTGGTCGTTCTCGGCCCATGCCAAAGACATCTGGACCTCACCCGAATGGGAATTGCGCGAAAAGCTCTCCGGCGAAAGCTATGGTGCCGCTTTTGGGGCAACCTGTACCGGGTTTGGTGCAGAGCACCTGCAGGGATTGGCCGATACGCCCAAGCGGGTTGATCTGGTGTATCACGGTCTTGATCTGGCCCGGTTTCCTGCCCCGCCGACGCGCCCGCAGCGCGATGCATCCGCCCCGCTGCGTCTGATGTCCGTCGGGCGTTTGGTGGAAAAAAAGGGGTTTGATAACCTGATTGATGCGCTGGCCTTGCTGCCAGAGACACTGGATTGGCATTTTACCCACATCGGGGGCGGCACGCTTGACGCTGAAATGCGCGCACGTGCAACTGATCGTGGCGTCGCCGCGCGGATCACCTGGCGCGGGGCCTGTGACCAGCCAGAGGTCATCGCCGCCATGCGCGAAAGCGATCTGTTTGTTCTGCCCTCGCGCGTGGCAGAGGACGGCGACCGGGACGGCCTGCCAAATGTGCTGATGGAGGCCGCAAGCCAAAAACTGGCGATCCTCAGCACGCCGATTTCCGCAATCCCCGAGTTCATCACCCATGGCACGCACGGCCTGCTCAGCGCGGATGACCCGGCGACATTGGCACAAGCGATTGGCGAATTTGCCACAGATCCGGCCCTTGGCCCCAAGTTGACCGCAGCCGCCTATGACCGTTTGTGCCAGGAGTTCACCATGGCACCGGGGATAGCGCAGTTGCACGCGCGGCTTGAGAAAATGCTTACTGCGGCCAACAGATGAAACTCGCTTTTTACGCGCCCCTCAAGCCGCCAGATCATCCAACACCGTCGGGGGATCGCGCCATGGCACGGGCGGTGATCGCTGCGCTGGAACATGCCGGTGCGACGGTTGAACTTGCCAGCGCGCTGCGCAGTCGCGATGGGGCGGGTCAGGCCGCTGTTCAGCGAGAGATCATGCAGCAGGCTCAGGACGAATACACCCGTCTGAAAGAACGGGGCAAAGCGGCACAATGGGACGCATGGGTCACCTATCACAACTACTACAAGGCCCCTGATCTGATCGGGCCAGTGGTCGCGAAAGACCTCGGGATACCTTATCTGCAGATCGAATCCACGCGCGCGCGCAAACGTCTGGGTGGGCCATGGGATGCCTTTGCAAAAGCCGCTGAGGCCGCCTGTGACCGCGCCGATGTGATTTTTCACCTGACCGAGCGCGATGCCTTTGCACTGCGCCGGGATGCTCCTGCGGGCCAACATCTGATGCATCTACGCCCGTTCCTCACCCGGGGTGATCTGCCCGCCCTGGCCGACCGCGAAGGGTCGATGCTGAGTGTCGGGATGATGCGCGCGGGGGACAAACTCGCCTCCTATCACCTGATTGCGGAGACGCTTGCACTGTTGCCCAAGCGTGATTGGCATCTGAATATCGCCGGGGACGGACCGGCACGTGCTCAGGTGGAACAGCTCATGGCCCCCTTTGGTGATGCGGTGACGTTTCTGGGGGAGCTGGACCGCGATGCCCTTGCAAAAACCTATCGCGCCAGCGGCTTGCTGTTCTGGCCCGGCGTGAACGAGGCCTTTGGATTGGTCTATCTTGAGGCGCAGGCGCGCGGTTTGCCCGTGGTGGCCCAGAACCGTCCGGGGGTTTGTGATGTGCTCGCGCCCGGTTCTTATCCGGCAGTTGATGCAGGCCCCGCAGGTCTGGCGCAGATGCTGATGGCACATGCTGATCCGGCCCAGCGCCACCGCGCAGGACAGGCCGCGCGCGCCTATGTTGAGGCCCATCATCTGTTGCCCGCAGCCGCAAAAACACTCGCCGCAGGTCTTGCCAACGCGGGAATACACCCATGATCCGCCTTGCCCTTTTGCGCCATGGACATACCGCCTGGAACCGCGCCGGTCGCATTCAGGGGCGCACGGATATACCGCTGGATGCAGAGGCGCGCGCGCTGCTTGACACCCTGCGCCTGCCATCCCCCTGGGACACCGCCGCCCTGTGGGCCAGCCCGTTGCTGCGCGCCACCCAAACCGCTGCGCTGGTCGGGCGGCGCACGCCACACACCGACCCGGCCCTGATCGAAATGAACTGGGGCGATTGGGAGGGGCTGCATGGCAAAGATCTGCTGGCCGACCCCACGCAGGATTATCGCGATATTGAGGATTGGGGCTGGGATTACACGCCGCCCGGCGGCGAAAGCCCCGGTGCCTTGCGCGCCCGTCTGGTACCCTGGGCGCAAGCGCTGAGCGCAGATACGGTCGCCGTCTGCCACGTTGGTGTGATGCGGGTGCTGATGGCCCATGCCATGGGCTGGGACTTTGAAGGGCCCGCCCCCTTTCTCATCAAGCGCAATCGTCTTTATGTTATCACAATCAATGGCTTTGCCTGGCAGGGCGACCCGGAGCCCATTCGATTGGTCGAGGTCCGCGCATGAAGGTCATGATTGTTGTCACGCATCTGTTGGGCACCGGGCATCTGGCGCGTGCATTGACCCTTGCACGTGGACTTATAGTGCAGGGGCACGTTGTGTGCGTCGTCACGGGCGGCATGCTCGCGCCGCAGTTGGACCGTGGGGATGTGCCGCTGTTGCAGCTGCCGCCGATCCGCTCTGACGGCATTGATTTCTCAAAGCTGCTGGACAGCGATGGTGCCCTTGCCAGTGAGGCGCTGCTGGGCGAACGCATCCGCCTGCTGACCGGACATCTGCACCAAGAAACCCCCGATGTGCTGATCACAGAGCTGTTCCCCTTTGGGCGACGCATCCTGCGGGCAGAATTTGGTGCATTGCTGGATCACGCGCAGGCATTGCCAGACCCACCGCTGATTTTATCATCCATCCGCGATATTCTCGCCCCCCCGTCAAAGCCGGAAAAGGCGGTGAAAGCGGATGCCATAATAGCCGCGCGTTATGATGCGGTTCTGGTGCATGCAGACGCTGCTGTGACCCCGCTGCATCTGTCCTGGCCCGTGTCAGAGGCGCTGGCAGCCAAATTGCAATACACAGGCTTTGTGGCCCCGCCCCCTGCCTCACCGCACCCGGACAAAGCCGGTGCAGGTGAGATCATTGTCAGTGCAGGTGGCGGTAATGTGGGGGGCCATGTGTTTGAGGCCGCTCTCGCCGCAGCAGCGCAGGATCAACGGCGCTGGCGTATCCTGTTGGGCGGCGCGGATGCGCCTGCACGGGCCGCTACGCTCAGCACTTCCGCCCCCCCGAACGTCGTGATCGAACCCGCGCGCCCCGATTTTCGCGCCATGCTCTATCACGCAGCGGCCTCTGTTTCGCTATGCGGGTACAACACCGCGCTGGACGTGCTGCAAAGCGGGTGCCGCGCGGTTTTTGTGCCCTTTGATGAGGGCAATGAGGTGGAACAATCCATTCGTGCCAAGGCGCTGGCCACCTTGCCCGGCATTGCCGTGCTGCCCCGTGCAGAGCTGGCAGCGGATCGTTTGCGGATGGCATTGGAAGATGTGCTGAACGCCCCCCCCCGCACGCCGGCCACCGATGGGTTTTCCGGCGCGCAGGAAACGGTGCGGATTGTTCAGGACCTATGGAGTGCACGCAGATGAAACCTGACTGGTCCCCTTTGAAGTCTGAACTCGCCCTGTGGCGCCGCGATGGTCTGGACCTGCCGATCTGGTGGCGTGATGATGATGCGATTGCGGACACACCCCGGCTGCGTCAATTGGTGCAGCTTAACGATGCGTTAAACTGCCCGCTGCACATCGCGGTCATCCCCAGACCCGCGTCTGCCGATCTGCTGGACGTCTGCCATGCGGGCCACAGTGTGATCCCGCTTGTGCATGGCTGGACCCATGAAAGCCACGCCCCGGAGGGTACAAAAAAGGCAGAGTTTGGCCACCCCCGCGCCGATGCCCTTGCCGAGACGGACGCGGCCCTGACCCGGATGCGGGCGCTGTTTGGCGTGTCTTTGCTGGAGATGTTTGTGCCACCGTGGAACCGCATTGACGGCAGCGTTGTGGCGGGGCTGAACGCGCAAGGCTATCGCATGCTGTCAACTTATCTGCCGCGCCCGGCGCGTCATGTTTCGGGATTGCTCCAGATCAACACGCATATCGACCCGATCCATTGGCGCGGTGGCGGCGGGTTGGCGGATGCAGACGGGCTGATCGCGGGGATCGTGACGCTTTTGCAGGACCGCCGTGCGGGCAAGACGGATGCACGTGAACCGCTGGGGTTTCTCACCCATCATCTTGTTCATGACGATGCGATCTGGGCGTTTACCAAAGACTGTCTAACCGTGCTGCTGGATGGTGGCGCGCGCGCTTGCAATTTAACCAATCTAAAGGATGACACATGAGCCGACTGGAAAGCATGCGGCGGCGTTTGACCGCCCAGATCGACGGGATCAACTGGACCGCACAGCACATTGCACCGCTACAGGGTGACGTGCTGGAACTGGGGCTGGGCAACGGGCGCACCTATGACCACCTGCGTCAGGAACTGCCGGACCGGCGCATTTGGGTCGTGGACCGGCAGCTGAAATGCCACCCCTCCTGCGTGCCACCCGAAGAGATGTTCCTGCAAGGGGACGCAAAAGACGTGCTGCCCGACCTGCATGCACGCGGTGAAAAGATTGTGCTGGCCCATTACGACTTTGGGCATGGCGTCAAAGAACTCGACGTTGCTGAGGGCGCGGAACTCAGCCCGTTCATCAAGCCATTGATGGTGCCGGGGGGGATTGTGATGTCCCAACAACCCCTTGTTGGGTTTGAGCAGATCAGAGGGCCCGATACAATCGCCCCTGAACGGTATTGGTTTTACGTCGCATAACCTGAACACCGGGATGTGCCGGGGTCGTTACGCCGGCCATCTGACCGGGGCTGGGTCATTCTCCGTTTGGCACGGCCCGCCCGACACCCGAAAGACCTGAACAACGTTACTGTTTTCTCGCAACTGCGTGACAGGTGTTGAGCAAACTGCCCCTTATTGTTTCAGCGCATAAGTTTACCTCATTCACACAAGGCGACGCAGACTGTGCCGCCAGCTTGATCCGAAAGGAACAGACGATGAATAGGATTATCAAACAGATTGCGGTTGCTGCATTGGCCGTTACCACGGTGGGAGCCGGCACCACGACCCAGGCTCACGCCGGATCTGATTTCAAAAGGCTGCTGCTGGGCGCCGCTGCTGCTGGGATCATCATCAATGAACTCAAAAAAGATGACGTTCGCAAACACGATGTTGCGCCAAAACATGTGGAACGGTCCCATAAACGCAAGCGCGTCGTGTCAAAGCACCGTTCCAACAGCCGCTTCCACAAACGCTCCAAGCATCGCGTCTCGCGTCATCATTCGCGCAGCAGCTTCAAACACTCCCGCGGGTTTCGCCGGTCTTACAAACACTAAAGGAGCGGCATCACACATGTGCTTTTTAGATATCTTTCCCGTGGGCCGCGCGACGGGGATACCCCCTTGCGGCCTACATTCCAACGGCCACAACGCCGCCCCCTTGAACGCATAGGTGTCTGATCCGGGCGCTTTGTGGCGCACCAAAACCGCGTCAACTGATAGGTGCTGACTTACCAAAGCAGTTGTAGATTTTGGCAACAATACGAGACAAGGCAGGTCATTGTTTCCAAATCTCATAGAAGAATCCCGTTAACGGGTACTTCTCCGTTTTCCACTCAGGTATTGAGGGATTTCTTCGATCAGGCCCCTATGTGCCCCAACATCGAAGCAAGGCACTTCAATAGGAGACAATTCCTATAGGACTTAAGGCCTTTCTCGGCTCCCTTTAAACAGCTGCATTGATCGCCGCAGGGCAGCACATGCCATCACCTCTTCCGTTGAGCTCAACCTTAGGGAGGGGAACGTCCTTGACTTTGGCAAAGGCGTTTTGGGGAGTACCCCATCCGCGAGGCGGTGGAGGACGCGGTGTATGTGGACTATTGTCATTGGAACCCGGTGAAGCAGGGGTTTGTGGAGAGGCCAGAGGATTGGCCGTATTCGACGGTGCATCGGGGGGGGTGAAGGAGGGGAGGGTTGCGCAGGGCGGGGTTTACCCCGCGGGTGGTGGTGGTTGCGGCGATGGCGCGTGGGGTGGAACCCCACCCTGCGGTTCTTTGGATTTAGTGACTATACGTCCTCGTTCGTAAACTCTAACGGAACCGCCATAGTCCTCAGTTTCTCTTGGGACTTATAAAAAAGCTCTTTTTCCGGTGGAGGAACGAATTCCTGACCCAGATAGATCTCTTCAACTTCTCTGCGATACAATGCTCTGCTAGCTATTTTCGACGCCCCCGACTTGCTTAGGACGACCCCACATGCGGCTGGTGTATGGGCGAGATATCCGAATTGATCGGTCTCGGGTTCCTTATGGTCCGCCGAGAGTCTCTCAACTATCGTAATGTTGAAACCCGGGACTACACCTTCATCAAAATACTTTGATGCAAGGTCACCAAAATCGCGCTCGATGACTTTAGGATCATTATGAAA
Organism: uncultured Sulfitobacter sp.; assembly: GCA_937928635.1. GTDB lineage: Bacteria > Pseudomonadota > Alphaproteobacteria > Rhodobacterales > Rhodobacteraceae > Sulfitobacter. The sequence goes on along the minus strand of CALFWM010000023.1, from coordinate 1,755 downwards.
CGGACGCAGATAAGCAGACATTAAATCTCCATCTGGAATCCAATCAAATTCATTTGGTAAGTACATCCAGTTTTCCATATGCCAATTTCTTTTGTTCCGATACCGACTGGAAAACACAAATAGTGTTTCGGAACCATGAAAACTGATAATGAAGTCTTGAGACCAAAACTCGATTCATTATGACTGAATACTAGCAAAGTATAGGGTGCTTTTTCCCAACACCTCCCCTTCAGAACACCAACCTCGTATGCCAACCCAATTCCATGGAAATATGCATTTGGGTCATGAAGTTCTTTTGCATACAGATGGTTTAGGCGCATAGACATTTGTTGAAAGTTCGTCTGAAGTATTTCGGGATCAAAATTAGTGTCAAACTCGTCGATGAAACGGTACTCACCACTGCCAGCACAGACAATCATCGTTTCACCGTAATGGTATACACTACAATTATAGTGAATAATCTGCGTCTCATCCTCTCTTGAATGATGATAGATAAATGCGATTTTCTGTAAGTCCTGACCAAACTCGTCAAGTGCCAATTCGACCAAGTTTGGCCAATTTCCATCGTCAATTTTTTCCAAAACAAAACTATAGAAGCTGTATGCGATGACTACAGAGCCTGACCATTGAAGCGAATGAGCTCCCCAAAAGTGCATTTTTTGACAAGCTTGGGTCAACTGCTCGTTTTCAACTGGTGGTCCCTGAAAATAACCTTGCCCATCGCAGCCCATGAGAGGGAGGTTATCTCTAGGTATAAATTTTTTCCCGCCGGAAACTGCAATGTCGGATACTAAAAACGACGGTTCGCCAGATTTATGGATGGCCGCAATTAGGGTAATGGGGATTTTCCTTCTTTACAGACTTGATGACCGGCTCTCACCCATCCATCTTCAACGCCGAAATAAACGCTTCCTGAGGTATATCCACTTTCCCAAACTGGCGCATCTTCTTCTTCCCCGCCTTCTGCTTATCCAGCAGCTTCCGTTTGCGCGTGGCATCCCCACCATAGCACTTGGCCGTCACGTCTTTGCGCATCGCACTCAACGTCTCGCGCGCGATAACTTTCCCGCCAATCGCCGCCTGGATCGGGATTTTGAACATGTGGCGGGGGATCAGGTCTTTTAGCTTTTCAACCATGGCACGCCCACGGGCCTCAGCCCGGTCGCGGTGGACCATGGTGGAGAGTGCATCAACCGGTTCGTCGTTCACGAGGATCGACATTTTCACCAGCGAATCCGTGCGGTAGCCGATCATTTGATAATCGAACGACGCATACCCTTTGGTAACACTTTTCAGCCTATCGTAGAAATCAAACACCACCTCGTTGAGCGGCAGGTCGTAGACGACCATGGCGCGGGTGCCGGCGTAGGTGAGGTCTTCCTGAATGCCGCGGCGGTCCTGGCAGAGTTTCAGCACGTCACCAAGGTATTCGTCCGGCACAAGGATCGTCGCCTTGATGCGGGGTTCCTCGATGTGGTCGACAAAGGTCAGGTCGGGCATGTCGGCGGGGTTGTGCAGCTGCGTGACCTCACCGTCCTTCATGTGGATGTCGTAGATCACGGAAGGCGCAGTGGTGATCAGGTCGATGTTGTATTCGCGCTCAATCCGGTCGCGGATGACTTCGAGGTGGAGAAGGCCAAGGAAACCGCAGCGGAAGCCGAAGCCCAATGCCGCGCTGGTTTCCATTTCGAAAGAGAAGGACGCATCGTTGAGGGCGAGTTTTTCGATTGAATCCCGCAGGTCTTCGAATTGGGC
>CALFWM010000022.1 GCA_937928635.1 uncultured Sulfitobacter sp. | reverse complement strand
AAGACCAGGCGACTGAATGGCTATGGACTTACAACAATGAGCGACCCAACATGGGCATCGGCGGCATCACACCCGCTATGAAACTGAAAACAGCCGCGTGAATTCTACGGCTGCACCCCCTTAAAAATGGGGGGATTACCGTCCGACCCAAAACCTGAATCGTGACGGCGTCCCTTGAGAAATCAGATGTGGTTCATCCCGTTTAGGAGGATGGGACATGTCTGCATCTTCGCCGGACGCGCTGTGGGCGCGGTTTCAGAAGTTGGTTGAAGAAGGGTAAGTGGGCACGCGGCGGCGTTGCGTCTGAAGTTATTACCAGCAACAAGGGTGCGATGGGGGCTTGCGATCCGGCGCACCGAGCAGGCGAACGCCGCGCCTATAGCGTCCCGCCTTTAACGTGAAGCATCACTTATCGTCGATGTCCCGAGAGCGCGGAGCGCGGCAGGGCATCGGTGATTCAAGTTTTAGGCGGGGCGCTTTAAAGGTCGCCCTCGCAGGAAGGGGATGTTTGATCCCCATCGCGCTTTTATGATCAACCTGTTTCGCCAGGACGGCGACATGACGATGCCTGAACTGGCAGATGCGCTGGCGGATGCGAGCTGAATGCCATCGAGACGGCGTTCTCGAAGCTGAAAGCGAGCGGCGCACGAGCATTCACTGACACGTTCCACACGCTCACGGAAATTTGCGACCATTTCTCACCATAAGAGTGCTGAACTATTTTAAGGTTGCCGGATATGTCTCAGTTTAAAGATCGGGCGCTTTAATTTGGCAAGGCAATCGTGTCGCTACCTTAACGGGGCGTCTGAAAAAATGCATTAGGGGCTTGCAATTTGATAAACCTACTAGTAGGTAGATATTTATGAGACAAACCCCCAATGCGTGGCGGACATTGGTCACAGCGCATCCGCGCGCCGCAGCCCAAGACCCGGACCCACCAAGGTTGAAAGGAAAAAAATATGGAACTGAATGCAGACTTTAGTGAGCGCGTGGTGGTCCACTCTGATCAGCTTGAGTGGAACCCCTCGCCGATGCCGGGTGTGGACCGGCGGATGCTGGACCGCATCGGGGGCGAGGTCGCACGTGCCACAACCATCGTGCGCTATGCGCCCAACAGCAAGTTTTCAGCCCATACCCATACCGGTGGTGAGGAATTCATCGTGCTCGATGGTGTCTTTCAGGACGAACATGGCGATTTCCCTGCGGGAACCTATGTGCGCAACCCGCCCACATCAGAGCACACGCCGGGCTCTGATGCCGGGTGCACGATCTTTGTGAAGCTCTGGCAGTTCGACATGGATGATCGCAACCAGTTCCACAAAACGATGGCTGATGAGCTGGCCGCACCTGTCGATGGGGTCGCCACCGCGATGCTGCATCAGGACAGCCGTGAAACGGTCACCTACAGCCATATCGACGCTGGTGCGACCTATGCCAATAGCGATGCGGGCGGGATTGAACTGCTGGTCATTGACGGCTCGGTTGACGAAGGCGGCGACACGCTTGGCAAGGGCGCATGGCTGCGCGTGCCTGAAGGTCAGTCTGTATCTGCTGTTGCAGGTCCGAATGGCGCCAAGGTTTGGGTCAAGACCGGCCATCTGCCACACGCAAAGCCACCGGCGGTCTGATGGCTATGGGTAAGAAACTGGCACTTGTCGCCGGGGCTGGGGCTGGTCTTGGCCAATCCCTCCTCGCACGGTTTGAGGCAGGCGGGTATCACCCCGTTGGGCTTGGCCGCACGCAGCCCGTCGCGCCCGTGGGTGATTTCCACGTGCTTGATCTGGCCGACAGCACTGCGGTCCCGGCCAGTATCGCGGGAATCATTGCAGAACATGGCCCGCCCAGCGTCGTGGTGCACAACACGGCCGAACTGGTCATCGCGCCTTTCACGGAAACGCGCCTTGAGGATTACAGCCGGACCTGGACATCTATGGTGCAGACGGCCGTCTTGCTGGCGCAGTCAACATTGCAGCCCATGACGCGCGCGGGCGGCGGCACGTTCATCGTCTCGGGTGCCACGGCCTCCTTACGCGGTGGGGCGCGGTTCTCTGCCTTTGCCAGTGCCAAATTCGCGCTGCGGGGGCTGACCCAATCGTTGGCGCGGGAATATCAGCCAGCAGGCGTTCACGTGTGCCACACCATACTGGACGGGATCATTGACACAGAACGTTCGCGCGATCTGCACAGTCTTGATCCAGCGAAAATGATGAAGCCAGACGACATCGCCGAGGTGTATTGGCAGCTGGCACATCAACCCAAATCAACATGGACGCATGAGCTTGACATGCGGCCTGCATCAGAAAGTTTTTGACATGCAAACTCTGATTATTGGTGGCGGATTATCCGGTCTTGCTTTGGCCGAACAGCTTGAAGCGCAAGGCCATGACTACATGCTGGTTGAGGCGCGGGCGCGCTTTGGCGGGCGGATCAAGACGGAAAGGCTCGATGCGGGCTATTTCGATATGGGGCCTGCGTGGTTCTGGCCGGGCCAGCCCCGCATCGCTGCCCTGATCAACAAGCTCAAGCTGGAAAAGTTTGACCAGTTTTCCAGGGGCATCCTGTCTTTTGAGGATGAGCAGCAGAATGTGCAGCGTGGCCGTGGCTTTGCCTCGATGGAGGGGTCATGGCGGCTCAAAGGGGGCTTGGCGCATCTGACCCAGACGTTGGCAGACCGCCTGCCCGATGCGCGCAAACGTCTTAATACGCCTGTCACCGGCCTGACGCGGGGTAGCGGCGGCAAGATCACCGCACGCCTTGCCGATAGCACCACGCTGACGGCGGAAACGGTCGTGCTGGCGCTGCCGCCCCGCGTCGCAGCCGAGATCGCATTCGAACCCGCTTTGCCTGCGGGCACGATCCGCGCGATGCAGGGCATTGCGACCTGGATGGCAGGGCAGGCAAAGGCGATTGCGGTCTATGACACACCGTTTTGGCGCGATGCCGGGCTGTCGGGCGACGCAATGAGCAGGTTTGGCCCTATGGCAGAAGTCCATGATGCGTCCCCAGCCAAAGGGGGGCCCTATGCGCTGTTCGGGTTTATCGGTGTTCCACCACAAGGGCGCGCGGATGAGCAGGCTCTGCGCCAGCAGGTCCTGGCGCAGTTCACCCGGCTTTTCGGCGCAGAGGCGGCCAACCCCAGGAAGTTGTTCATCAAGGATTGGGCGTTTGACACGCGGACCTCGACGCAGGCGGACAAACAGCCGCTCTATGCGCATCCCACTTATGGGTTGCCGGGCGCGATGGTCGATCTGTGGGCCGGCCAGCTCCGCTTTGCCGGCACAGAAGTGGCCCCCCAGTTTGGCGGCTATATCGAAGGCGCGCTGGAAGCCGCAGAGAATGTCGCGCGGTCAATCGGCACCACCACAAAGGATGCCGCCTATGCCAATTGATACAAAAGCAGACCTGCTGGATTCAGCCGAGCGTGCCGTGCGTGCCCGTGGTTTTGATGGCTTTAGCTATGCGGATCTGGCCAATGATGTTGGCATTCGCAAGGCAAGCATCCACTATCACTTTCCGACAAAAGCCGCTTTGTCGGTCGCGCTTATGCAACGCTATGCGACGGCCATTCAGGAAGCCTGTACTGAAATAGAGGATGGCACACCAACAGGGTCCGGACGGCTGGCCGCATTGATAGCCCTCTACCGTGGCGCATTGAACGACGGCAAGAGCCTGTGTTTGTGTGTGTCATTTTCCGCCAGCCGGGAAAGTCTGTCACCGGAGGTCATCACGCATATCGGCCAGTTTCGGGCGATGATCGTCCGTTGGTTAACCGGTGTCTTTGAGTTGGGCAGGCAAGATGGGTCCATCAGCGATGTGACAGCACCAGCCGCGGAAGCCACTGCAACCCTTTCGCTGCTGGAAGGGGCACAGCTGGGCGCAAGAGCAGAAGAGGACATCGCCATGTTTGACGATGCGCTTGAGCTTTTGAACACGCGTCTTGCGAAGTGAGGGAATAGAATGCAGGCTTGTGTACCGGTTTTTCTCAAGGCCTGGGCGCTTGTGTCACCTCGGCTTTGACCAGCGAAATTGCCAGCCCGGTTGGGCTGGCAATTCGCGTTTCACATTTGCCCGGGCCAAAAGCCGTGAGGGACTATTTGTAGGCAATCATTGAAACTTCGACCAACACGGGTGCATCCGGTTTACCACCGGGCAAGGCACCAACTTCGACCGCCGCGCGGGCGGGGGGCAGATCGCCTTCACCCCAGTAGGTTCCGTATACCTCATTGAAGGCACCATAGCCTGCAATATCGGTGATAAAGACGGTGGCCCGGACCGCATCATTCAGATCATAACCCGCCTCTGCCAACACGGCGCGGATGTTTTCCATCACGATTTTGGTCTGGTCCTGAACATCATTTTCCCCGTCGCTGGCATGGGCTGGGATCGCGCCATCCACATACGGGATCTGACCAGAAACATAGAGAAATCCGTTGGCTGTTTTGATGCCCGGTGAATAGGGCGCGATGGGCACGTTGCCAGATGGGTAGACACCAGTCCGTGCATCTTCTGCAGTTGCCGCGGCGGCGCTGAAAGCAAGTGCTGCGACCCCGGAGATAAGAACATTTTTCATTGTCGTTTCCTCGGTGTTAGATGTTGGATTACTTCGCCGCCTGGATGATCATATCCGCGACAAACTGCGGGTTTGAGACCATCACAACATGGCTTGAAGGGACCTCAGCCGACGTCGCTCCGATTTTCTTGGCGAATTCACGTTGCAGGGGTGTTGGTGTCATCTGGTCATCGCCCGCGATGGCGAAAAAGGAGGGTTTATCCTTCCAGGCGGCATGGGTGACCGGTTCTTCCAATGCCTTGCTGTTCAGCAATCCCTGACTGTCGGCAATGAATGTAGCCTGATCTGCTGACAGATCATGGGCGAAGAATTCAGCGGCGGCGGCTTCTGGCAGATAGAAATAGCCAGCGGTATCCTGCTGAAGTGCCCCAAGACCCGGGGCCGGATAGACGTCCAGCATCGCGGCCTGACCCAGAGACTGGCCAACATCAGGCGCATAGGCCGCGACATAAACCAGCGACTGGACCTTGTCATGCCCACCTGCTTGCGTAATGACCATACCGCCCCAAGAATGACCGACCAGAACAACAGGGCCCTCGGCACGGTCTATGGCGCGGTTGGTGTAGGCGACGTCACCCGCCAGAGAATCGAGGGGGTTTTGAACAGCGATGACTTTCAGACCAGCCTCACGCAACAGCGGGGAAACCGCGCTCCATGAACTGCCGTCCGCGAATGCGCCATGGACCAATACGACTGTCTTGGCCTTAAGCTCTTCTGCGAGCGTGGCGGCAGCACCACTGACCGTGAGGCCTATGGCAACAAACGTGGACGTTAAGAACTTTCGAATTTGCATTTTATTCTCCTGGTAGAGGGTGAAAGGGAATATTGTCTAGTGCACTAGTTTTATTATTTAGATAGTGCACATGTCAATAGTCCACTATCTAAATAGTCAGTTCTTTACGCTATTGCCCTGACGTTGCGGGATTATTCTAGCCGATCACGTATCTTTTTGAGTTCAGCAACCATGACCGCTGCCTCTTCATCACTGACCCCAATCGAACAGCCAAAAGTCATCGGGATAGAAACCGCTTCTGTGCGCATCTTGCGCCCCTTCTGGGTCAGCATGACATTGACGCGCCGCTCGTCATCTGAATTTCGCTTCCGCACCACAAGACCAAGTTTTTCCATTCGTTGCACCAAAGGGGTCATGGTCGCCCCTTCCATATCCAACGCATGGGCCAGTTCATTCACGCTCATACCGTCGTTTTCCCACAGAGCGAGAAGCGTCAGATATTGCGGGTAGGTGACCTCTAGATGAGAGAGTATTTCCGAGTACTTCTTGGTGATCGCCCGCGACGTGGAATAGAGCGCAAAGCACATCTGCTCTTTAAGAATTAGAGGGTTTTTTTCTTTTATCTCCGCCATTTTTGACCTCTGAACGGTTTGACTGAAACTGGTCGGACTTGCCAATATCTACTAGAAGGTAGCAATTGCAAGGCGAAAGTAACATATTTCCTAGATGTACTGCGCGGTTGTGAGAGGCATCATACGAACGTTAATGCGTCATGCGCAAAGTTGAATTAGTTAACGCAGCCTGAAACGGAGCATTTTGGGCGTGTAACGCGATGCTTCAGATATTCCGTCAGACGCTATCATCTATAAAATTCAGAGCTTTATCACGGCCATTTTATCTTGCGTCATATCATGCATCGTATATCCGATACCGCCGGTATTGTACCCGGACTGCCTGCGTCCCGCGAACGGCATCCAGTCAACGCGGAATGCTGTGTGATCATTGACAAGCACGGCAGTCGCATCCAGCCGTCTGACAGCATTCAGTGCGGTATCCAGATTTTTTGTGAAGACTGCGGACTGAAACGCATAAGGCAATGCGTTCGCCCGCTCAAATGCATCATCAATCGACGTATATTCATAGACACAGACCACCGGTCCGAAAATCTCATTGCGCGAAACCCGTGCCGTTTCTGGTGGTTGAAACAGAACCGTCGGTTCGTAGGTCGAGGCGCTGATCTTTTGCCCCCCTGTCATGACGGTGGCACCATCTGATCTGGCTTCCTCCACCCATTCAGCAACGCGGTCTACTTCTTTGGGGCGAATAAGGGGGCCGCAGTCCGTCCCTTCTTCAATCGCGTTACCGACAACCAGCCCGGACGCCGCGTCTGACAGCAGCGTTGAGATATGTCGTGCCGTGTCCTTGGGCGCGAATATGCGCTGCACGGATACGCAAACCTGACCGGAATGATAGAACCCGCCTTTGATGAGGCTCGGGATCATTGCTTCAATGTCGGCAGTTTCATCAACAATAACGGGTGCAGCGCCGCCATGCTCCAGTGCACAGCGCGTGCCGGAGGCCAGCTTGGAGCGCAGCATCCACCCGATCTTTCCCGAACCGATGAAGCTGAAAAAGGCAACGCGTGGATCCGTCACCATCCTTTCGGCGGATGCGGTGTCACAGGGTACATAGCTGCACCATTCTTCCGGCAACCCCGCTTCGTACAAGATTTCCACGAAGGCCTGACAGGACAGGGGTGTATCCGCTGCTGGTTTGACCAGCACAGGGCAGCCCGTTGCAATGGCCGGGGCGACCTGATGCACAATCAGGTTCAACGGATGGTTAAAGGCTGAAACGGCAACAACTACCCCAATCGGTTCACGGGTTGTGAAGGCAATTCTTCCGGCACCTGCGGCAGTCAGGTCCATCGGGATCTCCGCGCCTGCAAGGTTGGGAATTTCCTTGATGCACAGCCCAACGCCATCAATGGCACGGGCCACCTCGACCCGCGCATCCACCAGCGGCTTGCCGCCCTCATTTGCAATCAGAAACGCCAGTTCATCAGACCGGCCTTCCATGATCCTGGCAGCATTGCTGAGGATTTCGATCCGCTTGTAAGCCGGCAGCCAGTTCTCGCGATTGGCATGCAATCGGGCTGCGGTGGTCAAATGCGCATCAATCTGATCCCATGACCTTAGCGTGACTGTTCCGATGGGTTTGAGATCGAATGGATTGACCACTTCACGGGTTGCGCCGGAAGGGGCTGATTTTGCATTGTTCATGTCAGGCAGCTCTTTTCAGACAGTTCATCAATGAGAACCTTCTGGTTCTCGGAATAATCCACCGGCAGGTCGATCAGATGAACGCCACCCGCCTGAAAGGCCCTTTCGAACACGGGCACCAGATCTTCTGTCGCTGTAATGCGGTGGCCGGTGGCACCATAGCTTTCCGCGTATTTCACGAAATCCGGGTTGTTGAATTCCAGCCCCCAGTCTTCAAACCCGGCGGCGACCTGTTTCCAGCGGATCATCCCGTAAGAGCCGTCGTTCAGGATGGTTATCACCAGGTTCAGATCAAGCCGAACGGCGGTTTCAACCTCCTGACTGTTCATCATGAACCCGCCATCACCGCAAATTGCCATGACACGACGGTCGGGGTTCAGAAAGGCGGCGGCCATCGCTGATGGCAGTCCGGCACCCATTGTAGCCAGCGCATTGTCCAGCAGAACCGTGTTCGGATCGGAGGCCTTGTAGTTGCGCGCGTACCAGATTTTGTAGATGCCATTATCGAGCGCGATGATATCCCTGTCACCCATCACCCGTCTTGTATCCGCGACAAAGCGTTGCGGTATGACGGGAAAGCGGGTGTCATTGGCCCCTTCTGCCAGATGTAGCTCGATCTCGTTTCTGACCTTCTCAAAGTAAGACGCGTCAAAATCCAATGCTGACCCGAGCTTCTGTTGCAAGCGGGTAACCGATGCTTTCAGATCTCCGACCACCTCAACCTGGGGGAAATACACCTGATCCACCTGGGCGGACTTGTAGTTGATGTGGATGACCTTTGTGCCTCCTGCTTCCATAAGAAACGGCGGTTTCTCAACAACATCATGGCCGATGTTGATAATCAGATCGGCCCGGTCAATCGCACAATGCACGTAGTCCCCATTCGACAGCGCCGCAGTGCCCAATGACCGTTCAGAGCGTTCATCCACGACCCCCTTGCCCATTTGTGTCGTGAAGAACGGCAATCCGGCTGTGTGAACCAAATCCGAAATCGCCCGGCGTGCGTCCTTACGGTTGGCCCCTGCCCCGATCAGAACAAGCGGCATTTTGGCGTGCCTGATCAAATCCGCCGCCTCATCCAGAACGGTGTCATCCGCCACTGCATAGGTGCGTTGGTGGGGCTCGATCACCTGTTCGCTGCAGTGCTCTTCTGCGATATCCTCGGGCAGTTCCAGCAGAACGGCCCCCGGCCGCTCTTCCTGAGCCACCCGGAACGCTTCGCGGACGAGGGCCGGGATGGTGTCACCATTCACAATCTGCTTGGACATCTTGCAGATCGGCTTAAACAGATTGACCACATCAACGATCTGGAACTGGCCCTGCTTTGATTTCTTGATTGGCTTCTGACCGGTGATCATGATCAGGGGAAATCCGCCAAGATGTGCATAGGCGGCAGGGGTTGCAAAGTTGGTGGCGCCCGGGCCAAGGGTCGCCAGACACACACCGGCCTTGCCTGTCAGCCGCCCGTATGTGGCCGCCATGAATGCGGCCCCCTGTTCATGTCGGGTCAGGATCAATCGGATCCCGGACGTCCGCAGGGATTCAACAAGATCAAGGTTTTCTTCACCCGGCACGCCAAAGACAAACTTCACACCTTCCCTCTCAAGCGCCTGAACAAACAGGTCAGATGCCTTGCACGTTGGTTCGGAGGTTGGTGTCATTTCGTATCTTTTCATACTCGGTTCTTTCTGGGTCAAAGGCTTACCGCCGCTCGTTTCCCCGATTTGGTCTGTTGCTCTAGTGATCGGAATGTTGCGAAAGCTGATCGGGGGGCTGTATGCGCCAGCGAAAACGGATTCTGAAATCCGTTGCCCAAGGTTAACAACAAGGCCATTCCTCACCACTGCTACGGGTTGTTGGGGTAGAGGAAGAGGTTCTGAATATCAACGAGTGCCGCCCCCTGGTAAGTGGGATTTCGTCCAAGTATCGCGGCCTTTGGTGCCGCGCCGTCCCTCGCGCTCTCAAGAACACACTTTGCGAAATCCAGGTTGATTATTGCATCATCAATCGCCCGACGGGATCCGTCGTTTGACCCGTGCCTCAGTAAAAACAAGGCTGCGACGGGAAGGATGGGATTTCTTAATCATAATCGACCTCGACAGGAATGGGTAAAGTCTTTGTAGACATTCTATAAAGGACCGTATTTCAGGAAACTGGCGTAACAATTTCTTGCTATGCCGAAGGCTATCCCATTAGGGGCAAAGCTGCTGCGCGTTCGGATTGTCGATGTCGCCTAACTTCAGATGTGTGACCTTGCCCGCCCTGAGCCCGCCGTCACAGGCCACACGGTATTTCAGCCCGGGTCCCTACGCTGCGCTCCTTCTTATCAAGCTGGAAAGCCCGAAGCTCCTGGGGTGTCGCGCTGTCCGAAGAATGCCCCGGGAACCGTGTGAGCTCGTGCATCGCCCGCACATATATGGTCTGCGTGTTGGGCGGCAGCCCTTTGATCCGCATGTCCTCAAGAATGAGATGCGAAGACTGGATTTGCGAGATGGCTTCCCAAACAAGTTAAGTGTTGCAAAGCCGACAGATCACATTCAACTGCTGGCTGACAGGTGAGCAAGTCGAATTGGAAAATCCACAAAAAGCGTCAGTACGAGACCATGACGCGGCTCATCGCTTGAATATGTCCCTCGTCGCAGGAAGTATTGACAAGGTGTCAACCCATATCGCTTGGCGTTTTGCCAAAGACTTTTCGGAAACATCTGTTGAAATAGGATACATCTGCAAAGCCGGATTGATAGGCAATTGTGCTGACAAGAACTGGATGATGGGATTTGGCATTTTCGATGAGACGCGTGCGTGCGGTCTCAAGGCGTTTGGCGAGAAGATATTTGGTTGCGGTTGTACCCAGCGATTTGAATGCCCGTTGCACCTGATAGGGTTGAACGCCCAGATCCGGTGCAATCATCGCCGGGGTAAATTCGGGGTCCTGAAAACGCATCTCAATATAGCCGATTGAACGGGTCAAAACGGAGCCTTCACGTTGTTCAAGGCGCGCTGTCGTGGTTTCGCCGTGGATACGCCGCTCCATCAACGCCACGCCAATCAGGCTGAGCAACGCGTCCTTGAGATGCACCTGCGCGTCACCGGTAGATTCGCTTTTGGCAATAATGGCGTGAATGGCCATAGCGGTTGGATCCTGGCGGTTCACTGACAGGCCGCCGGGAATGACGGCACCAAACCGTTCCTCAAGGTCTACACGCGGCAGGTGCAGTGACATCTGAATAGAGCGATCCCCAAAGAAGGTGAATTCTGACGGTTTGGCGCTGTCGATCAACACCAGATCACCCGGATGCAGAACCGAGAAGCGATCATTCTGCCCCATCAGGGCGCGTCCTTCTTTCTGCATGATCAGGAAAAAATTCTCGCCATCATCTTGCCGAATGTTCTGGGAGGTTCGCAAGATTTGCTGCAAGTCGGTTGCCACAAGAGCAAACTCAAGGTCCATCTGGCGGCGCAATGAGATGCCACCCCACATGTCCGCATCGCCTTGTGTGGGGCGCACGTCGAAGTTTCCGCAGGCATCCTGCAACGATGCTTCAAAGGTCTCGATGGGCAGCGTTTGGGTCTGAAATGTAACTTCCATACGGAGAAACTAAGCAGAAGATTGCATTTTACCAATCAAACTTCCGCGATGAGGGGCAATTGTTGCCGCAGTCCAATCATTTTGTCGCCTGAGTTTTTGCCCGTCGCTCTGGTACAAATCTTACGTTGCTAATGTCCTACTTATCTTTTTGGAAAAATGAAAAGATGTGCAAAGCCATCTTGAATGACAAAAGGAACATCAAATGAAACTCACGTCTCTCACCACAGTTGCGGGCGCTGCCCTTTTCGCAAGCGCGACCCTCTCTTTCGCTGAACAAACATTCAAGACAGATCCCGGCCACACCGAGGTTCGCTTTGGCTGGAGCCATGCAGGCGTCTCTTTTCAAACGGCGGAGTTTGATAAAACCAGCGGAACGCTGGTGCTCGATCGCGACAATATCGAAGCCTCAAAAGTGACCGTCACCGTCGATACGACAAGCGTTTCCACCGGTGTGGAGATCTTTGACGAGCACATTCAGGCACCGGCCTATTTCGACACCGCCGCGTACCCAGAAATGACGTTCACAAGCACCGAGATCAAATTGACCGGCGAAACCACCGCTAAAATCACCGGTGACCTAACAATCAAAGGCGTCACGCAACCCCTTGAATTAGATGCTGAATTGACCTTTGAGGGTGACCACCCCGTCGCAGCGCTCTTCGAATCCTACAAAGGCGATTGGGTTGCGTTTTCCCTCCGGGGTGAAATTGCAGATCACATGTCCTTTGGGGTGGGTCAATTTCCAACCGGGCCGATCTCACTCTTTATAGATACGGAAATGCAGATCGTAGAATAAGCCCTAATTCAAAAACTTGGACCGTCAGATTTGGAACCCGCCTCAAGGAAATTTGAGGCGGGTTTTTTTGTGGCCGGTTTTGGTCAAAAAAACCCCACCAAAATCTGTTGTTCCAATCCAAACCTGTTGTTGTTGGTATCCAAGACAGTGCCGGGATCAGCTGATTTCATAGGTGAAAATGATGTTGGTAAGGAATCGAAAATGACCACACTTGCGATGACCATCGGCGGAAATCCCGTAAACGGCAAAGACAGTTTTGCTATTCTCAACCCCTCTACAGGCGAAACGGTTGGCCACGCGCCAAAGGCAACATTGGCGCAATTGGATGATGCGGTTGCCGCCGCAGAGGCCGCGTTTCAGGGCTGGTCAAAGAAGTCGGATGAAGAGCTGGCCGCAGCCTGTGGTGCCGTCACCGAGAAGATCGGCGCGCATGCAGAAGAACTGGCGCTGCTGCTGACAGCAGAACAGGGCAAGCCGCTGAACGGTCTGGGATCACGCTGGGAACTGGGCGGAGCGCAGGCCTGGGCCGGATATACCAGCGGGCTGAGCCTGCCGATGAAGGTCTTGCAGGACAATAATGAGGGGCGCGTTGAAATGCACCGCAAACCCGTCGGTGTTGTCGCCTCCATCACGCCCTGGAATTTCCCGGTGATGATCGCGATCTGGCATATTCTGCCAGCCTTGCGCACCGGCAACACGGTGATCATCAAGCCCTCGCCGATGACACCGCTGAGCACCTTGCGGCTTGTGGAGTTGATGAACGAGGTCCTGCCCGCAGGTGTCGTGAATGTTGTGACCTCCGATGACAAGACCGGCGACAATATCGGCGCTGCCATGTCCGCGCATCCCGGCATCCGAAAGGTTGTCTTTACCGGGTCATGCGCGACGGGTCAGAAGATCATGATGTCAGCTGCGGAAACCATGAAGCGCTTGAAGCTTGAGATGGGCGGTAATGATGCGGGCATCGTGTTGCCCGATGTGGACCCGGCAAAAATTGCCGAAGGTTTGTTCTGGGGCGGGTTCATCAACAATGGCCAGACCTGCGCGGCGATGAAGCGGCTTTATGTGCACGAAGATGTCTATGATGACGTGTGCGGCGCATTGGTGGATTTTGCCAGGAATATCCCGGTTGGCGATGGCATGGATGAAGGCTCGATCCTTGGTCCGATCCAGAACCAGGCCCAGTTTGACAAGGTACAGCGACTGGTTGAGGCCGGCAAAACCAAGGGCCGCGTCCTGATGGGGGGCGAGCCGGGTGAGGGGCTGTTCTACCCGCCAACGATCATTGCTGATCTGAACAATGGCGACCCGCTGGTGGACGAGGAACAATTTGGGCCCGCTTTGCCGATCATCAAATATTCCGACCTTGATGCGGTGATTGAGACGGCCAATGACAACCCTGCCGGTCTGGGCGGGTCGGTCTGGTCCAAGGATGTTGAAAAGGCGAAAGAAATCGCGGGGCGGATGCAATGCGGATCGGTCTGGATCAACAAGCACGGGGCGATACAGCCCAACGCGCCCTTTGGCGGGGTCAAATCCTCGGGCATCGGGGTTGAGTTCGGCGAGGAGGGCCTTGCGGAATACACCGACATTCAGGTCGTGTTCTCATGAGCGAGGAATTTGACTATATCATCGTGGGCGGCGGGTCGTCAGGCTGTGTCATGGCCTCGCGCCTGTCCGAGGAAAGCGGGATGCGCGTTCTTTTGATCGAGAGCGGGCGCAATGATACCAATCGTTGGATTCACATTCCGGCCACTTTTTTCAAGGTGCTCGAAGGCGGCCGCGATGTGGTGGCCTATGTGAGCGCGCCCAGCGAAGACCTGAACGGTCGGCCTGCAATCGTGCCACAGGGCCATGTGATTGGCGGTGGCTCTTCTGTCAACGCGATGCTCTACATCCGCGGGCAGTCCGATGACTATAACAGCTGGGGCCAGCTTGGCCTGCCCGGTTGGTCCTACAAGGACGTGCTGCCCGTGTTTTCCGATCTGGAAAGCAACATTGTGCTTTCTGATGAGTTCCACGGGGCCGAGGGGGAGCTGAGCGTCTCGGAAAGACGCCATGCCCATCCATTGAGCACGGCCTTCATCCGCGCGGCTCAGGAAGCAGGCCTGCCCTATAATCCGGACTTCAACGGTGCCGCACAAGAAGGTGTCGGCTTCTATCAGACCACCACCCGCGACGGGCGCAGATGGTCCTCCGCGCAGGCGTTCCTGCGTCAGGCGGAGGGGCGTTCCAACCTGAAGATCATGACGGAGACCCGTGTTGCGCGGGTAACATTTGATGGCAAACGCGTCAGCGGTGTCGAGCTGGAAAACGGCACTACCATTTCGGCAAAAGGCGAGGTGATCTTGTGCGCCGGTGCGATTGAGACCCCGCGCTTGCTGCAATTGTCAGGCATTGGCAACGCAGAAGAGCTTTCTGAGCTTGGCATCAACATCGTGCATGACCTGCCCGGCGTGGGCGAGAATTTCCAGGATCATATGGAAAGCACCGTTCAGGGCGAGACCCATGACCCGATCTCGATAAAGGGGCAGGACAAGGGGCTGAAATCGGTGCGCCATATGCTGGAATACATGGTCAACCGCACCGGCTTGCTGACCTCCAACGTGGTGGAATGCGGCGGATTTGCCGATCTGTCCGATGCCGGAACGCCGGATGTGCAGTTTCATGTCCTTCCTTTCATGGTGGGCGGGCTGGACCGTGATCCGATTGACAAACACGGAATTGCAATCGGGCCTTGTTTCCTGCGCCCGCGCTCTCGCGGCTCGGTGAAACTGGCGTCATCCAACCCCAAAGACCCGGCAAAGTTTGACAGCGGCGCGCTGTCTGATCGCCATGATGTCGAAGTGCTGATGCGCGGCGTGCGCAAGGGGATCGAGATATTGGAGGCCCCCTCGCTTGCCAAATTGATCAGCCGCCGACATCTGCCCGAGCCCGGAATCGAAAAAGACGATTCCGCTTTGGAAGACTATATTCGCCAGACCGCCAAAACGGTCTTTCATCCATCTTCTACCGTCAAAATGGGCGCCGACACGGATCGCATGGCCTGCCTTGATGGAGAGTTGCGCGTGCGTGGTGTCCAGGGCCTTCGGGTCGCTGACGCTTCTGCAATGCCAAACCTCGTGAGCGGCAACACCAACGCTCCGACAATGATGATAGCCGAACGTTGCTCACGCTTTATGCGCGGCCTCGAAACACTGAATGGCTATTGAACTGAAATCTCTGGGAGGAAACAGAATGAGACGACTAATTTTACCACTGACGCTGGTCTCGGCGTTCGGAGCCACCGGTGCACTGGCAGATGAAAGCGCACCACATTGCGGAGCCAATACAGGCGAAGCGGCAACAGGTGAGCCGATCAAGATCGGCGGCATTCACGGCAATGCGGCACCTGGCGATTTCTCGTCCTCAACCGATGCGGCAGCCGCCTATTTTTCCTGCGTCAATGCCAATGGGGGCATTCATGGTCGCCCCATTGAATATCTGGTCGAGAACGATCAATGGAACCCCGAGCTTGCGGGTCAGGCGGCCTCGAAACTGCTGGTGGATGAGGCCGTGGTTGCGATGGTGGGCAACGGGTCATTTCTGGAAATGGCCGTCAATGCGGGCACCTATAAAGACGCCGACATGATGGTGATGGCCAGTGCCTGCGCGGTCTCGGAATGCTTTGAAAGCTCCAATATCGTGTCAACAAATCAGGGGCCACTGGGCTCCAATGTGGGCGTCATTCAATACATGCAGGAAGAGCTAGGCGTCCAGAGCGTGGCCTGCATCAGCCTTGCCATCCCCAATGTCGGCACCTGGTCTTGCGATGCCGTCACCGGCTACATGGAAGAAAATGGCGGGACCGCGCAATCGGTGTTTCTGAACCCGGCGGCGCCTGATGTGAATTCCGCGATGCTTGAGGCGATTGCCACAGGCGCAGACACGATGTTGGTCAATCTGCCTGCTGGCCTGGCCACTGCGGTTTTGAAGGCGGCAGAGGAACAGGACCTACGCGACGCCTATAAATGGGCGGCTCCGACCACGCTCTATGATCTCTCTGTGCCTGCGGCGCTGGGGGAGTATTGGGACGGCCATATCTATGTGAACGCAGAACTCGCACCCTTCACCGATGGCGGGGATGACAATCAGAACTGGATCAAGGTTATGGATGGCTTTGCCAATGCCGATGATCCACGTGATACCTTCTCTCAATCCGGCTATCTGTCCGCCAAATTCTTCGTAGAGACGCTGCTGAAGATGGACGCAGGTGATGTCGGGGACCGTGAAAAAGTAAACGCCGCGATCACCGGGATCAGTGGCTATGCGTCTGACCTGATGTGCGGCCCTTACTATGTTGGCGAGGCTGATTTTCACTATCCAAACCACGCAGGCCATGTGGTGCTGATTAAGGATGGCAGCTTTGAGGTTGTGCGGGACTGTTTTGAATATAACAGCGCCTATTTCGACCCGCATATCGCAATCGAGACAACACTGGGTCTTCGCTAACCCACCAAAGAAAACCTGCGGCCCTCTGACCAGAGGGCCGTACCATCCAACAGCGTCTCAGGTTTCCCATGACATTAAATCGCTCCATCCTCTTATCCACGGTCCTTTATGTGATCGCGATCAGTGCCGTCATCGCTGTTCTGGGGCATGGCAAACCGGCCAAAGTCATCAGCCTATTTGCGGTGTCAGGGCTAGCCACAGGCGCGCTTTACGCGTTGGGCGGCATCGGGCTGGTCGTGCTTTACCGGGCAACCGGCGTGTTGAATATCGCCTATGGCGCGATGGGCGCTGCGGCGGCAATGTTTGCCTGGCAGCTGGGCCAGTGGGGCATTATTCCGCCGCTGACCTGGGTATGCGGCATCGCGCTTGCTCTGGTCCTGTCGCTGACCTACGGGCGCGGGATCGCGCCGCGCCTTGCGTTTCAGCCGCCTGTCGTCAAGGCGGTTGCGACATTGGGTGCGGCCCTGATCATCCTGGGTGGCGTCAATTTCTTCTGGGTCGATGATGTGCGAAAGTTTTCGCTTCCCACTGACACGATCGGCATCCAGATCCTGGGGCTGCGGGTAACAGCCACTCGTCTGATTGTGCTGCTTACGGCGATTGCCGTGGTGATTGTGATCCAATCCTATCTCAAACACTCCATTCGCGGCTTACAGATGCGCTCCATCGCCAATGACCGGGCGCTGTCGGCCTTGCTGGGCATCCCGATCCTGCGGGTCGAGACATTGGCCTGGGGCATTTCGGGGCTGCTTGCAGGGTTCACGGGGCTCTTGTTCGGCGATCTGATCCGGCTGGAGCCGACCGTCATCACCTTCATGGTGATCCCCGCGATTGCTGCTGCGATCTGCGGGCGGCTTGAAAACCTCTGGCTGGTTCTGATTGGCGGTCTGTCCATCGGTCTTATCGAATCCCTGATGACTTTGTCGCCTTTGTTCAAATCCATCCGTCCGGTGACGCCTTTCGCGATTGCTGTCCTTGCCATGCTTTGGATGCAGCGCGGCACGCGCCTGATCTTTGACGAGGAGAAATAGGATGAACCCGTTATCGATCATATCGGGCCAAAGCCCGTCCACAAAACTGGCCTTTGTCTTTGGCTTTGTGAGCTTTGTGGTGCTGCCCTCGGTGCTGGGTGCGCAATGGACGGATATTGTCACCTCCACCACCTGCTTTGCGATTGCCGCTGCCGGTATCGCGTTTCTCTATGGCCGTGTCGGCATGGTGAGCCTGACGCAGGTGGGGCTGATGGGTGTGGGCGGCTGGATCATGCTGCGGCTGAGCCACGGCACCACGCTGCCATTTGAAATAAACCTGATCCTTGCGGCTTTCGGTGCGATGGGGTTTGGGGTGATCCTGTCTCTGCCGTCACTGCGATTGCGCGGGCTCTATCTGGCACTGATCACATTGATGGCCGCAGGTGGGTTCGAGGTGCTTTTTGCCGCTTTTCAATTCCCAAATGGCGGGGATGGGTTCTGGGGGGTGCAGACCGCCACCGAGGCTGGCGTGCGCCGACCCGCCATTGCGCTCAGTGACAGCGCCTATCTGCGCTATGTGATCGGCTGCGCCATCCTCGGGTTCTTGCTGATCGAATTGAACCGACGTCTGAAACCGGGCCGCGCATGGGCCATGCTGAGCCAATCCGAAGCAGCGGCCATGTCGGCCTCGATCAATGTCGTGCGCCATAAAATCTGGGCCTTCGCCCTGTCCGGGTTTCTGGCCGGAATTGCGGGCGCATTGCTGGCGGGAAATATCGGCCTGCTTGATCCCAGCACATTTCGCGCAGGCGAAAGTATCTTGCTGTTTGCGCTGGTCGTCGTCGGCGGGTCAACCTACTGGCTGGGCTGCATTATCGCCGCGGTCCTGTACCGCATTCTTCCCGCCTTGCTGAACGATTGGGGGTTGGACCCTGATCTGGCCTTCATCATCTTTGGCATAGGCTTGCTGCACGCACTGATCACCGCCCCAAAAGGTATTGCCAGCCAGATACTGGACCGCCGTGCGCGCGTTGCCGCCCCAAAAGAGGCGCAGCAATCCATCGAGATTGCCGATCTGAATGTGCGGTTTGGTGGTGTGGTCGCACTGGACAATGTGTCGGTCACATTTGACAAGGCCATCGTTGGGATCATCGGGCCAAACGGGGCTGGCAAGACAACGCTGATGAATGCAATTTCCGGCTTTATTGCCAATACCGGAACGATCCAGAGCGGCGCAACAGAGTTGACCTCGCTCGCCCCGCATAAAAGAAGCCAATGGGGGCTGCGGCGGTCTTTCCAACGCGAGGAATTGTCGGAAAACCTGAGCATCTTTGACAATGTGCTGGTGCAACTGGATGCCGACCCGATGCCGCCAGCCGACAAACAGGCGGCTGTGCACAAGGCATTGGCCTTTGTCGACCTGCAAGATCAGGCCGAAGACATGGTGGCAGATCTGGGCGGGTTCGAGCGCCGTCTGGTGGATTTGGCAAAATGCGTCGCCGGGGCACCGCGCGTGATCTTGCTGGATGAACCGGCAGGCGGCATGTCGAGCGACGAGACCCGGCAATTGGCGGATTTGATACTGGCGATCAAGGATCATTGCGGCGCGCAGGTGCTGCTGATCGACCACGATGTCGATCTGGTGGCCAAGGTGTGTGAAGACACGATGGTGCTCGATTTCGGACGCAGGATTGCAATGGGTCCAACCGCACAGGTGTTGAACGATCCGGCCGTTGTGAAGGCCTACCTTGGCTCTGCGGAGGAGTGAGCGACATGTCTTTGGTATTCTCGGATGTGAGCGTCGAAAAAGGGGGCAAGACCATTGTGTCTGATGTGGCGCTCTCTATCACCGAGGGGCAATTGACGGCCCTGCTAGGCGCAAACGGCGCGGGCAAATCGGAGCTGGTTCTGGCCCTGGCCGGTGTGTTGCCCGTCACGCGCGGGGAGATCGCGATTGACGGCGCAAGCATCACAAATGCCACGCCCGAGACGGTGCGCGGGCATGGCATTGCCGTCGTCCCGCAGGGCCATCAGGTGCTCACCAAGCTGAGCATTGATGACAATCTGCGCGCGGCCTGCAGTCACTCCACGGCGACGGTTCAGGGCAATCTGGACTACGTCTATGGCATTTTTCCCGAGCTGGCAGAGCGCAAAGGGCAATTGGCAGGCACGCTGTCTGGCGGGCAGCAACAGATGGTCGCGCTGGGGCACGCGCTGATGCTGCGCCCCCGGTTTCTCGCGCTGGATGAGATGTCGCTTGGGCTGGCCCCGCTTGTGGTGCATCGCCTCATGGCGGTGGTGGATGAGCTGGTCGCTTCCGGGACGGGCATACTGCTTATCGAACAATTTACCGATCTGGCGCTGAAACACGCGGATTATGCCGTTGTGCTCGGGCGCGGCGGCGTTGCCTTCAGCGGGCTGCCCGAAACTCTGAAACAAAACCCGGACATCCTGAAATCAACCTATCTGAGCGAATAACCAAAGCGTGACAGGCCCAAATCGAAGGAAATGACCATGAAACTACACTACATTCAGGACACCCTATGTGGCTGGTGTTTCGTCGCACATGACCAGATTGCAACCCTTGTTGCCAAGTGCCCCAAGGACGTGGCCCTGCATCTGCATCACCGGCGCCTCTTTCACGGCGGGGGTGAAATGACGATTTCCCCCGCCATGCTGGATATGGTCCGCCATGTCGGTCAGGAGGTCGGCCCAAGCCGGACCGGCGTGCGCATTGATGATGCCCATATCACGTTTTTGAAAACGCCTGGATTGCGCTATTCCTCTGATCTCACCGCCCGCGCCTTTGCGGTCGTGCAGCAGGTGGCCCCGGATCACCTGTTTGCGTTCTCGACCGCGCTCCAGAAGCGCGCGTTTGAGACTGGGCTTGATTTCAGCTCTGCTGAGGCGATTGCCGCATGTTTTGCCGATGTCACCGGCTTTGAACCCGGTAAGCTCCTGCAAGGGCTGGACGCCCCGCATCTTGAGGATCGGGTTGCCAGAAATGCCGCCCTTTCAGCGGCACTGATGAGCCGCGTAAATTCAAACGGTGTGCCCTGTCTGATACTTGAAACCAATGACACCTTTCAGGAATTGGACCCGTATGACGGGGCCAAAGCGCTCAACGTTATACTGACCGTCACAGGCCGGATGCAGCACAGCCTTGCCCAATAATCAAACCCGAAAGGACCTAAAATGAACGCTCAGAATGCCAACCCCGAATCCGTGGTCAGGGCCTATATCGAGGGGACCGCAACCCGAAACACCGACCTGTTGAAATCCATTTTCGCTGAGACCGCGCTGATGACCGGCTGGCTTGGCCCAGACCTGCTGCATGGCGGCCCCGAGCCGTTTTACGGCGCGCTGGAAGCCAATGAGGTCGGCGACGATTACAGCGCCGAGATCATCCGCATCGACACCACCGACCGCATTGCTGTGGCCGAAATCAGTGAACAGAACCTCTTGGGCATGTCATTTACCAACCACTTTCACCTGATTCACACGGATGCCGATGGCTGGAAGATCTCTTCCAAACTGTTTCGGCACTACTAATGTAAAAACTGCGAGCCGAAAGTCTAAAATCGTCCCTGAAAACTGGGTAGTTGGCCAAGGGAGCGCTGGAAAGGTATTATCGTCGGGTGACATCCTGCGCGCTGCCTGATGGCAAGCCTATGGCCTCATCGGCAAATGCGTCGGCCAAGCGTTGGATGTGAACGGTCACTTTCGGAATAAAAACGGCGCGTCGATACCATGCTGACCCAGATGGGGTGCAAGATGCGCACAGATTCGGTCTCTATCCCGCCCACTTTTGGCAGTGCGATCGGGGGCAGTGATGAAGCGGCAGCGGTCATGGGTGCTGAACTCGAAGGATACCTGATCGGCTTAAATAATCATTCAATATCAAGGCAATAGCGTCGAAAGTCGTTCATTTGGGGAGTCGGCTATTGACATGGTTCTTTGTAAATCATAATATTAGTGCACTAGGCAATAATGCCTCTTACCCTTTACCTTGAGATCAAATT
Source organism: uncultured Sulfitobacter sp. (assembly GCA_937928635.1). GTDB lineage: Bacteria > Pseudomonadota > Alphaproteobacteria > Rhodobacterales > Rhodobacteraceae > Sulfitobacter. The sequence goes on along the minus strand of CALFWM010000022.1, from coordinate 33,760 downwards.
GCAAATTTGATCTCTTGAATGCAAGAAGCCGAACGCGTGTTTTACGACGACTATGCTAACGTCCGATATGAATGCTCTCACTTTGAGTGATTCATCCTGAAACATTACGGTGGCACATGACGAGACCAGTAGGTGGGGGCATGTGCGTCCTCAACAAAGTCTACCCGACCTCATTACAGAGCGTGTCCCAGAGATATCTCCACCACCCAATATTTCTCGCGCCGAATTTTCACAAGAATGCACGATCACAGCAAGAATTTGTAATCTGCAACAGGAACGTCCATGCTATCGGCTTTAATGGAGCGAACGGTCAATCCAAAAGCTCCGCCGTTTTTGGCGAATCAAGATCAGGATCTAAACCAGATGAATGATAGATTGATACTCCCCAGGGCGAGCCAGGAAACTGGTAGCGAGGCAAGTATCCTCAGATATGGTTGCCCTGAAACGCCTATGATGAAGTCTCTGTCACAAGGCCGAACGTGGTCCGGTGAGGGTCTGACAATTGGAATCAGTTCTGCCTACAAATTGAGAGAGATCCATTTTTCAGCAGACACAGATATCATTGTATTTTTGCAACCTGGTTACGGAGGGCAGCGGGCCGTTAACTCTGACAAAGTCGAAGAATTCACGATGGTGCCAAACGATCTCTATTGGCTTCCTACCGGAACAGACTTTTACTCCCTCAGCACGAACGCTAAACCGCTCCTCTTCATGAATTTCGACCGTAAGATCCGACAGAACTTTATCAACCAGGCGTCGAGCGGCGCTCCCCTTGACGAAGCCGTCACGCCTATCAGCAATCTAACCCAACATGCGCTGTTCTCTACACTACTTCGCGATTTTGTTGAATCTGACGGACTTGGTGGGCGACTCCGGGCCGAAGCTCTTCTCAACGTCATTCTGTACGAAATTCGCTCACATCACAGCGGTAACCAACCTCAAAAGTCGACGCAGACGCTCAGTCACACCGACTTGGAAGATGTGAAGGCGTTTATTGAAGAAAATCTAGACGCTGATGTGTCGCTGGAAGTTCTCGCCACGCTAGCTGATACAAGTGTGTATAGCTTCTGTCGCGTCTTTAAGAACACCACAGGCCAGAGCCCGCACCAATATGTGAACAAGCGGAGAGTTGCCCGGGCTTCGGAATTGCTCGCGACCACACAAACGGGCATTGCGGAAATCGCATACGAAGTAGGTTTCTCCTCGCAGAGCCACCTAACATCTGTGTTTAGAAGCGCCATGGGGACAACACCCGCCAAATACCGCAAATCACTCTGACCTGATCCAATCATCCCTGACATCGGTATTACTTTTCAGGTCAGAGCGAAAGTCAGACAGCTCATACATCAATCACTCCTTGAGAAAAGGCAAAGCCCAAGATGCAATTCCCGCGCCGATTTCCTGCGCGGCATCCTGGCGCGATATCATGTGATCCAAGGAATCGATAAGTAGAAGCCTCTTCGGTTCATGCGCGGCATTAAATAGGTCAAACGCATTTTCAACGTCAACAACCTCATCGACAGTAGAATGTACAATCAAATAAGGCTTATTGAGGTAAGACAACTGATGGGATAGCGCCAACTTCTGCGCACGTTTCAAATCCAAACGAGCTTTATCAGGGTCTCCTGATTTCGTGTCCGCAATGCCAAATAAATGAGAAATATATGCAGGATCGGCAGGTGCCGCAATTGTAGTAATGGCAGCAACATTTTCCATATGTTGTGAAGCTGCCAAGATAGAAACCCCAACGGCTGAATGGCCGATAAGTAGAATCTTTGTTCCGTAGTTCCTGTCCACGTATTGATATGCCATGACCAGATCCTGGATGTAGTCAGAGAGCATGAGTGGTTTTCTTGAAGTGCTGTCATCACTCAAAGTGTCGAGATTAATACAGAGTGTAGAAATATTTACTCTACCCAATTCCGCAGCAATTTCCCGTGCCGGCGTATTACCCTCCGCGCAATCGAATGAATGTAAAAAAATCGCAAAGTACTCTCCATTCTCATATGGGTGAGTAAGGTGGCCGACGATTCGTCTGTTCATACGTCCCTGAAAGGACACTTTCCGATTTTGCGGGGGCTCAGTCATTTAACCAACATCCGGATATGCACTCATCCAAGCCAAGCTGAAGTCCTGAGGTCCGATACGCTGAGCTATGATCTGGCAACCATCCACAAACCAGTCCGGTGGCTGATGGCTTCAAAAAGCTACACCACTTGTGAGGGTAGCCGGAGAAGTTGTGAAAATCAGAAACCCGACTCCTGACTTCTTCACCTGAAGGCCTGTCGAATGGCAGACAATGGATCATGTTTGCTCCCATAGTTCACACGCTATTTGAGCTGATTTTCGCACCGAGGCTGACGCATTGATTTCAGTTTCCTGAAGCCCATAACAGATTCTGTTGTAGAACTTGGCTCAATGGACCTGCGTATCTGCACCGGTTTTCTTGCAATAAACTAACGCAAATGTGTACATTTGTTTAGACAGTCCAGTGTAGCGCCAGCTTGACACAGTGTTTGCGCGGCAATATTTTTCTTCCCAAGATACGCTCTAACCATTTCATGAATAGCTGCATCGGCAAAAACATGATCGGTCTGAAATAGCCTCAGGAAGCCAATAATTTCTGGTCGGCGGGTATTTGAGCGCGTGAATAGAAACCAATGCGGCCGCGAACGAATGGGTAATTTAGAATGACTGACTTGATGATACGAAACCCCCGAACACTGCCTGAAGTCTGTTATGGAGATGCGACGACAAAGCAAACGGAGTCTTTCTCACCAGGCCGAAGCTGGGCAGATGATGAAATAACGGTTGGAATTAGTTCGCCTTGCAGCTCGTGGGAAATTCATTTTGAAGCTGATACGGATATCATTGTCTTACCGAAGGCCGGTTATGGTGGGCAGCGCGCAATTAACTCTGACAAGGCGGCAAGTTACGAAAACGCGCCAAATGATTTGTATTGGCTCCCAACCGGCACGAATCTCTACTCGGTTGGGAAATCGGCAAAAGAGGTTGTTTATATAAAATTCAATTCTTCGATACGAAAGGAGTTACTTAATAGCATTAGCGGTGCCCCAAAACTCGATGATTCTATTACCCCGGTCAAAGATGTGCTCCGACATCATATCTTTAGGCAATTGTTGGTAAATATGGTCGAGACGGAGGGGGAGTATGGTGGGCGACTACAAGCCGAATCATTGATCAGTCTGCTTTTGTTGGAGGTTTGTATGTTCAAAGGCATGCGAAACAAAAGTGATGTTTCAAATCCATTGTCCAAACCGGTATTGGCTAGGGTAAATAACTTCATTGACGAGAATATTGACAAAAACCTGTCCCTCGCCGCTCTAGCGGACGTAGCTGGAATGAGTAAGTTCCATTTTTCACGACGGTTCATAGCCACGACAGATATCCCCCCTCACAAGTACATCATGCGACGCAGAGTAATTAGAGTGCAAGACAGCCTGGCGAATACGAGTGAATGCCTATCCAAAATTGCTGTTGACAAAGGGTTTTCGTCTCAAAGCCATATGATCTCGGTTTTCAGAAGGTTTCTGGGGGTTACTCCAAATAGTTACAGAAGATCCTTGAAGTGAGTCTATAATCGACAGTGCAAACAGATAATGCCTCTTCACCTTCGATATAGAGATTTGGGTACATAGAGTTATACCCATGCTGAGGAATATAATTTCCAGCGCTTCTCAGAAATTCGTAAGTGAATTATTTATGGCGGATTCGCGGTCGCCTATTTTTTTATTCATGTAGTTCAACTAATGCCACTAATTTACTCCTATGATCCGCAAAATAGTTCGCATTTTCGTTGGCAATGAAGCCGCGAATTAGCGTCTCAGGACTCCATCCGGTTTCGAGAAATGACACGTAAGGAAAGGGATCATATGTCAGTTACTGGTGGAAGTTTCGTGTTATTTCGAGATCTGACATAGCACAAGCAACAACACGCCCATGCGCCCGTGATGCCGACATTTATCCGTTTCATGGGCAACTTTTCTACGGAGAGTCAACAATATTAAACATGGTGCCTGGCTACATGAGATCCGCTGAGGTGGGGTATGCTAAAGGCCTCAAAAGGTCCCTCGGGAGCGTAAGGTCATAGTGTCTGACGAAATACCGGAAGCATCACGTATTACGTGAAACGTTGAAATCTCATATTTCACGTGGCGTTAGGTGATTTAGGTCTTTCGTATGACGCTTTGCGAAGGGCCTCTGCGATACTATTGCGCCCAACCTTAAACTTGGCTTGCTGAAACCCTGCCACGCCTCGCGCTCTCGGAACATCTGCGATATAGTATGTTTCAGGTTAAAGGTCGGGCGCTCTAAAGCTCAGGCAGAGACGCTAACACCTACAGTTGTTTCCCCGGCACCGATGAGTTGTGTTGCTCTTGGTCCAGAGGCACTACTCCCCAAAAATCATAATCGGAGCAGTATGGTATTCAATTTAGGGGGTGCTCACACTTTTTCCGGGCCCATCCAAATTGCTTTGACCCATTCCGAAAAAATGATTTTCCAGCACCAACCGATAGCGCCAAAAGCAGAACTGCGTTGGTCAATAATGGGCTGGATTTGCGGATAACGGGAGTTCCATTTCGAGACGTCAATGTCATCGAGCGGGCTCTTTGTCATGTTGTATGTCCCAAAAATTAGCGAGAGTTGTGACGAAACTCTTCGGTACGCCAAAATATCCGGCTATCTCAGCATCTGTTAGACCTAAATCAACGAGCGCTTCTAGAGTCGCCTTTGGCATTGGACCTAGCTCTTGGAGATGATGGAGGCTTGCAGTTCTCTCACAATCATCCATGCCTAATTCGAGGAATATATTTGTGCTCTCTATATCGTGAATGGGTCTAGCGATGGGCGAAACTGGATCCACGGAAACTCCTACAGTGCGTTATGGGACGGATTCAGTTAAAGATGCTAATCGGGGAGTTGATATCAAAATCCGGGTCGCGTTTCAGAAATCTGCGCATGCAGCGATTCCCGCGTTCGGGCCAACCTGACCCAAGACACAAGCCTGAGGTCAAACCCCGACTATCCAAGATGGTGACGTGAGTGCAATGGTGATTGCCTATCGCCTCGAGCTTGATGCGAACTGGCAGCTTGGAGCTGGCAAGGGTGCTAACCAACCGTTGGAACGGGGGGCAGGTCACGTAGTTCGCACAATCACGCAGATTGTAATGGCTCAATATAAGATATATATCTAATTGATCTTAAGCGGGAAGAACCGATTTTCGTTCCTGCGGTGTGCTGACATAGCGTAAGCAGCTTGCTCGGTGAGTATCGCGTAACATTCTAATATTACGTATCAAAATTCAGAAAAAATCTCGTTTGCCGGAACTATAGCAAGATTTTGGGATATCGATCTGCTGCCGCTCGATAGGGTTTGATGTAGGATCATCGAGTGGAGACATGCCTTGTTTCTTCAAGGCTTCGAACCATATGGATCAGGCGCTGTATCGCAAAGCGGAAAGAGCGAGCGTAAGAGCGTCAGACAAATACAGAAGTGAGCGACACTATGCCTAAGAGATTTGCCCCGCCAAATGATGATGTTTGTGAAGTGCTGCAGCAGCGCTTGTATGATCTCATCAATTTGGCAAGTCATGCCAAACAGGTCCACTGGACAGTCCAGGGACGGGAATTCTTAGCTCTTCACGAGTTCTTTGACAAAGTACAAGCCGACCTGAATGAGCATGCCGATATCATTGCCGAACGGATCGCGGCATTGGGTGGGCACGTTAGAGGTACGATCCAAGCTGCGGTTAAGGGCTCGCAGCTCCCTGACTACCCTTTGGATATCGCATCGGCGCCAAAACATATTGAGGCGTTTTCCAGTTCGATCTTCCAGCTAAAGATGGTTGTTCGGGCCAGTACAAAATCAGTCTCGGAGCTGAACGACAACGGCTCAGCTGATCTATTGAGTGAACTCTCGCGAAAGATAGACGAGATTTCCTGGATGGTTGGTGCACAGATGGAGCCTGATATCCAAAATACAGCCAACTGAAAGTCTGAAGTCAGTCGCTAATTGAGATTGGCGGATCGCCGCTCTTGATGGATACGTGTCTGTAAAGACTGCTGGTTGCTCATTAGACCGGTTATTTGTGAGGTCTGGACCTGTCACGTTTTCGTGCCGCCCCAAGTGCTCGTTTAGGCGACTTTCCTTTCGAAAGCGACCGGGCCTTTCCGGCCCGATCCTGCGCATTGCATCAATGACCAGCTGCGCCTTTTGATCGTTGCCCATGGCCCAGCCGATGATGCGACGACTGAAGGCCTCAAGTACGACCACGAGATATAGGGAGCCTGCCCCTATCAGCACACAGGTGATGTCGGCGACCCAAAGTACGTTCGGTGCATCCACATAGAAATTGCGATCGATTAGAGCGCCTTGCCTTAAGCCAATATCACCTGACGCTTCCTGTGCATCTTGTCCAGCAGGAAGGTCGACGGGTTACAGCGAAGCTGCTAATTTTCTCGATTTGCGCAGAAACGACTGCGCGGTGTACCGGTCTTAAGCGGATAGCAGGATTTTGAAGCCTGAAATTGTGTATTCGGCAAACAGGCTATTCATTTGCGTTTCAATAGGGCTTAGCATTGATCCCGATGAAAGGAATTACAATGAGCACACTCAAAACCAAGGTTGCAATCATCGGCGCGGGCAGCGCGGGGATGCGGGCCTACCGCGAGGTAACAAAGACCACAGATGATGTTCTTCTTATCGAGGACGGTCCCTATGGTACGACTTGTGCGCGGGTTGGCTGCATGCCATCAAAGCTGCTGATCGCCGCCTCCGAGGCAGCGCACGCCGGGCGACACACGGCATCTATGGGTGTAACCTATGCCGAACCGCAGATTGATGGCGCGGCAGTGATGGCGCGAGTACGCAGAGAACGCGACCGTTTTGTCGGCTTTGTAGAGGACACGGTCGAGAACTGGCCAGAAAATCACCGCATCCGAGCACGTGCCACATTTGTCTCTGACACTGAACTCGCCCTGAGCGATGGCCGCAAGGTAGAGGCTGAAGCGGTCATCATCGCGACTGGCTCACGCCCCAATATCCTGCCGTTCTTCCAAAATTTTGGCGACCGTCTGATCATCAACGATGATGTCTTTTCTTGGGATACGTTGCCGCAGTCGGTTGCAGTCTTTGGTGCGGGCGTGATCGGGCTGGAATTAGGGCAGGCACTCCACCGGCTTGGTGTCCGCGTGACCCTCTTTGGCAGAGACAACCTTATCGGCCCGTTGAGCGATCCGGACGTATTGGCAGAAGCCAATCGTATTTTCACCGATGAATTCGACTTCCACCCCCATGCGGATGTGGTGGGGCATCGCCGTACAGAAAATGGCGTTGCTGTGGATCTGGATGGCGAAGCTCTTGAATTCGACTATGCTCTGATTGCCACTGGGCGGCGGCCCAACACGGATCAGCTCGGGCTGGAAAACACCTCGCTAGAATTGGATGGGCGCGGGATACCGGTCTTTGATCTGCATACTGGTCAATGCGGCAGTGCCCCGATTTTTATCGCGGGAGATGCCAACAATCTGCTCCCGCTTCTGCACGAGGCAGCCGACGAGGGTGCGGCTGCAGGGTATAATGCAGCACATTGGCCCGACATCCGGCGCTTTACCAAAAGTGCATCCATCTCAGTCGTCTTCAGCGACCCTCAGATTATGATGGTGGGTGATACACACCACGCTCTTACGGAACGCGGGGCTGATTTTGAAGTCGGATCGCTGGATTGGTCTGACCAAGGCCGTGCGCGGGTAATGGGCATCAATAAGGGTCTTTTGCGAGTTTACGGCGACCGGAACACCGGCCGTTTTCTCGGTGCGGAAATGATCGGTCCGCGGGCCGAACATCTGGCCCATCTGTTGGCCTGGTCGCTTCAATCGCGGCTGACAGTTGAGGAAATGTTGGAACGCCCTTTTTACCACCCCGTCATAGAAGAAGGCCTACGCACCGCACTGCGCATCCTGAACGCCAACATGCAAATGGGCGCAATGCCTCCGCCGCGCTGCATTGATTGTGGCCCCGGCGGGTAACAACACAAATGGACAAAATGAGACAGACATGATTGGGCCTTTCCGACATTGCCTGCAAAAACAGTGCTGACGCTCTTCAAGGCGCATTCATTCATCGGGTTGAATGGGATTAAAGCCTCCCGCCCTTAACTTGAAGCATCACCTATCGTCGATGTCCCGAGAGCACGGAGCGCGGCAGAGGATCGGCACTTCAAGATTCAGGCGGGGCGCTTTAAGATATTTCGTCAGACGCTATAGATGTCGGCAGCGCGCTCCTATCGTCAAAATTACGACAGGCAGCAAACAATTGCGAACGGAAAAGCGTGTCTGCTGGTCGGCGAACCCCAATCGGCAAATCCCCAAGACACGTTGAACTTAATTTCGGTTCAGCGATCCTCGTAAATGAATGATTTTCCTTTTCGTTCTATCACCTCTGGTGGCAACACCATCTTGGGGGACGAAGACCATGCCCAATATCACGGGAACCAGTAACGCGGATGATTTGATTGACGTCATCAATGACGTCGGCACGCTGAACGGTGGGCCGCCAGTAACGCCGGTGGACAATATTATTCTGGACGGCAACAACTCGACTGTGAATCTTGGGAATTCTGATGTTGGGACGATCCGGCAACGAGGCTTCGATCTGGAGGTCAACGCAAGCGATTCAACCATTTCCAATATTGTCCTGCAGACCACCGGCCCTACGACGCTGAACTTCACCAACACTGATGTTGCAGGAAATATCAACGCTGGAAACGGCTCGTTGGATATCACATGGAGCGGCGGAACACTCAGCGGATCCGTTTCCACAGGTTCAAGCGCATCATCGTTCAATTTTTCCGGCACCACGCTCAATGGCAATTTCGACTTTGGCGCAGGCGGCGATGTCTTGACCTTTGACAATGCCACCATTGGAAACGGTGTAAACTTCGATCTGGGCACAGGCAGTAACGTTGTAGAAATTACCGGAAATACGATTGTCGGGACCGGCGCAGGTCTGAGCGGTGGCAATGGTATTGATACACTCACCGTGCCGGATGGCACGACGATCACCATCGGGGGCGACAGCTATGTTGTGGGCGTGAATACGCCACCTGATGGGTTCAATCAGGATGGTGTCGCAGTCCTGCCCAATGGCGAACAGATTTCGTTTGATGGTTTCGATTCTTTCGCCTCGTCCGGACCTGTATGTTTCGCCGCCGGGACAATGATTGAAACACCTGAGGGCCCGATTTCGGTCGAAACGTTGAGAGTTGGAGATCGGCTATGCGACATCGATGGTACGACGAGGCCGATCATCTGGATTGGCCGCATAAATTTGCGGTTCAACAGCAAAAATGCGCATCACCTACCTATAGAATTTAAGCTGAACTCCCTGGGTCAAGGTGTGCCCAACAAGCCACTGATCGTTTCGCCGCAGCATCGGATTTTGATAGAGATGCCGACGATCCAGAGTGAAGTGTTCGCACCCGCTAAGGGGCTGATAGATCTGCCTGGTGTCCGGATCTGCAAGGGCAAGCGGGATGTTATATATCATGCCCTCCTGTTGGATCGTCATAGCGTGGTTTTCGCAAACGGAACCCCAGTGGAGAGTTTCTTCCCTGGCAGCGCAGCTCTGGAATTCATGGGGAACCGTTTAAGGTATGAACTTACGACCGCACTTATGAGTTTGGGCCGTGACTATGGCCCGATAGCGCGTCCTTGTATAACTTTACGACAGGCTCGGGAGTTATGTCAGGTGTTAAATGCACGAAAAGCCAAAATGTCGGGGTTCATGGCGGCATGATATCGCTTGTCAAAAAGCCAACCTCAATTCGTTCAGCACGTTGGTTACTGAGAACGTCGGTCATCTGTCTCTGAGTAATTGTGTCCATGTTTTCAAGCTAAAGGCGCATGACAACAATGACGATTTCCAAGGAAGTTTTAGACCGGTTTACTTAACGGCGTTGAGAACGCCGAAGATTTGCTGGGTGATCAAGGGGCTGCTGAAAGAACTGTAGGTCCGCCTGATGGAGAGGATGCTTAGCGCGCGACTGAGCGAACATCTCGGTTATGAGCCCGATGCCGAACCCGCTAACCAGCAAGGTAATCGCCGCAAGGGCACATTGCGCATTCCGGACGTATGGGGCCATCCGTTCAGACTTGCTCCGGCCACCGGTGCCGGAGCATCCCCCACCCCCGATCTGTGTGATTTGGTGGTCGTTTTGAGGGGATCTGTCTTGGCCGCTGCCGGATGATCTGTCGGACGCAGAGCTTGAGGCACGGCTCTAGGCGACGGGACATGTGCACAATTCCCGAACACCAAATGCGGTTTTCAATGCCTGCGAAATTGGATTGAGGATTACCCTGGGACTTCTGGGCGGTTTTATCCGTTTCCGTAACCATCGCCGTTTCTTCAATGTCAGCCACTGCCATACCGACGGGCGGCCAGCCGGATGTCTTGGCCGCTGTTTCAGCGGTCAACCGGCACTCTCTTGCTGGCTGTCGCAGAAGACCTGCTTCATGGCTTTGGCAACGGATTTGGATTTGAGGTTGGTCATCGGAACGCTGCTTTGGGAGGCGGACCGAGAAAGCCTCTCTCTCCCTTCAAAGCCTGGGATGAAACGTTGAAAAGCACTGAGAAAGCGGCAATCCAAGTAGCATCTTTCTAAGATAGATGTATGCTATATGTTATGAGATTTTGCGGTTCGACACTGATAGATTTGAAGGGAATTCGACGTGAATGAACGATCCGGTACGGTCGCCAAGGGTGACGCATGCGACTGACGAGCTTCACTGATTATGCCTTGCGCGTATTGCTGTATACAGCTGCCCACGAGGAACAATTGACCACGATCGCAGAAATTCAGAAGACATTTGATGTATCCAAAGGTCATCTGATGAAAATTGTCCATCTTCTGTCGACTGAAGGGTACATTCACGCTGTCAGGGGCAGGTCGGGTGGTATTCGTCTGGGGAAAGCACCCGAAGAGATCAATCTTGGTCAACTGGTCAGATTGACAGAACCGGATTTTCGTCTTGTGGAGTGTTTTGGGGAAGAAAACCACTGTATCATCTCGCAGTTTTGCAAGCTGCCCGGTCCCCTCAACAAGGCCCTGGACGCATTTCTACGCACGCTGGACGCCTATACGCTCAAAGACATGATGCTGACGCGGGATATCTTTGAGCCATCGATGGAACGTATGTTCCCGCGAAGGGGTCCATTCTTTGAACCCGATAGTGAACCGGCCCAGCCCTTACCCCTGATCCGGAACAAGTAATCTGCAAGGCGTGTCGGGCCTGTCGCCGGTAGCTGACCGGCAAGTTTCATCCTGCGGGCTGCTTTGTCACTTGACTCCAACACTATAAGATATATGTAAATTGAATCTTAAACTTCTTCGTTCTACCGTCCTGAAAACAGGCGTAGCAATCATTCACGGAAAACACTATGGTTTGGCTTGAAACACTGATTACCGACACACCCCAAGAGGGTTATGAATTGGCGATCAAACTCTCACGAATGGGTGTGAAATACACCCAACCCGATGAAAAAATCCGCAACGAACTGCGTCAGGAATACGAAAAAAACGCCGATAGCCTTACAGCGGCGTCCCACGTTGTTGCAGTGCATTTCCAGACAATCGCCCAAGCCAACAGCTTTTGGAAATGACCGGTGGCGGACCAACCTTCAACAACCAATGGTCGGTTGGGGCTTCGCAGAATTTATGAAACCCCTCTGGCCAGTGATGGCAAGAGGATCTTGGTTGACCGGCTTTGGCCACGCGGCATCTCAAAGGAAAGGGCGAACCTTTTTCTTTGGGCAAAAGAGGTTGCGCCAAGCGCTGACCTGAGGCGGTGGTTCCACAAAGATCACGCGCGGTGGCCCGAGTTCCGGTTGCAATATCTCGCAGAACTTGACCTTAACCGTTCCGTTTCAATTGTGGAGCGCATTGCCCGAAATGACATTACGACACTGGTCTTTGCCAATGCGGATCTTGAGCATAATCACGCCGCGATCCTGAGGGATTTCCTCATCGCGCGGATGCGCACCGCGCCCGCGCCGGAAACCAACCCCGCTGGCGGGAACACCAAATGACATTTGTGGTGACCGAGAACTGCATCAAATGCAAATACACCGACTGTGTTGAGGTCTGCCCGGTGGATTGCTTTTATGACGGGGAGAACATGCTTGTGATCCACCCTGACGAATGCATCGACTGTGGCGTCTGCGTTCCCGAATGCCCGGCTGACGCCATATTCAGCGATGTGGACCCGGAAGCAACGCCCGCGATGCTGGAGCTTAATGCAAAATATTCGGAACAATGGCCCAACATCACCCAAAAGCGAGACCCCTTGCCTGACGCGGATGAACTTAATGGTGTGAACGGAAAGGAAGCGGATTTTTCCTGCAAACCAGGGTCAGGAGATTAAGGCGCTATGCGAAAAACCTGAATCACATCCCGTCAGCCCGAAAGTTCAGGTGCTTCAAGGGCCGCAAGTGACAGACATCTGGACAGCATCAGCCCTTTTGCGCAGGTGCGTCCTGCTCATCAGGGTCATCATGCAAGATGCGTTCCGCGGCCCCCTTGAGGTCGTCATACTGGCGCGACCTCAAACACCAGAAAAACGCAAAAAGACCAACACCGCCAAGCAGCAGCGAGACCGGGATCAAATACAGATAACTGGCGGTCATAGGCTGCTCCGGGTCGGGATGACGGACTTTGTGGGATTCAAACGCAGGGCATTCAGGATAACGATGACAGAGGATGTCGACATCGCCAATGCAGCGACAAGCGGTGTCACATAGCCAAAGAACGCGATAGGAATTGCAACAGCGTTGTATACAAGCGCAAACCCTACATTCTGAACGGTCAGGGTCCGGGCTGATCGGGCCACATCAAAGAGCGTGAGGATATCGCGCAGATCATCCTTCAACAACACAACATCTGCCGCCGTTCTGCCCACATCTGTCGCTGATGCAGGTGCAATTGAAACATGCGCCGCGGCCAAAGCCGGTGCGTCATTGATACCGTCCCCCACCATCATTGGTTTCCAACCGTCCAGGACGGCGTTTTCGACTGCCTGAAGCTTTTGGTCAGGCACATGTTGGGACCGATAGTCCTGCATCCCAAGTGAGCCCGCCACCTTAGAGACCTTCCCCTCGCTGTCACCTGAGAGAACCGACAGTGCAAGGCCCGCCTCGCGCATGCTCAGGACAACCTCATGGCTTTCGGGCCGCACTTCATCTTCAAAACTGAATGCCGCAATGACTGTCCCATCCTGCGTCAGGACCGGGCCGGTGTCGCGGCCGGCCTGCGCATTCGCATCACCTTCTGCCGCCCATGCGGGCCGGCCAAGCCTGAACCTGCGCCCCTCAATGACACCTTCGATGCCGGACCCCGGAATTTCCGTAACATCATGCGCGTCCTCGAATTGCGATGACCGTTGCCGCCACAGATCGGCAATTGTCACGGCATAGGGGTGCCGTGAATGGCGGGCCAATGTCGCGGCGATCTTCAAGGTTGCCGGGGCGATGCCCGCCTGATTGACAAGCGAAGGTTTGCTGAACGTCAATGTCCCTGTCTTGTCGAAGAATACCGTGTCGACTTCGATCAGCCTTTCAAGCGCGGATCCGTTCTTCATCAGGATCCCCGCATCAAAAAGTCGCCGCAACGCTGTGACCTGAACCATGGGGACGGCAAGCGCGAGCGCACAGGGGCAGGTGATGATCAACACGCTGACCGCGATGGTCAGCGCCAGATGGATGTCCCCCCCCATGCCGTACCAGAGGATAAACGCAGCAAGCGCCGTCACATGCACCACCGGCGCATAGAGTGACGCAACCTTGTCAGCGAGCCTTGTAAAGCGACCACGGGCCCCTTCGGCTTTTTCCATCAGGCGGATCATGTCAGCAAGGTATGATCCCTGCGGTGGGGCCAAGGCGCGCAAGACCACGGACCCCGAAAGGTTCAACCCACCAGAAGCAACCGCGCTGCCCGGACCAATTAAGACCGGGTGGCTTTCGCCGCTGACCAATGACTGGTCTACTTCCGACTGGCCATTTTCGATCACCCCGTCAACGGGCACGCGGTCGCCTGCCGCCAGCAGTATCCTCATGCCCGGTTCGATTTTGTCGGTCGGCAGATATGTTGTCGTTCCGTCGTCTTCCAGAAGGTCGACACCAAGCGGGATCAGTTTCTGAAGGCCGTCGATCGCAGAACGGGCTTTCTGGCGCATCATATGGTCCAGCGTCCGCCCGATAAGCAGGAAAAACAGAAGGCTCGTTGCGGCGTCAAAATAGGCATGTGCCCCGCCTGTCACCGTATCATAGAGGCTCATCGCGTAGGTGACGATCAGCCCGACAGTAATCGGGACATCCATGTTTGTACGGCCATGCCGAAGCGCGTCCCAGGCGCTGAGATAGAACACCCGGCCGCTGTAGATCAGGGCAGGAAGCGCAATGGCGGCCGAAACCCAGTGGAACAATTGCCTTGTTTCAGGCTCTGCCCCGGCCCAGACAGCCACCGACAGCATCATGATATTCATTGCCGCAAAGGCCGCGACGGCCAGGGATTTGAGCAAGGCAGGGTAAGCGGTGTCGCCATCCCCCTCTTTCGGGCTGCTCATGAATGCGTCGAACCCGATCTGGTCAAGCACGCTGCCGATTGCCGGGGGGTTATCCGGGTCGGGGAAGAGCACCGTCAGGCGCCGTGTCGACAGGTTGACCCGTGCAGAGGCGACATTCGCAACATCCGCCAACGCGGTTTCAATCTTCCTGATGCATCCGCCGCAATGGATGCCCGGGACGCTGAGTTCGAGCCTCATCCGCCCGTCAGGCAGCGCCGTGCTGGCATGAACGATGTCACGATCATCGACCGCCATTGCGCTATCCCTCGGCGGGCTCGGATATCACCTGTGCCGCCTCGCCCCGCATCGCAACATAGGCGTGCCAGGTCGCATGCCCGAGTATGGGGAACACCACGATCAATCCGATCAGCGCGGTCATGAGGCTGATGGCAAACAGGGCGATGACGATGCCACCCCAGACGATGGCCAGATTTCTGTTGGACCATGCCATGGCCATGCTCACCCCCATCGCCGTCAATGCGTCTTTGCGCTCGTGCATGAGCATTGGTATCGAAAAGGCGCTGATGGCGAACGAAAAGGCCGCAAACAGGCCGCCGGTCGCGGTTCCTACAAGCAGCAACCCCCAGCCCTGTGGGGTGTTGAAAGTCGTGGCAAGCACCTGATCGAAGCCACCAAAGGGGATCATCCCGAAGAAGAGCGCATAAAGAAGGAACGCGGCGCGCAGCCAAAGCATCACGACCAGCATCAGGATGACACCGACAAACAGGATCTGGCCGGGGGAGCGCGCATGGACAAACATCATATCGCGCAGGCCGGGCCGTTCCCCCGCCGCAAGCAGCAGGCTCTTTTCATATAGCCCCACCGCAATGGCTGGTCCCATGACCATGAACCCTGCAAGCGCAGGCAAGAGGATGTAGTCATATCCCAGCAGGAACAGCCCCCCGATGGTGATCAGTGAAATGACAAACACAAAAAGCCCGTAAGCCAGACTACTTGCAGGCGATTGGAACGTGTCCCTGATCCCCATTTTCAGCCAGTCGAAAGGCGCCGAGAGCGGCAGGTCGCGTCGAAAATCCGGGCGCAGCGGAGGTTCTATAGCAGTTGTTGCTGTTTCAGTCATTTTACATCCTTTCTCAGCACCCGGATTTGGCGGCACGCATATGCAGGGTTTCACTGTCGGCGACCTTGTCGTGTGGCACGCATCCGGGTTGTGATGATACCGCGACAATCACCAGATGTGTATTGGCAACCAGCAAACCGGCCACGGCAAGGGCCGCAAGCAGCAACCACAGCGACGGTCTGGAGGTCCAGCGCTTGTGGGTTGCCCTGCTATCGGATGCCACTTGGGTCATTGCTGGTTTGGCCTAAGGTCCCGCACATAGAGGCTCAGAAGGCGAAGGTCAGCCTCGCTCAGGCGGTCTTCCCAGTATGGCATGACCCCGATACGACCATGGCGGAGCGTTGCGGCAATCGACGCGGCATCACCACCATAGATCCAGAAATCATCTGTGAGGTTCGGCGCACCGACGTCATGGCTACCGCCCCCGTCTTCGCCGTGACAACTTGAACAATTGGCGTCAAAAAGCTCCGCCCCGGCTGGCAGCAGTTCTTTCTGTTCCTTGGTCAATTCGTCGGGCCGCGAAAGTGAAATGACATAGTCGGTAAGCGTGCGGCGTTCCTCGGAATTGAGCATCCCCTGATCACCAAAGGCCAACATTTCCGCATAGCGGGTTTCATCATGTGGGGCGTTGATGCCGACCCGAAGAGTTTCAAGGATCGTTTCGGCGTCGCCGCCCCAGAGCCATTGATCATCCGTCAGACTGGGAAATCCCGGACCGCCCGCCGCATCAAGGCCGTGGCAGGCAGAGCAATTGTCTTCAAAGAGGCGCGCGCCATGCGAGCGCACAAACGTCATGGCATCATCGTCGGCTTCGAGCGCGGACATCTCTGCAGAGGTGAACCTATCTTCCCAAACCGACCGCAGTGCGGCGGATTTGGTCAAATTGTTCTCTACGAGGGTTCTTTGGTCCACGCCCAAAACCCCTTTCGTGTAGCCTGGCCCGTAAGGCCAGGTTGGATAAAGGATCCAAAGCAGAACGGCAGACAGGATCGTGAGGGCAAGGAAAAATTTCACCGGCCCCGGGATTGGGGTCATAAGCTCTTTGATACCGTTCCATTCATGCCCGGTCGTCATGAGCCCGGTATAGGGGTCGCGTTCTGGCTTGCTCATCTTTGCGTCCCCTCATCCTCGTCCAGGATACTTTTCGCCGCCCGGTCGAATTTCTTCTGGTTGGAAGGCCAATATGCATAAACGACTGTGCCAAAAAAGAACGCCATCATATAAAAGAGCCCATAGGATTTGGCGAAACCCACGAAGAAATTGTGATCAAATTCCATGTGTCATTCTCCCCCCGTGCTGTTGCTCGCTTGCTGATGTGCGACGTCGGTCAGGCGTCCAAGAATTTGAAGATAGGCGACAAGCGCGTCCATCTCGGTTAAGTGGCCGGGATCACCGTCAAAGGCTCTGACATTGGAATCCTCGCCATACCGTTCCATGAACGCGTCAGCACGTTCTGAATCAGGCTTGGCCTGTCCGTATGTGTCATGGGCGGCGCTTTCGATCATCTCGTCTGTGTAAGGGACACCAACCCTTCGGAGTGCCGCAAGATGCAGGTCCATATCCTCGTACTTGAGCGAGTTGCGCTGAAGCCACGCATAGGAAGGCATGACAGAGGAGGGCACCACATCCCGAGGGTTGATGAGATGCGCGACGTGCCACGCATCCGAGTATTTTTCGCCGAGCCGCGCCAGATCAGGACCTGTCCTTTTTGAGCCCCAGAGCATCGGGTGGTCATACTGGCTTTCGACCGCCAGAGAATAGGGACCGTAGCGTTCAACCTCGTCCTGAAGGGTTCGGATCATCTGTGAATGACAGGCGTAGCACCCTTCACGGATATAGATGTTCCGCCCCGCGACCTCCAGCGGGGTGTAGACGCGCATGTCCTCAACTTCTTCGACGGTTTCATCAATGGTGAACAGCGGGGCGATTTCGACAATGCCGCCGATAGACGCCACAAAAATAATGGCGAAAACAAAGGCGAGGGCGTTGCGTTCCAGTTTTGCGTGTTTGTCCAGCATCTAAATCACTCCGCGGGCTCAGCTGCGACGACTGGTGGAAGGTCGTAGACAGGTGGTTTTTCCACAGCTGGCATACGTGTGGTCATCCAGATGTTATAAAGACCGATGACGCCGCCAAGGAAGAAGAGGAAACCACCGACGGCCCGGGCAAAGTAGTAAGGCCTCATCGCATCGACCGAGTCGATAAAGGAATAGGCAAGCGTCCCGTTCTCGGCATAGGCGCGCCACATCAAACCCTGGACGATGCCGGAATTCCACATTGAGAAGACATAGATGACAGTACCCGCCAGAGCGAGCCAGAAGTGGGCTTCGATCAGGCGGCTTGAGTACATCCGCTCCTTGTTCCAGAGCATTGGAACCAGCGTGTAGAACGCGCCAAACGTGATCATTGCCACCCAGCCAAGCGCACCTGCGTGGACGTGGCCCACCGTCCAGTCCGTGTAATGGGACAGAGAGTTGACAGGACGGATCGCCATGAAGGACCCCTCAAAGGTCGACAACCCGTAAAAGACGGCCGCGACGAACATAAACCGCAAGGTTGCATCGTCCCGCACCTTTTCCCAGGCGCCGTTCAACGTAAGCAGGGCATTGCCTGCAGATGCCCAGGAGGGCACGACAAGGACGATAGAGAAGGTCATTCCGAGGTTCTGAACCCAATGCGGAAGCGCCGTGTAGTGCAAATGGTGCGAACCCGCCCACATGTAGAGGAACGTGATACCCCAGAAACTGATGATCGACATGCGGTAGGAGAAGATCGGTCGTCCGGCACGACGCGGCAGGTAGTAATAGAGCATCCCCAGAAAACCGGCGGTCAGAAAGAAGGCGACCGCGTTGTGGCCGTACCACCATTGCGTCATCGCATCCTGAACCCCCGAAAAAAGCGAATAGCTTTTCGCGTGCCCCAACGAGACGGGCACCGCCAGATTGTTGATGATGTGCAGGATCGCAACGACCAGAATAAACGCAAGGAAGTACCAGTTGGCCACGTAGATATGCGGTTCCTGGCGGCGCGCCAGGGTCCGCAGATAAAGGACGAAATAGACAACCCAGATCACCACGAGGAAAAGGTCGGCGTACCATTCGGGCTCCGCATATTCTTTCGAGGCGGTGATGCCGAACATATAGCCTGTCACGGCCAGAAGGCAGAACAGGTTGAACCCGATAACGACGATCCAGGGGGACAGGTTTCCGGCCAGCCGGGCACGCGATGTGCGTTGCAGCACATGAAAGGAGGTCGCGATCAATGCGTTACCGCCAAACCCGAAAATAACCCCCGTGGTATGGACCGGCCGGAGACGACCGAAGCTGGACCATCCTGCATCGAAGGTTGCCTCGGGATAGACAAGAAGCCAGGCCACCCAATCACCGACGAAGGTCGCGAAAACGAGCCACATCATGGAGACGATGACGCCGACTTTCGTCGGATCATCATAATATTTCGTCACCCTGTCCGGATTTGGATCGGGATCGTAGATTTTGCTCATGATCACAATCAGGAGCACCATCCCCGAAAGCGCCAACAGAGCGCCGTGCCAGCCCAGAACATCGTCACGCCCCACAAGGCCCAGTGTCGCCCCGAAAAGCGTAAGGAGCACACACAGCACCATGGCCAAAGCCCGTTCATCGCGTGTCAGTTGCGAAATCATGAGATTATCCCCCTTGTTGCCTTTGCATTGGCCGCCTGTGGCCGCGCTCTTGTCCTACTCTCCACCATATCGCCCCCGCTATCTACAGAATTCCAGAAAGAATTCCGCATCATCGGTCACCTGAACGAAGTGTTCTTCAGCAGGCAGGATCACAAATGTATCTCCCACCCTGATTGTAGCGAGGGGATCGTTCTGACCAACCACGAAATACTGGACCTCGCCCGCCGTCACGACAAGCCGGGCATAGGTGCCTTCCTTGGTACTGTGCGATTTCTGCAGGCTTTCGGGGACCTTTCCGGCAACAAACAAGGGAGATTCGGCGTATTTTTTGACCCCTTCCGGCAGGCTACGTTTGGCTGGCATGTTTCGATCCTTCATATCCTGATGGGCCCAAGGCAAGAATACAGAGCACCAGAACCTTGGTGGTTTCAAGCACAATAAAGGCAAGATGCAGCGAACTCGGCGGAACATCGGTGCCTGCGATAATCTCAAGCGTGCGCATATCGAGTATCGGCATAAGATAAAGACGTTGAACGGCAAACAATCCGACCGGCACCGCCAGATCGACAAGACTGGAACGTCGAGACAGGGCTGTGACAAGAAGCAGGGCGGCGCACAACGCAGCCTCAGCAACCCCGATCCAGTAGAACTGAACCCGTCCAACCGCCAGAAGCTGGGGAACTGAGAGGGTGTCCACCTGAAATTTGGCCGGGGCGACGATCAGGGATCCACCGATCACAACACCGGCCCAGATCGCCGCAAGCCCCCGTATGTAAGCCTGGGCCATCTTACCACCTGCTGTCCGGAAGGCCCGGCATACCGAACATTGCCATCTGAAGACTGGATGCAATCCGCTCGGCCCGTTCCATCAGATAGGGGATCGCCCCGGGGGTCGGCGCTGTGTCCTTCAGCGTCTGTTCGAACAGGGACAGCCAAATTTCGAAATGCTCAGGGCGCGTCTCGTGCAGGGCCTGGTGCTTTGGCACCGGCTTGCCGGAATACCGACCCGCATTAAAGGCGACGGACGCCCAGAAATCCTTCATCTTTGCCAGATGCGGTTCCCAGTCGGCACCGATCTTGTTCGCGAAGATATGGTTGACCCGTTCATCCGCCCGGATTCGGTCATAGAAAGCCTCCACCAGTGTGGAGATATAGGTGTCATCAATACCAAGCGTGTCGGCGTTCTGTTGGATTTGCGCCCGTCGCGCGCGCGCGGTCCGCACCTGAGTTGTCATGATGACCCCCTTTCGAGCATGAGATGTGTCAGAGCATCATTGCCATGAACCTGTGACTTCAACGCGTATTGCCCAAGCGAAGCATAGAACGCATCGACAGATTCACCAAGCGCGTGAGTCACGCTCATCATATGATTGCCGAATGTTTCAGAGCACGCGGAAATTTCAACGATCGTGGGCAAGTGGTTCCTCCTCAATGTCGGATACATGAGGGTTCGAACTGCATACTCTGCGTGAAGCGCATCAGTTCGTTTCCTGAAATGATCTATTTGTTATATTTCTTTTAGGGCAACTTCACAAGCGCAAAGATGCATCGGAAATATTCTTTTTCAGGGTTTATCTTGATCGCGCGTCACGCGGCAGACACGAAGCATGCGACGTATCTGGACGGCTGAAACAGCAGCGATTCTTGCAGCTTGGCAAAGTCTTTGACGCATACTCAAACAACAGACCTGTGGCAGGCCACGGATGACCAAAAAGGCGGACAGAAAGCCCGCCTCTCTTGCACCAAAAGCGCCCGGCAAATTGCTTTTTTGAGTTTTTTGACAAGCGCTGAAAGGGGGGTCAGGCGACCAGGGGCGTCCCGCTGCGCTGCCATGCAAAAGGCTTCACCGGCTCGTCCAGGGGTGTTTCAGCGACATGGTTGATGTAGTTCGACATCACCTTTTGCGACAGACCCAGAACGATATCCAGAACGGCGCGATGGCCATAACCTGCATCAAAGAACGCCTGCATCTGCGCCTGAGTCACACGGCCACGGGACCGCAGCATCTGGAGCGTAAATGTGCGCAGCGCCTCAAGTTTCGCGGAAGGAAGCACCGTTTCATTACGCAGGGCATCTGAGATATCGTCCGATACCTTCATGCTCTTTGCGATCCCGGTGTGTGCGGGCACACAATAGTGGCATTCATGCTCAACATTGATGGACTGCCAGACCACTGTCATTTCGTCTGCGTCAAACGCGGTTTCGGTGAACAGCTTATGCAGCACCTGATATCCTTCGAGCACCTGAGGGCTTTCTGCCATTACCTTGTGCAGGCCCGGCAGTCGACCAAATGCCTTTTGGCTGTTCTCAAGCAATGGTCTGGAAAGCGCCGGTGCAGTTTCGAGATCATGGGATGGGAAGTCGGTCATTGAAGTTCCTTTCAGAGGGTGTTTGCGAGTTTTGGCCTTTCTTGAGTGATCATTCAAGTATATATTTGAGCAACCATCCAAGAAAAAGCAATCAGATGCCCCGCAAACCCGAATACGACCGAGACGCGTTGATTGATCTTGCCCGGGATTTGTTCTGGAAACGGGGGTGGGCGGGCACGTCACTCAAGGATTTGGAACGCACGCTCAACATGAAGCCGGGCAGTTTCTATGCCGCTTTCGGGTCCAAGGCGGCATTGTTTGAACTGACCCTCGACAGATATGCGGAAAACGGGACCCGGCGCCTTGAGGCGCTTGCCGTTGAACATGGCCCTCTTGGCGCGCTTCAGTCCTATCCCGCGCTGGTCATTGATGCCTCAAGTTCCCCTGCCAAGGCCTGCATGCTTGCAAAGACTGTCCTCGAACTGGGAGGTCAGGAGGATCAGCTTGCAGCACGTGCCAATTCACATCTGTCCAGAATGGAGGGCCTGTTCGCCGAGCTGTTTCGCAAGGCACAGGCAGCAAGCCATGTCTCGGGTAGATATGATGCGGAGACGTTGGCCCGACGCTATCAATCAGACCTGCTTGGCTTGCGGGTCTCTGCGGAGCGTCAAAATGTCGATGCACAGGCGATCGCTCGGGAAATCGCTGATGGTCTGACCCGACTATCCCACCCCTAAGCCAATCGGCTGTCCCTTGGTCAACGCATACACAATCCAAATTGCGCATATCTGTCGGTCTTTGCGGGATATCGCGCCGACAGTCGCAATAAAGGTACTTTTGGGAGGCTATGTGCTGAGATTATCCGGCCGGGCGGAATTTGCACATTGACCTGTCGGCGATATTGCATATTGTTCTGTATACAGATTATACGACACACCTGACCGGCAACAAAGGAAAGAGCGTGAGCGATTCAGCCAAGGCGACCATGAATGGCGCGCAGATCATTTTGAAGATGCTTGAGCTTCATGGCGTTAAACACGTCTTTGGGCTACCGGGCGAGACCACGATCGGGTGGTACAAGGAATGGCACGAACATTCCGATATCGAATACGTTCTGACGCGCGATGAGCGCACGGCATCTTATGCGGCGGAATCATATGCCAAGATATCCGGGCGTCCATGTGTCCTGGAAGCCCCGAGCCCCGGGGTCACGCATTGCACACCGGGGATCACCGAAGCCTACCTCAGCTCTGTTCCGGTTATCTATTTCAGCTCCGACATTCCGATCAATCAGGACAAAAAGCATGGCCTCACCGGTGTGGATCAGACGGCGCTTTATGCAAGTATTTGCAAAGAATCCTTCGTCCTGACGAACGCAAAAGAGATCCCTTTCCTGATGCGGCGCGCCTTCCGTGTCGCCACATCAGGGCGTCCCGCCCCGGTCCATATCCGGGTCCCGATCAATGTGTTCCTGGAAGAGGCAGAGGTCGCGGACCTTTATGCCGAGAGCGATTACCAGACCTACCCGGCGCATCGTCCGGTTGCGGATCACGGAAAGATCAGACAGGCCATCGACGCCCTTCTGGCGGCCAAGAAACCTGTGATCGTCTGCGGTCAGGGTGGGTTGATTTCTGGCGCGTCGCAAATCCTGGTCGAACTGGCAGAACTTTTGCAGATCCCAGTGGGCACGACGACACCCGGTAAGGGCACCATTCCCGAGAACCACCCCTTGGCCCTGCGGGTGATCGGGGGGCGTGGCGGAATGGAATATTCCAACAGTTACGTCCATGCGGCGGATACGGTCTTTTTCGTCGGGTCCAACACGGATAGCGCGGCCACGGACCACTGGAAGCTCTATGGGGACCCGGCGGTAACGACATTCCTTCATCTGGACATTGCTGAGGCTCATATCGGCAATAATTATCCTCTCAAGGTCGGTATGATCGGGGACGGGCGTGCAACGCTGGAATACATGGTCGAGATCATCAGGGCGGAGCATCCCGATCTGAAGCGAGACAAGATCGACCTTAACCCGATCAAGAAAACCGCGCTGGACAAGGTGTTCAAATCGAACATCCCGATGCCTGACGGCACGATCTCTCCGGTGAAACTCACACAGGCGCTGGACAGGATTTTGCCCCCCGATGCGATTGTCACGTCAGAGCCGGGCGTGAGCGCCATCTACCCGTCGGCCCTTCTGACGATCAAAGAGCCGGGGCGCCGCTACATCACCAATTATTCCATGGGGGCATTGGGGTATTCCGTACCCGCTGGTCTTGGCGCATCTTATGCGTCCGACGGGCCAGTCATCTCTTTCACGGGTGACGGATCTTTCGGGTTTGTCATTGGTGACATGGAGACCATTCGCCGCAGTGGGAAGAACGTGACAATCATCCTGACACGGAACGATACCTTCGGGTGGATCAGGGGCGAAGCGATACTGCTTGACGATGTGGATGAGCCCTGGTCGACAGATTTCGGGGCGGTCGATTATGTCAAGGTTGCCGAAGCATTCGGCTTTAGCACGGCGCGCATTACGTCCGAGGACGACATTGAAACCGTCCTGTCCCAAGCCATCAACCATCAGGGTGCAAGTTTCATCGAAATGATGGTCCCCTCCCAGGACAAGATTGTCCCTTTTGTCCCCTCATGGGTGCGCGCGGCCAAGGCAAAGAACCTGCCTTACTTCGAATAGCTGGGGAATGGTCGGGGTGTGGTGCTCGGATCAACGCCCCCCCCCTGAGACTTGCGTGGTTGTGACGTAGGGTTTGCTCAACCGGTCGAAGCAGTAAGCGAAGGAGAGCGAGCCGTTTCACAATAGTGTCTGACGAAATATCAGAAGCATCAAGTATCACGTAACGCGCCCAAAACCTTTGATTTCAGGCAGCGTTGGGTGATTCAAGTTTTTCGCATGACGCTTTAGGCGCAGATGGTCGCGACCCTCGCGGCATGTGAGCGCCTTTTTGAATGATCGGTCAGAAAAGGCCCGCTCTGGGATCATCCAGTTCCAGGGCGAACCGATCCGGAACCAGGCTTTCGTGGAACCACTTCAGGAAGGAGTAGATCGAGAATACTGGCAATCCCGTCGCCTTTCGAACGTCATGGGCATAGGGCGTCATGTTGGTACACTCCAGCACGATGGCACCGATATCCCTGTCGGTCGTGACGATCTCGCGCGCGGCATCAAGCATATCCTGACGGCACTCCTCGAAATCTATCGATTCATGGTTGTCAAGAATACAGCGGGTGAAGGCGCGCCCTCCATCAGTTCCAAATATCGGAACACGTTCAAGGTCAGTGATCCCTGCCGCACGCAAATGACCGGGTGTCAGTGTCGCCTTGGAAATCGTGAGGATCGCGACTTTTTTGCCCGCCGGTAAAAGGGCTTGCACCATCGGCACCTGCATCAGGGATGACGTGGCGACCGGAACAGGAACCGCGTTTGAAATCCGTTCCTGTGTCAGGGCGAGGAAACCACAATTTGTAGTGATGCCATCGCATCCCGCCGCAACAAGATCCTGAGCCGCTTCGATAAACTTGTCCACCAGTTCCATCGGATCATGGCGAACGACCCGATCCGGGCTTGCTCCCCGCACGACGCGGTACTGGACGGGAAACGGCCAAGTTGTTGCGTTACCGATATCCCCATGGATGCGCGGAAACTTTGCTTCCAGCATCAGGATGCCAAGCGCGGCACCGTAGACAGACTTTCCGCCATGTTGAACTGACATCCTGGCTTTCTCCAATTCATCAAGATCAGTGTCGGGGGACATAAATCTGCGAGTAAGCTTTTTCGACGGTCTCGGTTGCCTCATCAACGCTGGTCTTGATGTGGGCGCGCATTCTTTGGGCTGCACTATCCGCATCTCGCGCAGTGATTGCTTCGAAGATATGCATATGGGCTGCATGGGTGATGTCGATTTTCTCACGCATCGCAATCCAGCGGACATAGCGGATACGTTCATAGATCAGTTCGATCATATTGAGCAGCTCGGGGTTTTTTGCGAGCCGGGCGATCATCAGGTGGAACTCTTCATCAAAGGAAACAATGTCGCGGGCCGGTGTCCCATCGGTATAGTTCACACCCGTTTCGATCAGGTAGCGGCGCAATTCTTCAAGTTCACTTTCGGTGGCACGTTTGACAGCAGCCCGAACCGCACCGATCTCCAGCGAACTGCGCAGCTCATAGAGGTTAACCACGATTTCAGGGTTCAGCGGCTGACAAAAGAAGCCCCGCCCGCCTTCGAATTTGAGCAGGCCTTCGGCAACCAGTCGGTTCATTGCTTCGCGCAGCGGCGTCCGGCTCGCGCCGAGTTTCCTTGACAGTTCACTCTCGTTAATGCGCTCAGCCGGTTTGAACTCAAAGTTGGCCGCCATGTGGCGCACTTGTTCGTAGACCTGATCGACACTTGTACTCATCTTTTTTGACGTTCTCCTCTGATCTTCTTCTATCCACGTTTTGAGCATTGTCAATTATTTTGTGGACAGGTTTAGATACTTATCTGTATACAGGACTTGCGACTATACAGAATGCAGAACAGAATTCGGCAGATACCTCAATGTCCGCAAAAGAACATATCATCGTTGTTGGCGCGGGAATCGTTGGGGTTTCGGCTGCTATCTGGCTGTCGCGCGCCGGGAAAAAGGTGACATTGCTGGACAGGTCAGAGCCCGGTGAGGGCACGTCCTTTGGGAATGCAGGTGTCCTGGCGAGTTGTTCAGTCGCGCCGGTCACAGCACCGGGAATGATCGCAAAAGCGCCAAAGATGCTGCTTGATCCCAAGTTCCCCCTGTTCCTGCGTTGGTCATACTTGCCAAAACTGACCCCGTGGTTGCTGAAGTACCTCAGCCATGCGAACGCCTCGGAAACCCGGCGCATTGCGCAGGGGCTTGCACCGCTGACATCCGACAGTGTCGAACAGCACGAGAGCCTAACCAACGGCACCGATGCTGCGCGCTGGGTCACCAGATCGGATTATTCATTCGCCTATCGTGACCGCGCAGCCTTTGACGCTGATGCGTTCACATGGGGTTTGCGCCGTGAGGCAGGGTTTGAGCCGGATATCATCGAAGGGCCTGCTGTTCAGGAATTTGAGCCAATGCTCAGCCCCGAGATGAAATTTCTGGCCGTGATGCGCCAGCACGGCGTCATCGATGCGCCGGGTTCGTATGTGAAGGCCCTGGCCAAAGAAGCCGAAGCGCTTGGCGCACGCGTGCTTCAAAGCGAGGTGCACGACATCCTGTTGCAGAACAACAAGGTCGAAGCGGTTGTGATAGACGGCGAAACGATCCACTGCGACGGCGTCGTGATCGCAACAGGCGTCTGGTCAAAGCCCTTGGCCGCCAAACTTGGTATCAACGTGCCAATTGAGAGCGAACGCGGCTACCACATCGAATTTGAGCCCGAAAGGGACGCCCTGCGTTCGCCGATCATGGTGACCACCGGCAAGTTCGTGGCGACGCCTATGTCGAGCGGACTGCGATGTGCCGGTGTGGTCGAATTCGGTGGCCTGAAGGCCCCCGCATCCGACAAACCGATTGCGCTTCTGGAGCGCACGGTTCGGGCGACCTTCCCCACTCTGAAGCTGAAGAAAAGCGGTACATGGCTTGGCCATCGGCCTGCCCCTTCCGACAGCCTTCCGTTGATCGGTGAAATCGGCGCGAGCGGCGTCTTCGCCGCGTTTGGACATCATCATATCGGTCTGACCGGTGGCCCGAAGACCGGACGGATTATTGCAGATTTGATCACCCAAGGAGGGATCAATATGGATCTCGCCCCCTATGCCCCTGACCGGTTCGGAGGCTGATCCCCATGCGAAAAGCAAACCTTAACCTCAACAGGAGAGAACAATGACATCCAAATTCAAGACACTGGCGGCGTCAGTCGCGATCATGACCGCAGGAGCCAGCACCGCGCTGGCAACGGACTGGGATATGCCCATGGCCTATCCTGAAAGCAACTTTCATACGCAGTACGGGCATCGCTTTGCAGATGCGGTTCGGACATGCACGGGCGGGTCTCTCAACATCACCATCCACTCGGGTGGCTCACTGTTCAAAGGGAATGAAATCAAACGCGCCGTTCAAATTGGCCAGGCCCCTATCGGGGAGCGTTTCCTGTCGGCCCACCAGGCCGAAAACCCGGTTTACGGTGTCGATTCCATTCCGTTCCTTGCGACATCCTATGAAGACAGCAATCGCCTTTGGGAGGCATCGAAGGACGAAATCGGCGCTGCGCTCGAAAAAGACGGGTTGGTGTTGATCTACTCAGCCCCTTGGCCTGCACAGGGTCTCTACTTCAAGCAGGAGATCAATTCCGTTGCGGATATGAAGGGTATCAAGTTCCGCGCCTACAACGCCGCGACATCGCGTCTTGCGGAGCTCGCCGGTATGAACCCGGTTCAGATCGAGGCAGCTGATCTTGCGCAGGCGCTTGCAACCGGTGTGGCCGCATCCTTCATTTCATCCGGTTCAACCGGCTATGACACGAAGATCTGGGAGTTGCTGACCCATTTCTACGACACGCAGGCCTGGTTGCCCCGCAATGCGGTCTTTGCAAACAAGCCGGCCTATGATGCCCTGACAGGACAGGAACAGAACTGTCTTCAGGCGGCAGGTGAACTGACATCTGCAGCAGCCACGGCGCGTTCTGAGCAGTTGGCGGGATGGTATTTGCAGCAGTTTGTAGACAACGGCATGACGGTGGCCGCGCCCAGCAACGCGCTGCAGGAGGAATTGAAAGCCTTTGGTGCTACGATGACCGAGGAATGGCTGGCCTCAGCCGGGGATACCGGATCAGCCATCATCGACGCCTATCGCGCATCACAATAACCATCTTAGGGGCCCGAGAGATCGGGCCCCTACCAGTATAAGGGGAGGGTTTCCATGGCTGTGATTAGAAAATCGCTTGATGGACTGTATTTCTTGGGTGGGGTTCTTGGGGGTATTTCCATGATCGCCATCCTGGTCCTGATCTGTATCCAGATGGTATCAAGGTGGCTGGGAACTTCTTTCCCGGGGGCGGCAAATTATGCTGGATACTGCATGGCCGCGTCGATCTTTTTCGCGCTCGCCTACGCGCTCAATCATGGCGCGCATATCCGTGTGACACTGATCCTTTCGGGGCTTGGCCGGGCACGGAAATTGGCCGAGATCTGGTGCTACGGGTTCAGCGCCATTTTGATCACGTTCTTCTTTTATGCCGCATTCGAGCGCAACCATCAATCGCACAAGTTCAACTTTTTGAGCCAGGGCCAGGACGAGATACCGCTCTGGATTCCGGAGCTTTCGATGACCATCGGTGCAGGTATTCTTGCCATCGCGCTGTGGGATCACGTTATCCGTCTGCTCTTTACGAGCTACTCAGGGATTGAAGACCTGCCACCGGAAGAGAGGACCGAATAGGCCATGGATCATTTTACACTCACTGCGATCTTTCTGATCGTCCTGTTCTTCCTGTTAGGTTCAGGGATCTGGATCGGCCTTTCGCTGATGGGCGTCGGCGCAATCGGGATCATGCTGTTTGACAAGGGGTTTGTTGGTGCAAACCTGACCGACAAGGCCTGGGAAAGCGCATCCAGTTGGACACTGACGGCCCTTCCCCTGTTTATCTGGATGGGCGAAATCCTTTATCGAACGCGATTATCGGAGGACATGTTCAAAGGTCTTGCGCCATGGATGGCACGTCTGCCGGGCGGACTTTTGCACACAAATGTCGTCGGCTGTACGATCTTTGCGGCTGTTTCTGGGTCTTCGGCCGCCACGTTGACCACCGTGGGCAAGATGTCGATCCCCGAACTGCGCAAACGCGGCTATCCGGAGTTCATGACAATCGGGACACTGGCCGGTTCAGCCACACTTGGTCTGATGATACCACCTTCGCTCACTCTCATTGTCTACGGTGTGACCGTCAATGAAAGCATCACGCAGCTGTTCATGGCCGGGATTTTGCCGGGTATTGTGCTGGCATCCATGTTCTCGCTTTACATCGTGTTCTGGTACTTTGTGAAGCGCGACCAGCGCCCCGCACCCGAACCCACAATGACGTTCAGGGAGAAGGTCTGGAATTCCCGGTTCCTGGCTCCGGTGATCCTGTTGGTTCTGACCGTGATCGGGTCGATGTACTCCGGCATCGCGACAGCGACCGAGGCCGCCGCCTTTGGTGTGGTCGGGGCGCTTGTGCTGGCAGCGTTTCAAAGATCACTGACCTTCGAGACATTCTTTGAAAGTCTGATGGGGGCAACACGCACGTCAGCCATGATCGCGCTCATTTTGATGGGGGCGGCGTTTCTCAGCCTTTCGATGGGCTTTACCGGATTGCCGAGGACGATTGCTGAATGGATTGGATCATTGAACCTGTCTCCGACAGTTCTGATCCTAGCACTGATGGTCTTTTATGTTCTGATCGGGATGTTCCTGGACGGGATATCATCTGTGGTCCTCACGATGGCTGTCATTCTGCCGATGATCACGACGCCTGCGTTTGCTGAATTGGGGTTTGATCTTGTCTGGTTTGGCATCTTCATCGTGGTGGTCGTTGAGATGGCGCAGATCACGCCGCCTGTGGGGTTCAATCTCTTTGTTCTACAAGGCATGACAAAGCATGAAATGGGCTACATCGCGCGAACGGCGGTGCCGATGTTCCTGATCATGGT
The DNA here is from genome assembly GCA_937928635.1 of uncultured Sulfitobacter sp. GTDB lineage: Bacteria > Pseudomonadota > Alphaproteobacteria > Rhodobacterales > Rhodobacteraceae > Sulfitobacter. The sequence goes on along the minus strand of CALFWM010000022.1, from coordinate 3,415 downwards.
GCTGATGGTTGTTGTGCTGATCGTATTCCCGGAGCTGGCAACCTGGCTACCGGAAAACATGCGCGCACGTGGCGGTTAAAGAAGTGAACACCTTCTCCGGGGCGGCACGGATTGTCGCCCCGGTGTCCGGGTACAAACTCATCCGAAAGACTGGACCGTGAGCACAGTACAAAACCTCGACACCCTGAACCTGATGCTTGTCGGTTGCGGCAGGATGGGGTCAGCCTTGCTGCGAGGATGGTTCGATCAACATCTGAGGCCTGAGCTTGTCGATATTCTTGATCCCAACCCGCCGGAATGGATTAGGGCGATGCTGCCGCTTGGCCTTCGCATCAATCCACCCGACAGGCGTCATTATGACGTCATCGTCATTGCGACAAAGCCTCAGTATTTTGCGTCTGCGGTCAGGTCGCTTGGTAACCTGTCACTTGAGCGGTCACTGGTGATCTCCGTTGCGGCGGGCATCTCCATTCCACAGATCGAAGAAATGCTTGGTCAGCGCGCCGCAATCGTGCGCGCCATGCCAAACACGCCGGCCGAGTTTGGACACGGAATGACCTGTATCGTCGCAAACCAACAAGGCGCGGGAACGCATCTAAGCATTGCCGAGGGCATGATGATGGCCGTTGGGCAGGTTGCTGTTTTGACCGACGAAGACCAGATGCACGCGGTCACAGCGGTCTCGGGATCCGGCCCGGCCTATGTCTTTGCGGTCGCCGAAGCCATGGAGGATGCGGCCATAACCCAAGGGTTGCCCAGGGACCTTGCCAGAAAGCTGGTCGCGGAAACTATCCGCGGCGCGGCGCAACTGATGGTCATGTCCAAATCCACACCATCCTCGCTTCGTGAAGCGGTGACATCACCAGGCGGCACGACCGAGGCAGCACTGAGAACACTGCAGGAACCGCAAGGTGGGCTCGCGGCCTTGTTTCATGACGGCATCAAGGCCGCCACAGACAGGAGCCGTGAACTTGCCAACATCTGATCAACTGACATTCAGGGAAATATCCAAATGAAACGCAATTCGATTCTGGTGCCGGTTTCCGTAAACCAGTTGGACATGGCCGCAAAAGCACTGAGCGAAGCGCGCGACATGTTGGCTGAGGGCGGGACGATAACGGTTCTTAACTCACATGAACCCATCCCGGGGCCCGCACGCCACTATCTTGACAAAGACGCGATCAAAGACCGGAACAATGAAATCCTGCGTACACTCGAAGAATTTGTCGGGGTAGATCCCAGATGCAGGATAGAGCTGGTTAGCGGGCGCGCCGGTGTATCCATCGTCGAATTTGCACGCACCCATAGCACCGATTGCATCATAATCCCCTCGCACAGACCTGACCTGTCTGACTACCTGTTGGGTTCAACCGCATCACGTGTTGTCAGGCACGCGCAATGTTCAGTTTTCGTTTTGAGGTAACGGTGCGCATTCCGGGTTTCGCGGACACAACTGGACGACTTTTGCTCCGCCCCAATGGTAGGAACTTCCGACGTCGTTGACATTTTCGCGAAGGCGCTGAAGTTCAAAACGCCACCGCGGCCCGGCAAATTTGATCCCTATGCGGATCGTTTGTCCACGTGGCTTTTGGTTCAGGCACATAAATCATGCAAGGAACGGCGCACAGTGAAACAAATGCACTATCAGACAATATTCGTGGCATCACCGCACTCAGAAAGTTCCGGGTCATTCTGGCGGGCAGAAAACGGGGCACCGTGAGAGGCATCGCATCGTCGCAATGGTCACCGGCAAGAACGGGGACACACAAGACAGCGCAATGCCCCGACCGAATTTGGATCAGTGCCTGATGATCTTGCGGTACTTGCCGGGGCTTGTTCCCACGAAACGCTTGAAACTTGAGATCATGTGGCTTTGTGATGAAAACCCGGTCTCATAGGCAATCTCTGCAAGGGGCCGGTCACCCAGTTCAAGCATCTCGCGCGCCTTGTTCACGCGGTGACGCAGCACGAACTTGTGAGGTGTCATCCCGGTGTCGATTTTAAACATTCTGGAAAAATGGAAGACACTGACACCTGCAATCTCTGCGAGCGTTGCCAAGGACAATTCCTCGTCTGTGTGTTCGTCGATGTACTCCAAAATCTGAGCGACCTTGAACTTGCCTAAGCCTACGCGAACAGCTTCGTGTGTGGCTCCCCGAAAATTCAGTATTTCACAGACGAGCAAAGATGCCAGCGCTTCTGCGCGCATCCGACCGCCCAAACCTTCTGATCCAAGAAAATCGTTGATCAAAGCAGAATACTGCGGGCTACGTTCTAGACGTGGATGGAAATCGATCGGATCGAAAAGTGGTTTTGAAATACCAAGCTCAGTTTCACAGCGCTGCCGGAGACCGTCATCAAAAATTAGGTAGAGATAACTTCCTGATTGTTCGGATGATGTTTTTTGCCAGACGCCTTTTGGGATGTAGGAGAATTCGCCCGGTTTAACTTGTGTCCGCTGCATTTTTCGCCCGCCCAATGCGGCATCTGCCACAAAGGGATTTTGATGAAGCGCTACAATACTAAACGGCAAAACCGCTTCGGTGTCGAGGTTCTTTACCGGAGCTGCATAACCAAAGGTCAAATCCCCATATCCCAGGGCTTTTCCTCTTCTAGGCCATTCGGCCTGTCGTCCAAGTTGCATTTGTCTACCCCCCGCTTACGAACGTATGGCTCGTGCTTTGAATGCGCTGGCCTTAGTCATTGTTAGGTAGATAGCATTAGATCTCGCCAAATCCAGCATCGAAACACAGTTTGTTGTATATAACCGCAAGATTCTGAAACTACCAAGGCTACCAGCGGCAGATGATGATGGTACAAGCGTATGAACTGCCCCCACCTAGGTGCCGTCATTCAAAACGAGAGTCTGCGTGTGTGGATTTTATATTCTTCGGCTTCGTTTTGGGCAAGCACACGACGCGCTTCAGCGGGCGTTTGGGGGACCGACATAGCTCAGGCGGCCTTGGACATCGCAAAAGGCAACGCTGTTGAAAGGGGTGTGGCGGCGAATTGTCGGGGCTGTTCGTGAGTACCATTGAGCGGCGTCTGTCCGGCCTCGCCGCCAACTACCGGCAGCGCGGGCTCACGCTTGATATGAAAGACTGCCACATCGCCTCGGTCTGGGCCGGGATCAAAAACACACACGGCAAGCCACCCCAACAAAAGGGGATGGTCCTGGCCGAAAACATCTTTGAGATGGTCGCTTGTCTCACCTTCGGCCTGAGGGATATGCGCGACCGCGTCATCCTGCTGATCGGCTATGCGGGTGGGCTGCGCCGCACTGAAATGGTAATCCCCCCTAAAATTAGTGGTGTTCAAAAGTAGAATTTTCTCGGCAAGATAACTGAGGAGATTTCCGATGAAGAATGGACGATACAGCGACGCGCAGATCATGGCGGTGTTGAAGCAGGCGGAG
>CALFWM010000021.1 GCA_937928635.1 uncultured Sulfitobacter sp. | reverse complement strand
TATTAACCCCGATGTATCAGACCCACGCGGGTTTGTTTGGGGTGGACAAGGTGCAGCTAGACCAACATCGGCACCCGGTGCATCCACACGGCCAAGCCTTCCATCAGTAGACGCCTCTTTTGGTATCCCGGCAAGTGGTGGCGGTGGAAGTCGCGGTGGTGGTGGCGGATCATCCCGCCAATCCGATCTTGAGCGCGAAATCCAATCTATCGCAGAGGAAACAGCCGCCCTACAGCTTGAGGCCACAGCCCTTGCCAAAGTCACAGGCGCACAGCTTCACAATGCTGACGCGATGGAACTGGCCCGCACCAAAGCCGACCTATTGGCGGCGGCGCAAAGGTCTGGTGTGGCAGATACCCCGGCCCTCAGAGCGCAGATTGACCAGGTTGCACAAGGCTACGTCAATGCGTCTAGCGCCGCAGACCTCGCCGCAGATCGCATCAAGGAAGTGCAGGACGCATCCAAGAACGGGGCCAATTCCGTGGCTGAAGTATTCGCGCAACTGGCCGCTGGTTCAATTACCGCAGAAGAGGCCGTGCGGGGGTTGATTTTACAGATTATCCAACTGACGGTTAAAAAGCGCATCCTTGCAGCGATTGAGAATTCATCCGGCTCTGGGGGTGGTGGTGGTTTCCTTGGCGGCATTCTTGGCATCATCGGCGGTGGTTTTGCCGAGGGTGGATATACCGGAAATGGTGGCAAATATAAACCCGCCGGGATCGTGCATGGCGGTGAGTTTGTCATCTCGAAAGCCGCCACGGCGGCAATCGGTGTCGGCAATCTTGAGGCGCTACACAGCGCCGCTAAAAGGGGCTATTCCGGCGGCGGGCTGGTAGGTGGTGCCAAACAGGCAGGAAGCGCGTCTAAGGGCGGTTCTAGCGAGTCTCAGGCCCCAATCAGCATCACTAACAACATCTCTGTTGAGGGGAGCGCTGGGACGCCAGAGCAAAACAACGATTTGGCTAAGAAAATGGCACAGGAAATGGAAGGCACAATGCGTGGCGTTGTTGTAGACGAAATCCGCAGACAGCAACGTCCCGGCAATATGATGAACGGAAGGAGAAGCCGCTGATGCCCTTGCAGACATTTACACCAAGCATTGCACCTTCACCGGGAACACAGTCAAAGCCAAAGATCGCTCTGTATAAGGCGGAGTTCGGCGACGGCTATACTCAATTGTCTCCAAAGGGGTTGAATCATATCAAGCAAGCCCTGATATTGCGCTGGGATGGCTTGACCGAATTGCAGATGTTTGAACTCAAAAGTTTCTTCGAAAGCCACGGCGGCTATCGCCCTTTCTATTATGAGCCGCGTGGGTATCCCGGATTGTTGAAATTTACATGTGCTGATTGGTCAATTGTTGACAGAACGCCTTGGAGTTTTGAAGCCAAACTTGAACAGAGCTTCACAACTGAGGTGTGAGGTGTGAGTTTTCTTTTCTTGCAATGAATGCGGAACACTTACTTTTCTAGCCGCGAGAAAATTGTGTTATCCTACTCCCGGGTAGAGTTTTGAAAACATCCCGAGCGAAGCGAGGGGCAAGGCCGAAGGCCGCGCAGGCGAGCGAAGCGAGTTATCAGCGCTAGGAAAATACTGCGTTCGCTAAATAAATATAATATTTTTCTTTATCTTTAGTATATTAAGACGTGCAAAATGTCGCCATCCGGCTTCGTGCAGAGTGTCGCCATATTTTCCAAAGATATGATTCAATAATTTTTTTTCAAAAAATTCGGGCATCCGCTCGATCTTTCACTATATACAATGCGGCCAAGAGAGAAAGGGGCGCGAAAAATGGAAGATTTCACGGTTTCAAACGGTAAAGGCAGAGAGCACGCTCAAGCTGAGCACGTGATGAAAGAACTTACCCACATCCTAGATGAATTGCAGATCGATGACGTGTCCCTAAACCGTCGCAAAGCGAGGTCCGAGAGGCTTGTAACGGCGGCCGGGATATGGCGTTCAAAACATGAGTTATTGAAAAGAGAAGAACTCGAAATATTGCGGGTTGTCTGCCGTGAGATCGACAGATGGCGTGCGAACGAAGGTCGGGAGATTTACAATTCGCGTAGGCGGAAAGTTAGAAAACTGCCGAACTTTGACCTACAAGCAATGAGTGATGAAGAAGCCCGAAAACACCGGAACTTTCAAAAAGCGGATTCTGCCTATCGTAGGCGACGAAAGAAGGCGGGCGACACAGAAAGTGAGATTAAGACGGGTCTTTTGAGACTTCATGCGAAACGATCGCGCAAGCAACAGCAGGAAATTGTAGGAGACGAGTCATGAAACCGAAAATCAAAAAACAAATTCAAGAGTATTGGATCGAGCGTGCAAAGACAGCACAAGCAATTCAAAAAGTGGACTTGTCAGTTGGAAAACAACTTGCAGATTCGATGGATCGCGTCGCGGCCAAGCTTTCAAAGCTATCCCGAGCGAAGCGAGGGGCAAGGCCGTGCCGTACATTGAGAACCCAGCATTCGGAAAATTCTGACAATATAAAAAAGAAGTAGTTGCATTTGTAGCTAACATAGGTTATAACATGCCTATTCGATCCGGGATTCTTCTTCTTCTTGCCCGGACCACCAGCCCCGCGCTCAGTCCTTGGACACTGTTGCGAGCTTTAAAATGAGCGCGGGGCAATATATGCTCATTTTGTCAACCTAGACTTTTTGACCTAAAATTCTTCTCAATAAAATCAGCATCTTACGAGAAATTTCAATCTTTCTTCAAAAATCGGCGTAAGAGCGGCGGAACTTTCACTATAGACTAAAGGTGAATGTTGAACTTAAAATCCTCTTAGACCACCGCCGCAAGGTTGCTGCGCTTGTTCTGCGTGATCCCGTGTTCACGCCGATCTTTGAGCGTTTGGAACGTGAGATTGCAGCCCTAGAGAACACACAAGACGTCATTGAACGCGCCCGTGCCATCGCGGCCAATCACAGCGCCGTTGCTTGAAGGATGCTTTGCAGATGTTCCATGCTGGCACCATGCCCGTACCGTTCACGCTTCAAGGCGTGGCCCATCACATCGCGCCGGATACGTTCATCCACGCCAGCCGCCAACTGTCTATCCTCAAACGAATGCCGCAACCCGTACAAGGAATGTTGCGGGGTTTCTAACAGGCCATTGTTCCGCAAGTACTTGTTCACAACAGCACTTAGGCTGGCGCTACTCCCCCGATAACGCTCAAAACCGTCTGGGAAGGCCCTTAGAGCCTCAAGTGACACGCCACAGACCGGGATGCACCTCTTTGCATTAGAACTCTTTAGCTGGCGTCCTATAGCCTCAATCGAGATATGAGGAATGTTGCTATCTAAGTGGATGCACTCTGGTGTAAGCGCGGCCAACTCAGAAGGTCTAGCCCCTGTATTGACCATAAGTCGGACAATCGCCGCAGCCTGATCATTCAAGCCATCCAAGGCACCTTCGGCGAGTATCTTTTCCTTGATCCAACTATCAGAGAACGCCGGACGCTGCTTCTTTTCATTCTCTTTGAAGGCCAGCCCCGTCAAGGGCAGGATCAATCCAAGCCGTTTCATGTTGTTGATGGTTTTCAGCACGTCCCCAATATGGATGAAATCTTTGTTTGCAGAATTTGCGGTCAGCCCTCCAGCCTCCAGCTTGTCCATCCACCAGCCGCGAAAGTCTAGCATATCATCTGGCGTTATGGCATTGATCGCTTTATCCCCACAAACAGAAATGAAGTTTGCAACAGCCTTGATGCGTGGATTTTTCCAGCGCCTAAGCTGATCCTCAGACTTCCCTTGAATTTTGTCGCGTGACAATTCCCAGTATAATTCCAGACACCGGGACACCTTTAAAGCTGGTGGTTTTTCACCGCCTAGGAACGCCTTAGCCTCTTTCATGTCCGAACCCTTGGAAGTCTCAGTTATGGCGCTGATACGCTCGGACAACTGATCTAAGGGGCCATCCGCGACCCTATCAACAGTCAGATATCGGAACCCGCGCGATGCGGCCAAATCTTTCGCCGCTTCAAAACGCTTTTCAGCGTCCAGATCATCGCCCTTTAGTTTGGCTTCCCAACCGTCCAACATCTGCGACCAAACAAGCGGTGCCTTTTCTTGGGCCACTGAAAGCGAGTCTGTTCCAAGTGCGCACCAGACAAAGGTGCGGCTTTCAATCGGCGCGTAACGTTTCGGCACCCGCTTATAGAGTGAATATTTCTTACCGCGAAGTTTGACCGTCATACCGCTATCCCATGCTACCACTTAGTGACGTGTAGCAAATTGCAAAGCAATTTGTATAGCAAAATTGGATTACTCAGGTAAGATCGGACCTAATTTACGGGGCAAGTAATTGATTTTATTGATGTATTTATTTCGCAAGGATAGGGTAGCTGGCGGAGGCTCAGGGATTCGAACCCTGGGGACGCTTTTGACGCCCGTCGGTTTTCAAGACCGGTGCATTCGACCACTCTGCCAAACCTCCGCTGTCCCTCTCCTAATCGGCAAAAGTTGATTCGGCAAACAGGCTTTTTGCATGCCGCGCGGAATGCGGCGGCGTCACATCACAGGTGGGGAAAATTGCCGATTATGTATGCCCAGCCTTTTCAGGTCGCCCGCTGCACGCTAGAGTGCTCGCAAGACCCTCTTTAAGGGGGCTTTTCTTGTGCCGGAAACGGCGCGTTCAAAGCACCCGTATCAAGCGGGTCAGCAGGCAAGGACACCACGACCATGAGCAGGCCCCATTCCCGCATGCGTACCCCACCACGGACCCTGATGATGTTGTCAGGGGTTGCCTTGTCTTTGACGGTTTTGGCGGGCTGTGATGAGACGGGCAAGTTCAACTTTTCCCTGCCCAAAGGCGAAAACGCGGAAAGTGCCAGCACCCCAGGCACCACCAGATCCACCAAACTGGTCGAACGTGACGTCGAGGCCCCAGAGGTGTTTTCCGCCACCGACGAAGGTTTGTGGGATGGCCGCCCTTCCCTTGGCGGGGTTTGGGTGGCGCATCCTGACGTCAGCGAGCCTGAGCGGGTGATCATCCGCAACGAGGCCAACAACAAATTTGTGATCGGGGCTCTGTTCCGCCGCGAGCGCGATCTACCCGGCCCGCGCTTGCAGATTTCTTCTGATGCGGCGGCGGCCCTTGGCATTCTTGCCGGTGCCCCTGCCCCGCTCAACGTGACAGCATTGCGTCGTGAGGAAGCCCCGGAGGAGGTCATCGCGGAGACCCCCGAAGAGGTCGAAACCGTCGCCGCCCCAGCCGAAGTGTCCGAAACCTCGCTTGACCCAATCGCGGCGGCAGGTGCGGCCATTGACAATGCCACCCCAACGCCCACGGCGGCCCCTGCTCCCGCAGCAACGCCCGCCCCGGCGCCAAAACCTGCGGCCCCGGCGCCCAAGCCATCCAAACTAGCCAAACCCTTTGTGCAGATCGGTATCTTCAGCATTGAGGGCAACGCGGAACGCACAGCAAAACAGATGCGTGCGGCAGGTGTGATCCCGACCATCAAAAAATCCCAGATTAATGGAAAACCATTCTGGCGTGTTGTTGTTGGCCCTGCGCAAACCAAGTCCGAACTCAACACGTTGATCAAAACCATCAAGGGTGAGGGCTTTTCTGACGCCTACGCCGTGACCAACTGACGCCTATAGGAGCATCCATGACACGCTTTGCTGCCGCCTGCCTGTCCTTGATCGCAACGCTCAGTCTGCTGGGCCAAACCGCCCAAGCCTTTGAAACAAAGGCAACAGCGGCTTACGTTTTTGACCAGACCACCAACACGGTGTTGCTGAGCAAGAACGCAGATACGCCATTGCCGCCCGCGTCCATGTCAAAGCTGATGACGCTTTACATGGCGTTTGAGGCGCTGGAGGCCGGACGGCTGGAACTGGATGAAGAACTGCCGGTTTCGGCAGAGGCGGCACGCTATGGCGGCTCCACCATGTTTCTGCAACAGGGCGAACGGGTCAGTGTGCAAGACCTGCTGCGCGGCATTATCGTCTTGTCAGGGAATGACGCCTGCGTGGTGATTGCCGAAGCACTGTCAGGCACAGAAGCCAAATTTTCACGCGATATGACAACCCGCGCGGTGCAGATGGGCATGACTAATTCGACCTTCACCAACTCCAATGGCTGGCCCAAACCCGGCCACCGCATGTCGATGCGTGATCTGGGGTTGCTGGCCAACCGCATGATCCTCGATTTTCCGCACTTCTACCCGATGTTTGCGGAAAGAGAATTTCTGTTTGATCCAAAAGAATCCTCCAACCGGTACAACCGCAACCCGCTGTTGACCCTTGGGATTGGTGCCGATGGCCTGAAAACCGGACACACACGTGAGGCCGGATATGGCCTTGTCGGCTCTGCCAAACAGGGGGATCGGCGGATTATTTTTGTTCTGTCGGGCCTTGATACAGCAGAGGGTCGCGCGCAGGAAGCGGAGGCCATCGTCAACTGGGCATTCCGCCAGTTCAGCCAGAAAACAATGGGGACTGCCGGCACCCAAATTGCCCAAGCGCCCGTGGTGCTGGGGGAGGTTGAAAACGTTGGGCTGGAGTTGCAGGACGATCTGAACCTGCTTGTGTCCGTGGCCACGGGCCAGCCTGGGCTGACGGCAGAAGCCGTGTTTTCCGGCCCCTTTCGCGCGCCCTTGGAAAAGGGGGCCGAACTGGGTGAACTGATCATCACCCGCGATGGGCTGCCTGAGGTGCGCATGCCCCTTGTAGCGTCCAATTCTGTCGCTCCTGGTGGTTTCATGGTGCGCCTGGGCGCGGCAGCCCTGCACCTGTTGGAACGCCTGAACTCTGGGCCACAGGACGCTTCGTGACGTCAAAAGGTCTGTTTATCAGCTTTGAAGGCATCGACGGCTCTGGCAAATCCACCCAGGCGCGCCTTTTGGCGGAGCATTTGCGCGCCGCAGGTCGTGATGTGGTGCTGACCCGCGAACCCGGGGGGTCACCCGGTGCTGAGGAAATCCGGGCATTGGTTTTGCGAGGGGAGCCCGACCGCTGGTCGGCGGAAACAGAAATCCTGCTGTTCACTGCTGCACGGCGCGATCATCTGGAGCGAACCATCACCCCGGCCCTGGCGGCAGGCAAGGTGGTGATCTGTGACCGTTTTGCGGATTCCACCCGCATGTATCAGGGCCTGTCCCGCGGTGATTTGCGCGCGGTGGTGGATGACCTGCACCGCCTGATGATCGGCGTTGAGCCTGACCTGAGCATCTTGATCGACATGGACCCTGAACAGGGCCTGTCGCGCGCACTGGCGCAACCCACTGCTGATCTGCGATTTGAGAACTTTGGCGCAGATCTACAGCACGCAATGCGGGAGGGTTTTCTGAAACTAGCGGATGAATTTGCGGACCGGTTCGAAGTGATTGACGGCGCGCGCAGTATTGAAGCGGTTGCCGCTGATGTCTGCGCAACGGCACTGCGCCATCTCTCACCATAGCCACGTCACCTTCAAAATCCCAACGCGCGTTTGCCCGCGACCCAATAAGCACTCGCGGCGTCATCACTCGCCAGATGGATTTTTCGCCCGATCGCCTTCTTCGTCTCAACACGGGTATGTCTCATCAAAATACCAGCTGTTTTGAGGCAATGATCGACAGCGTATTCTCCCTCTGACCCACCCAAAACACGATCCTCTGGGATGGAGAACACCGCAGCCACGCCCAAAATGTCGTGCGGCGCAGCCGCTCTGTCGGATCACCCCGGGCCTCAAGAAATCCCCTCAATGCGCCGCGCCCCCGTTTCCTCCCCGCACAATCATGCTAAAGACACCCCATGAGCGATGACGCCCCCTCCCCGGATCAAATCGACGGTGCCCCGCACCCGCGCGACACGGCCCATTTGATCGGACAAGAGGCCGCCCAATCCGCCTTTCTCAATGCCTTCAATGCCGGAAAAGTGCACCACGCCTGGTTGCTCACCGGACCACGTGGCGTGGGCAAGGCCACACTGGCCTGGCAACTGGCCCGCTTTTTGCTGGCGACCCCTGACAGTGACGGCGGCATGTTTGACACCCCCGCCCCGACAACGCTGGACATCGCGCCGGATCATCCGGTCGCGCGGCGCATTGCATCCGGGGGAGAGGGCAGCCTCAAGGCCGTGACCCGCAGCGTCAATCCCGATACCAAACGTTTGCGCAAAAAAATTGTTGTCGATGACATCCGCGCGTTAAACGGCTTTTTCCAGATGTCGGCGGCGGATGGTGGACGGCGTGTGGTGATCATTGATGATGCAGATGAAATGAACGTCAACGCTGCCAATGCCCTGCTGAAAATGCTGGAGGAACCCCCGGCGCGCGCCACCCTTTTGCTGATCAGTCACCAACCCTCCGGCCTGCTGCCAACCATCCGGTCGCGCTGTCGCACCATGCGGTTCTCCCCACTGTCGCCTAATCAGATGTCAACCGCGCTGGCCAATTCGCAGGTGAGCGTAGAGGGCAATCCACAGGCCCTGGCCGAACTCTCCGGCGGCTCTGTGGGCGGCGCGCTGCGCTTGTCGTTGATGGGGGGGCTGACCGCCTACAGCGAGCTGATTGGCCTGATGGCCTCCCTGCCGCGCCTTGACCGTGCCCGCGCATTGAAACTGGCAGAGGCGGCAGCCCAACGCGGGGGCGAGGCCAAACTGGAACTGCTCTTTCGCCTGATTGATCTGATGCTTGCCCGTCTTGCCCGCACTGGTGCCACAGGCGCCCCGCCCCCCATTGAGGCCGCCCCAAACGAGGCCGAAACCCTGTTACGCCTTGCGCCCTCGCCCCATCAGGGCCGCATCTGGGCGGATGTGGCACAAGAGGTGTCGGCACGTGCTCAACATGGCTTGGCCGTGAACCTTGACCCTGCCGCATTGGTCCTAGATACCCTCTTCAAGATGAGCGAGAACGCTCCGCGCTGAGCCTTGGGACACCATGACAGACACACCCCGGATCACCGACAGCCACTGTCATCTGGACTTCCCGGATTTTGACGGCCAGCTTGCGGATGTCATCACCCGCGCCGCTGACGCAGGGGTGCACCGCATGGTCACGATCTGCACCAAACTCAAAAACGAGCCCACCGTGCGCGCCATCGCGGAGGTCCACGCCCCGGTGTTCTACGCCGCCGGCACCCACCCGATGTCTGTGGCCACAGAACCAATGGCGAGCTTTGACACACTTGTCGCCTTGACCCGGCACCCCAAGATGGTGGGCATCGGTGAAACCGGCCTTGATTACCACTACACCTCTGAAAGTGCTGAGGTGCAACAAACCTCCCTGCGCCTGCACATCGCGGCGGCGCGGGACACGGGCTTGCCCCTGATCATCCACGCTCGCGCGGCAGATGATGACATGGCCCGCATTCTGGCCGAGGAACACCGCAACGGGGCCTATGCTTGCGTGATGCATTGTTTTTCCTCCAGCGCGGCTCTTGCAAAAGCCGCGCTTGATCTGGGCTTTTACCTGTCGATGTCGGGCATTACGGCCTTTCCCAAAAGTGACGCGTTGCGCGACATCTTCGCAAATGTCCCGCTGGACCGTGTGCTGGTTGAAACGGATGCACCCTACCTCGCCCCGCCTCCGCATCGGGGCAAACCCAACGAACCGGCCTTCACCACCCATACGGCGCGTCGTGCGGCTGAAACTTTTGGCCTGAACTATGCAGAATTTGCCGCCCAGACAGAGGCCAATTTTGAACGCCTCTTTCCAAAGGCGGCGCTCTGATGGCTGAGATGCGCATCACCATTCTGGGCTGTGGCTCCTCAGGGGGCGTGCCCCGGCTGGGGGGGCATTGGGGGGCCTGCGACCCGGAAAACCCCAAAAACACCCGGCGGCGTTGTTCACTGCTGGTCGAACGCATCAGCGGTGAGGACACCACCAGCGTGCTGATCGACACCAGCCCTGACATGCGCAGCCAATTGCTGGACGCTGACGTTGGCCGCCTTGACGGTGTGCTCTACACCCATGCCCATGCGGATCACGTGCACGGGTTGGATGATCTGCGCATGATTGTCATCAACATGCGTGCGCGCCTGCCGGTCTGGGCGGATGCCCCCACCAAGGCTGCTTTGCTGGAGCGTTTTGGCTATGCCTTTGAACGCCCTGAGGGCTCCATGTACCCGCCGATCCTGGAAATGAATGACATCGCGGGCGACGTCACAATTGACGGGCCCGGCGGCGCGCTAACCTTTTCGCCCTTTACCGTGGCCCATGGCGGCATGGATGCCCTTGGATTTCGCATGAACAACGTCGTCTATCTCCCTGATGTGATTAGCATTCCTGACCCGGTCTGGGCCTCACATCTGACGGATATGACCTGCTGGATCGTGGACGCCCTGCGCCGTGATCCCCATCCGACCCACAGCCATCTGGATCAAACGCTGGAGTGGATCGCACACATGTCCCCCAAAACCGCTGTGCTGACCAACATGCACAACGATCTGGATTACAAAACCCTGACCGAGGAACTCCCCAACCACATTAAACCCGCCTTCGATGGCCTGACGCTCAGCTTTCCGCTAGGCTGATCTTCACCCTTCCCCTAAACTCCGGGGGTTTGGGGGCTGGCCCCCAATGGCGCCTCACCCTGCCCCAACACCCTAGGCCCACTTTTGCAAACCCTGCTTGACGTCATCCTGCCTGTCTTTCTGGTCATCGGCTTTGGCTATGTGGCGGTGTGGCGTGGCTTTTTCCCGGTAGCGGGTATCGACGGGGTGATGCGCTTTACCCAGACCATTGCGATCCCCTGTCTGCTGTTTCAGGCCATTGCAACGCTGGACCTCTCTGCCTCCCTCAACCCCAATCTGATGGTCAGTTTTTATGTCGGGGCGGGGGTGTGCTTTGCCTTGGGCATCTTTGGCGCGCGCCTGCTCTTCAAGCGGGATTGGGAGGACTGCGTTGCCATCGGGTTTTGCTGTCTCTTTTCAAACTCCATCCTGCTGGGCCTGCCCATCACGGAACGCGCCTATGGGCCGGACGCCTTGGCGGGCAATTTTGCAATCTCTGCCTTTCACGCGCCGTTTTGCTATGGCCTGGGCATCACAGTGATGGAATTTGTGCGCAACCGGGGCCAGACCGGCTTGGCGCTGGCCCGTGAAGTCACCCGCGCGATGTTTCGCAACGCGCTGGTGCTTGCGATCCTTACGGGGTTTGCTGTGAACCTCAGCGGTGTGACCGTCCCGCTGGTGGTGAATGACGCGCTTGATCTGATCGTGCGCGCGGCCCTGCCCGCCGCGCTGTTTGCCCTTGGCGGGGTGTTGATCCAATACAGGCCCGAGGGCGATTTCAAGGCCATCGTCATGATCTGCGCCATCGCCCTTCTGGTGCACCCCGCCTTGGTTTGGAGCATGGGCAACGCGCTGAATCTGCCCCAGGAAGCCTTCCGCTCCGGCGTGTTGACCGCCGCCATGGCACCGGGGTTCAACGCCTATATCTTTTCCAATATGTATGGCCGCGCGCGCCGGGTTGCGGCCTCTTCCGTGCTGATCTCAACCGGTGCGTCAATCCTCACCATCTGGGTCTGGCTGTCTTTGCTGGGATAGCTTACCCTTTGGCCTCATTGCCCCAAAGCTGACCCTGCCATGACCTCAAAATCCTGTTGCACCCCCAGCGCTGACCGCCTCTCTCCTGCTCTCGACACCTGCGTTGCCCCTGCGGCACCGCCGCCCGAAATTGAGGTTGTGGCAATCCCCGGCGGTAAGGCCTTGATCGGCACAGATTTCCCGGTGCTGGCAGAGGACGAGGAAAGCCCCTGCCGCACCAAGACCCTCAAACCCTTTCAGATGATGCGCACCACCGTGACCAACGCCCTGTTTGAAGCCTTTGTGGCGGACACCGGCTATGTCACGGAGGCTGAAAAATTTGGCTGGTCCTTCGTGTTTTTCAGCGATGTGTCCGGCGTGGTGCCCGAAACAGAAGGGGTAGTGGGCACCACATGGTGGCGCAAGGTGGACGGCGCGCAGTGGCGGTTGGTCAATGGTCCGGGCTCTGAAAGCGCGCTGTACGCGGATCACCCGGTGACCCATGTGTCCTGGCGGGATGCACGTGCTTTTGCCAACTGGGCCGGCGGGCGTTTGCCCAACGAGGCCGAGTGGGAGCACGCCGCGCGCGGGGGCCTCAGCGATGCGCCCTTCCCCTGGGGGGTCACAGAACCGAACGACACCGACCACATGCCCTGCAACATCTGGCAAGGGGCCTTTCCCCAGAGCAACACCGGGGCAGATGGCTATCTGACCACAGCCCCCGCCCGGTCATTTGAGCCCAACGGGTATGGATTGTTCAACATGTGTGGCAATGTCTGGGAATGGACCAGCGACCCGATGAAGCTCCGCTCCCTGTCCAAACGCACAAAGGAGCGGATGCGCAGCCTGAAGGGTGCAAAGTTGCTCAAGGGCGGATCGTTTTTGTGCCACAAAAGCTATTGTTTTCGTTATAGGATTCCCGCACGCACCTTTACCACGCCCGGCACCACCACAACCCATCAGGGGTTTCGGCTGGCGTTTGACGCGCCCTAAACCCTGAAGCCTTAAGTCGGCAGCACTGCCGCCAGGGCAGTTTCGAGCTTGCCCACCACCTCCGGTATCTGCGCGTGCGACATGATGAATGGCGGTGCCAGCAACACATGATCGCCCAGTTTGCCATCGCGCGTGCCGCTCATCGGGTAACAGATCAATCCTGCGTCAAACGCCGCCGCCTTGAATTTTGCCGCCAGTTTCAGGGCGGGATCAAAGGGGGTCTTGCCGTCGCGGTCTTGCACAATTTCCAGCCCGATAAACAACCCCCGCCCCCGGATATCACCAATGTGGGCGTGTTGACCAAATGCGCCGCGCAATGCCTCAAAGAGTTCCGCAGACCGGGAGTTGACCCTGCGGATCAAATCCCGCTCCAAAAGCGCGGTCACCACCGCCAGCCCTGCGGCACAGGCCACGGGATGGCCCAGGTAGGTGTGCCCGTGCTGAAACATGCCTGACCCTGCGCCCAGCACATCGTAGATCGCACCGGAACACAGCATCGCGCCAATGGGTTGATAACCCGCGCCCAACCCTTTGGCGATGCACAGGATATCGGGGCTGATCCCTTCGGCTGCGCAGGCAAAAAGATGCCCCGTGCGCCCCATGCCACACATGACCTCATCCAGGATCAACAACACCCCGTAAGTGTCGCAAATTTCGCGAATTCTCTTGAAATATCCTTCAACCGGCGGCACCGCGCCCATGGTGGCCCCCACCACGGGTTCCGCCACAAAGGCCATGACCGTGTCAGGCCCAAGCCGCAGGATTTCATCCTCCAACTCCTGCGCCGCGCGCTGGCCGTAGTCATGGGCGCTTTCGCCCATCTGTTGATCCACGTAGGCATAACAGGGCGCGATGTGGGAGACATCCATCAGGATCGGCTCAAACTGCGCACGACGCCATTGATTGCCCCCTGTGGCCAGCGCGCCCAGCGTGTTGCCATGATAGCTTTGCCGCCGTGCAATGATGTGACGGCGCTGGGGTTCGCCATTTTCCACGTGAAATTGCCGCGCCAGTTTCAGGGCTGCTTCAACGGCTTCTGACCCGCCCGAAACGAAATAGACCCGCTCAATCCCCTGGGGCGCATGTTTGATCAGCACTTCCGCCAGTTGCTCTGCCGGGTGAGAGGTAAAAAAGCCGGTGTGGGCAAAGGCGAGTTGATCCGCCTGCGCCTTGATCGCGGCAATCACCGCTGCATCACCATGGCCAAGGCAAGACACCGCCGCCCCGCCAGAGCCGTCAAAATAGCGTTTCCCTGTCTCATCAATGATGTAGCAGCCCTCAGAGGCCACCGCTTTGGGGGGCGGGGCGGTGATCTGGCGGGGGAAAACATGGCTCATGCGGGGGCCTGCATCGTGTTTGGGGACAAGGGGCGGTCAACAAGACCGATCCGTTTACCAGGACCACAATTACGCCCGCAGTCAATCGCCATCAAAAATAACATATGTTATTTATTCACGCAGGAGGCGAATCATATGGCCCCAACCCTCAAGGCAAGCACAATTGCCGCACTCAAAACCGGCATTTCGCAGTTCTCCCCGCAAATGCGCACGGCGGCCAAATATGTGGTAGATCATCCATCCCCCTTTGGGCTGGATTCAATCCGCGAAACGGCGCGCAAGGCAAAGGTCAGTACCTACATCTTTGTTAAACTGGCCAAATCATTGGGCTTTGAGAGCTACGAGGATTTTCGTCAACCGTTCCGGCAGGCCCTTGTCTCGGGTGCGTCGGTGCCCTCTGACCCCAGCTGGATGTCGGCGCAGCTGCACAGCTCCCCGTCTGGCAAGGTCTATAGCGAGGCGGCCAGCAACGCGTTCAGCATCGTCAGTCAGTCCCTGGAGCGTCAAAACCTGCAAGAGCTTGAGGCGATTGCCGACATGCTGATCTCTGCCAAAACGGTATATCTGACCGCTGTGCGCTCCAGCTACGCGATCGTCTATTACCTGCATTATGTGGGGCGGATGGCCCTGCCCGCGCTGGAACTGATCCCGCGCCATCGCAACAGCGCTATTGATGACCTGAACGATGCCAAGGCGGGCGATGTGCTGATCGCGATCACGGTAACCCCTTATTCACGCGAAACAATCGAGGCCTGTGCATTTGCCAAAAAGAAAGGGGTTTCCCTGCTTTTGATCACGGATTCGGAGGTGGTGTCCGCCAGTCTTGCGCCCGAGCACACGCTGGTTGCCTCCATGCACAGCAGCCATCATTTCGGCTGTTTTTCGGGGATGATGGCGGTGGTTGAACTGTTGATCGCGTTTTTGATGCAGCGTGGCGGTGACGCGGCTTTGGCGCGAATCAAATCCTACGAGGCGCTGCGTGTCGAGCATAACGCCTTTTGGATGGCCCAAGAAAAACATTAGTTTTTTCGTGACATCCCCAATCACATTTGTGACCCTCACGTGATCACCGCACGACGAAGTGCCGGTACATCTGGGAGAACACTATGAAAAATATGAACATCTTTGGCGGTCTAGTGACGGCCGCGGCGCTGACATTTGGCGGCAGTGCGGTGGCACAGGATCAGCAGTTTATTTCCATCGGCACCGGCGGTGTGACCGGCGTCTATTACCCCACGGGGGGTGCGATCTGCCGTTTGGTCAACCGGGAGCGTAAAGAACACGGCATTCGCTGTGCTGTGGAATCAACCGGCGGCTCGGTCTACAACATCAACACCATCAAAGCGGGTGAACTGGAATTTGGCGTGGCCCAGTCCGACTGGCAGTACCATGCGTTTAACGGCACCTCCAAATTCTCCGACAACCCCTTCCCCGATGTGCGGGCGATGTTCTCTGTCCACCCGGAGCCCTTTACCCTGATCGTGCGCGCAGACAGCGGCATCGACAGCTTTGAGGGTCTGGCGGGCAAACGTGTCAACGTCGGCAACCCCGGGTCAGGCCAGCGCGCAACAATGGAAGTTGTCATGGACGCCTTTGGCATGAACATGGACAGCTTTGCGCTGGCAACGGAGTACAAAGGCTCTGAAATGGCCAAGCAGATCTGCGATGATAACATCGACGCAATGATCTACACCATTGGTCACCCGGCTGCGGCAATCAAAGAAGCCACAACAACCTGCGACGTCAAGCTGATTTCCGTAACAGGCGCGCCAATTGACAAGCTGGTCGCAGATAACCCCTACTACCGCGTCGCAACCATCCCCGGTGGGATGTATGCCGGCACGGAGGGCGACACCACCACATTTGGTGTGGGTGCAACCTTTGTGACCTCCGCAAATGTGTCAGACGATGTGGCCTATGTTGTGGCCAAGGCCGTGTTGTCCAACCTGGGTGATTTCCGCGGTCTGCACCCTGCGTTTGCTAATCTGGACGCGTCCCAGATGATCAGCGATGGTCTGTCCGCCCCTCTGCACCCCGGTGCCGAGAAGGCCTACAAAGAACTGGGTCTGATGGAGTAAGCGACATCACCGCGATGTCCTGACAGTGACGCCAGCGCGGCCCCTCGGTTGCGCTGGCGTTTTGCCTAAAGGGAAATGCAGATAGCTATGGGATACGGCACATCACCCAACCCGTTGAAACGGAAAGTTGCAGGCAGGGTTGCGGGGGTTCAGGGTTTTGCATTTCTGCTTTAACGGCACATAATTTATTTTGATTTCCGATGGGGGGCTTAGGAAATGACCGATGTACGATCCGCCGAAGACATGGTGGCAGAAGCCGACACAGGCGCGCGCAACGCAGGGCCGTTTGCCGCAAATCTGATCTTTGGTCTATGTATCGCATGGTCGGTTTTCCAGCTCTACATCGCCTCCAAGGTGCCCGGCGTTCTGGCCCAGGCCACGGGGATGAGCATCTTTGCCAATATCGTCGCACAGGCCCGTTTTGTGCATCTGGCCTTTGCGCTGGTGCTGGCCACGCTGGCCTTTCCGATGTTTGGCCATCGCAACAAAATACCTTGGTATGACTGGGCCATGGTTGTTCTTGGGGTTGCGGCCTGTCTTTATTTGGTTGTCTTTCGCTTTCAAATCGCAGACCGCCCCGGCTTGTGGAGCACGACGGACATTGTGATGTCCGCCATCGGCATGTCCGTCCTGATGGTGGCTGTGTTCCGCTCCCTTGGTCTGCCTCTGGTCATCATCGCCTCGGCGTTTCTCGCATTGGCGTTCTTTGGTGGCTATTCAGAATGGATTGGCAGCATCACCAACTATGGTGGGTCGTCGTTCAGCAAGGCCATGGGCCACTACTGGATGCAAACCGAAGGGGTGTTTGGCGTCGCGCTCGGGGTCTCCACCTCGATGATCTTTCTGTTTGTTCTGTTCGGCGCGCTGCTGGAAAAGGCCGGCGGCGGCAATTGGTTTATCAAGGTGGCAATTGCCCTGCTGGGCGCGCTGCGTGGCGGGCCGGCCAAGGCGGCGGTGCTGTCCTCCATGATGACAGGCATGATCTCCGGCTCCTCCATCGCCAATACGGTGACCACGGGTACGTTCACCATTCCGCTGATGAAGCGGATCGGCTTTAGCCGCGAAAAGGCGGGCGCGGTTGAGGTGGCCTCCTCCACCAACGGACAGTTGACCCCACCGGTGATGGGGGCCGCGGCCTTCCTGATGGTGGAATACGTGAATATCCCCTACATCGAAGTGGTCAAACACGCGTTTTTGCCCGCTGTGATTTCCTACATTGCGCTGCTTTACATTGTGCATCTGGAGAGCCTGAAGCTCGGCCTCAGAGGATTGCAGAAACCTGGCCGTCACATCGGCATTACCATGATCCTGATCCTGTTCCTGACGGGTTTCTTTGTGATGGCGGCGATCACCTTTCTTGTCATCGGGTTTCGCGCATTGCTGGAACCGATGATGCCGGATGCAACGATCTATCCTGCGTTGGTTCTGTTGCTTGTGGCCTATCTGGCGCTGCTGTTTGTGGCCTCGCGCTACCCGGATGTGGTGCCCGATGATCCAAACGCCACAGAGGTTGAGGCCCCGCGCCTGACCCCCACGTTTTGGGGCGGTGCCTATTATGCGCTGCCGATCTTTGTGCTGGTGTGGAACCTTATGGTGCGCACGGAGACGCTTGACCGGCTGTCCCCTGCCCTGTCGGCGTTCTGGGCAACCGTTGTAATGATCATCGTGGCCCTGACCCACCGCCCCATCAAACAGATGATGCGCGGGCGCGCCCATGCCCATCTGGCGGCAAGTACGCATGGCAACGGGATTGGCATTGCGTTCCGCGACTTCGTCAGTGGTCTGGAAAGCGGCGCGCGCAACATGATCGGTATTGGCGTGGCCACCGGTGCGGCGGGCATTATCGTGGGTACAATCTCCCTGACGGGCGCGCATCAGATCATCGGACAGGTGATTGAAACCATCGCCGGGGGCAATCTGATTATCCTGCTGGTGCTGGTGGCGGTGCTCTCGTTGATCCTGGGCATGGGCCTGCCAACCACGGCGAATTACATCGTGGTGTCCTCACTGATGGCCCCGGTGATTGTCAGCGTGGGCGCCCAATCGGGCCTCATTGTGCCGCTGATCGCGGTGCATTTGTTTGTGTTCTACTTTGGCATTCTGGCGGATGACACGCCCCCTGTGGGCCTTGCGGCCTATGCGGCGGCGGCCATTTCGCGTGGTGACCCGATCAAGACCGGTGTTGTGGGCTTTAGCTATGACATCCGCACGGCGCTGCTGCCGTTCATGTTCATCTTCAACACCGATCTTTTGCTGATTGATGTGGGGCTGGCCAAAGCGGTGCTGGTGTTCTTTACCTCGCTCATCGCGATGTTGGTTTTTGCGGCGATCACCCAAGGGTATTTCATTGCCAAGACCCGCGTGTGGGAGGCCGTGGTCATGGCGTTGATCGTGTTCATGTTGTTCCGGCCTGATTTCTTCCTTGATCAATGGCAGGAAAAATACACTGAAATCTCGGGCACAGAGGCATTGGCGGCAATCGAAAGCCTACCGGTGGGTGAAACCGCCCGTTTGCGGATTTCAGCGCCCGACTTTGACACTGGCATCGTGGGCGACATCACCGTCACCTATGTGCCCGAGGTTGAGAGCGATGCCTTGAGCCGGTTGGATGCGGTGGGTCTGACGGTGCTGGAAAATAATGGTATCCTGGGGCTGGATGAACCCTTCCCGGGGACGCCCTATTTTGAGCAATTGGCAAATGACTATGATTTTTACGGCGATGCCCCCGCACAGATCGTGGCCGTACAGGTCGAAAACGACCGGATGCCAAAGGAGATATTCTTTATCCCCGCGCTCTTGTTGTTGCTGATGATCGTGATGATCCAGCGCCCCCGTGCCACGCAGCCGGCATTCTAGAGCGAAATCCGTTCAATCGGCAACGCAGAGCATCACTTAACGCGTTGAAATCTTTGATTTCAGGCAGCGTCGAGTGATTCAGACTAACGGATTTCTGCTTTAAGGCTGGTCTTGGAAACCTGCGGCAAGGCTCACCCCCTGCAAACAAAAAAGCCCGCAACATCTGTTGCGGGCCTTTTTGTTGTCTCGAATATTCTCTGCAAACGGTTCAGCCTTTGGCTAGTTCCTTGGCCTGCGGTTGCCACGCATCCCGTGTGACGCGCCCGCGAAACCCTTCAAGGTTTTCATCAACCCATGCCACCTCAGACGGGCTCCAGTCAGCGATCTGGTCAAAGTGGAAATACCCTAGCGAGTTCAGCAAATCTTCCATCTTGGGCCCAACGCCACTGATGCGTTTGAGATCATCTGCCTGCCCGCCCCGCGGCGCGCTGAGACCCTCGGGTTTGCTGGCGGTGCCGCTGAAACCTGCTGAGGGGTCACTGACCGCTGACGTGGCTGCGGGCACCGCCTGCCCTGCAACGGTCATGGCATCAAGGCGGTTTTGCAGGTCAATGTTCTTGCCACGCAGTTCTTCAACGGCCTCCCGCTCTCTGGCGGAACGGGTCCGGCAGGCGTCGAGATTAACGTTCAGATCGTTCCGCTCTGCCAGCAAAGCATCACGTTCCGCGCGCAAGGCCTCGGTGTCATTGCTCGCTGTGTTGCCGTAGCGCCAGATCAACCAGCCCAGCAGCAGCCCCAGCAGGAAGGTGCAGAGCATATAGAGAAACATTTGCGTAAGGAGATAAGACATGTGGTGGTTCCTAAGTCTGAAAAAGGGAGCATGGAGAGCGCGCGAAGATCAGCGCGCCTGCCAGTTAAAGGTGATCCGACGGTTGGCCGCACGGCCTCTGACAGTGTTGTTCTCTGCAACAGGCTGCGTTTCGCCGTAGCCCACCGCGCGCAGGCTTTCGACCGGCACGCCGCGCTTTTGCATAAACGAAAGAACAGCTTTTGCGCGTGCTTCACTCAGCTTTTGATTGTCCTTGTCAGACCCTTCGTTGTCGGTGTGCCCGCCGATCTCGACGCTCACGTCGCTGCCAACACAGGCAAGCGCAACGCCTGTCAGGCGTTCCAGCACAGGCAAGGACGCCCTTTTGAACCGGGCGGTGCCGCTGCCAAATTTGATCTGAGTGTCTTCCATGATCGTTTTCGCCTGTTGGGCACATTGGGCGGCAATCGAGGTGTTTTCAGGGCGCGACTGGAAGGCTGCAATCGTGGCATCCCGCGCGGAAAGGGTCTCCGTGAGTGCTGCGACCTGACCGTTCAAATCTCCAAGACGCGCGTGTTCCTGAGCCGATGAGGACGAAAGCGCGGCAATCTCTGCCTCGGCTTGCGTGAGGGCCGTATCGCGCTGCGCGACCTGCGCTTCAAGGGCTTTGAGTTGTGCGGCAGTGGCTTGCGCATTTGCGGCAGCGGCGTCTTTCAACCCTGCAATCTCTGTGCTGGCCTCTGCAAGTGCTGCGTCCCGCGCCGCAATGGTTGTTTCCAGCGCCCGCAGATCGGCGTCCAACGTATCGGCGTCCGCGTTCTGCGCCGAGTTCCGCGCAGCCAGTTCCTCGGTCTGCGCTGCCAGCGTGGCATCACGTGCTTTGATGTCGTCTTCCAGCCTGCCCACTTGATCCTTGAGCGAGTGCGTTTCTCTTTTCAAAGCCGTGATTTGTGTGATGGCTTTGGCCAGCGATACATTGCGCACTTCAAGTGTCGCGTCCAAATCTTTGATTTCGCTTGAAAAATTAGCCAGTGAGGCGTCTTTCTCCGCAAGGGTGGCTGACGCAGTTTCCCATTCACCTCTCAGGGCAGTCAAATCCGTATCACGGGTGGCAATCGTGATTTCCATCGCACTGAGCTGTGCCGTCAATGTGTCCAGTTCCGCGTCCTTGCGCGCCACCGTCCCCTCTAACTCTGCCAGTGCTGCGTCCCGCTGGTCCAGTGTTGCGGCAAGGGCAGAGGCGGTTGAATTCTCGCTGCGCAAGACCTGCGAACGCTCCGCCAACTCCGCATTCAGGCGCGCGATGGTGCTGTCGCGCCCTGCCGCAGTGGCACTCAGCATGTAGTTTTCCGCCTCAGCCTTGGTCACCTCTGCCGTGCGGGCCTCCAGGCTGGTTTGTAATGAAGCAATCTCCTGATCCGCAACACTCAGATCAGCAGTCTGCGTGGCAATTTGTGCCTGCAGTGCGTCGATTTGCAGACCTCTGTCCGTCAATGCATCAGATTGTTCAGCAATCTGCGCCTCTTTGTCCGCCAATCGGGAGGTCAGCGCGGCAACTTCTGTCTGGGCCTCCGTCAGAGCATTCGCCGTAACGGACAGTTGGCCATCCGCTTCGACGGCACGGCTTACGAGGGATTGGCTGGTCTCGGCAAGGCTTGCCTCTTTGGTCTGGATTGTTTCTTGGGCCGCTGCCAGATCTTCCTCTGCCTGACGTAACTTTGCGCGCAGACCCTCGCCCGTCACCAATTCATCGCTTAGATCGTCTTTTAACGATGTCACACGCGCCTGCAGGGCATCCCTCTCCCCTTGCAGCGTGGTGCCCGTCGCGGCCAAGGCGGCAATCTCTGCCTCTTTGTCCCGCGCTGCATCCCGCAAACCGCTCAATGTTGCTTCGCTCTCGGCAACTTTGGCACGCAGGCTGGTGATTTCCTCCTGCAACCGCGCATCAGATCCGGGCGACGATACAAAGGCGCGCCAGCCTGCCCGCTCGCTCACGGGGTCCCTCACCGCGGCAACATCGCCTTCTGTCACCCCCGACAACACATTGCCCGACGCGGATGTTGTGATTGTCCCGCTTTGCAAACCCGCCAGTTGAGCCACCCCAAACGCGGTTTCACTTTGCCACGGGGCCTCCGGGCCCGCGATGGTCAATTGATCGTCAATTTCGCCTTCCGTTGCCTTGGCTGCAGTTTCAAGCAGGGAGGCGCGCACCGCCTCATTTGGTACGGACCCGCGCAACGCAATGCCTGTCTCGGTCTTTTCAGCCGAGATATACCCACCGTCACCCTGATAGGTCAGCCCGTCAATTGGGCCCAATGCGCCATAGGTATCATTGGCGGTCTTGAGGTAGGCGGCCTCCTGTTTCTCATCATAAACAATGCCCGAGAGCGTCACGTGGCGCCCATCCACATCCACGCGCACCCCGGTCGCGCGATTCGCGGTCAAATCCTCTGTGACACGCGCCGTAATATCTTGTTCAATTTTCTCAGATTTGTGAGCAAGTGCAGAATAAAACGTTAGTCCGGTTGCCCCCAGACTCAATGCGATGAGAAGGTTTCTCATGTTGCGACTCCCTAGTTAATCGTTACACGTTGGCGCGTTTTTTCGCGGTAAGCTACGGTGAAATGACAGAATTATCTATCCAAAACATAGGTTTTGCGCGAATGCAGGTGTCTTGTGGGGCGTGCGATGGCCTTTTGAAGCACCGCAAGGCAAAGACGCACAACCATAGGGCTGCTTAGCATGTGCAGCATTATCGCCCTGCTAGAGGCAATGGGCCAAGCTCTTTTGCCCAACGGCTTTGCCTTATCCGCTGGTACATCAACGACCTGCCCGCAGGTGTCGTTTTTTTCCAATTTTCAGGTCGGAATTTCCGCCACACTTCAAAAGAATCGCACACCCAAAGGACCCTGCCCCATGGCCAAAGATCACATTGACCCGGTGACAGCGCTGTTTGAAACCACAGCGGTTCCGTTTGAAAGCGCGCGCGCCATGCCGCCTCAGGTCTATACCACGCAGGAATTTCTGGATCAGGAACTGTCCAGCATTTTTGCCAAAGACTGGTTTTGTGTGGGGCGCGCAGATGGTCTGTCGCAGGCGGGTGATTACACCACCTGCGAATTGGCCGGGCAGCCGGTGATGGTGATCCGTGACAAGGATGGGTCGCTACGCGCCATGTCAAACGTGTGCCTGCACCGGATGTCGACCCTGCTGCACGGCAGCGGCAATGCGCGCAGCATTGTGTGCCCCTATCACGCCTGGACCTATAATCTGGACGGGTCCCTGCGCGGCGCGCCCGCAATGACGCAAAATGACGGGTTTTGCAAAGATCACTACAAGCTGCCCACCGTACGGTGTGAGGAATGGCTGGGCTGGGTTTTTATTACATTGAATGCAGACGCCCCGGCGGTGGCCACCCAACTGATCCAGGTCGAAGATCTGATCGCGGGCTATGACATGGAAAACTATACCGAAGTGTTCTTTGAAGAGCATCTTTGGGACACCAACTGGAAGGTGCTGGCCGAGAATTTCATGGAAAGCTATCACCTGCCCGTGTGCCATGCTGGCACCATTGGCGGGTTGTCCAAGCTGGAGGATATGATTTGCCCGCCCGGATTGCCCGCATTCAACTACCACACCATCCTCAAGGATGAGACGTTGCGCATCGCCATGGCCCATGACAGCAATACCCGGCTGAAAGGGGACGAACGGCGCACAACCTTCCTGCTGGCGATTTATCCCTCCCTCCTGATCACGCTGACGCCGGGATATTTCTGGTATCTGAGCCTGCATCCCAAGGGCCCAGGTCAGGTGCATATCCGCTTTGGCGGTGGCATGTCGGATGACTACAAGGATGATGCGGATGCGCAGCAAAACTTTATTGATCTCAAAACCTTGCTGGATGACGTGAATGTAGAGGATCGGGGCTGTACCGAAAAGGTGTTCAAAGGGTTGTCCTCTCAGATGGCAAAGCCCGGCCACCTGTCGCATCTGGAGCGGCCCAACTATGATTTCTCGCAATACCTTGCCACAAAAATCCGGCAAAATCAGGAGCTTAAAAGCCGTGCTTGATCTGGGTGCAATCCTGCAAGACGTCGCCGCCCTGCCCGCTGACCGGCCCATGGGCATGCCGGGCGCGTTTTATACCTCTTCGGACCAGTTTAGCTGGGAAAAGAAGACGGTTTTGCAGCACGGCTGGCATTGTCTGGGCCGTCAGGATGAGGTGCCGGAGGCGGGTGATTTCTTTACCGTGCAATTGCTTGATGAGCCGCTGATCGTGGTGCGCGGGGATGATGGGGTGATCCGGGTTCTGGCCAATGTCTGCCGTCATCGCGGCATGCCTTTGGCCGAAGGGGCAGGCAACACAAAACGCTTTACCTGCGCCTATCACGCCTGGATGTACGGGCGCGACGGTGCCTTGTTGCGCGCTGCGCGTATGGAAAATCAGGGGTTTGATGCCGCCAATTGCCGGCTGCACAGCTACAAAACCCAAATCTGGAAAGGCTTCATTTACTGTTGTCTCGACGCAGACGCTGTGCCCTTTTCAGACGCGTCTGCCGCGTTGGATGCGCTGCTGGACCCGTATGAAACCGAAACATTTCGGCTGGTGCATGTTGCGCAGGAGATCTGGCACACCAACTGGAAATGTCTGGTTGAGAATTTTATGGAAGGCTATCACCTGTCGGTGGTGCACCCGCACACCCTGCATGGCTACACCCCCACCGGATTGGCCAAAAAATCCGCCTCCGGGCCGGGTTTTACCTCCTATCTGGCCAATTATCCCGATGGCATTACGCCGCGCGGGTCAGGGGCAAAAGGGTTAAGTGCGCAGGAGCGGCAACGCTCCACCCTGTTTGCGCGGTTTCCCACACAGGTGGCCAGTCAGGCGGCCAGTCTGTTGGTTTCATTGTCAATTTTCCCGATCACGGCTGAGACAATTGATGTGAAATGGACCATGTCTGTCTACGGGGATGATCTGGACGCAGATACAATTGCTGAACGCATTGCCTTGTGGGAGGAGGTCAACGCAGAAGACCGCCAGAAGCTGGAGCGGATGCAGCGCGCCTTGCGCTCGCAACACGCGCAATCCGGGCCCTTGGCGGGGGATGACTACGAAGGCACGATCCGCGATTTTCAACTCTGGCTGGCTGAGCAGGACCGGATTTTTCGCAGCTAAAATAGCAGGTAACGCGCGCAATGCAATCGCCGCAAGGCACAGCGCGTCCAGCGCAGGCTCAAACGCGCCGTCCTGTACCAGTTGCGTGGTTGAGGCCGTTGTGCCCAACACTGCCGCGCGATTTCCGCCATGCTCATTTCGGTATGTCCGCGGGTAAATCACTCCAACACCCGCAGACCTTTGGCCCACGTCCCTGCTCCGGCAATCTTGGCCATGTTGACGCCTCTTTGACGGGGGTGCTACGCTCACTATGCAAGCCAAAAATTCAAGAAACGCACAAAATAACCCGAAACAGGGCGCGCCCTTTGACCACGCAAACTGACCCCGGCCATTGGCAGGTGATCGCCACCACCGCGCAGCTTGATCTGCCGCGCCCATTGTTGCCCGTGACGTTGCGGGGAAAACCCTATGTGCTGTTTCGCGATGACGCGGGCGCATTGGGGCTGATCGGGCGGCATTGCCCGCACCGGGGCGCGGATTTGTGTTATGGACGGCTGGAGGACAACGGATTGCGTTGCCCGTTTCATGGCTGGCACTTTGACCGCACAGGTCAGTGTGTGGAACAGCCTGCCGAACCGGAAGGGTCAAAAATGTTCACCCAAATCAAGGTGCCAATGATACCAGTAGAGGAAATCAACGGCGAAATCCGCGCGTTGGTCCCGGAGGACGCGCAATGATCAGCCAAGAGTTAAACGATCAGATGACCCGCATTGGCCCCGCCACCCAAGCCGGCGGTGTGCTGCGCCACTATTGGCAACCCGCCGCCCTGATCGACGAATTGGCCCATGGGGATAAGGTGCCGGTGAACCTGCTGGGGGAGCGGCTGGTGCTGCTCCGCGACGCGCAAGACACCCTGACATTGGCGACACGGGTGGCGGCACAAGGCGAACCCGCCGTGCATTATCCCGCTGCGGCTGACATTGAAATTGACACAAACGGGCCAACCTACCCTGTGGTGGAAATGAAGGGTGTGGTTTTTGCCTACCTTGGCCCCGGCAGACCGCCCGATTTCCCGAACTTTGACTGTTTTCGCGCGCCCGACAGCCATGTTTTTGCGTTCAAGGGCCTGTGGGAGTGTAACTGGCTGCAAGCGCTGGAAATTGGCATTGACCCGGCGCATGCGTCCTTTCTGCATCGTTTTCTGGAGGACGAGAACCCGGACGACAGCTATGGCAAGCAATTCCGCGACAAGGCGGAAGGGGCGAACATGCCCATCACCCAGCTACTGCGCGAATACCCCCGCCCGGATATTGAGGTCGATGAAACCAGCTATGGGCTCAAGATCACTGCGCTGCGCCATCTGGAAAGTGACCTGACCCATGTGCGCATCACCAACCAGATATTCCCGCAGGCGATTTGCATTCCGATGTCGCGCGAAATGATCATCACCCAATGGCATGTGCCGGTGGACGATGAGAACTGTTATTGGTTCACCCTGTTCACCAGCTTTGACAGCCCCGTTGACAAGGACCTAATGCGCGCCCAGCGCCTGAAGGAACATGTTTTGCCCACCTATGCGCCGCGCAAGAACAAGAGCAACGATTATCATTATGACCCGCAGGAACAGGCGACGCTGACCTACACCGGCATGGGCCTTGATATCAACGTGCATGACCAATGGGCAGTTGAGGGGATGGGCCCCATTCAGGACCGCACCCAAGAGCATCTGGGCCGCTCCGATAAAGCAATCATTCGCTATCGCCGCCTGCTGCGCGGGGCCATTGCGGCGGTTGAGGCCGGACGGCGGGCTGACCTGCCTATGCAAAACCGCACAACCACCGCCATCACCGGGCCGCTGTCAAACGACGCGATTGCAGATCGTCAAAACTGGCAGGACGTCTGCCATCAGATGGATATCGCGCGGCGCGCGGCCTGTTCATGGGATGCGACACTCTAGATGGGCGCGGATGTAAAGGAACGGTTGCGCCAGGGCAGTCTTTTCCGCATGGGTCACTACACGGATGCCGCAGTGGATCAGGCCTGCGACATCCTGCAAGCGGTCGCCGCAGACAAGATTGAAACCTTCCGCATGCTGTTTCCCGACCAACACGGGATATTGCGTGGCAAGACGGTGACCGCGCGGGCGCTTGAAAGTGCCCTGAGCAATGGCATCGGCATGCCCTCCACCCTGCTGTTGAAAGGCACATCGCATCAAACCGTCTTTTCCGTGTGGGATGGCGATGTTCCCCTTGAGGGTTTGCCCCTAGCCGGGGCCAGCGACATTTTGTGCGCGCCGGTCTTGGGCAGTTTTCGCCCGGTGCCCTGGTCGCCCCATTCGGCCTTTTTGATCTGCGACGTGCTGCACCGCTCTGGCGCGCCCATTGCGGTAAGCGCGCGCAATGTGCTGCACCGGGCCGAGGACGCACTGAGGGGTGCCGGTTACGCCGCCACCTTTGGGCTGGAGGTTGAATTTCAGGTGTTTGAGGTGGTTCAGGACGGGTTGGACCATGCGCAGGCCACCATGCCCCCTGCCCCGATCACCACGCGCAACACCACGCAGGGGTATCAGTATCTGACCGAAACCCGCTACAGCGCGGTTGAACCGCTGCTGGACCATTTGCGCCGCATGGCAGAGGCGCTTGATCTGCGCCCGCGCAGCGTGGAAATTGAAATGGGGCCAAGCCAGTTTGAATTTACCTTTGATCCCTCGGGTGCGATGGATCAGGCGGACCGGTTTGTGCTGTTCCGCACCATGGTCAAAGAGGTGTGTCAGGCAAAAGGGTTGCACGCCAGTTTCATGGCCAAACCCAAACAGCCGAATGCCGCCGCCAATGGCTGGCACATTCATCAATCGGTGAAGGATCTGAAAACCGGCACAAACGCCATGATGCCCGGCCCCAGCGGCGCGCTGACCCCGACGGCCAATCATTGGATTGCCGGTCTGTTGGAAAATGCCGCAGCCAGCTGCCTTATGACGACGCCCACCATCAACGGCTACAAACGGTTCTTGCTCCATCAATTGGCGCCCAACAGCATTCAATGGGGCACGGACAACCGCGGGGCCATGGTGCGCGCCTTGCTTTATCCCGGTGACAGCGCCAGCCGGGTGGAAAACCGCGTCGCGGACAGTTCGGCCAATCCCTACTATGCCCTGGCCGCGCAAATCCTGTCCGGCCTTGATGGCATCGCACGCGGGTTGCTGGCGCCGCCCCCGTCAGAAACGCCTTATGCAGGTGATGCCCCCGCCCTGCCCACCAGCCTGATCGCCGCGATTGAGGCGTTTGAGCGCAGCCCGCTGTTTGCAGAACATCTGGGCACCGCCTTTACCGGCTATCTGTCCCACATCAAACGGGCAGAGTGGGAGCGGTATCTGCGGACCGTTTCCGAATGGGAACAGGCCGAATATTTCAACCTGTTTTGATGGTGCACCTTGCGGCCCGAGCATTTGAAGACACGATTGACGGATATTTCCCGCTGCATGTCTCGTTGGCGCAGATGTTGGCGCGCTGCGGATTTGCGGCGGCACTGGTCCACATGAAATTCGCGCCCATCATGGATTTTCCGGGCTTGCCTGCCACGGCCCCTGTCCCGCTGAGCGTGAGCACGGGCTTTGCGGGCCTTCTGGAATGCGCGACATTCTGTGTGACCCCTCAAGCGCTCAGCGGGGTCGGCAGATGGCGCTGGTTGTCGGCCAATGCCACAAGTGCTGCCCGTTTTGGGGTGCTGACGCGATTGGCGGAGCCGTGTTTTGTTACTGGTCTCGGCCTTGCGTCGGGGGAGGAGGAAACCACGTTGTTTGGTGCAGTCAGATCGGCACATAACGGGGAACTTTCATTTGCACAGCAACTGCCCGCTGATCTGCCAAAGTCGGCACGCGTTTGGGGGCCCTTCAAGCACGATGAAATAGTGTTTTCAGAACGGGATGCGAAGCCACTGCCCAACGCGACAAATGGTTCTTACATCATAGACCGCAGTGCACATGTGCCTTGAGCGCAGGTTGCTCTCAGGGGCGCAAACCGCCCGTGATCTTCAGCGATTTCGCCGCCTTTGGGTTCACCACATAAATCTGCTGATCCCCGCCTTTTGCATTCACACCAAAGGTTTTGCCTGCCTGCTGCGGTGCGGCGCGGCCAACCAGTATAATTGATCCCTTTGGCAGGATATGGGTGGTCTTGAGGTTTGCCTTGTTAGCGCGGGGCAAGGCCAGACGCACCTTGGCGATGGCGCGTGAGGCATAGGATTGGCGTGTGTAATAGGGGCTGCCGCTTTCGTTTGCGCCACCACCATAGCGCCGCTGCACCACCATGGGCCGCGTCAGGCGGATGGCACGCACTTCGCCCTGAAAACTGTTTTTCACCTGCTGGCGGTACTGCTTTGGCACGTGATCATAGGCCTTTACCCCCCCTGCGATGGTGCGGTGACCCGTCAGCTTGTTGTCATATCTGACCTGATTGCCCGCTGATTTGAGCGAATTGCTGACGGCGGCCAGACGTGCGCGGGTCAAGGGCTTGGTCTTGGGTGCGGCGGCGGGTTTTGCACTGGTTTTGGGCTTTGCGCTTGCTGGTTTGCGCAGGGCAAGTGCCTTGCGGATCTGGGCCAACCGCTGGCGGGGTTGTGCCACCCGTGCGGCGGTTGGCTTGCGCGCAGGCGCGGCTTTGGCCCGCATGGCGGTGCGCCCGGTTATCGCTGTGGTGCGCGGTGCCACGCGGCGTTGCACCTGACGGTTGGGTGCGCGTTGGCGCAGTTGGGGCCGTGCGCGCCGGATTTTTTGTGCGCGCTGTCGCGGTGCGGGCCGGATGTTCAGCCGCTTGGCCCCTCTGACCTGCACCACATCGTCGCCCTGCCCAGACGACAGATATGCAACGCCCACGACCCGCGCCTCACCCCGTTCAGGCATCAGCGCAAAAGCCAACAAAACCGCACAGATAAGGAAACGGATGGTCACATCAAACCCACCTGGAAATACTCGACATCACGATGTTCGCACCATACGCTTGCCAAAGCAATATTTGTGACGGAGCCTGATTTTGAAACAGTTGATTGTCCCTGCGGCCCTGCTGGCCTGCCTTGGTGTTTTGCCCCTCTCGGCACAGGCGCAGGAATTTGAGGACGTGCATAAATGCGATGAATATGCCGCACACCCCAATGACCCGCACCGCTGGGCCGCAGGGGTGGCAGATGCGGACATCATTCCCGGTCCTGCGGTGAAATTTTGTACGCAGGCCGTTCAGGCGCATGACGCTACACCGCGATTTGCCTTTCAACTGGGCCGTGCGCAATGGGCGGCCAACCGTATGGAAGACGGGTTGCAGACCTTTCTGGCCCTTGAGGAGAGATTCTCCTACCCGCCGGTCTATGCCTACCTTGGGGAGGCGTTTTATCTGGGGCTGGGCGGCGCGGAACAGGATGAGGCATTGGCGCTGAGCCTGTTTGAACTTGCCGCCGCCGACAATTTTGAGCCTGCGGTTCTGGCGCTTGAACAACTGTCGGGCGAGGCCCCCGCCACTGTGGCCAGCGCGCCCGTGACTGCGCCTGCGCCGCAACCAAAGGCGGCACAGGCACAACCCCAGCAACAGCCCCAACAACAGGTCGCACAAACCCAGCCACAGGCCCCGCCTGCCGTGCCCTTTGACCCGGCCAAGTTTTCACAACCCGGCATCATAAAGGCGCTGGCCTCTGGCAATTTTGACAGCATGTCTGTCACCGGATTTGGCAAAACCAACTATGCGGGACTGGACAATACGATCATCTATATCAACAATTTTCACGCCGAATTTGGCGGCACTTACAACATGAAAGACCCCTATTGCGTAGGCCTTTACGACCCGCAGGTGGACCGGCGGCTTAAATCGCGCGCCACCCGTGCCCTGATGGGCGGCAGCCGTGATGACATGGCCGCACGGGGCTTTAACATGATGGGTCAGCTGCTGACAGACATGACCTCCAACGGTGGGTTGAACCGGATGGTCGAGATGGAGCAGGCCGCACAGGCGCTGGCGTCTTCTGGCGCGCAGGACGGGGGCAAGTTGATCCTGTTTCATGGCTGTCAGAGTGAAATTGTGCAAACCATCTATGCCAACCTCAAGGCCTATGCCTATGGCCGCGCCCCGAAACTGAGTGCGGAGGAAAAGGCGCGCGTGGCCGAGGCCAATGCGCGCAAACGTGAACGCGAAAAGGTCGCGGCAGCCCGTAAGCTGCGCACAGATGCGCAGCAATCCTGCGTCAACCAGTTCAAAAAATCCGCCTTTTGCGGCTGCATCATCAAAAACCTTGAAACCCACAAGCTGGCGGACAGCGAATGGAAAAGCCTTGGCCAATCATTCCGCGAGATTTTGGTGGTCGCCAAGGAACATGACGGTTTTGCCGACCAGCTCAAGAATTGTCGGCAAAAGGGGTAAGCGGGATGCAAAGGTTTTGGCGATCAACGGCACTGTGTCTGGCTCTTGCGGGGGCGTTCAACGGGTTTAGTGGGGCAGTGCAGGCACAAACCGCCGACCCCAATGTGTTGCAGATTGAGCTGCGGCTAAAAGAGTTGGGGTATCTGCTGAGCGGGGCAGATGGCATTGCCACACAGGAAAGTGTGGATGCGGTTGTGGCCTTTCAGCGCAATCACGGCCTGACCCCCGATGGCAAGCTGGGAGAGACGGAACGCACGCTGCTGTTTTCCAGTGCCGCGCGGCGCGTCAATGGCACCGCCGCCGCACCGCAAGCCACCGCACCCCAAACGCAAGCTGCCCCCGCACAAACGCCCGCCGCCCCGGCCCGACAGGTGGTCAACACATCGCCCCATGGCGCGTGGTACGGCGAGCTGACCTGTCAGGTGCGCCGCCGCGACACATCCGCCGAAACCGAATTTACGATCCGCACGCGAGAGGACGGCGTTCTTGGCATGATCATGACCACGGCCACCGAGGCCTCCATGGGCAGCGGCACCAGTGAAGTCAGCTATGTTGGTGAGGCGACCAATGGCGGCTATCGGTTTGTGGTGGAAAAAATGATCCGCGCGCCGATCTATGGCAACAATCGCAACACCAATCAGGAAATCCTGTTTGACCCCGCGACGGGCCGGATGACGCCGCCAGAGGGCTGCGCGCCCTTTGTCGCGCGCCGTCAGCAACAGCCCGATCCCCGCCTGATCATCACCGCCGCCGCACCGGCAAACGGCGGCAGCTATTTTGCAGCCAGTGCCGGGCGCAACCGCTGCGAGGTGCTGATTGCCTGGGCAGATCGCGCCAACACCGAATTTCCGGGCCGCAATTTTTACCGCCAGAACAAGCCGGGTGATGATTGGATTTTGATCAAGCTGTTTGCGGATGACGATTTTGTACCCGTCTTTGGGCAGGCCTATGACACGATGCCGCTAGAGGCACGCATGGCGGTGGCACAGGATGCGCGCAAATGCCGTCAGGATCCGTTTACACGCAACCGTATGGAAACCTATTTTGCCGCCGCCGACCGGGTGATGTCCGGCAACCCCGAACGGCAGTTGACCTCCAACGGCTATTCCTCAACCATCTTTGCCATCCGCCAAATCCGGGCAATCCGCAATGAATTGCGCGCGCTGGCCAATGGCACAGCACAGGTTTTGCCAGGCGAAAGTTTTGCCCAGACCGTCAACCGTATGAAAGGGATCAGGGCCCGCGCGGGAAAGGATTCGGGGCGCTTGTGGCCTTCTGAAACCGGGGCAATTGGGGCCGGCATTGATCAGTTTCTGGATGGGCTTGCCACACAGGAGGCCGCGCGGTTTCTGAAAGCGCTGGCCAGCACAACCGAGGCTGAAAAAGGCCTGAGCGCGATTGCAACACACGAAAAGAAGCGCACCAGCGACACCTACTTTGCGCGCTATCTGTCCAGCGCCAATTCGAAATCTCTCACGGATCAGGTTGGCGCATTGAAACAGAAAATTGCCAATGCGCGGGCCGCTCCGATTTTGGCAAAAGCCGCCAAGGCGCAGCAAGGGATCGCGGGCGCGTTGGAGCTCAACGGGTTGATCAAAGACCTGCAAAAGATCACGGCCCTTCCCCGCGCGGAACGGGACAAGCTGGCCACGCAACTGAGCAAGGCGCGCGATACCCGGATTGAGACCTATGTCACATCGGCACAGGCGAAAATCACGGACCTGCCTGCAACACTGGCAGGGTTGAGCGCAGAAAAGGAGTGGCTGGCAGACTTTGACCGTGAGACCGCGCGCCTTGCGGATCATCCCAAAATTAAATCCGCCCGCAGTGCCGTCATTGCCGCGCGCGAAGACCGTTTGGAAGCCGCACTGCCGGAGTTTGAAGAAAAGCTGGCTGCGATTTCCTCGGGCAAGGATGCCGATGCCCTTTTGGAGAGCTATCTGTCGCTTAAGGGAGACAGTGCACTTCCCATCGCGCTTGAGTATCAGTTTTTGGTGGAATTGGCCAAATAGACGGCACCAGAGCCACTGCACAGACCATAACCGGTCCCAACTGGACCACCGACGTTTTAAAGCAGAAATTCAAACCTTGAATCACACAATCCTGCCTGAAATCAGAGACTTCAACGGGTTGTATGATACGTCATGTATCAAGCTACCTTAATTTCGCTATAGGCGGGATCGTCCGGTCTGGGCGCACTCCCACCCACATCACCATGAGGACCCGCATGATCAACGGAAAACCCAACCGACGCGCCCTGATTGAAGGCAACGCCGCGCTGATCGTCATCGACATTCAGGCCAGCACCTTTGCGCCGCTGTCAAATGATGAACGCTCCATCCCGCATATGGAGGATTACGCAGAGCGCATGCGCCGCGCCCGAGCAGTGATCGACAAAGCCCGCGAGGTGGATATTCCGGTAATTTTCATACAGGAAATTCACCGCGCCAATCTGGTTGATTTTGGCCGCGAGGTGGATGGTGATGAGGATTATCATTGTCTTGACAACAACCCGCTGACCGATCTTGCACGCGAAGAAATGGGCGTGCGGCCCGACGATTACCACATCCAGAAACGACGCTATTCTGCGTTTTATGGCACGGATCTGGAAATCCTGTTGCGCGGGCTGCGGGCCGACACCCTGATCCTTGTGGGCGGGCTGACGGATGTCTGCGTGCACTACACCTTTGTGGATGCTCATCAGGGGGATTACTTTTGCCGGGTGGTGACGGACTGCGTTGCAGGCTCCAGCATGGAGGCCCATAATGCGGCACTGAGGGCAATGGAATATCTGCAAACCGGTGCGTTGCGCGGCATTGATGAGGTTTTGCGCGCGATAGAGGGGGAACAGGTTGCGTGAACCACGCAGTTCACGATTGGGTCTGTCTTATGCCAGGGGCGGGTATTTCGCAGTAGATCCGGTAAACCCGTTTTTGGTTCCAGCCATAACCCTGAACGTTGCGCAGATGCAAAAAGCACGGGCCAAAGCCCCAGGCGCGCTTGTTTGCCACCAAACTTAGCCCGCCATTTGTAGAGACTTGCGCTGCTCATCCCATGCTCACGACACAGTTCAGAAACCGGCACGCCACCCCCTGCTTGCTTCTGGATCGCGATAACTTGCGCGTCGCTGTATCGTCCGCTCATCATCGTAAATCTCCTCAAATCTATTGCCGAGAAAAATCCACTTTTGAACGCTATTCTACTGCCAATTATAGCACCCCGCCTTTAGCTTGAAGCATCACGTATCGCTAATGTCCCGAGAGCGCAGAGCGCGGCAGAGTATCGGCTCCTCAAGGTTTAGGCGGGGCACTTTGGGAAGCTATGCTTGTCTCGCGCTGATCAAATTTCACGTGAGGGGCAATGTCGATTGCAGGCTCCGCATTGGGGACTAGGCCGCGCAAGACGTCGCCGCTGCGCGCGCGGCTCAGCATTATGCTTTGCAACGCGCCATTCCCTTAACCGCATCGGATCATGGTGGCTTTACCAAGTTCACGCGGAAAGGACCGGATGTCGCCGCGGTGTTGAACCGGCTCGTCCGCGGCAGTGTGCCCACCATCGGGCGGGTGCGCCTGCCTTTCATGCTGACGCCTTGGGGTCACATCTGGTCAGAGGCAACCATTGCCCGGTTTGCGGACAACAGTTTTTGCCTGTTGGATGGCCCGCGCTACAAGGCCGCGCCCATGGCCCTGATTGCGCAGGCGCGGCGCGACCCACAGAACGTTGATCACAACCAGCCGTAGGACGTGGACTCAACCAGCCCTCCGGCAAGACGCGGCCTGTGCATCGTGGATTTCCAGCGTAATTTGAGTATTCTGTCCCTGTTCCGACGTTGCCCGTAACTCCGACAGCAAGTGGCTCTCACGTTGGCGCGCGACATTGGGTGACGTGGCAACACGAATGTCTGCACCGGTGACACTCATGCCATCAGCCCAGTTTCTCCGCATAGTCACTCACCAGCAGATGGCTTGGCGCGGTATCTTCTTCAATGGAGGCAAAGCGGCCAATGGCTTCGCGAAAGATGTTGTCGGTTTCGTCGTCGTTTACGGTGGAGACCTCCCCGATCAGCACATCACCGCCCTCGCCCCAAAACGCGTGCCAGTCGCCCGGACGCAGGGTCACGCTTTCGCCTGGTTTGAAAACCAGCTTTTCGCCGGGGGCATAGGCGCGCAGGATGCCGTCGCACATCACCTGCCCGCCGCGGTCCTCGGCAAAGTTGCCCGCATCATCCGAGCCGAACAGCTCAACCACAAGATCCGCCCCACCCCGGTTGATAATATCCTCCGCCTTGATGACATGGGTGTGCATCGGTGAGAGCTGGTCACGCCGCGAGATCAGCAGCTTTTCGGCGTAACACATGCCGCCGCCGCCTTGCAGGTCAGACAACAGACCGTTGCGCAGGGTAAACAGAAACAACCCCATCTTATCAAATTGGCCCGCGCCATAATCGGTGATGTCCCAGCCGCAGCGCGCGTCGATGACGTGGGCGGCAGAGGCGGCCTGGGCCCGGAACGCCTCGGGCGTCCAATAGGCAAAGGGCGGCAGCACAAAGCCAAAGCGGCGCATCATCTCATCCGCCTGGGCGATGATCTTATTGATATGTGATCGTTTCATCGTTTTGTCCTATACGCGCTGGTCGTCCGCGCCAAAGAAATGCAGGCGGCTGATGTCAAATTTCAATCCTACGGTCTGTCCTTCAAGGTCTTTGGCGGACCCTGCGGTGCGCACGGTCATCAGACCCAGCGGTCCACAATCGACGTAGTGAAAATAATCAGCCCCAAGATATTCGCTGACCTGAACAACACCGTCACACTGCCCCGCGCCGGGGTCAACCACGCCCATATGTTCAGGCCGTGCGCCCAGCTGAACAGCGCCAATTTGGCTGGCGTTCGGCAAAGCCCCTCCGCCGCCGCCAGCAAGAAAGAACTGATCGCCATCTGTGCGGCAGGGCATCAGATTCATCTTAGGGCTGCCGATGAACTGCGCCACAAACACGTTTTGCGGGTTCTCATAGAGATCGCGCGGGGTGCCGACCTGCATGATCTGCCCGTCTTTCAGCACCACAATGCGATCTGCCAGGGTCATCGCCTCAACTTGATCGTGGGTCACGTAAACCATTGTGCTTGCGAGTGATTTATGAAGGCGTGCGATTTCAAACCGCATGTCCACGCGCAGCGACGCATCTAGATTGGAGAGTGGTTCGTCGAACAGAAACCCCTTTGGCTTGCGCACGATGGCCCGGCCAATGGCCACGCGCTGTCGTTGACCACCGGACAGATCCTTGGGGCGGCGATCAAGGTACTCCGTCAGCTTCAGGGTGTCGGCGGCAAGGGTCACCTTTTCAGCGATCTCAGCTTTGGAGGCGCCGGCGGTTTTGAGCGCAAACCCCATGTTTTCGCCCACAGACAGATGAGGGTAAAGCGCATAGGACTGGAACACCATGGACAGCTCGCGCTCAGACGGGACCTTGTGGGTGACATCATCGCCATCAAGCAGGATTTTCCCCCTGCTGGTTTCTTCTAGCCCCGCGATCATCCGCAGCAAAGTGGATTTGCCGCAGCCGGACGGGCCCACAAAAATGATCAGTTCCCCATCCTGAATGTCCAGATCGACGCCCTTGATGACCTGAACCTCGCCAAACCATTTTTCGACTGATTGTAGGCTGATGGACCCCATGTGTTTTCCTTACCCCGTGCGCCTTGCCTCGGGCGGCTTACGCCGCCCCTTTCAGTTTGTTTTCATGCTGCCAGGACAGCCAGACGGCGGCAGTCCAGGAAAAATCACTGCCCACACAGCCCTCACCGGTCAGAGGGTTGAAGCATTCCCAAAATCCGCTTTTTTCAATCGCGCGGCACAGGTCCGTCTGTACACGGCTGGCCATTTTGACTTCTCCCTGTTCAGAGAGGCCAAGCGCGGTCATGTAGTTCATCTGCGGCCAGAGCGGCCCGCACCAATAGCGCTGCGCCTCGAAATCAGGGGCCTCCGGGTCCCAGCTGGGCAGCATGTAGCCCACCTTGGCGGCGATGCGGGTCATGTGGTCCAGCGTCTTGGCGCGTTGCTGCAACGTGCCGCTATCGGCGTAAAAGCACAAGGCGCTGCAATTGCTGAACCCCTTGGAAAAGCTGCCGGAGCGCATGTCGCGGGCCGTGAAAGCGCCCAGCTCGGCGTTCCAGATCGTGTCAGTTGCCGCTTCCCCCTTGGCGACCCACCTGTCGATCTGGTCAATCAGCGTCTGTGGTTTATCAAGCGACGCGGCGATGGCGCGCAGGTCCTTATCCGCCCGCAGCAACACAAAATGCAGGTTCGGATCAGCCATCAGAAACGGCCCCTCATCCGTCAGCCGGCGTTGATCCCAGCCAACGCTGTCACCGAACTGCACGATGGTCAGGTATTTATCATATTGTTCCTGGCTGGGCCGAAAACGGGGATCGACGTGTTTGTTGTCCATGCGCGTGTAGGGTGCCAGATCAGGCGCGATCTGCATGGCCTTCAGCCCGATGTTCCACTCTGGGCAATTGTCGCGCCCGGTTTCCCATGGGTGCACGGTGGCAACAATGCCGTCCACGGTGCGCGCCTCGTGCCACCATTTGTGCCAGTTGAACAGGGCGTCAAACACCTGCGCACGACGGGTCGCGTCCTGCGCGGTGCCGCTCCGGGTCAGCCTGCGCACAATGGTGGCCAGCACCGGCGGCTGCGAAATGCCGGTGGATGGAATGGGCCCTGGCGTGTTGCCCCAACGCGAGGGGCCGGGGAAATAATCCGGGTCATCGCTGCGGAAGATGATCGAGGGGATCATGCCGTCGGGCCACTGGCCTTCGATCAGCGAGGTGATCTCCGCCCAGGCACGCTCCATATCATAGGTGGCAATGCCAAGCGCCACAAAGGCGCTGTCCCAGTTCCACTGGTAGGGGTAGAGCCCGGCCGTGGGGATCGTAAATCCGCCCCGGTCATTCCGGGCGAGGATATCAATGGCGGTTTGGGTCAAAGACATAGGTTATCCTTTCACACTGCCTGCGGTCAGACCGGCCACAAGAAAGCGTTCGAACCAAAGGAAAAGGGCAAGGACCGGAACGGTCGCGATGACGGCACCAGCCATCAGATGTTGGCGGGGCACCTCGGAGGAGTTCAGATCAGCAATGCCGCGCGACAGGGTGAAAAGATCCACATTGTCGAGAAACATGAAGGCAAACAGGAACTCGTTCCAGGCGATCATAAAGACATAAAGCGCCACAGAGGCCAGCGCGGGCAGTGCCAGCGGAAGGGTGATTTTGCGGATCACGTTGAGCCGCGTCAGCCCGTCCATCAGCCCCGCCTCTTCCAGCTCTGCCGGGATGCCTCTGAAATAGCCCTGCAGCATATAAAGCGCCACCGGGATCGTCGTGGCCGGGTAGACAAAGAGCAGCCCCCAAAGTGTGTTGCGCATGCCGAGCTGGCTAAAGATCGCGTAAAGCGGGATCACCAGCACGATCATCGGCACCATGTAAATCAGCAGAATGGAGCGCGACAGAAAATTCTGCCCCGGAAAGCGCAGCCGGGCCACCGCATAGGCACCGGGCACCGCAAAAAACAGCGTGATCGCAACCGTGGCCACCGAAACCAGTGCCGAGTTGATCAGGTAGGTGCCAAAATGGTACTGGGTGAACAGCTCGATATAGCTGCGAAACAGCGCCGACACCCCCTGCCCGAAATCAATGGAGAAATCGAGCGGATTGGAGAGCAGCAGTTGCTGGTTCTTCAGGCTCATCATCACCATCACAAAGAACGGCAAGGCCACGGCGATGGTAAAGGTCACCAGCCCAAACCCCTTGATAAAACGCAGGCAGAGGACCTCGACGTTATAGCGTTTCTCATGGCCCGGCCCAAGGTTGCTGCATGTCAGATGGATCGACTGCACCGTGATGGCCGCCATCAGCACCGTGAAAATCAACTGCCCTGCGGAATAGCGGCCCAGCGGCAGCCCCATCGGTTGCGCACCAGAGGCCAGCACGATGACAAGCAGAAAGGCAAAACCTGCCAGCGCGCGCAGGCCAAGAGAACGTTTGGCGGGAGGATGAAACGCCAAAACGGCAGCAGCAACAAGGCCCGCAATGGCACCAGCGGTGACCTGGGGCTGGAAGCTCAGCCCCGAAATGAATAGGGCCAGCAGCGTGATGATGATCGCCCAGATCGCACCCCAAAGGGCACCAAACAGAACAGAGAGGTAATAGATGTTGCCAAGGCGGTTCATGCATCAACCTCCGGTGAGAATTTGAAGAAGATGATCGAGAAGCAGAGCAGGACGAGGAATACAACCACCGCCACGGCCGCCCCTGCCCCAAGATTGGAAACCGCAAAGGCCTGCTCATAAACATTGACCGTCAGCGTGCGCGTGCCCGCCGCCCCGCCGGTGAGCAGAAAAATGTCGTCAAACTTGTTGAAGGTCCAGATGAAACGCAACAAAAACAGCACCGCCATGATGCCCATCAGCTGCGGCAGGGAGATGAAGCGGAATTGTTGCAGGGGCGTGGCCCCGTCGATCTCCGCCGCCTCGTAGATATCGGTGGAGACGGATTGCATCCGTGCCAGAATGAACAGCATCGCCAGCGGGAAATAGCGCCAGATCTCGAAGATGATGACCACGGTCAGGGCCACGGGGAAATCGAAGCTGAGACCGAGGAAGCTGATTTCCACCGCGCGTTGGCCGAGAAAACTGATCGGGCCGTCAATGACGCCCAGCTGGATCAACAACGCGTTCAGCGTGCCACCCGGACCGGGGTCCAAAAGCAGCACCCAGGCCAGCGCCACGGCAATGACGGGAGCCACGTAAGGAGACAGGAACAGCCCGCGCAGGAAGGCCCGGCCACCAAAGGTAATGTTCATCAGCTGGGCCGCAAACAGCCCCATGACCAGCGCGCCCACGGTGCCTGCGATGGTGTAATACATCGACGCCCAAAGCACCGACCAGAAATCCGAGGCGTTGAAGACCCGGCGGAAATTGTCGAGTGTGAAGTCGCCATTGGTCAGGATATTTTCGGGCGCAAAAGTGAAAACGGGTTTGGTGACTTTGATGTTCTCGGGCGCATCGAGAAAAGCCTGCGTCGCGGCAACACGGACGATGATATCTTCGCGTTGTCCGGCCTCGTAATCACCAAGATCGCAGGTCAGCTTCTGACCGCCTGCGACGCAGCGCTCATTGACGGAAATGACGGTCAGGCTTTGCGGAATGGTGTCCGTAAAAAGCACATCTGCGATTGCGCTTTTGCGCGAGGAATTGCGGGCGCGATACCTGATATCGGCCTCATCGCCCACCGCCGCAAGATCCCCCATCAGGCGTTCATTGACCAAAATGGCGGGCGCGCGCAGATCGCCCAAGGTGACCGGTTTGAAGCTGATCCAGACATTGGCAATCAGCGGGAACAGCACAACCGACAGCACAATCAGAAAGGTCGGCAGCAACAACAGATAGGCAAACCGCATTTCGCGCTTGGCGAGCGGACCAAGCCCTTTGGGGGGGCCTTGGTTGGATGTGTCCGGCGTCGGCATGTCGGAAAACCCGTGTCAAAGATATCCGGGGCAGCCAGCGCCGCCCCGGACCCTGGGCCTAGTTGCCCATCAGCGCTTTGTGCTCGGCAACAATCTTGTCAGCCGCCGCATCAACGGACAGTTCGCCATCGGTCATTTCGCGGATGACTTTTGACATGATCTGGCTGTTGATGATGGTCGAGGCATTGGACAGCTGGCCGCTTTCCACGCCCCAGCGATCCCCCACAGACAGACCCGCGACGATATCGTCAATGACCTGCTGCGGGTAGATGTCAGCCAGCGGTGCCTTGCGGTCAACGCCCACATCCAGACCGGCCCATGTGGCCTCATACGCGTTTGAT
Source organism: uncultured Sulfitobacter sp. (assembly GCA_937928635.1). Lineage (GTDB taxonomy): Bacteria > Pseudomonadota > Alphaproteobacteria > Rhodobacterales > Rhodobacteraceae > Sulfitobacter. Next base: position 12,352 of record CALFWM010000021.1, on the reverse strand, counting down.
CCCGCTGATGGGCCTTTACGCACCGGGAACTTGCCTTCAGGGGCCTGGCTGAGCCAATTGCCATATCCCTCAGACAGCAGGAACTTGACAAATTCCTGCGCCACTTCGGTGTTCGCATCCGCAGTGATGCCCATGTAGCGCACATCAGACCACGCCGCCCCGTCAGCATTTCCGGGGCCAGAGATCATGGTGGCAAAACCTGTATTCCCTGCCAGCTCTTTGGTGGTGGGGTCATCGTTGATTGTTACAGGCGCGCTGTCACGCAGGCCGCCCAACTCGTCCAGAATGGAGGGGGACCAGATGACCATCGCGGCCTTGCCATCCAGATACAGCTCGCGCGATTGCGACCAGTACAGATCGCCCTGAGGCGACGCGGCCACCAACTCATTATAAAGCTCCAAAAGCTGCTTGAGGTTCGTGGTGTCCTCGTTCACCGACCCATCTGCGTTCACCGGCGAATATCCGGTTGCCAGCGACAGATGCTCAATCAGCTGCATCATGTAACCTTCGTCAATCTTGGTTGCCGCAACAAAACCGTACATTTCCGGCGGGTTGTGCAGCGCCTTTAACCCTGCACGGATCGCGTCAAAGGACGTTGGGGCCGCCAGCCCGTTGGCTTCAAAAAGGTCGTTGCGATAGACAACCATCTGGGTCCAGCCATCGGTGGGCACGGAGACAATTTCCCCGTCGCTTGAGGCCATACGGATGGGCCCGGCGGCAAAGGTATCAACGCCCAGGTCGTTCACAACCTCATCGGCGGCAGCCGTGTCCAGCAGGCCAGCCTCTGCATAAGGCAGCAAGTGCTGCACCGTGTGGTTCAGCACGTCTGGCAGGTCACCCGCAGCAAAGGCCGCTGTGGCACGGGTCTGAATGTCGGATTCCTCGACCGGAATGAGTTCGACCTCATGGCCCGTTGCCGCAGTAAAGGCGGCCGCCATCTCTTGCTGGATGGCCATGCGTTCGGGCTGAACTTCCATGGTCCAAACGCGGATAGTGTCCGCTGCGGCAAGCCCGGCCAGCGCTGTAGAAAGCATCAGCCCTGTAAGCAAAGTTGTCGTGCGTTTCATCGTGAATCCTCCCTTTCTGAAACGTTGATTTGGCCTGCGTTTCCAGTCACAGGTCCATCGGTACTGCGTTGCACCAAATGAGCACGCTGCAATTCGTGAAATTTCGTGGGATCGGCGCCGTCGATGATCGACAGCAACATATCCCCCAGACGCCGCCCCGCATGGGCTTGCGGCTGGGCCATGGTTGTCAGTGGCGGATGGGCATGTTTGCCAAAATGCAGGCCGTCATAGCCAATGACAGAGACATCCTTGCCCGGCATGATCCCCCGCGCATGAAGCGCCTCCAGCGCGCCCAGCGCCATCATATCCGTCACACAGACAAGTGCGGTGGGGTGCACGGCCAGATCCATCAGCAGACCGGCCGCCGCGGTGCCGCCTTCATCCGTGAACTCCGCAATCTGGACCAGTTCAGGGGCCTGCGCCAAGCCGTTGTGGCTCAGCCCCCGCATGTATCCGTCCAGACGCTCCTGTGCGAACTGATACTGAAGCGGGGCACCGATAAAGCCGATGCGGCGATGACCCAGCCGCGCCAGATGGTTGACCGCCGTGACAAAGGCGTCCTCCCCGTCCACGTCATACCATGCATAATCATCGCTCTTTTCGGTCCGTCCGTGCACCACAAAGGGGCAGCCAAGGCTTTGCATCAGTTTCACGCGCGGGTCATTCTTGAGTGGCCTTGAAATCACCAACCCGGCGATGCGCCCGGATTTGACCAGACGCTCAATGCTAGCCAGGTCTCCCACAGAGGCATCGGCCTGACTGACCAAAAGGTCCCAGTTCCGCTCATTTAGGGCCTCCCCCAGCCCCGCCAGAAGCTGCGCCACAAAGGGCTGCGCGTTGGGGCCGATTTGGCGCGGCATCAGGTAGCACACGGTTTCGGGCGTCCCGATGGACAGGCGCCGGGCATTTTGATTTGGCCGGTAGCCCAACTGGTCCGCCGCCTGCTTTACCCGTTTGCGGGTTGCCGGGCTGATATCGGGATAATTGTTCAGGGCACGGCTGACCGTGCTGACCGTCAGGCCAAGATGCGCCGCCAGTGCTTTGAGATTTACGGATCTCTCACCCATGCGAATCCCCTCTTGGGATGACGTTAGCCGAAACCGGTTTCGGCACGCAAACGAAATCGGTTTCGAAAGATCCACTTCTGGCTGTGTGGGATTCCGAGCGACGACCAAGGCAAGGCAGATGGCTCAATCCTCAGTCCGGCGCAATAGGCGCGCGCCCTAAATATGCCACCTGAGGTTCTTTAAAAAACTGGCAAGGGTGTCAGGTGTAACTTCCCCCCGTAACGCCTGTTTCTATTTTCTAACTTGCCGCGCCCATCCCGGAACGGCGGCCAAAAACAGCACCTGACGTCAGCCCGGAACCCCCAGGGTAGCCGTTGAAAAAGACCCCACCGACAAGCTCACCACATGCAAAAAGTCCGGCGATTGGGGCACCATTTTTGGCCAAAACCGCGCCAGTGTCATCGACCTTGAGACCACCATAGGTGAAGGTAATCCCGCCCGTGACGGGATAGGCGCGGAAAGGCCCGCGCGACAGCGTTTGGGCCCAGTTACTTTTGGCGAGGGTCAGCCCTTGGGTGCCCTTCCCGTCCAGAACGGTCGGATCAAAGGGAACATCAGATCGCACAGCCGCATTATAGGCCTCCAGCGTCTGTGCAGCGGCGTCTTTGTCAACCCCGTCGAGCAGTGCGATCAGCTCGGGCAAGGTGTCCGCCTGCACAAAGTGGGCGTCGTGAAATCTGTATTCATCATAGAGCAGATCAAAAACTTTTGCGTCAAATATCTGCCATGCAAAATGTTCTGGCTGATCCATGATTGCCGCACCAAATTGTGCATAGGTGTAGTTGCGAAAATTGATGCCCTCATCCACAAACCGCTCCCCTCTGGCGTTCAGCATGACCCCAAGGAAATAGCAGATTTTGCGGTATTTCTTGCGCTCCCCTGGGGGCAAATCAAGGTTGCCAAAATTTTTCATATACAGATCCATCGGCGTTGCATGACACCCTGCATAAAGCCCGTATTCTGCGGCCCCCTGTGCGCGGGCCATGACCAAACCGTCGCCCGTGTTATGCGGCGTGCCGCGCACCTTGGCCTTGTCCCAGTTTGGCCCGATGTGTTTCTGGCGCAGGCTTTCGCTGGCCTCAAATCCACCACAGGCAAGGATTACGGCATCGGCACGCAGCGTTTCCCCCGAGCTGGTCTGCACACCGGTGATCACACCCTCCTTGCTCAAAAGCTGTGTCACGGCGCAGTCATATCTGATCTCACCGCCCAGCCGTTTGAACGCCGCAAGCTCCTGATCAAACAAGCCGACACCCTCGTTGTCCGAGGCAAGCGTCAGCCCTCCCCAAAACACATGACGGCCCTCTTTTTCAAAGCTCTGGCGGGCATAGATCGGTTGAAACTTCACCTCATGTGACGCGAGCCATTTCACCGTTTCATAGCTGTCTTTCACCAGTGCTTTTTGCTCTTCGCTGAGCGGTCGCCCCGCGTTGAAGCCCAGCAGATCGGCGGCAAATTTCTCTTGTGTGTAGCTGCCAAAATCCGTCAGCGAGAGTTTCGGGTCGTCCGGGTCTTTCAACAGCGGCATCAAGTCATCGCCAGAAGAATATGCAAACCGCATTGCCCCCGCCGTATACTTGGTGTTTCCGCCCGCCATCGCCTCATCAGCCTTTTCCAGCAACACAACGGAGGCCCCCTGCTCTATCGCCGCAATTCCGGCGCATAACGCCGCGTTGCCCGATCCCGCAATAATGACGCGCTTCATGCCGTCCCCTTTCTGATGTCCGGATTGATGATGTGAATGGGCGCACCTGCGGCAAAGGCATTGACCTGATCAAAGATGTCCGAAAATTGCAGGTCAAACTCGTCTTCCGTGACATACCCGATATGCGGCGTTGGCAGGACATTCGGGTGGCGCAACAACGGGTTGGATGTGTCCGTCAGCGGTTCTTGGTCAAACACGTCAACTGCCGCAAAGATCCGGCCCCGCGCAATTTCAGCCTCCAGCGCGCCCTGCGCGACCAGCCCGGCGCGCGAGGTATTCACAAACAAGGCGCGCTCTTGCAATGCGGCCAGATCTTTGGCGGTGATACAGCCGCGTGTGGCAGGTTTCAGGCGGACATGGACGCTTACAATGTCGGAAGACCCAAAGAATGCCGCGCGGGAGGCGGCAACGGTTTCTCCGTCCGCGTCAGCGCGCGCGCGGCCCTCGTCAGAGGACCACCACTGCACGCGCATGCCAATCGCTTTGGCGTAACCGGCTACTGCCTTTGCAATCCGGCCATAGCCGTAAAGCCCCAGTGTTTTGCCACGCAAGGTCCGGCCAACACCCGCTTGCCACCACCCTGCGCGGACAGAGGCAACCTGTTGAGGGATTTGGCGATAGCTTGCGAGGATCAGCGCCAAGGTATGCTCCGCCGCCGCATAAGACGGGGTATCCGAGTGCATATTGGAGCACAAAAGCACGCCATGCTGCGAACAGGCCTCAACATCAATATGGGGGTATACGCTGCGTTGGGAAATCAGTTTGAGATGGGGCAATCGAGACAAAAGTGCGCCGCCAATCCTGGTGCGTTCGCGGAACAACACCAGCGCCTCGGCTTCTTGCAGACGGGCGGCGAGTTTCACAGGGTCAGGTTCATGATCCGTCCAGACGGTCACCGCATGGGCGGCCAGTTTTTTATAGCACGGCAGCCCACGCAGGGTGTCAAACCAGTCATCCAGAATATGGACTTTCATCTGCTCTCGATTCCCGCATTCGGGCGGGGCGTCCGGGGCGTTGGCACAAAAACCACCTCATCAAGAGATTGCAATGCAGCGGAAATCCTCTGCCGATCTGCAAGCAACCCGTTAAACTGAACATCACAGCCCGCAATTGGCGCCGGGTAGCTGGAAATTTCACGCTGGATGAGCTGTTTTGCAGCTTTGAATTCCGCCCGTGCAGCAATCATACAGGCCTTAAAACTATCGTTCATCGCGATCTCCAATTATATTGTATACCATGGTATACAAATGTGCGTGAAAGTCAATTTTTCATTGCCGCTCTGCTGGCACAAACACCTTTCCAGCCGCAATCTTTCGCGCCGTGCGCACCATACCAGCGGAGCGTACCTCAAACCCCGAGGGCGTATGTGCAAAGTCCACAACCACCTCGATTGTCCCGCAGGCATGTTCCAGAACCACATGTGCGGGCGCGTGATCCGGGATGGCCATGTCGGCCACTGTGCCCGGCGTTAACACGCATGAGGCCAAACACTGCGCGCCGGTGACAGCCATCGCCGGGTGACATTTCCACGGCGTGAAATACCGTGCGGCCATCGTTCCGCCCTGTGCGGGCCGCGCGACAAGGCCAAATTTGGGGGTCACAGATCTGGAGACATCCCCCATGCCCATCAATTCCCCCGCCTTGAGCCGCAGGGCCTCCATCCCGGCAAAGAAACCCCGATTTTCATCTAGCTCTGCTGCCGTCTCATGACCACTCAGCCCGAAACTTGCGGCGCTCGCAATCACCATGGGCATCGCGACATCCATGCAGGTGACCTCGATGCCATCAATGACATCGACCAGATTTCCGGTGGGCAAAAACGCCCCCGTCACGCCCCCGACCGTTTCCATAAACTGCAAGGCCACCGGCGCGGAGGTGCCCGGTACACCGTCAATTGCCGTGTCGCCCGCATAGCTGACCACCCTGCCCGGTGTCTGTACAAGCGCGGCCACCTTGGCACCTGTGTTGACAGCGCGGATGTTGACCGGCGTTTCGCCGTCCCGGGCGTCAATCAGACCCATTTCGATGGCCGCAGGGGCAACCCCTGACAGGATGTTGCCGCAGGTAGGATTGAAATCAACAAGCCTGTCCTCCACGCTGACCTGCGCAAACAAATAGTCGATGTCCGCCCATGGGTCATCGGAGCGCGACAGCATCGCCACCTTTGTGGTCACCGCCACCCCGCCTCCCAAACCGTCGATGTTCAACGGATGGCCAGAGCCGATGATGGCCAGCAAAACCGCAGCAAGGTCATCCGGGTTTTCGGGCAAGTCAGCCCGGTTGAGATAGGGCCCGCGCGAGGTGCCGCCGCGCATCAGCAGAAACGGGATTTCGGTTTGTGACATCTGCCCTCCTAGCCCAGTGGCCATGGCAGGTCTGCATAGTCTTGCAACAGACCCGGTGGAAAATCGCGGTTCAGGGCCGCGGCCATCGCGCACATAAATGCGATACCGCAGGCGGTGTAGATCGCAGCGCTGACCGCACCCAAGCCCGCGCGGATTTTCAAAAAGGCGAACAGGAACAACGCAAGCGCCAGAATGAACCCCTGCAGCGAGGTCAGGATCAGGAGGGCGGCAAACCAAGCCAGAGTTGACCACAACCCATGGGTTGCCTGTGCGTCTTCGCCCTCTCTTTCGCGATCCGCAAAGATCGTGTCTGTCTCAGGCCTGAGCACCATACGCACAATCAGGACCGCACAGCCCAACAAACAGGCCCCGGCCACAAACATCGGGAACGTACGGTCGCGGCTAAAGCTCGGGATCGAGGCCGCGTCGTAGAACGCATAAGCGATATACCCCGTCACACAGAGCAGGAAGATCAGCGGCGCACGCTTGCTGCCGGAGGGCACATCGCCTTCGGCCATGATGTTCCTGGCCTGCCGCAGCCCCAGAACCACGGACACCACCGTGATCACAATCAACACAATCACAATCGGTGAAAAGATATACTCCAGCCCCTCTTCAAACCCCTTGCGGAAGCGCGATTGCGCGATTTGCACGGCCTGATTGGCATAGGTCTCTGCCGGATTGGACAGCACAAATCCGATCAGAAACGCCGGACGCGACCAATCAAAGCGGCGCATCAGGATGCCAAGGAACCCGATGCCAAAGAGCGCCACCAGATCCATCAGGTTCTGGCCGGACTGGAACGCCGCAAAGCTGATGATCATGAACAGGAACGGTGCGAGCAAGGCAAAGCGGATGGTGGTCAGTTTTGCAATCCCGCCGGAGGCTGCGATGCAGATCACGGTGCCCACCACATTGGCCAGCGCCAGCAGCCAGACAATTGAATAGGTAATGTCGAGGTTGTTTTTCAGCATCCCCGGGCCGACTTCGATCTGACCAGACCCCAGCAGCGCAATCGCGCCGATGAAAATCGCCATAGAGCCGGAACCGGGAATGCCGAACAGGAGCGTGGGCACCAGCCCGCCGCCTTCTTTGGCGTTGTTGGAGCTTTCCGGCCCGATCACGCCGCGCACTTCGCCGTTGCCGAAATTCGATTTGTCCTGTGTGGTCTGCACCGCATGGCCATAGGCAATCCAGTCGACCACCGACCCTCCCAACCCGGGGATAACGCCAACCACAACGCCAATGATCGAACAGCGCACGGAGAGCCAGATGTTGGCGAACCAATCCTTGACGCCGTCCAGCCAGCCGCCCCCCAGCTGCGGTTCCTCACTGATCGCGCGGTCCTGACGCAGCAACGCAATGATCTCCGGGATGGCAAAGATGCCAAGCCCCACAATCACCAGCTTGAGCCCGTCCGTGAGATAGGGGAAATCATAGCTCGACATGCGCAGATCACCCGAAGATGCGCCCTCCCCGATCGTGCCAATCAACATGCCCAGCCCCGCAGCCACCAGCCCCTTGATCGCAACACGCCCGGCAAGGATGCCGACCATCGACAGGCCAAAAAGCGTGATCATCAACAGTTCAGGCGTGCGGAACTCCAGCACGACAGGCCGGGCCACGAGGATAAACAGAGTGAGGAAGCTGGCCCCCACCAACCCGCCAAAGAGCGAGGAGGCAAAGGCCGCTGACAGCGCACGCGCCGCCTGCCCCCGTTTGGCCATCGGAAAACCGTCAAGGACCGTGGCCTGCGAGGCAGAGGAGCCCGGAATACCCATCAGAACAGAGGCGAAGGTGTCAGAGGTGGGCACCACCGCGACCATCCCGATCATCAGGGCAAGGCCCAGGATCGGGTCCATCCCGAACATGAAAGGCAAGAGCAATGACAGCCCCGCAATGCCACCCAAGCCCGGAAACACGCCGATGCAAAGCCCCATCAGGACGCCCAGCACCAGATAGCCCAAGACCACCGGTTGCAGGATCAAGGCCCAGGCGTCACCCAGTGCCGGCAGCGCGGTTGCGATAATTTCCATGCCGGCGCGTCCCCCGCTTTGCTCGGAAAAACGCCCCGCTCACGACACGCGGGGCGCTCAAAAAGCAGAGCTTACTTCAGCGAAACGCCGTATTTATCTTGCAGCCAGTTGACCACAAAGGCTTTTGCCGCCGCAGGCACCTGTGTTGCGCTGGCCAGGGCGGTTTGCGCCTTTTCGCCCGTCATCTGCGGGTATTTGCCCAGCCGCGCGCCGGAAATCTCGGCAAAGTCTACGCGGGCTTTTACGTCCTCAAACGCCTTGGTGTAGGTGACAATTGCGTCGTTGGACGCCCCATTTGGCAAGAACACCATCTTTTGCGCCGGGAAACCGGCCACAAAGAAGGCCTTCCAGGCGTCCCACTTCTCACCGGAGGTTTCGCAGCCATTGGTGGCCTCGCAGACTTCCTTGAACGTTGGGATATCTGGGAACGTGGGGTCACGCACAATGTTGCCCGCATCGTCCAGCGCGCCCCATGTCATCATCGGCACGGCGGTGCCCGCCTCAACCAAAGGCGTCACACCCTTAAGGTAGGACGATGACGTTTGATAATCAATGTTCGCCTCGCCGCGTTCAAACATCAGCCGGCCATCGCCACGGCCCTTGATGCCCATCACACTTTCCACATTCAGGCCCAGCATTTCCCATGCCAGCGTTGGCACCAGATCCAGACGGGTTGCGCCCTGATTGCCATAGATAAAGTCCATCCCCTGCAGCCCCGAGGCATCAAGACCGTCCATTTTCGCCGCTGTTTCGAGCGGCAAATAGGCCACGCCGCCGGTGCCGGAGGCCAGCACGACATTCCAGTCCGCATAGTTGTACTTCACCCGTGGATCCCCAAGCAGGAACGGGAATTGCGTAGACCCCGAAGAGCCAAAAATCAGCGTGCCGTCTTCATAGGATTGTTCCTGAAAGAAGTTCGCGCCCTTGGTGGAGCCTGCACCCGGCATGAACTTAACCACAACCGTGGGCTGGCCCGGCAGCGCTTCGGACAGAAGTGGCGCGTAAAAGTTCGCCCATTTGGCAGAACCGCCTGTTTCGGAAAATGGGATGATCCATTCGACGGTCTTGCCCGCCAGATCAATCCCGTGGCCGCCCGCATGGGCTTGCATACCGAAGGCTGCCGCGGCTGCCGCAACAAGGCCAAGCGCCGTGCGGCGCGTTGTGTTCAGTTTAGACATGTTTTTCCTCCCTGGAAATGTCACCCCGCCCTTCCCGAGCCGGGGATACATACTCAAAACCGCACGTCCTGCGCCCGGTTGATCTTCACAAAGTGACCTGCGAACCTTGCACGAAACTTGCAGCGGCGAAAAAAGATGCGGATCACGTTGGTCGAAGACAATATCGGGCTTTCCAAGGGTATCGCCTACCGGCTGCAGGACGCAGGCCACGCCGTGGACATGTTGCACGACGGGATTGAGGCCGCGCAGTTTTTGGCCACCGATACGTCAGACCTGATCATCCTCGATATCAATCTGCCGGGCATGGACGGGCTTGAAATCCTGCGCGACCTGCGCGCCCGCAATGATCCACGCCCGGTCGTGTTGCTGACAGCGCGCGCAGACATCAAGGACCGGGTGATCGGGCTGGATGCCGGGGCCGATGACTACCTTATCAAGCCTTTCGAGATGGACGAGCTGGAGGCACGGGTCCGCGCGCTCAGCCGCCGCAGAACCGACAGTTCCCGGCAGGTGCGCAGCATTGGTCCCTTGCAATTTGATGTGTCCGCCCGTCAGTTGATGGCGGGTGAGAGGGCGCTGGACATTCCGCGCCGCGAGCTTTCGATATTTGAATGCCTTATCCTGGCCGATGGCCGTCGCATTCCTAAATCGGCGCTGCTAGATCATGTCTACGGCACGGGCAGCGATATCGAAGAACGCGTGATTGAGGTCTATGTCTCCCGGCTCCGTGCGCGGCTCAGGCCCTATCACATCGAAATCAACACGGCGCGTGGCCTCGGCTACCAACTCCAGCAGCAGCCCGGCGCATGAACACGCATTCCCTGCGGCTGCGGCTCATCCTGATCATTCTGGTGCCCCTGTTGGTGGTTGCAGGCATAGCTGCGGTCTGGCAGGTCCAAACCACCACAAAACGGGCCGAGGAAATCTTTGATCGCGGCCTTCTCTCTGCCGCCTTGGCCATTTCGAGGGATGTCGCGTTGTCTGGCGGGGATGCGCTTAGCCCGGCAACACGGCGGTTGGTCAGTGACACGTCGGGGGGTGAACTCTTTTATCACGTGTTCGCCCCTGACGGTGTTTTTGTGACGGGCTATGCCACCCCGCCGGCACAGGGTGCAAATCTGTCGTCTGATCAGCAGGACCCGTATTACTACGAAGCCAAATATCAGGGGCAGGATGTGCGCGTGCTTCGGTTTCGCGATGCAATGACCGTCGATGGGCTGAACGGATTGTTCACCATCACGGTTTGGCAGCGCACACAGGTCAGGGCATCGTTTGTGCAGGCTGTGGGATACCGGGCCATCGGTGTCATTGTGCTGATTGTTGGGTCGGTGGCGGCAATTGTCTGGTTCGGGGTCGGGCTTGGGTTGCGCCCGCTACTGGATTTACAGGACGCCATTGCACAACGCACACCAAGCGAGCTGGAGCCGATCCGCCGCCGCGTGCCCGTTGAGGTCAAAGGTGTGGTGCGCACCCTCAACACGCTTCTTGAGCGGGTGTCCCGGCGCATCAGCTCCAAAGACGAATTCATCTCAAATGCCGCCCATCAACTGCGCAATCCAATTGCCGGGATACTCGCCCTGGCCGAGTCTGTGGAACGTGCCCCAAACGCCGAAGCCGCCCGCTCGCGCAGCAGGGAACTGATCACCGCGGCCCGCGAGGCGACGCATCTGACAAACCAACTGCTTTCGTATGAGCGGGCCAACGGCGATCATCGCGACGCAGCGCGGGATCGGATCAATGTGGCCGGGCTGATCGAAGGCAGCCTGCACCGTTTTTCAACAGGAAAGGCAGACCCAGAGGTTGTGATCAAGGTCACCCCGCCCCAAAAACCGCTTTTTGTGCGGGGCGACACATTGATGCTGCAAGAGGCGATGCTGAACCTTCTCATCAATGCGCGGGTGCACGGGGGGGCGGATTTGTCGTGTATCGAAATTTCCGCGCGGCAGAACGATCATGCCATTGAGATTAGCGTTCAGGACAACGGCTGCGGTATCCGGCCCGACAAGCTGGATCAGGCCTGCGCCCGCTTTGGTCAGGCAGATGCCGGTCCCGGCAGCGGCCTTGGCCTCTCTATTGTCGAGCGCGTTCTGAAGAACCATGGCGGACATCTGGACCTTGAGCACACGCACAACGGCCTGCGCGCTGTGATGTCGATCCCGGCTGCGCAGTCTTGAAGCGCGTCTGTCAATTAAGCGAAGGGGTGCCTTGCGGCGTCCATGAGCCCCAACCTGCGCGTTAGCCAATTGTCCGGTCATTGAAAAATCGACAAGTGGTGCGGGTGAAGGGACTTGAACCTTAATATATACATTATAAATCAATGCGTTACGGCGCGATCTGTAACAGTGTAACGGACTACGGAATGGCCGGGTGACGTTAGGGCGTTTTTCGTTACTCTAGGCGCGGCGCTGTTTGGGTGCCTGAGACGTTTCAGGAATTGAACGGCTCTTTCGCCATACCCGAAAGGATCAGCGATTGGGCTGTTGTCATAAATCCATGAGGGGAACGCAGATGCGTCCTTGGCCGGGATAGATTCCACCTGTGGAATGCTTATGGGTGATAGGGCGTTCACGGGTCATTTAACCGCCAAGGGGTTGTCGCTGTCATCATCCGCCTGGACGGTTCCAATTCTGGCGCGTGACGTTGGGGTCAGGCCAAATTCTGCGGCCAACTGACGGGCGGTTTGCGCAGCACGATTGAGAACGCCAAACATCTTAATGTCGATTGCACCACCAGCGGCGGCACGCTCCTCTTCGATCTGTTTGACCACGCCCGCACAAATGCAAAAATGCTCTACGCCGCCAAGGTCAGCTTTCGTGATGATCCGGCGGGTGATCAGTTGTGGCATGATACGTTTCCACTCAGCTTTCGCCTGTGTGGAAAGGTGCTTTGGTGCAACTGGTACGCGGGTTAGTGCGTCCGAATCTGCGGATAGTTGGGGTTTGATACCTCTGGAA
>CALFWM010000020.1 GCA_937928635.1 uncultured Sulfitobacter sp. | reverse complement strand
CGGGCCAAGGCCCGCCTTACCTCGCATGCCCCGTAAGGCGGGCCTTGGCCCGCCTCCCCCTTTCCAAATCAAAGGACGCGCCCGATGCACATCAAACGCTTTGAAGATGCCGAACCCTATGAGGCACCAAACCATTGGGGCGTCACCGGCCATCGCCTGCAAGGGTTTGAGGACGGCGGCCCGGAAAACCAATGGGTTGGCTTTTCGCAATTCCTGCCCGGCGGCGGGGCAGGCCCCGACAGCACACCTTTTGAAAAGGTCTATGTGGTGCTGGAGGGGGAGATGAGCGTTGAAATCGACGGCACCGAGACCGTTTTGCGCGCAATGGACAGTTGCACAATCCCCCCGGATCAAGTGCGCCGGATCGCAAATAAGACCAACCACATCTGCAAAATGCTTGTCGTGATCCCCTATCCCAACGGCAAGAGACCGGAGTAACCCCATGAGTGCGCTGAACAATCCACTGTCGATGTTTGATGTCGCGGGCAAAGTGGCCTTGATCACCGGGGCTTCCGGGGCCTTTGGCGCTGTCGCGGCGCAATGCCTGTCCGGGGCGGGCTGCAAGGTTGTGTTGGCGGGCGGGAATGCCGAGGCGATCAAAACGGTTGCGCAGAACTGCACGGGGGAGACCCATCTGATCAATGCCCGCCCGGACAGCGAGGCCACCTGCGACGCGATGGTCAGCGCGGCCGTAGATGCCTTTGGCCGGGTTGATATTCTTGTGGTCGCCTCCGGCATGAACAAGGTTGCCAAGATTGAAGACATGGAGGCGGAAACCTTTCAATCCGTGATGGACGCCAATGTCACCCAAAGCTGGCTGATCGCACGTGCCGTCACCAAACAGATGAAAGCGCAGGGCGAGGGCGGCAAAATTGTGCTCGTGTCCTCCGCGCGCGGGCTGCTGGGGCATCCGGCGGGCTACACGGCCTATTGCGCCTCCAAGGCGGCAGTGGACGGCATGACAAAATCATTGGGCTGTGAGCTTGGCCCGACCGGTATCACCGTGAATGCCATCGCGCCAACCGTGTTCCGCTCCCCCCTCACCGCGTGGATGTTTGAGGACACAGAACAGGCAAAAACCGTGCGCAACGGGTTCCTGTCGCGCGTCCCCAAGGGGCGTTTGGGCGAACCCGAAGACCTCGCCGGACCCCTGTTGTTTCTGGCCTCCAAGGCGTCCGATTTTTACACCGGGCACATCCTATATGCTGATGGTGGATATACCGCAGGATGAGCACCATTACAGTCATAGGCGGCGGCCTGATGGGCCATGGCATTGCGCTGACGTTCGCGCGCGCCGGGCACAAGGTCTGGGTCACCGACCCTGTTGCGGAGGCCCTTTCCTCCGTTCCGGATCGCGTTGCGGAAAGCCTTAAGCTGCTGGGGGCGGATGCGGTTGAGATCAAAACAGCCGTCGCAAACATCCATCTGTCACCCACCATCGCAGGCGCCGTTGATGCCGCAGATGTTGTATTTGAAGCCGCCCCCGAAAAACTGGCCCTCAAGCAAAGTCTGTTTGCCGAGATTGAGGAACATGCGCCTTCGGGCGCGATCCTGGCCTCCAACACATCTGTCATTCAGATCAGCAAGATCATGGGCGGCCTCAAAACCCGCCACCGCGCCTTGGGAACCCACTGGTGGAACCCGCCGCATATGATCCCACTGGTCGAGGTGATCAAAACCGAATGGACCGACCCGGCGCTGGCCCAGACCATGCATGATTTGTTGGCCGCGGCGGGCAAGACCCCTGTGATGGTCGAAAAGGACGTGCCCGGGTTTATCGGCAACCGGTTGCAGCATGCCTTGTGGCGCGAAGCGATCAGTCTTGTTGAAAACGGCATTTGCTCCGCCAAGGCGGTCGATGACGTGGTCAAAGCCAGCTTTGGGCGGCGTCTGGCCGTTTTGGGCCCGTTGGAAAACGCGGATTTGGTCGGGATCGAGCTGACGCAGGACATTCACAATCAGGTGCTGTTTGATCTTGAAACCAGCGCGGCGCCATCGCCGCATTTGCAATCCCTGCTGGATCAGGGCCGCCGTGGGATGGCGGCAAATGCCGGCCTGCGCGATTGGCAAGACGGGGATCTGGCCGCCACCAAAGAACGCGTGGCGCAGCATCTGAGACAGCTGGAGAGAATTCTGCCAAAGTAGGCACATCAAGGTCCGGTAAACGGGCCATTTCTGGGAGGAAAGACATGACACGTAAACTGATCACAGCGCCCACGCGGCGCAGATTTATGGCAGGTTCAGCGGCGATGCTCGCGACACCCGCGATCCTGACAAGCACGCGGGCCTACGCCCAAAACAAGACGCTCAAGCTGGGGTTTGTCAGCCCCAAGACCGGGCCGCTGGCCGGATTTGCCGAGGCGGATGATTATATCATCGAAAACATCAAACAGACCTTTGCCGGGGGTTTGCAAAACAACGGGTCGGGCTGGAACGTCGAAATTCACTATCGTGACAGCCAGTCCAACCCCAACCGCGCCGCCGAAGTGGCCGCCGACCTGATCCTGGGCGAAGAGGTCGACATCATGCTGGCAGCCGCCACGCCTGACACCACCAACCCGGTGGCGGATCAGTGCGAAATCAACGAGGTGCCCTGCATCACCACGGATGCCCCCTGGCAACCCTATTTCTTTGGCCGGGGCGGCAACCCGGCGGAGGGGTTCCAAAGCACCTATCACTTCTTCTGGGGGCTTGAGGATGTGATTGGCGTTTTCCTCGACATATGGGGACAAAGCGGCGCGGCCAAAAAGGTTGGTGGATTGTTCCCCAATGACGCGGACGGCAATGCCTGGGGGGATGCCAAGCTGGGCCTGCCGCCCGCCCTTGCCGGTGCAGGTTTTGAGCTGACCGATCCGGGCCGGTATCAGCCTCTGTCGGATGATTTTTCCAACCAGATCGCGGCCTTCCGCGACGCGGGTTGTGAGATTGTGACCGGCGTGATGATCCCACCGGATTTTGCCACCTTCTGGGCGCAGGCCGCGCAACAGGGGTTCACCCCAAAGGTTGCGACCATCGGCAAGGCAATCCTGTTCCCCTCCGTGGTGGAAAGCCTTGGCGCGCGGGGTGATGGCCTGACATCAGAGGTCTGGTGGTCTCCGAACCACCCGTTCAATTCCTCCCTCACACAGGCCTCTGCCAAGGATCTTGCAGATGGATACACCACCGCAACCGGGCGCCCCTGGACCCAGCCCATCGGGTTCAAACACGCGCTCTTTGAGGTGGCCGCAGACGTCATCACCCGCGCAGAAGATCTAGACGATCCAGAGGCGATCACCGCCGCCATCGCCGCCACCAATCTGGACACGATTGTGGGCAATGTGAACTGGTCAACCGGCCCTGTGCCCAATGTCTCCAAAACCCCGCTTGTGGGCGGGCAATGGCAGCGCGACGGTGACACGCTAGACCTGAAAATCGTGGCCAACGCGCAGCAGCCCAGCATCCCGACCACGGGTGAGCTGAAACTGCTTGGCTAAAACCCCTGGCGGCATCAGGCAAAGCGCCTGATGCCGCACACTCCCCCCGCCCGCGAGGTCACATGACGGCAATCCTGCAACTTGATGGCTTATCCAAAGCCTTCGGCGCGATCACGGTCGCGGATGACCTGACCTATGATTTGGCCGCTGGTGAGGCGTTGGGGATCATCGGCCCAAACGGTGCAGGCAAAACGACCATGTTCAACCTGATCACGGGCACCCTGCCCTCTGACGGGGGGCGCATTCTGTTTCAGGGTCAGGACGTCACACGCCATGCCGCCGCCAAACGGTGCCGCGCGGGCATGGCGCGCAGTTTTCAGGTGCCACAGCCGTTTTCGGGCCTCAGCGTGTTTGAGAACGCCATGATTGCCGCCACCCAAGCAGCGGGTCTGCGCGGGCGGGTGGCCGAGGGAAAATGCCTGGAGGTGCTGGAGCAGACCGCGCTGCTCGACAAGGCCAACAAGACCGCTGGAAGCCTAACCCTGCTTGATCGCAAACGGCTGGAGCTGACCCGCGCGCTTTGTGCCAACCCGAAACTGCTGATGCTGGATGAAATCGCCGGTGGCCTCACCGAGGCCGAATGTGTGAGCCTGATCCAGACCATCAAAGACATCCATGCCACCGGTGTGTCGATCATCTGGATTGAACATGTGGTGCATGCCTTGCTGGCCGTTGTGGACCGCCTGATTGTCATCGACTTTGGCCGCAAGATTGCCGAAGGGGAACCCGCCGCGATCATGGCCAGCCCCGAGGTACAGGAAATATATCTGGGGATCGAAGCTGATGCCTGATCCCTTGCTTTCCCTCAGCGCACTTGATGCACACTACGGTGATTTTCAGGCGCTTTACGGCGTCGATATGACCCTGATGCAGGGCGAAGTGCTCGCCATTATTGGGGCAAATGGTGCGGGTAAAACGACGCTGATGCGGTCGATTTCCGGCTTGAGCCAGAATGCACCGAACCAGATTACCTATATAAATCAACCAATTGGCGCACTGCGTGCGGATCAGGTTGCGGGGCTTGGTATTGCGCTGGTCCCGGAAGGGCGACAGCTGTTTCCCTCCCTGTCGGTTGAGGAAAACCTGCTGATCGGCGAGCGGATGGGGCGCAAGGGGCCGTGGTCCTTGCAGGCCGTGTTTGACCTGTTTCCGATCCTTGAAGAGCGCCGCGCGGTGGCCTCGACATCGCTTTCTGGGGGCCAGCAACAAATGGTGGCGATAGGGCGCGCACTGATGGCGAACCCGGATCTGATCCTGTTTGACGAAATCAGCCTGGGCCTCGCCCCGGTGATCATCAAATCCATATACGACGCCCTGCCCGGCATCGTGGGCAGCGGCATGTCCGCGATGATTGTTGAGCAGGACATCTCGAAGGCATTGTCAGTTTCGGATCGGCTTTACTGCCTGCAAGAGGGGCGCGTCGCATTGGAGGGAGCATCCCAAGGGGTGAGCCGGGAGGCGATTTCGGCGGCCTATTTCGGGGTGGGGTCATGAGAAGCAAAACAGACATCGGTTTCACGTCGGTATTACGTCGGTATTGCGTCGGTTTTTCTGCTGATACGCGCTTTCCGGGGGGTGGTTTATGGAT
Source organism: uncultured Sulfitobacter sp. (assembly GCA_937928635.1). Classification (GTDB taxonomy): domain Bacteria; phylum Pseudomonadota; class Alphaproteobacteria; order Rhodobacterales; family Rhodobacteraceae; genus Sulfitobacter. The sequence goes on along the minus strand of CALFWM010000020.1, from coordinate 70,365 downwards.
TGGGTAAATGCCGTTGTGCAAGGCACATTACTAGGCGGGCTTTATGCGCTGTTTGCGGCTGGGCTGTCGCTGATTTTCGGGATCATGCGGTTGGTGAACATCGCCCATGGGGATTTGATTGTGCTGGGCTCTTATCTGGGTCTGGTCGTGGTGACGGCCACGGGGATGCATCCGCTGGTCGCGTTGATCGTGGCGGTGCCGGTGATGGCGGTCCTCGGTTACGTGTTGCAACGGGGTATTCTGAACCAGACGCTGGGGGATGATCTGTTGCCCCCCTTGCTGGTCACATTCGGCCTGTCGGTGATCATCCAGAACGCGCTGCTTGAGGGGTTTACCGCTGATCCGCAAAAGATGAACGCAGGCGCCATTGAAACGGCCAGCGTGTCGGTGGGCGGCTTGCAGTTGGGCGTGCTACCGTTGCTGACCTTTGCCATTGCAGTCGGTGTAATCGCCGCCCTGCAATGGATGTTTTACAACACTGCTTTGGGTCGCGCCTTTCGCGCCGTGTCTGACAATCAGGAGATCGCGCAACTGATGGGCCTGAACCGCCGCCACGTCTTTGGCCTCGCCATGGGGCTGGCCCTGGCGGTGACCGCGATAGCAGGCATCTTCCTGGGCATCCGTACCAGTTTTGACCCTGCTGCCGGGGCCGGGCGACTGATCTATGGCTTTGAGGCGGTGATCATCGGGGGCCTTGGCAACCTGTGGGGGACGCTGGCCGGGGGTGTCATTTTGGGTGTGTCCCAAACGCTGGGGGCTAAGATTGACCCCGGCTATCAAATTTTGGCCGGGCATATCGCGTTTCTGGTGGTACTGGCCGTGCGCCCGCAAGGGTTGTTCCCGAGGGTCAGCGGATGAGAGTAACACGCGCCTCCAACGCCGCCCGTATTGCCGCCGTGCTGGGTCTGATCGGGCTGGTCGTGCTGGCGCTTGGCCCCTATTGGGCGGGCCGCGCGGATATGCGTCTGATGAGCGAGATTTTCCTCTATCTGGCGCTGGCGAGCCTCTGGAACCTGATGGCGGGATACGCCGGGTTGGTGTCTGTGGGGCAGCAGGCCTTTGTGGGCTTTGGCGGCTATATGTTGTTTGCGCTGACCATTTTTGGCGGGCTTAGCCCCGTGGTGGCCATTGGCGGTGCAGCCGTGTTGGGCGCGCTGATCGCCGTGCCTGTGGCGGTGCTGATTTTCCGACTGCGGGGGGCCTATTTTGCGATCGGCACCTGGGTTATGGCCGAGGTGTTCCGCCTGACCTTTGCACAAGTCTCCTCGCTCGGGGGCGGGTCTGGATCATCCTTGCCGGTGAATATCGTGCGCTCCATGGCTAATGGGCGTGCCGCGCGCGAGGCGTTAAGCTATTGGCTCGCCCTTGGCATAGCGGTGGTCGTAATCGCAGCGGTCTACCTGTTCCTGCGCTCACGTCAGGGGCTGGCGCTGACGGCAATCCGCGATAATGAACTGGCCGCCGGGTCACTGGGGATCGACATCTGGCGCACCAAGTTTGTGGTCTACATCGTGACCGCCGGCCTGACGTCGATGGTCGGTGCGCTGATCTTTTTGCAAAAGCTGCGGATCTCACCGGATGCTGCATTCTCCGTCAATGACTGGACCGCGTTTGTGATTTTTATTGTGGTTATTGGCGGCATTGGCACGCTTGAGGGGCCCATCATCGGCACGCTGATATTCTTTGCGCTGCGCGAAACGCTGGCTGATCTGGGGTCTGTCTATCTGCTGATCCTCGGGGCCGTGGCCATTGTGATTATGCTGAAAGCACCCAAAGGCGTCTGGGGCCTGATCCGCGCGCGGTATGATCTGGAACTGTTTCCGCTCAGCTACCGCGTTCACACAGATAAGAAGGAGGGCTGAGACATGGCCAAACAGCAAAAGACCGTGATCACCTGTGCCGTGACGGGTGCGATCCACACGCCGACCATGTCGGACGCCCTGCCCTATACCTATGACGACATCGCGCGTCAGGCGATTGAGGCGGCAGAGGCCGGGGCCTCCATCCTGCACCTGCATGCGCGGGACAATGAAACCGGCGCGCCTTCGGTCAACCCCGACGATTTTGCGCCGTTCCTGCCGCGCATCAAACAGGCGAGCGACGCGGTGGTGAATATTTCAACCGGCGGGTCGCTGACCCTGTCGATTCAGGATCGCATCACCCCGGCCAAAACGTTTTCGCCAGAAATGTGTTCGATGAACATGGGGTCGATGAATTTCTCGTTCCACCCGCTGTCCGGGCGCTATGATGAATGGAAGTTCGATTGGGAAAAGGATTATGTCGCGGGATCAGACGGCAATATTTTTCGCAACACCTTTCGTGACATCAAAGAGGCCGCCGAAACCCTCGCCCCCCATGACATCAAGTTTGAGCATGAATGCTACGATGTCGGGCATCTCTATAATCTGAAATTCTGTATGGACATTGGGCTGTTTAAGGCACCTGTGTTTATCCAGTTTATCTTTGGCATTCTGGGTGGGATCGGGCCTGAGGTCGATAATCTGGTCTTCATGAAACGCACGGCAGACCGTCTGTTTGGAGATGATTATCGCTGGTCCGTTTTGGGGGCCGGTGGGGCGCAGATGGGGCTGGCCACCACGGCCAGTCAGATGGGTGGCAATGTGCGGGTCGGGCTGGAGGACAGCCTGTTGATCCGCCGTGGCCAACTGGCCGAAAGCAACGCACAGCAGGTTGCCAAAATCCGCCGCATCGTTGAAGATTTGGGCGCACAAGTTGCCACCCCCGATGAGGCGCGTGAAATTCTTGACCTGAAAGGCGGCGATAAGGTCAAATTCTAAAGCGTTTTGCCATTAGAGCGTTTCAAGTTAAACTCGCACCGCTTGTCTTATGACTTTCGTGGTCTCCATGTGACGATGGAGCCTCTGCCAGCCACACCATTTATGGCAGGCAGAGGCGGTGTGTGGATCGTGAAACGCCTGGTCTTGCAGGACCGGTTTAGGCGCTGGGAATGATCAGCTCCTGCCCGATCTGGATTTTCTCGGGGCTGCTCAACTTGTCGCGGTTGGCCTCGAAGATGCGCAAATAGGCGTTGGTATTGCCGTAAAATTGCAGCGCGATGTAGGCCAGGCTGTCGCCAGCCTCCACTTTATAGACCCGCTGGCCCGAGGCATTTGCGGGGGCCGCTTCGGCAATTGCACTGTTGCTCGTCCCCAGCAGGGCCAGCGCGTCTTCTTTGATTTGCGCACCCGTATGGCGTTCCTCTGGCGTGCCGTGCACCAGCGCGCGTTCAATCAGATCGAACAGAATGATCTTGCCATCAAAGCTGCCATCGCTGCCTTTGACAGAGGCGTTGAACGCGATCATGCCTGCATCCGCTGCGGAGGACAGCAAGCGCTCCAATTGCGCCTGATCCTCTTCGCGGCCCGGGAATGTCATGCGCACGCCACCGCCGCCCTCTATCGCACTGAGGGTATAGTTGCCCGCCAAAGCGGCCTCGACCAGTTCATTCACCCCCTGAATGGCCACCGACATGGTTTCCCGACGGGCGGCATCTTGGGCCAATACAGCGGAAACCAACGGATCATTGGAGCGGGCGACAAGGGCACGGATTTTATCCGCAGTAGATTTGGGCGCGTTGTCATCTGCTGCCGGTGCCGCGGCGGCGGCGGCCGGTGCGGAGACCGCAACAACGTCTGCCGGTGCTGGTGTTGGCGTCGGAGCAGCAGGCGCGACAGCGGGTTGCGCAGGGATCAGCAGATCAACGGGGGCAACGCTCAGCAAATCGACCGGCGCGTTGCGCGTTGTCACATCCTGCTCAAAAAACTGCGGTGTTGGTTCCCGAACAGAGGCCGGCTGTTGTGCGGCCACCGGGGCGGGCTGCTGCAAATTCTGCACCATCTGCGCCATCAGTTCGAGCTGCTGTTGTTGTGATTTCCACTGGATGTAGCCAAACGTCAGTGCCGCGCCGATTGCAAAAGCGCCTGTCCCCACGATCAGGGGCAAGGCAACACTTGGCCTGCGGGCAGATTGCACAGGTCCAGGGTGTGACGGATTGATCATTGTCTCTTCCTTACTTCTCGTCCCGGGCACGCCATGTGTGCCCTGATGTCTCAAATCAGCGTGCTTTCACGCTTTGTTTTCTTAGGTTGAGAGTGGCAGATACATCCGGCCTCGCGCTTAACAGGCGTGTTCCCCCTTGCTGTGACCTCACAGCAGACAGGGCGATGGCGAACCAGCAGGCCCAATCCACGCATATCACTCAACAACCGCTACAAATCCCCAGTCCCAAACACCACAACATTTCGTAAGGCAGACGGGCAGTTCGTCCACCTGTAGTGGTGCCGTCAAATAGTGGCACACCAGAAAAACGCGGTCAAAGAGAAATTAACGAATTTTAACAGATTAACGCATTTTTCGACGCACCAGACACAGGCAACGCCGCCCGGAATAAGTGATTTCAACACGTTAAGTGATGCAAGATATTTCAGCTTAAATCGAAAACACTGCAGGCATCCTTCGGGGGGATTGGCACAGTTTGCTCAAAATAACAGCAGTCAACCGGTGTTTGACAGCTCGCACGGCCCGACCGGAGGGATTTTCAGCTGACACGCGCCAGCAAGGCCACAGAGGGTTCGCCGGTCGCGGGCAAGCCAACGCTGGACTGATAGGCGCTGATCGCCGTCTTGCTTTTGGGGCCAAGCACCCCGTCGGCCCCTCCGGTGTCAAACCCAAGGGCCGTCAGGCGTGTTTGCAGCTTTTTGCGGTCGTCCTTGCGCAAACCGTATTTGTCCGGCGGAAAGGATGCCCGGATCGGGCCGCCGCCGCCGATACGGTCCGCCAAATGGCCCACCCCAATCGCGTAGCTGTCAGAGTTGTTGTAGCGTTTGATCACGTTGAAGTTGGAGGTCACGTTGAAGGTTGGCCCACCGGGTTGCGGTTGCAGCGCGCGCCCTGCCGGTGCGCCATTACCCACCTCTCCGCCCCAGCGTTTGCCGGTGGTCCAGCCACTGCGCGCCAGATATGCCGCTGTCGAGGCAAGCGAATCTGATGGATCGCCCGACCAGATGTCGCGCCGCCCATCGCCGGTGAAATCCACCGCAAAGGCCTGATAAGAGGTTGGGATAAACTGGGTATGCCCCATCGCGCCTGCCCATGATCCGGTCATGTTGGCCGCAGATGTGTCCCCGTTTTGGATAATCTTAAGGGCCGCGACCAGTTGTTTTTCAAAAAACACACCGCGCCGACCATCATAGGCCAGGGTCGAGGTTGACGAGACCACAGGCACATTGCCGCGCCGCTCGCCGTAAAAACTCTCCAGCCCCCAGATCGCTGTCACGATCTCAGCAGGCACGCCGTAGCGTTGTTCTACCGCGGCAAGGGTGTTGCGGTGCCGTGAAAAGGCCGCGCGCCCCTTTGCCACCCGTTCGTCAGAGGCGGCGATGGCAAGGTAGTCTTCTAATGTGCGGGTAAATTCCGTTTGGTTTCGGTCACGCTTCACCACGCCCGGCAGATAGCCCGCGCCCCGAAACGCCGCATTCAGCGTGTTTTGCGAGATCCCCTTGCCCGGCGCGCGGGCTTTGAACGCGCTGACCCAGGCGTCATACCCCGCATTTGGCTGGGGGCGCAGATCAGCGGGCAATCCGGTGTCCGCCGCCGGGCCAAGAGTGCCGCCGCCCGTGGTGCAGGCCGCAAGGCCAATGGCCCCAAGACCCAATGAAAATGCTCTGCGTGTCGTGTTCATACCGCCTGCCCCGTTGTTCGGATTTTGTCAGTACTCTACCGCAACAACCCAGTCGCGAAAAGCGGTTGCCGACGTATTTTGCGGATCACCGCCGAGGGCCTGTTGGTGGCCTTTGGACGCGAACAACGTCAGCGTTTGCAAGAAAGCCGGTCAACGTCACCCGGCACAGGGAAGGACAGTGCATGCCTCCTTTCAACTGTGTGAGGGCGGTCAGAAAAAATCAGTTCAGCATGCCCTGGAATGTCAAAAAACCGTCACCAGCCAAATCGGCGCAGGTGGGCGAAATTTGTGATTTTTCATACAATTGAAATGGGATAGGCTTTGCCAATAGGATTTTGAGGGCATCATGCGCACACAAGTTGCAATCATCGGGGGCGGGCCAGCAGGGCTTTTGCTGTCACAGTTGTTGCACCGGCGTGGCATCGACAGTGTCGTGCTCGAGCGCAAAACCAAGGAGTATGTTCTAGGCCGCATTCGCGCGGGTGTGTTGGAGCAGGGCCTGATCCGTTTGATGGAAGAAGCCGGTTGTGCGGAACGCATGCATGCTGAGGGGTTTACCCACGATGGCACGCAGATTTCCTACGGCGATGAGATGTTTCGCGTGGATTTTGCCGAGCTCACCGGCACGTCCGTGATGGTCTATGGCCAGACCGAAGTAACCCGCGACCTATACGCCGCGCGCGAGGCCGCCGGGGGCAAGACAGAGTTCAACGTCGAGGATGTTGTGATCCACAATGCCGACAGCGCAGCACCGCATGTCAGCTACAGAGTGGGTGGCGCGGCGCGGCGGATTGATTGCGATTTTATTGCCGGATGTGACGGGTTTCACGGGATCAGCCGCCAGGCGATCCCGCTGGACGTGCGGCGGGAATATGAGAAAATCTATCCCTTTGGCTGGCTGGGTGTGCTAAGCGAAACGCCCCCGGTCAATCACGAGCTGATCTATGCCAATTCCCCACGCGGCTTTGCGCTGTGTTCGATGCGCAATGACAAACTCAGCCGCTATTACGTCCAGTGTTCGCTCAGCGACAGCCCCGGCGACTGGACCGACCGGGCGTTTTGGGAAGAGCTGAAACGCCGCATCCCGGCAGCGCAGGCCGACCAGTTGGTGACCGGCCCGTCGATCGAAAAATCCATCGCGCCGCTGCGGTCTTTTGTCACCGAACCCATGCGCTGGGGGCGGCTGTTTTTGTGCGGGGATGCGGCCCATATCGTGCCGCCCACCGGGGCCAAGGGGCTCAACACTGCCGCGTCAGACGTGCATTACCTCTATAACGGATTACGGGATTTTTATGAAAATGGGTCCAGCCGAGGCATCGACAGCTATTCCGAGAACGCGCTGAAGCGGGTGTGGAAGGTGGAGCGGTTTTCGTGGTGGTTTTCTTCGCTCTTGCATCGTTATCCCGATCAATCCGAATTTGATCTCAAGATACAAATCGCAGAACTTGAATTTCTGCGCTCAAACAAGGCCGCGCAGCTGGCGATGGCGGAAAATTATGTGGGCCTGCCCTACTGATGTGTGCAGTGGCCCAAAAGGAGACAGCAAATGTCAGAACGATATGACGCCGGTATGAAAACCCGCCGCGAGGTGCTGGGGGATGCGCATGTGGACAAGGCAGAGGCAGGCACATCGCGTTTTGATGCGCCTTTTCAGACGCTGATCACCGAAGGGGCCTGGGGCACCCTTTGGGCGGATGACACAATTACGCGGCGTGAGCGGTCAATGCTGACCTTGTCCTTGTTGGCCGCCACCGGAAATTTTGATGAAATCCCCATGCATATCCGCGCCAGCCGCAACACAGGCGCCAGCCCCGATGATGTTTTGCAGGCGTTTTTGCATGTCGCCGTCTACGCCGGGGTGCCAAAGGCCAACCACGCGATCAAGCTGGCCAAAGAAACCTATAAGGAATTGGGGATCGACGTATGAGCCTGATCAAACAGACCGGCGGCTTTGTGCCGCGTGACAGGGGGTGGCAACCAGAGGCGCTGACCCCGCCCTATAAAACCAGCGTCAAGCGTAGCCCGCAGGCCGCGCTGCTGTCGTTTCCAACAACGCTGAGCGAAGAAACCTCGCCCCTCTTTGGTCACGACCTTATTGGCGAGCTGGACAATGATCTGATCCTGAACCACGCCCAACCGGGCCAAAGCGCAATTGGCCCGCGCATTATTGTACATGGTCGGGTGGTTGATGAAATGGGCCGGGGCGTGCCCGGGGCGCTGCTGGAATTTTGGCAGGCCAATGCAGGCGGGCGGTATCGCCACAAGAAAGAAAGCTATCAGGCGGCGCTCGACCCCAACTTTGGCGGCTGTGGGCGCACGATTACGGCCGAGGATGGGTCATACGAGATGCGCACCATTCAGCCCGGCCCCTACCCCTGGCCCAATGGCATGAACGACTGGCGCCCGGCGCATATTCATTTTTCCGTCTTTGGCCATGGGTTTGCGCAGCGTCTGATCACGCAGATGTATTTTGAGGGTGATCCGCATATCAAACTGTGCCCCATTGTTGGTGTGTTGAAATCGCAAGAGGCCGTCGATGCCCTGACCGCCCCGCTCGACATGCACCGCACCGTGCCGATGGACAGCCGTGCGTTCAAGTTCGACATTGTGTTGCGCGGGCGTCGCCAGACCTGTTTTGAAAACCGACCAGAGGGGCTTTGATCATGGTACAAAAACGCGATTATTTGCGCGAAAGCCCCAGCCAGACCGCTGGCCCCTATGTGCATATCGGTTGCACCCCCAACTTTACCGGGATTGATGCCTATGGCGGTGACCTTGGGCAGGTGATGAAAACCGGCCCGGTACAGGGGCAGGAGATCATCGTGAAAGGGGCGGTGTACGACGGCACCGGCACGCCGCTGCGGGATGCGATGATCGAGATTTGGCAGCCCGATGCGGCAGGTCTGTTTGCCTCGGCCAATGAAACCCGCGGGGATGCGGACCCGAATTTTACCGGCTGGGGGCGGTCATCGGGTGATATGGACACGGGCGAGTTTGTCTTTGACACGGTCAAACCCGGCGCGGTGCCTTTTCCCGACGGACGCATGCAAGCCCCCCATATCACGGTCTGGATCGTGGCGCGGGGGATTAACATTGGCCTGCACACGCGGATTTATTTTGCCGATGAGGCAGAGGCCAATGCCAGCGACCCGATCCTGACGCGCATCGAGCATCAGAACCGTATTCCGACCTTGCTGGCCACAGAAATCTCTGCCGGTGTCTATCGGTTTGATATTCACCTGCAGGGACCACAGGAAACGATCTTTTTTGATATGTGACGGGGTGTGGGGCCCGCGCTAAAGCGAGGCCGCCGCGCGACTGGCCTGATCATATTGCCCCGACAGCGTGCGCAAGGCCGCCGCGATGTCACGCATTTCATCGCCCGACATATCCAGCCGGGATAGCCCGTCCAGAAAACACCGTTCGCGCACGTCGCGGTAGGTTTCACAGAGTGCAGCCCCTTTGTCAGAGGCGCGGTAAAACACCTCCTTGCCGCGTTTTTCGGAAGACAGCAGTTCCATCTTCAAGAGCTTGCGCAAGGCATAGTTCACGGTGTGTGTGTCTTCGATATTGAGCAGAAAACATATATCGGTCAGGCGCTTGTCGCGGCCCCGGTGATTGGTGTTGTGCAACACAAGGATTTCAAGCGGGGTCAGATCGGTATTGCCCGCCGCCGACATGCAGCGTGTCATCCAGCGTGAAAAGGCGTTGTAGGCGATGATCATGCCGTATTCGATTTCGGAGGTTTCCCAGTTTTCCCCGTCGGCCAGATGGCGGGAGGATACAATCGGACGCTTGGGGGGGGCAGGTTTGCTCATGATGGACTGACCTCTTTCATAAAAGGCAACGGATGCCAGAACTCGTATGCTTTGGCGCTAAAGCAGAAATCCGTAGATCTGAAGCACTAGACGCTGCCTGAAATCAAAGATTTCAACGCGTCAAGTGATGCTCTGCGTTGCAGATTGAACGGATTTCGCTCCAGTTTAAACATATATCACCAACGTAACGCTGACGAAAATTGGCGTCTAGGGTCAGAATGCATGTGGTTGACACCTTTGAGCGGCGAAAACATCACCAGTTCATACCCGTGTTTCGCAATTAAGCGGTTGGTCATTTCAAACGTCTAAGCTGGATGTGCTGAGGGTCTGTCGATTGACCTGAACCCAACAAAGGATCGTCAGAATGATCCAAAAATACGACCCCGAATGGTTTGAGGCGGCGTTGAATGCAATGCCGGAGCTTGTGTTGATAAAGGGGCCGGATTCACACCTGTTGTGGGCCAATCACAGCTTTCTTGGTTATTATGGTATGACCCAGAACCAGTTAAAAGAAATGATCGACGCGCCGCACAGCGACCCGGATGATACCCTGCAATATGTGAAAGACGATCTGGCGGTTGTCCAATCCGGTCAGCCGCTGGACATTCCTCAAGAGGCTGTCACGGACGCGAAAGGGGACTGCCGGTTTTATCACACCATCAAAGCCCCGATTTTTGAGGATGGAAAAGTTGTCAGAATCGTCAGCGTATCCCGCTTGATTGACAATACCACCATCGTGAAACGGGACATCGACTACAAAGATGCCAAAACCTTTGTGGCCCCCATTCGAGCGCTTTCGACGAGCTTTCCCAACCCTATGCTGATGGTGGATAGCCGCAAACGCGTGATCAGCAGCAGCCCGCTTTGGAAAGCGTATTTTGGTGATCCGACCCTCACATCGGATCGTGTTTTTGACGATGTGCATGCTGATCTGGATCACATCAGTGCATTTCTTGACGATTGCCTAAGCCAAAAAACCACAAAAGAGGGCGTTGTGCATCAGGTCGGACCGGACGGAAAGGCACGTGTGTTCTCGGCCCGCACATCGCCTTGGACATACAAGGATGGCAGTCTGGGCGGTGCGACAATCATCGCCACGGACATTACGAAATTCTTTGAGCAAACCGCTGAGTTAAACGAGGCCAACGAAGAGCTGATGCAGTTTTCGTATCGCGCCTCGCACGATTTGAAAGGCCCCCTGTCGACCGCGAAAGGGCTGGCAAAGTTTATCTCAATGGACATCAAAGCCGGCGATAATGACGTCGCAATATCCAACGCGGGCAAAATCGAAACCCTGATGGCGCAACTTGAGAAGACCGTACTTTCCTTTCTGTCATTGGCGCGCGCTGACAATCTGGACACGCCGGTTGAGGCCATTGATTTGCACAAGACAATTGAGGGCATACGTGCAGGTCTGCGCCACCAAATCAGGTCCTCTGGTGTCCGTGTTCAAACGGACCTGAGGGTTCGCGATGTTTTTGCGCAAGGCGCCCGCATTGGCCAGATATTGGAAAATCTTATTTCAAACGGGGTCAAATATCACGACCCGGAAAAGACGGAAAAGCTGGTGCGGGTTTCTTCGGGCTATAGCGCGGATGGCAAGGTACAATTGACGGTCGAAGACAATGGATGCGGGGTGCCAGCACATGCCACGGAAAGGATTTTTGATAGTTTTTCCCGCTTTCACGAAGACAGCGAGGGCACAGGATTGGGCCTCGCAATTGTAAAGAAGCACGTTGAGGCGTTGCGGGGACAGGTTGCCGTGCACCGTGCAGGGTTGGGCACAATGTTCGTCGTGACGCTGCCCCAGAGCGAAATACCAATGGAGAAGGCAGGATGAAACTCAATACATTAATCGTGGATGACAATGAATTTGACCGGTATCTGCTGAAACGGTGGCTCAAGGCGTGTTCGTTTGAAATGGAGATAACAGAGGCCTCAGATGGTCAGAATGCCCTTGAGTATCTTGAAATTCAGGAAACAGGCCCGGAGGACGGATATCCACCCGCAATTATCTTTCTGGATATCAACATGCCGCGTGTGAACGGTTTTGAGTTTTTAGAACAATTTGCCAAAATTCGGGAAACGCAAGATCTGCGGTCGACTGTGGTGGTGATGTTCAGTTCTTCTCCCCGGCAGGATGATAAGGATCAGGCGTTCGCGTGGGATTTTGTTGATGACTTCACCGTTAAGGGTGATTTTGGTACAGAAGACGTTGAGAAAATCTTTCTTGAAAAGGTCATTGCGCGCAATATCGCGGCTGACGATGGGGCCACGTCGCTCCGCGCAATCATCTAAGGTCAGGACCCATTGATCCGCACTTACAGCGGCTTTGTTCTGGTCAAATGCACAAGATCAGGCGATTGGGTCAGCAACCGCCTGTCGTCTATGCGACCCGCTCTTGCAGCGCACGACCCTGCGCTGCACCTCCCAACACCTAGAGGCCCAGATCCATCAATGCCTTGATTTGCCCCTGAGCCGTTCCGGCGACAATACGGCCCAATTCGTCTTTGCCCCGCAACACGATCAAAGTAGAGCGCCGGGGGATGTTACGGGCCACTGTGACGTCGGCGTCTTTGTACGTGTCCCAATCGACCTTCACGAAGGTCATGGCGGAATCATATGCCGGGTTTTCCCCGCGCAGCGCATTGATCACGCGTTCCTGACGCTTGCAGGTGCTGCACCAGGTTGCAGAATAATCCACCAGGAGCGTTTTCCCCTCTGCAAGGGCCGCGTCGATCATACCCGGTGTGTAATCCACAAAACCCGCAGCGAATGCGCTGACGGGCAACAGGGGTACAGCAGAGGCAGCAGCGAGAAAAGTACGACGGTCCATGTGGAGTCTCCTTGGATTAGAGGGCGACAGAAAGGTCCTGTAGCCAGATTGGCATGACGTCCAGCGCCCAGCCTTCGATGATGTGATGAAACTGGAAAAAGAGCATCAGCCCAACGGCGATAAATGTCACACCCAGGATCGGTTTGGATTTTTCAGCAAGACCCCGAAGGGATTGCGCGCGTTTGCGGATGGCTTCACGCGCGCCAAGGCCAAGGGCCAGGATCAACGTTGACACGCCCAGCGCAAAGAAGGCCATGATCAGGGTGACATACCCAAGGTTCTGCCCCTGCGAGGCCAGCGCAATGGCACCGCCCAATGTGGGGCCAATACATGGCGACCAGACAGCGCCCAGCAGCAGCCCGCCGATAAATTGCCCCCTGAGACCAGAATCATCGACCTGCATCATTTGATTGTCTGCGCCCGCAGCAAGGTTTGCGGTTGCGACCTCAAAGCGGCGCGCAAACATTGGGACAACCAGAACGACCCCAAAGAGGATCATCATGACTGCACCCATCTGGGCCAGTCGATCTTGCGTGAGACCAATCGCACCGCCAAAAGCCGTGACAAGTACGCCAAAGGCAACAAAAGATACGCTCATTCCTGCCGCCAGGGCGACCGGCCCGTATCGGCTCGCATTCAGGGCACTGACCAGCACAATCGGCAAAACCGGTAGCACGCAGGGGTTGATGAGCGTGAGCAACCCGGCCAGATATGCAAAGATAAATTCCATGGGGGTGATTTGGTGCGCAGCACGTCGCAGGTCAACAGAATTTACATGTTGTGGACTCACAAAGCCGTCAGAACGGACCCATGTTCCGTAGCGGCCACGGCGGCATGAAAGGACCACCCTTGGTGGCCCCTGATCAGCAGGTTCTGGATGCAGGGATAAACAGCGAAGGTGCCCTTGCCCCTGCGACGCCCGGCTGTCTGTGTCACAATCCGCCTGCCCCGCTTGACGTTCTACCGCCCGTTTTCCCCCTGGTTTTGCTTTTCATCCGCCTGAGGCTGGATACGTTCCAGCGCTCCTGCCGAAAGACATGTAGCGTGTGAGCCAACCCTCCGGTTTCGGCGTGTTTTGCTGACTCCCGGTGATGCCGGATAAATCGCCACGCGCTGGCCCGCATCAAGCGCCGCCTTTTGAGCAAAAGCGATCCCGGTTTCTGGATCAGCAAGCGCCAAAAGACCAGGATTGCCCAGAAAAATAAGAACCTCTGCAAAAACTCTGGCGAAATGAACAGAGCATAAAGGGTCCAGTTTTAGGGTCACATGGGTCTTTGCAAGGAGTCCGAATGTACCGCCTAATTGAATGCCTGACCCAGGAACATCACTATGGTCTACTGGCCCTTGCGACGCTTATTTGCCTGACCGGCTCATGTTTGACGGCCCTGATCGCCCGCCGTCTCATGTGCACGGCTGGCATGCGCAAGCGGTTCCAGATGTTTCTGGCGGCGCTGATTGGTGGGGCAACCATCTGGTCAACACATTTCCTTGCGATGCTGGCCTATGAACCGGGGTTCCCGCACAGCTATGACCCCTTCCTTACAACGCTGACGCTTTTTGTGGCCGTGATTGGCCTGCTCGGCAGCATGACAGCCCTTGGGCAAATGTCCTCACCCGTGAACTTCACTTTGGGGGGTATCGCATTTGGCACCACCGTTTCGGTGATGCATTACCTCGGGATGACCGCCTACCAGTTGCCGGGGGTTTTGGACTGGGACATGACAACAGTGCACGCATCGGTCCTTTTTGGCTGCCTGTTCGGGATCGCGTCCTTTCATCGCTTCATTCACCCGGTGACATCCTATTGTTGGCTGGGCGGTGCGTTGTTCATGGTGCTGTCCATCTGCTCCATGCATTTTGTCGGCATGACTGCCTTCACCTTTGAGCTTAGCCCACTTGTGGAGGTGCCGCCGAAGGTCATGTCTGACACCACATTGGGGATCTTCATATGTGGTGTGACCGGGATCCTGTTTATCATTGGCTTTATCAGCCTCAACATCGAAGCCGGGGCGGACAATGATGCACGCACGATGATTGAACAAAATGCCAGCATTCACGCCCTGACCGGTCTGCCAAACCGCGATGCGCTCACCCAAGAGTTGACAAGATGTCAGTCACTGTTGCGGCTGGATAAAGGACACCAAGCACAAACTTCCAGAGATATCCCCACTAGATGGGCATAGGCGCTGTTCCGCTTGCCATATTGCAGTTGGTGCAAAAATTATTTTATAAAGTAACAAGGGAGTCGGTTCAAAAGGAATGCCAGAATGCGCAAACAAGCGGCGACGCGGCAGTCAGATGTTTTGAACGTGTTGAAACAGCACGGCAAACCGATGACCGCTTATGCAATCCTGGACGAAATGAAACCGGACGAACCGGGTCTTGCGGCCCCCACGATTTATCGCACGCTGGCCGCCCTGACCGAACAGGGTCTGGCCCATAAGCTGGAATCGATGAAAGCCTTTGTGCCGTGCCGCTGCGATCACAAGGCCTCCGTGCCGATCCTGGCGGTTTGCGAGGACTGCGGCACAGTTGAAGAACACGACGGCACGCCGATCTTACCAAAGCTCAAAGCGATTTCCGCGCATTCGGCCTTTCAGGCGTCCCGTCACATTGTTGAAATCCACGGCCGCTGTCGGACCTGCGCGGCCTAACCCCCAAAAGGACCTATTGCTATGACCAAACTTGCCTTTGCCTCTCTCATCATTTTGTCTGCCGGCGCTGTCACAGCCGAGGAAACCCGGCAGTTGGAGAGCCATGAACATGGGGTTGGTCAATTGGATATCGCATTTGATGGCGATACCATTGCCATGGAACTGCATGCGCCGGGGGCGGATATTGTCGGGTTTGAATATGCCGCCGAAAGTGCGGAGGACCGTGCAAAGGTTGACACCGCCGTCGCCGCCTTGGCGCGTCCTCTTGATCTGTTTGTTCTGCCTGCGGCGGCCGGGTGCAGCGTGGTTCAGGCAAGTGCATCGCTGGAAAGCGAGGCCGCCCATGACGAAGAAGATCATGCATCGCATAAAGAAGACACGCATGAGCATGAGGAACATGCCGAGGACGATCACAAAGGACACGATGACCATGATGACCACGCCGACCATGACGATCACAAAGAACATGCAGCCGACGCGGGGCACACCGAATTTCACGCCGAATACCTGCTGAACTGTGCGGACCCCTCAAAAGTGACACTGATCACGTTTGATTATTTTGATACCTTCCCCAACGCGCTGGAGCTGGAGCTTCAGGTGATATCTGACAAAGGGGCCACCGCGTTTGAGGTTGCGCGAGATGCACCAACCCTTGATCTGCGCGGCATGTTCTGAACATTGATTGCGCCATGAACGCAGCCCCGGCCATACTGACCCTCAGCGATGTCAAATACCGCTGGCCGGGGCGGGCATCCTTTGCGCTCGACATCACAGAGTTCTGCGTCGCACCACAGGAACGGGTCTTGCTGCTGGGGGAAAGCGGATCTGGCAAATCGACACTTTTGTCGTTGATCTGCGGCACAATCACCGCGCAATCCGGCAGGGTTTGCGTGGCGGGCACCGACATCACATCCTTGTCCGCCGGAACGCGGGACAGCTTTCGCGCAGAGCAAATCGGGCTGATCTTTCAGCAGTTTAACCTGCTGCCCTATGCCAGTGTTCTGGACAATATCTTGCTACCTTTAAGGTTTGCGCCGCAACGCCGCGCAAGGGTGGCCGCACCATCAGAAACGGCGCGCGCATTATGTGCAAACCTCGGGTTGCCAGATGACGCGCTCACAGCACAGGCCGGAACGTTGAGTGTGGGCCAACAACAGCGTGTTGCCGCCGCGCGCGCATTGATCGGCGCACCGCCCCTGATCATCGCAGATGAACCGACCTCGGCCCTGGATGCGGCAACGCAATCCACCTTTCTGAAACTCCTGTTTGAACAGGCCAGTACATTCAACAGCACCTTGTTGATGGTCAGCCATGATGCGCGCCTGGCAGAGCATTTTGACAGGGTCGTGCAGATGTCAGACGTTGTGCAAACAGGCCGGGCCGCCGCATGATCCTGCGCCTCGCCCTTGGGTCATTGATGGCCCGCGCCCTGACGGTTGGTATGACCATTCTTGCCATTGCCTTGTCCGTTGCCTTGTTTCTGGGTGTTGAAAAGGTGCGCACGGGGGCCAAGGCAAGTTTTGCCGACACCATTTCGGGCACGGATCTGATTGTGGGCGCGCGCTCCGGCTCTGTGCAACTGCTGCTTTATTCGGTGTTTCGCATCGGCAATGCCACCAACAATCTGACCTGGGAAAGCTATCTGGACATTGCCAACCGACCAGAGGTCGATTGGATCGTGCCGATCTCATTGGGCGACAGCCACCGGCAATTTCGGGTCATGGGCACGTCTGACGCCTTTTTTGAACGCTACAAATACCGTGCGGGTCAATCACTGGCGGTGCAGGACGGCCTGATCATGGATGATATTTTTGACGCTGTGATCGGGGCGGATGTGGCGGCCACGCTGGGCTATTCTGTGGGCGATCCGATTGTTGTGGCCCATGGGCTGGCGTCTTTTGTCGAACACGACAATCAGCCATTCCGCGTTTCTGGCATTCTTGAAAAAACCGGCACGCCTGTGGACCGCACCGTGATTGTCAGCCTTGAGGCGATTGAGGCCATTCATGTCGATTGGCGTTCCGGCGCGAAAATCCCCGGGCAAACCACCCCGGCGGAGGTGATCCGCCAAATGACGCTGGAACCACAGGCGGTGACCGCAGCGCTTGTCGGGGTCAAAAGCAGGCTACAGGTGTTTGGCCTGCAACGCGCGATCAACGAATACCCAAGCGAGCCGCTTTTGGCGATCCTGCCCGGCGTGGCCCTGCAGGAACTCTGGCAGATTGTCGGGATCGCAGAAACCGCGCTGATCGCCGTCTCCGGCATGGTGGTGGTCACGGCCCTGATTGGCATGATGGCCACGATTTTCTCCAGCCTTAATGAACGGCGGCGCGAGATGGCAATCTTTCGGGCAATGGGCGCGCGGCCCCGCGTGATCCTGAGCCTGCTGGTGCTGGAGGCGACGGTGATGGCCGCAATTGGTGCCGTACTTGGGCTGGGGCTGCTTTATCTGGGGCTCGTGGTGGCACAACCGATCCTGGACTCGGCCTTTGGCCTGTGGTTGCCCATTGATCCCCCCTCCCTGCGGGAACTTTGGGTGCTGCTGGGCGTGGTGGCCGCTGGCGCAATTGTGAGCATGGTTCCCGCCCTGCGGGCCTATCGTATGTCGCTGGCCGATGGTATGATGGTGCGGATCTAGCCAGAAATTTGAGACCGAGGGTGTGACATGCAAAAACTATCCCGTCGCAGCGTGATTGCCACCGCAACCGCCATGGCTGCGCTGCCCCGCAGCAGCTTTGCCGAAACACCCAAGACCATCACATGGGAAGACCTGATCCCCCCCGGTGTGCCTTATGGTGAAATCATTGGCGAGGGTGAGATTGACACCGTCAACGACCGCTGGCTGCCAGAGTTTGATGAAAACGCGACCAAGCTGAACATGGCGCTGCATGGGGCCTATATCCGAATGCCCGGTTATGTGCTGCCGCTCGACATATCCACATCAGGCGTGACCAGTTTTATCATGGTGCCCTATGTGGGGGCCTGCGTGCACACGCCACCGCCCCCCGCCAACCAACTGGTGTTTGTTGACAGTAAAACGCCCTGGCCCAGTGACAGAATGTGGGACCCGGTCTGGGTCACAGGCCGGATGCGCCATGAGTTGCAATCCACATCCATCGCGGACATCGGGTATGCCATGACCGCGGATCATATTGAGGTCTACGAATGGTGAGCAGCCCGCTGAACCGCAGAGAGGTTTTAGCCGCAATTGGGGCGTTGGGGTTGGTGCCTGCGGCGGCCCTTGCCAAAGACTACATTGATCTGGAATGGACCGATCTGGTGCCCGAGGGGCAGCCGATGATCCCCCCCGCCATCCAAAGCCTGCTGGATCATGACGCCCCGCCCAGCCTTGCGGACCAACAACCCCCTTCCCATGGCGTGCGCACCGACTGGAATGGCGAGATTGTCCGTTTGCCGGGGTTTATCGTGCCAATTGACTATTCCGGCACGGGGGTCACGGCCTTTATTCTGGTGCCATTTGTGGGGGCCTGCGTACACGTGCCGCCACCGCCGGCCAATCAACTGGTCTTTGTCACCACAGAAAAGCCCTATCAAAACAGCGGCCTTTTCGAGGCGGTCAATGTTATCGGAATGTTTGGCACGGCCTCCACATCGACACAGCTGGCGGACATCGCCTATGCACTCTCGGCAGATCATATCGAGCCGTTCTAAAGCTGCACATCTGCGGGCCGTAAGCTGTTTTGCCGCCATTCATACACCGCATCGCCCCTCATGGACCTGTGTGCATTTCGCAGGTGACATTTCCAAAACCACTGTGCTCCCGCAAAGACACAAAGGCGACCGGAAAGTCCTCGCAAACAAATCGTAGATATATTGACAAGTACGTGTTTTTCTATTCGTTATGGCGTCCCGCCTTTATCTTGAAGCATCACGCATCGGCGGTTCAAGGTTTAGGCAGGGCGCTTTACCATGAATTCAGTTCAAACTGTTTTTCTCTTCCTATTTGCCAAAACCAAATTTTTGCGGAGTCCCTTTAATGTTTCCCTTTAACGAAAACCAATAAGCACATTACGGACATCTTCGGATATTGAACGGTTTGGGCAACAAACACTCCTGCGTGCCTTAAACATTGGCCGAGTTGTTGCCTTTGTCGGCTCGGGTACATCCTTGAAATTTGGGCAACCCACGTGGGACGCTTTTGCGGAGCGTGGGGTGAAATTGTTTTTTACTCTAGAAACGTTCATCATTGCCCACACCAAATGGGATCCGTCTGACCCCAATAATCCAAATGACAAACGGGCCGATACCGACCTAAAATCGGATTTCCGGGAAATACTCAGCCCATTGGTGGGCGAAATCAAAGAACTGCGGTCCTGCGGCGATTTTCAATCCAGTCATCTCATTGAACTTATCGAGGATTACTTTGCTGAGGTTTGCCCGCTGCTCAAGCAGCACAATGTGATCATTCCAGAATACGACGCCGCGGAATTGCTTAAGGAAACCGCGCTCAACCGGGACAAAGCAATCAAACAGTTAAAGAAATGTAGACCGGTTTCTGCATTTTCTTCCGAGACCGAATGGGAACACTACCATTTTGGCCCAATGATCACTGAAGATGATGATTTCAGATGCCTCGCGCGCAACATCTCGGATTTTCGCCGCGCCTTTGCTACGCAATTCAACAGCCGGGATTTACACAAAAACCTCAAGGCGAGCCCCAGTATTTCAACCCTCGTCCACGGTCTGAACCTCAACAACGACGACAAAACACAGGCCGCAATCAAAGCGATAGATAAAGAGAAATCGGAAGTTGCCAACATCGACGCTGCACGCGCATTGCGCCGCCGCCTTGGGGTCCGGCGATATCTTACACTGAACTACGATCTGGAACTGGAACTGATGCTGTTTGAGGAGGCGCGCGCCACGCCGCTGGATGCCTACAAGGATTTTGAGGATTTCCTGCTTCAGGATGAACTGGCCAAGAACCGCCCGCTGTCTTACGAACCGGGCCGTGCGGTCACCCTCCAAAGCCCCTCGGGCCGCGTTGTGCGCAGCAGCTCAAGCCGCCGCAAAACACTGGCAGATCTGTTTTCGTTTGGCGCGTTTCCAACAAACTACGACGCATCGGTGCATCACCTGCATGGGCGCGTCGATGATCCGGACAATATGATCATCACCCCAAAGGACTATCAACGCATTTACTACGGCGCGAGCGATCAGAAAAAAAGTTTTGATGAGGCCCGCCATGCGGTTTTTACCGGGTCAGACATTCTGGTGCTGGGCCTTGGCACAAAAGAGCATGACGTTCTTAAACCGTTGCGTGATTTTCTGGAAATCGAAGCCGATCGCCGTGATGCGCATGGCAAGGTTTACTACATTACCGCAACTGAATTTTCGGGCGAACAGAATTCACTGGCGGCAGCACATAAAACCGCCTGCCGCGATGCCATGGCAAAAACCCAGCATCTCTACAAAGACTATGGAATGCATACGCTGTTCATTGACCAGAGCTTTGATACGCAGCGAACGCGGACCTGGTCGAGCGACAACGCCACCCTTTTTGCCGCGCGGGCCGAAATTGCAAATTACCTGCACTTGGTTGGCAAAGGTGATGAGGTTGCGCTTTGGTGGAAGGGGGAAGGCCCGGAAGATCAAGAGCCGTTGTCAAAAGACTTTAAACAGCTCTTCGGAGAAATGCACAGCTTTGCGCCTGGCTCCGACAAAAACAACGGCGAAATTTCGCACGAGGCAATGAATGAAACAAAACTGGCCCGCGAATTGGTCCGCGAATGGAATTCTGTGGTTCACGGCCCTGCGGACCAAAAAGGCAACATGGCCAAAAAGGTCAAAGCAGCCCTAAGAGCACTCGACTCCCATCTGCGCGATACGGGCCTTGTGCAATATGTGCAGCGGCTGGAACACGCGCGGCGGGCATGGTGGTCAGACTGGTCCGAATTCCCCGGCCTGCGTATTGCGGCACTTGGGCCGCACTTTTACAAGCTGGACAAAAATCAGGATCCTGAACGGCAAGCCAAGGACCCAAGGTTCGTGGTAGACACAACCGCCGCCTTTTATAAAAAAAAGAACGCTAAACCGATGGTTTGGAAGCAAACCAACCTTGAGGCACAAATCAGTGCTGAACCCGCAACCTTGGGCAGCCAAAAGGAAATTCCGCAATTTACAGGACTGCTCATTGCGACAGGCACAGCGCGAGAGCAAGCGCAGCTGCGTGCAAAAGCGCTTAAAGCAAAAATCGATAGAAAGGCGGGTGGGAAGCCGCGTCCGGAGAGCAGCAAAAAACGCAGGTTCCCAACCGAATTCCCGGCAAGCGTGGCGCGGATATCCATCCCGCCGGGGGGAGGAAAAGGCCGCCTGCTCTCCTATTTTACAAATATTCAGGAACTGGATCAGCCACAGAAACCCAAAATCAAGGCATGGCCTTTTCAAACACTTTTTGATCCACGCCAGGCCAACAACACGATTGACAATATAGTCCACGCCAAAGCCAACAGAGACTACAAAGCCTGCTACATGTCCCATCTGACCTTCGCGTTGGAATTCAGTGGCACCATGATTTCTTTTGCGCGCATGTTACAGCAATTGTTGCCAAACCTGCGAAAGGAAGTGGCAAGTACACCGGCAGCACGTGATCCAGACTGGGATCGCCTGCTCAAACATCAATTCCATGGGCGGTCCAGCACGATACCTTGCATCAAGGTCCTGCGGGATATGTTTGATCTGTTGCAACGCACCTGCCCCAACGGGGGCTGGAAAACCCGCATGGTGGCCATATTTTCGTATCTTGATCGACTTGTGGATAGCGACGGCGACGCTTATGCGCCGACCCACCGCGCGTTTTTTCGCCTCATTTCTGGCTGGAACAATCCTGATGAGCATATGCGGCTCCCGGTAGATTTCATCTTTATCAATTGCCATTCTGATCAGCCGATCCGGTATCTTTCGACTGAAAGGCCATCAAACCCGGCACAGACAAACGGCGCGATCTCGACTGGCAGAAAAAGTCGTGGAAATTGCGCCACGACCGCAAAGTGGCACTGCAGCACTGGACAGAGCTAGACCGCGTACGTCCCCGGATCATTTTTGCAGAGGCGCTGGAACATGCCGCAGGGATGGCACCGATCAACGCGCCAGACGTGGAGGAGCATGCCAAACAGGTGGCCGTTGCCTTGGAAATTCCCGGGTTCGAGATTGGCGAAGAGCCAAAACCGATGACGCACGAACTGAACCTGAGTATTGATAATGATTTCCTCAAACTGCCTTCAAACCTCAAGAAGTTCATGTATCGCCGGGTGGTAAACGGATATTTTATCGCCGGATTGGCCACTACAATTTGGGCAAAGAAAGGATCACTCCTTAAAAAAGACGACAGCGCCGAAGAAAGGAAAGCCAAACTCCAACCCTTCAGGAGGGAATGGCAACGTTGCCTGTCTGCACTGGACATCGCCTTTGCCCGCGAAAAATCACGCGGGTTTCTGGACGAGCTTTTCAGCATTTACCGGCGTCTTGATCGGGAGTTCCCGCCAACCCGCGCCACCAGCGATCAAGCAGAAACTGGAACGCAGCCAGCTCCAGCAGGCGACACACCAGACACCACCCAAAGGCCGTCCCGGATGGGCAGCTCTCTGGAAAGCCGAAATTTGGAACGCCTGCGCACAATGGTGATTGATCATCTGGCGTTGTTACAGGTCCCGGTGACGGCAGAGACATTGATTGCCTGTCCTGACGTGGACAGCGTTGCGGAACTGGTCGCGGATGATCAAAAAGACGGCCGCAAAAAGAACCCGCTTGATTTTGTCACGGAGGAATTGGATCTGCTCGTGGCGCGAGGATTGGCATCCCGGTACGGTAAATATTCTGATCGGGTGTCTGTAAATGAAGATACAGAAGTACGGTATGTCTACGTCCTGAACACCAAAATCGCCAACGTCCTGCGTGCCCGTGCGAACCTTCAGGTATATTCGCAATATCGGCTTATGGTGTTTCAACCCAATGTCTATCCCTCGCAACCCGAACGCGCGCTGAAACCTGACATCGGCCATTTTGAACGGGTCAGCGCAGTGGTGCGCGCCTTGGTGAAAACCACGCACAAGGAACTTGTTTCGATCTATTGGGATATGCGGCATGGCAAACGAAACCTCCCAAAAGATGATGCAGCATTTGCAGCAAAGATGGAGACCTTCAACGACAAGCTGCGGGCAGCATACGCATTAATCCGGGGGACATTTTCAATTTCGGTGATTGCGCGGCTGGCAGAGCACGCCCTGATCGACAAACGTATTGCGCCCTTTGATGAATACCGGACCTGGACCCGAAAATTGCTCAACACGGCAACATTGCACAATAAAATCCGGGAAATGGATATTGCGCATCGTCTGATACGGCCTGGTGATAAAGAGGACAAATTTAGTGATGCAATCCCTTACAATCATCCCTTCCTGCGCGATGAAGTGTCCTGGCTTTATAACGAACGTGCTCTTGTCAGCTTTCTTCAGGGCCGTCTGTTTGACGCGCTGCCGCTTTTTGAACAGGCCCGTGTGATGCTGGGCAGTTCCTCAGAACGCTCTTCACCTCAAAGCGAGGATTCGACCCATCGTCGGATTCAGATGAACTTTGCGCTCGCGCAGGTCGAACGCGGCAATATTGTTACGGCACAGGAAACCCTTGCCCGTATCGTCGTAGAAACTGGCGAGCGTTGGCAAAGCGACACGCCCTCGGTCATTCACTGCATGGCAAAAGGGTACTTGGCACTTTGCAACCATCTTACAAATGAATTTACCCGCGCTGCGGAAGGTTACGAAGAAGTGCTCAAAAACATCGCGCAGTTCAATCACCCGCGCGCAGAGAGCATTTTTCGCCGGCACTACGCTGACCTGCTGCGCGCAATGTCCACATCCCGAAACGATCCGGAATATAAGGAAGCGATCTCGCAATTGCGCAGTTCAGAGGAGCTTGCGCTTGGCATCCGCGCGACAGATTTGCATCACTATGCCATCATGGCGCAGGCACGGCTGCACCGCGACAAGCAGGAGCGCGGCCAGGCGTTGGAAAAGTTGCGTCAGGTTGAGGCCTACGCCACAGCCATGGGCATTCAAAAGATGTTCTGCGAAGTCTTGAAGGTGCGCGGCGAAGTCTTGCTGGCCGAGGGCGAAACAACACAAGCCGGATTTGTCACCGCACAATCCATCGCAATCTCCAAACGCAACGGGATGCGGCTCAGAAAGATATCAGCGGCAATCATACAGACACAGATCTTGCGAGAACGTAATCAAACAAAGGACGCGAAACGGCTTTTGCAAGAGACAATTATGGAATCACAGACACTTGGTTACGCAACCAAGACCAGTCAGGCCATGAGCTTGCTCAACACTTGATAGATCGGGTTTTGGTACTCCGGTGCGGGTGTTTGGGGTCAGGGCACATTCGCCATCCAGATGTATGAATGCTGCGTTTTGCAATGGTTTGTTGTGGTATCGCCGTGCCGGACAAGATCAGACTTCCGGTGCCCCCTCAGCACGGCGCAAAAGGTCACTTCCGCTCCATTGTCCGGGAGGATTATTCCATAGTGACGCAAGCGGGCGTGCCCGCTGCGCGGACCCATTGGGTCACTGGCTTTGGCACGCTTTGACGTAAGCCTCAAAGGCACTCCAGATTTCAGCACTCGATTGCTGCTTTGCCGGGTGAACCAGTACGAAATCAAATTCGCTGCTTTCACTTGCCGCGATCTGATCGACCATTTCGACCGCGTAATCGGCAATTGTCGTGCGCGCCGATTTGGGGGCGACGCCATACTGGGTTGAATCCATGGCTAACCCATTGACGGATGCGGCGGTCGCGCCAGAGTGCATGGCCCCTTTGGAGACCATCGCCTGACCGCCTGATACGCGGCTTGTCTGTTCAAAGGAAACCTTGGATGCATCAAACTGCGTGCTGTACAGGTCGATGGAGGATACATTGCGCCGGCTGATATGAAAGTAATTTGCATAGTACAGAATATGGGCGCTGCATGCGGCCCCACGAATAATCAAACCTGAGTCATTGCCCTCATATTGCGCGACAGCGCGGAGCGCCTCAAAGGCTGCCGGCGCATCAACCGGGCTTTTTACGGGGGCCTGACCTGTCTGTTGTTCCAACAGGGTCGATACCGCATTGAAACATTTGATCTGTGATGCCGGATCATCAACCAGGGTCTGACAGTTTTCCATCAGGGCCGTCAGTGTGTATTCATTTCCATTTACTTTCAACATGACTTCCGCATCACTGCTTGAAGGCATGATCATCAATGACAATACGAAGCCGCATAATATATTCTTCATCGTATTCACTCCGGGTGAAACCAGCCCCGCTCAGGGCCGCGATTTACCTAATTATTGTTTTAACAGAATATTTTCTGCTGTTGTCGCCAAGGCAATTCCAGATGGGTTGCCTTGGCAAAGGGTGTCTTTGACGTCTGGGTCAAAAGATCAGGTGTTGAGCACCAGAGAGCTTTCATCCAGCCCGGCCTGTTCGGCGTCAGATGTCACACGCAGGCCAATTGACTTGTGCAGCACATACCAGACAAAGCCTGATGCAACTGCCACATAGGCAATGACGATCCCGACGGACGCCAGCTGTCCAAAGATTGTTGCATCGGCGTTTGTGAATGCAACCGCAATGGTGCCCCAAATGCCGCAGAACAGGTGAACCGGAATGGCCCCGACAACATCGTCGATCTTGAGGTCTTCAAGAAGCTGGATTGCGAAGAACAGGATCAGACCCGCGCCAACACCAATCGAGAACGACATCAGCGGCGTTGGGAACAGCGGCTCAGCCGTAATCGCAACCAAACCACCAAGGGCCCCGTTCAACATGAACGACAGATCAAAGCGGTTCTCTTTGAAGAATGAGATAAATGCCGCAGCAATGACCCCACCCGCCGCAGCCAGGTTTGTGTTGAGGAAAATGCGCGCAACGTTAGACGCGTCAGCATCTGACGAAAAGCTCAGATAGGACCCGGCATTAAAGCCGTACCAGCCCATCCACAAGATCATGGTGCCGATTGTTGCCAGCGGCATGGATGCGTTGCCAAGGGGCATGGTCTTGCCATCTACAAACCGGCCTTTTCGGGCCCCGACAACAAGCGCACCAATCAACGCTGCGGTGCCGCCGACGACGTGAATGACGGTGCTGCCTGCAAGGTCTTTGAAGCCAAAGTCAGAGGCCAGGAAACCGCCGCCCCAGGTCCAGGAGGCCTGAATGGGGTAGATCACGGCAGTAAAGATGGCCGTAAAGATAAAGAAGGGTGCCAGTTTCATGCGTTCAGCCACTGTGCCGGATACAATGGAAGCAATCGCCACACAGAACATCGACTGAAAGAAGATGTCTGCGGCACCTGCATGTCCACGTCCGATAAAATCACCGCCGTTTTCGACGACATTTGCGACTTCAATGACGCCGTTATACCCAAGGACACCCGGCAGGATCCAGGCCCCGTTGGGGAACATCATGCCATATCCGCTGAGGATAAATGCCGTTGATGCAATCGCAAAGAGGCCGATATTTTTGGCGCACTGGGCGACAACACTCTTTTTCTGGACATAGCCCACTTCAAGCATCGCGAAGCCTGCCGACATCCACATCACCAGGACGCCGCAAAAGACGACGAACAAGGTGTTCATTACAAAGGGGGAGACGCCTGCTGACGCCTGTTGTGCAACTGCCGGGCTGGCGAAAATGCCGGCCAACAGTGCGATTCCGAGGACTCTACTCTTCATGATTCTGCTCTTTCTATAAAGTTCTGGAATTCTGATCGCCTAAATTTTAGGCAAATTTATGTCTAGCCCGCGGTATTACTGCCCATATTAGAAAAATTTAGTGATATTGCCCAACTGCCAACACATGCGCGCAAAGCCTCAGACGCGCAAATCGGCGTATTTCACCAATATGACCTCAATTAGATCAGAGTGATGCCATGTTCAGAACAATTTTCGACGATTTAAGGAGGCCAGAGCATTTAAATGAGAGCGTTGGATTTTCGTTATGGGCCAGCCCAAAGCAGTAATAGAAGACTTCACAGAAGTGACGACCGATGAATTGGCACCCGGCCATGAGCTGATGCAGGGCCACTATACAATCGAGTCATTTGTGGGCGCAGGCGGATTTGGAATCACCTACCTCGCACGGAATTCTCTGGACCGTAAGGTCATCATCAAAGAGTGTTTTCCCGGATCACTGTGCCGCCGTACAGCATCCTCTGTCCGGGCCCGCAGCAGTGGCCATATTGATGAATTTTCCTCCATCGTGAGTAAGTTCATGAACGAGGCGCACAATCTGGCGAAAGTCAAACATCCCAACATCGTGGGCGTGCACCAGGTATTTGAAGAGAACAAAACGGCCTATATGGCGCTCGATTTTGTTGAAGGCTGCGACCTGCTCGATGTGGTCGAGGGAAAAGAAGACAAACCAAGCCCCAAACAAATCGAGGACATCCTCAAGAAAGTGCTGAGTGCTGTTGGCGCGATTCACGAGCAAGACATGTTGCACCGCGACATTTCGCCGGACAACATCATGCTGACCAAAGACATGGAGCCGATTCTGATCGACTTTGGTGCCGCGCGTGAGGACATGGGGCAAGAGACCCGCAAACTTTCTGAAATGCGTGTCATCAAAGATGGCTACAGCCCTCAGGAATTTTATGTTTCCGGTGCGGTCCAGGGCCCGTGTAGCGATCTCTATGCTTTGGCGGCAACGTTCTACCATTTGATCACAGGTGAATTGCCCATCGATTCGCAACGCCGTCTGGCGGCTGTGGCGGCCAGTGAAGATGACCCTTACGTTCCTATCGCTGGCCGCGTCTCAGAATATTCCGCTGCCTTTGTGCAGGGCATTGATACCGCGATGGCGATCCTGCCAAAGGATCGTTTTGAAACAGCGGATCACTGGCTTGATCTTTTGCAAGGCACAAACACAGCAACGGCTGCGGCGGCACCGGTCAAATCGAAGGAAGCTATCCCGTTCAAAGCTGACCCCAAGTCGCAGGTTTCGAGTAAAGCCAAGGCACGATGGCTGGGCGGTATTGGCCTCGCCATTCCGGTTTTTGGTGCCGTTTACATGCTGCAATCCAATACCAACAGCCCAGCGGTCGAAGAGACAGCGGCACCATCCGCGATTGCCGAACCCGTCCAACTCACGGCTGACGCAAATCCGACAGCTGATGTTGCGTCCGAGGCGGCGGACCCTGCTGCGGACCTGAACACGCTCCTGAATCTCACGACAGCAACGGCGTCAGCCGAAGCGACGGAGGTTCCCTCCCCGGAAGCGCTGGGGCTTGTACTGCCAGACGCATCGGAAACGGTATCAACGCAAGCTCAGGAAGGTGCAACACCTGAAACATCGGACGCCCTGTCACTGGAAGCCCTGGAGCTTGCAGTCTCGGGCACAGCGGCAACCGGCGCGCCCGAAGACACGCGTGCAGCAACCAATCCCGATCTTTCTGACAGTCTTTCGCTAGAGGCACTTGAACAAGCCAGCATTCTGAATCTGCCATTGGCTGCGGACGGCGATCCGGCAACCACAGCGCCAGTCGCTGAGGTTGAGGTTGCATCTGCCAGCATTGTCATTCCCCAGGAAACGGAAACGCTGGAACCCTCTGTGGGGCCAGAGCCGCAAGCGGTCGCGTTTGTTCCACCCACAGACGTGCTGGTTGAGCGCTTTGATTTACCCCAAGTCACCTCGGCCTGGTCTGTCGATTTGACCGATGCATTCTCTGACGCCTCTGGTCAGATTTATGCGATCAATGGCGCGCCATTTGAAAACCGCTCTGAAATCGAAGCTGACTTGCATCAGATGATGAACGCGCCGGAAGGCCGCACAGTAGAATTGTCCATGTTGACGGGCGCTTCCAAAGATAAGGCGTTGGTTGAAACGGTCGCGGTTCCGGTGACCCATTTGACGTCCTTCCCCGATGGCACGGCTTTCGAAACACGGACAGTAGATGGCGTTTGGGCTACGGTTGTGGCGAATGTGCCCACCGGCAGCAACTTTCAGATCGGTGATGTTTTGGTTGGTGAATTAGGGTCAGAAATATTGTTCGACAAACGGACATCCTTGCCTGACATTTTGGTTGACGCCAACACGCAGGGTTTGGAACGCCTGACCCTTGTCGTCCGCCGGGATTTCGAATTGTCAGTGACCAGTATGCTGGTTCCACGTTGACACTTCTCTATAGCGTCCCGCCTTTATCGTGAAACATCACGTATCGCCGATGTCCCGAAAGCGCTGAGCGCGGCAGGGTATCGGCGGTTCAAGTTGTAGGCGGGGCGCTTTAAATCCGTTTTTGATAATCGCTTAATATTTCAGGCTAAATTGAGAACGCGATGACCTGATCTGACAGATGCGTCTATGACTGTCGGCCAAGCCGAACCAAATACCGCACCGGACCTGTCAGTCGCCAGGACGTACTGCTGCGCAACGCATGCACCTCTGCTTCTGCATGGGCGGCCCGCTCTGCGTTGTGCCGGTCTGACGCTTCGCTGTGCGACAGCCTTTGTTTGCTGTCCGACAGGCGCCATTCCAGTTTTGCCAATTCCTCTCGTTCTGCCTCTCGCTTGCGCTCTTGCGCGGCAAGTTTCAGCGTCAGACAAGACACCTCGCGTTGGCGTGCTGCAACGCTTGTATCGCGGCGGCGGATGATTTCTGACAACAGCGGAACTTCTTCGGCCAATGCGCGTTGTGATGCCAGCTCGGCTTGTACCTTGTTCAGACTCTTGGCCGTTTCGGCTGCTTCCTGCGTGCGTTGTGTCAGCGCCTCTTCGGTCTTTGCGACTTGTTTGAGCAGGGTTTTTTCCTTGCTGATCAACACCTCTGTCTCGTCGTTCAGTGCTTCGATCCTGTCGCAGAGATCTGCAACCTTGTCGCTCAGCCCCTCGTTCTCATCCGACAGGTCCGCAACCTTATGTTCCAATTTGGCGGTGGTTTGACGCATCGTGTTCGTCATCTTGCCAAACGCGGCTGTCGCTTTTTCAAACTCACTGCGCAGATGATCCAGCCTGCCATGATCCGCTGGGTCTTCGCCGTGTTCTGACCACCGCTCCAGAATGTCAAAGGCGTCCTTCACCCACTTTGACACATCAGGATTTTCAAAAACCGCTTCTGCGGGTAAATCGTGGTGTTGCAAATCCGTTGTCAGGAACTCTTTCACCTGTCTATTGGTCTTGGACGCGTAGAGGGGCAGGCGAACACCAAGCGTATTCTGCACGCCCATGGCAAGATCGTGCCAATTGCTAAGCAACTGACGATAAGACACAAAATGCCGGGGCAGCTTGCGGGAATAGTGCTCCGCGTCCAGCACATGCCGCAGCCAGATCATCTGTCCCAAGGCAAGATCCATACCGTTGCGGCTTTTTAGTGAATTGGCCACCTCAATGGGGTTGCGATGCACATGCACAATGGCGGGCCGGTAAGGTATTCTGATCAGCGCATCCTGCCACAGGGGCAGCAGACGGCAAATCCGGGGGTCTTTGATGACGATCTGACTGTCGGCTTCAAACTCTTGGGCAATCACCTCTGTGGCTTGGGTGCGGAAGATATCAGCTGGTTCACCATCAAACCAGCTGGGCGGGATTGAGGTGCAGTCATCCCAACAGCTGCCCGCATCGGCCAACATGGCCTCGTTTAATTTGTAGGCGCTGCGGGATTCGAAAAATCCCTTGGGGTTATCCTCACCGGTCTTCATCGACGTCTTGATCATGGACTGCGACAGGATTGACAAGACCCCCGCCAATGCGGAGGTGCCAGAACGGTGCATGCCCAGCACAATCAGCGCCTTGGCGGGGGAGGCCCCGTTTTCCGTGTCCAGCGCGATGAATTCTTTTTCCAGCGCATCAATGTCAATTGGCCCGCTTAGGCCGGCACGTCCATCCGCCAGGGCACGCCCGGCCAGCCGTTCGTAAAAGGCGCATTTTTCCGGTGCGGTTGCGGCGATCCGCTTCATCCACCCTGCGATAAATTTGCTTTGAAAACTGGTTTCTGAAACCCGCAGATCTTTGACATTCATATGTCGGCTCAGCAGCATGGAGCCTCTGAGATAGTAGTAAAAATAATGGGTCAGTGGCAGGTCGCTTGACCGTGTGTTCTGGTCGTGCACTTGGACGATATGGGGCAAGATCAGGCAGGGATATCCTTTTTGGCTGGCCTCATACAGCCAATGTGTTTCTTCAAAATAGAGGAAGTATTGCTCTGGCAGGTGCCCGATATCGGCCAGCACGGCCTTGCGCAAAAAGATCGAACACCCCGGAACGCAAACCGCCTCAAAGGGGTCTTTGGGCAGGTCTTCCAATGGCGTGCCGGAATAGAGATTTCCGATTTTCGGGACTTTTGAAAAATCGCAAATTGACCCAGCTGACATCGCCTTTTCCGGCCGATCCTTGTGTACCAGAACAGAGCCGAAAATCATATGCTCTGGATGATCCTCTGCACCCGCGATCAGGCTGCTCAGCGTGTCCGGCTGCGGGATCATATCCGGGTTCAGAATCCAGACAAATTCGTATTCCAACGGCTCTATCAGCGCGAGACCAAGGTTATTGCCCCCCGCGTATCCCAAATTTGTGGGGCTTTGCAGAACGTGAAAGTCTGGCAGGGCCTCGACAATGTCCGTAATCGCCAGATTGGGGGAGTTGTTGTCGATCAGATAGACATCAAAACCCTGATCCTCAGAGCGTTTCAGGGCGTGGGCCAGCCGCTTGCAGTCTTCTAACCCGTCATAGTTCAGGATCAGAACCGCGGTGCGGGCTGGTCTGTCAGGGGGAAATGAACGCCCCGCCAAGACGCCGTCTTGCGGTCCCAGCTTGGTTTGGCGGTTCATCAATCAAAGCTCGCTGTGTGTATCGTTAAGGTCTTCTACGTTTTTTCAAGCTCTCTGTACAAGACCACCGCGCGCAGGGCGCATGCCTCCGCCCAAAACTGTAGATGTGGAGTCACGGATTGTCTACGGTTCGGTGCTGCGTGACGGGCAGTGACGTGGCGCGCGGCGGGCCATAATTCACCCGCCGCTTATGCCATTTACAGTCAGCTGGCCTTTGATTAGCCCAAAGCAGCCTTCGCAGCGGCCAGGGCTTCTTCGATGCGCGAGGCGTCTTTGCCCCCCGCCACGGCCAGCGTTTTCTGCTTGCCATGGCCGCCCCCCATCACCTGACTGACCGGATCCAAGGCATCGCCCGCAGTCACAGCATAGCCGTCCTTTACCGCCGCCACGACGGAGGGTCGCCCGGCGGAAGTCACCGTGCCCAAAATCGCCACGTCCAAGCCGGATGCTTTAACCAGATCTTCGGCCACGCGTTTCAGGCCATCGCCTTCCAGACCTTTGACCATGGTGACCAGCACTCCACCCTCGGCCTGGGCCAACAGATCATCTGTCATGCTACCTTCGAGTTTTTGCGCCAGCGCTTTGGTCTGCGCCTGAAGCGTGCTGATTTCTTCCATGCGGCGGGTCAGCCCGTCTTGCAACTGGGCCACGGGCACCCCTGCAATATTGGCGGCTGCGGCGACCTCCTCTTTGGCCTGGCGCAACTCATCGAGCACGGCCATGCCGGACACGGCCTCCACCCGGCGCAGGTTTGACCCAATAGAGGATTCCGAAATGATCTTGATCAGACCAATCTGCCCCAGTGCGGTCACATGGGTGCCACCACAGAGTTCAATCGAATGCTCACCCGCTTTCAGCACGCGCACACGATCCCCGTATTTGTCACCAAAAAAGGCCAGCGCGCCCATTTCAATGGCC
The DNA here is from genome assembly GCA_937928635.1 of uncultured Sulfitobacter sp. Classification (GTDB taxonomy): domain Bacteria; phylum Pseudomonadota; class Alphaproteobacteria; order Rhodobacterales; family Rhodobacteraceae; genus Sulfitobacter. The sequence goes on along the minus strand of CALFWM010000020.1, from coordinate 37,619 downwards.
GCATCACGGTCCATTTCTGTGTGTTCAACCGGGCGGTTGGTCAGAACCTGCTCGTTCACAAGGTTCTCAATCTGGCGCAATTCGTCATCCGTCAGCGGATCGAAGTGATTGAAATCAAACCGCAAACGGTCCGGGCCGACGTAAGAGCCCTGTTGCTTTACATGGGCACCCAGCACCTTGCGCAACGCCCAGTGGATCAGATGCACCGAGGTATGGTGACGCTGAATTTTGGCGCGTCGGGCGCTGTCAATTTGTGCCGTGACGGCGTCACCAACGCTCAATTCCCGCGCCACGGCCTTGTCTTTGACAAGGTGGCTGGGCAGATCAGCGATCGCTTTGGTCGTATCTGTGACCTCCAGCACGACACCGCCGTCGGCTGTGGTCAAAGTGCCGATATCGCCCAATTGCCCGCCGCCTTCTGCGTAGAAGGGGGTGGAGTCGAGGAAGATTTCTGTGCTGTCCTCGCCCTCAATCATACCGGTGATTTTTGCGTTCACCTTATGGCTGTCCCGGCCCACAAATGTGGTTGTGCCGTTCGTCTCGGCAATCTCGACGTAGGCACCGGTGTTGTCGGAAATGTTGCTTTTCTTGCGGGCCGCGCGGGCGCGTTCGCGTTGCTCTGTCATCAGGGTCTTGAAGGCGTCGACATCGACACTCCAGCCATGATCCTCGGCGATTTCAGAGGTGATTTCGAGTGGGAAGCCGTGGGTGTCGTGCAGCATGAAGGCGACCTTGCCGGGCAAGGTTTTGCCGCCTTTGTCGTCCTTTAGTTCCGCCTCCAGAATGCCAAGACCCGTCTCCAAAGTGGCGCGGAATTTGACCTCTTCGCGCGACAGGGTCTTGCGGATGCCGTCCTGTTGTTCGTCCAGTTCGGGGTAATGTTCCTTGTGCGAGTCAATCACCACATCCGCCATATGCGGTATAATTTCCTTTTTGATCCCAAGCAGATAGGCGAAACGCACAGCGCGCCGGATGATGCGGCGCAAGACATAGCCGCGCCCCTCGTTCGAAGGAATAATCCCGTCAGAAATCAGGAAGGTGGCGGAGCGTACGTGATCTGCGATCACCCGCAGCGCCTGATTGTCCTTGTCGTTCTTGCCAAAGGGGCGGCCAGAAACCTTGGCCCCTTCCTGCACAAGCAGATCAAGCGTGTCACAGGAATAAAGTGAGGGCGAGCCGCGCAGCACGCCGACCAGACGTTCGAGGCCCGCGCCGGTGTCCACGTTTTTGTTGGCGAGGGGTGTCAGCTCCCCCTTGGAATCGCGAAAAAACTCCATGAAAACAACGTTCCAGAACTCAATATAGCGTTCTTCGGCGTCAGGGTTGGCCGGGCCACCTTCGGGGCCCCATTCGGGGCCAAAGTCGTAGAACATTTCCGTGGAGGGGCCGCAGGGGCCGGTTTCGCCCATTTCCCAGAAGTTGTCTTTGTCCAGACGCTGGATGCGCTCCATCGGCACGCCGATGTCTTCGTGCCAGATTTTTTCGGCCTCATCGTCGGACAGGTGCACGGTGATCCAGATTTTGGATTTATCGACCTCCAGCACATCGGTGATGAATTCCCAGGCCCAGCGGATGGCATGGGGTTTGAAGTAATCCCCGAATGAGAAATTACCCATCATTTCGAAAAAAGAGAGGTGACGCAGGGACTTACCCACTGCGTCAAGGTCATTATGCTTACCACCTGCGCGCACACATTTCTGCACGGAGGTGGCGCGTTTGCTGGCGTAGGGCACTGGTTCTTCGTCGAGGAAATAGGGCACAAACTGCATCATGCCGGAGTTCACGAACATCGGTGCGGAGGGGTGCGTGGGGATCAGGCTGGCGGAGGTCACAGCCTCGTGCTTGCGCTCTGCCCAGAACTCATACCAGGCTTTGCGCAGTTCTTTTTCGGTTGTGATGTTTCCGGCCATGATTCCAGCCCCTTCCTGGGTTTCCTGAGCGGGTGAATTACTATCCCAACGCGCAAAAGAACAGAGCTAAGAAAAGGCCATTCGGTTTTGCGTCGGTATTTGGTCGGTATCGCGTCGGTATTTCTGCCAATCAGACGCTGATGGTTGCGGCCACTGCACGTTTCCAGCGGGCGTATTTGGTATCGCGGGTTTCGGCGTCCATCGCGGGCGTGAAGGTCTGATCGAGCGCCCATGTTTTGGCAAAGCCATCTTTGTCCGGGTAGACCCCCGCGCGCTGCCCGGCGAGCCAAGCGGCCCCCATTGCGGTGGTTTCCAGAACCTGCGGGCGGTCGACGTCCGCGCCGATGATGTCGGAGAGGAACTGCATCGCCCAGTTGTTGGCCGTCATGCCGCCATCAACGCGCAGGGTGGGGGCAGTGTCGGCGTTTTGCCAATCGGCGTGCATGGCCTCCATCAGGTCGCGGGTCTGGTAGCCCACGCTTTCCAGCGCGGCGCGGGCCATTTCGGCAGGGCCAGAGCCGCGGGTGAGACCATAGACCGCGCCACGACAGTCTGCATCCCAATAGGGCGCACCAAGGCCAGTGAAGGCGGGGACGATGATCACGTCTTGGGCGTCGTCAGCTTGTTCGGCCAGTGATTGCGTGACGGAAGCATCGTTAATGATCTGCAAGCCATCGCGCAGCCATTGCACCACAGCACCGGCAACAAAGATCGACCCTTCAAGCGCATAGGTCGGCTTGCCATCGAGTTGATAGGCGATGGTGGTCAGCAGACGGTTTTGCGAGGTCACGGGCGTCTCACCCGTGTTCAGCAGCGCAAAGCACCCGGTTCCGTAGGTGGATTTCAACATGCCCGGCTCAAAGCAGGCCTGCCCGATGGTGGCGGCCTGCTGATCGCCTGCGACGCCCAGCACAGGCAAGGCAGCCCCAAGATGTTCGGGGTCGGTTGTGCCAAAGTCGGCGGCGCAGTCGAGGACCTCTGGCAGCATGTTCATGGGGATTTTGTGCAGCGCGCAGATCTCGGCGCTCCAGGCCCCTTTGTGGATGTCATAGAGGGCGGTGCGCGCGGCGTTTGTGACGTCTGTTACGTGGCGTGCGCCGCCCGTCAGTTTCCAGATCAGGAAGCTGTCAACGGTGCCGAAAAGAAGCTCTCCGTTTTCGGCACGGGTGCGCGCGCCCTCCACATGATCGAGGATCCATTTGAGTTTTGTGCCAGAGAAGTACGGATCAGCCAGCAGTCCGGTTTGCGCGGTGATGAGTTTGTCATGCCCCGCCTCGCGCAACGCGCGGCAATAGTTGGCTGTGCGGCGGTCTTGCCAGACGATGGCGTTGTGGATCGCCTCGCCGGTTTTGGCGTCCCAGACCAGCGTGGTTTCGCGCTGGTTGGTGATGCCGATGGCGGCGATGTCGGCGGGCTTCAGGCCCGCTTTGTCGATGGCGCCGCGACAGGTGGAGATTGTGGTGTTCCACAGGTCATTCGGGTTGTGCTCAACCCAGCCGGAGTTGGGGAAGTGCTGTTTAAACTCTTCCTGCGCGGTGGAAATGACCTTTAGGTCTGCATCAAATACCAGTGCGCGGGAGGACGTGGTGCCCTGATCAATGGCGAGGATATGGGTCATGTTGCGGTCTCCGTAAGGGTGTTGGCCATCCATGTCTCAAGGGCGGCGGCCTCATCCGTGGTCAGGCGCAGGCCCAGTTTGGAGCGTCGCCACAGCACGTCTTCGGCGCTCCGGGCAAATTCATGGGTCATCAGCCAGTGCACCTCAGACGCGGTCAGGTTGTACCCAAAAGACGGCCCCAGCTCTGCTGCGGTTTTTGCCGTGCCAAGGATGTTCCAGGCGTCGGTGCCATAGCCCCGGATCAGGCGCTGTGCCCATTTGGGGTCAAGAAAGGGGTAGTCGGACAGCAATTTGTCGATCAGCGCCTGCACGCCGTCTACCGGAAAATCACCGCCGGGCAGGGGTACGCCCGCCGTCCAGTGACCGGGCGTGTCGTCAAAGAAAGGCACGATCTTGTCCAGCGCGTCTTCGGCCAGTTTGCGGTAGGTGGTGATTTTGCCGCCAAAGATGTTGAGGATCGGCGCGCCGCCCGAAGTCTCGACCTTCAGGATATAATCGCGCGTCGCCGCCGCCGCGGAGGAGGCCCCGTCGTCATAAAGCGGGCGCACGCCGGAGTAGGTCCAGACCACATCGTCGTCGGTGAGGTTTTGTTTGAAGTAGCCGTTGGCGAAGTTGAGTAGATAGGTCTGTTCTTCGGGGGTGCAGGTGGGTTTTGTGTCGGGGCTTTCGTGATCCGCGTCGGTGGTGCCGATCAGGGTGAAATCGGTTTCATAAGGAATGGCAAAGATAATGCGCCCGTCAGTGCCCTGAAAGAAGTAGCATTTGTCGTGGCTATAAAGGCGTTTCGTCACGATGTGACTGCCGCGCACAAGCCGCACACCTTCGGTTGAGTTCACGCGGACCTTTTGCTGGATGATGTCGCCCACCCAGGGGCCGCCCGCGTTGATCAGCATTTTGGCTATGTGGGTTTTCGTGCCTTTGTGGTCTTCGGTGGTGATTTCCCACAGGCCATCGACGCAGGCGGCACTTGTCACGCGGGTCTTTGTGAGGATCTGCGCACCGCGCAGCTGTGCATCCCGCGCGTTCAGCGCGACAAGCCGCGCGTCCTCGACCCAGCAGTCGGAGTATTCGTAGGCTTTGGCGAATTTGTTATCCAAAGGTGCGCCTTCGGGAGTGTTGTGCAAGCTGATGGTCTTAGTTGCCGGCAGGATTTTGCGCCCACCCAGATTGTCATACAGAAACAAGCCAAAGCGGATCAGCCATGCCGGGCGGCACCCCTTCATCCAGGGCATCACGATGTTCAGGATTTTCGAGGTCGGCGTGTCCCCTTCAAAGCGCATGTCGCGGTGATAGGGCAGCACAAAGCGCATGGGCCAAGAGATATGCGGCATGGCGCGCAGCAGGATTTCGCGTTCTTGCAGGGCGTGGCGCACGAGGTTGATCTCGAAATACTCAAGGTAGCGCAGGCCGCCATGGAAGAGCTTGGTGGAGGCAGAGGAGGTGGCGGAGGCCAGATCGTTCATCTCGGCCAGTGTGACAGAGAGCCCCCTACCGGCTGCATCGCGCGCAATGCCACAACCGTTGATACCACCACCGATGATGAACAGATCTTGGATGGGGTCTGTGGGGTGGGGATCCGGCACGGGGAGAACCTTGCGTTGAAGTCTGTTACCGCTGACATATTACAGCTTTAGTAGGGGGGCAATGTGACGCGTTTGATAGCCGCGCTCCTTAAGAGCCGTTTTTATTGGTTGTGATGCAAAGGGTCGGCCACCTTAGTTGTGGGTGTTCACGGCGTTTCTGAGCAAAGTTGTACACTGAATACATATCGCATCTTGTATGCAGAGTGGCCTTGGGCTGCCGTTTTGATCTGCTAGAGCCCATTTGGTCAGTTCGTCCAATACTGCGTCTCGGTAGAGGCGCTTACGAAACTGAGGTCGATCTGAATTTGGCAAAACACCAGTGCGCATGCGCCAATCTCTTGGTGTTGAAAGCCACGCCGCATATGCATAGCCCTCCACAATACCCGCATAGGATTCCATCAAAGCAATGGTTTCGGGCTTCCCGTCCAATGCGCGCATCCAATCCGCACGCGCTTTGAAATGGATTGCACAACTCGACAGCGTTTGAAGCTGTTGCGCAAGGACTGGTGACACGCTGGTCAACGCGATGGCGATCGAGAGTGAAATTGCGAAAAAATCAGGACGCTTGAACTTAGTATTTCGCACTTTGCGGCCCTCAATTTTCTTTATTTTGCCGTCAAATGTATGAGGCGTCCACTGCGGTGTGGGGCGAAAAGGGATTGAGATAAAAGATGCGGCTTGCAAGCCCACGGACAGGGCTAGCAAGCCAAGTGTAAACGGGTGAGTGGCCCGGCAGTTACAGTCTCGCGTCCAGCGCTGCCAGAATCGCATCACCCATGTCTGTGGTGCTGATCGGCGTGCCGCCTTCGGGGCCCATAAGGTCTGCGGTGCGCGCGCCGTCGGCCAGCACTTTTTCGACGGCTTGTTCCAGACGTGTGGCCTCGTCCCCCTGATCAAAGGAATAGCGTAGGGCCATGGCAAAGCTCAGGATGCAGGCGATCGGGTTGGCAAGGCCTTTGCCGGTGATGTCAGGGGCGGAGCCGTGCACGGGCTCATAAAGCGCCTTGGGGCGGCCATCGGCGTTGGGGGCACCAAGGGAGGCGGAGGGGAGCATGCCAAGCGAGCCGGTGAGCATCGCGGCGCAGTCGGAGAGAATGTCGCCAAAAAGGTTATCGGTGAGGATCACGTCAAACTGTTTGGGGGCACGGACGAGTTGCATGGCACCATTGTCGGCGTACATGTGGGAGAGTTCCACGTCCGCGTAGTCGGCCTTGTGCACCCGTTCAACGACCTCGCGCCACAGGATGCCGCTTTCCATCACGTTGGCTTTTTCCATCGAGCAGACCTTGTTGCCGCGACGGCGCGCCAGTTCAAAAGCGGAACGGGCGACGCGGTCAATCTCGGATTCTGTGTAGCGCTGGGTGTTGATGCCAACACGCTCGTTGCCTTCCTCAAAGATGCCACGGGGTTCACCAAAATAGACGCCGGAGGTCAGCTCGCGCACGATCATGATGTCGAGGCCCGCAACGAGGTCAGGTTTCAGCGAGGAGAAATCCGCCAGGGCGTCAAAGCACTGGGCCGGGCGCAGGTTGGAGAAGAGGTCCATTTCCTTGCGCAGGCGCAAAAGGCCGCGCTCGGGTTTTACGGAGAAATCGAGATCATCGTACTTGGGGCCACCTACTGCACCGAGCAGGACCGCGTCAGCATCCAGCGCTTTGGCCATGGTATCGTCATGCAGGGGTGTGCCGTGGGCATCATAGGCGGCACCACCGACCAGATCATGTTCCACGTCAAAGCCCAGATCGCGCTTGGCCCCGAACCAGTCGATGATGCGGGTGACCTGACCCATCACTTCGGGGCCGATGCCGTCGCCAGCGAGGATAAGAAGGGTGGGGTTGGCCATGTCTGCGCTCCTGCGGTTTAGGTGTTGGAATGCGGGGTAGCGTGGAGATTGGGGCGGGTCAAGAACACTGCCTCATAATCGCATGGGCTTGGTGGGTTTGGAGAGGGTGGATGAGTTTATTGGAAGGGTGAATGGGTTTGCTAGCGGGTCACGTCGACCCAGACGAGGCGATGGCGGCTGGCGGTGGGATTGGGGGGCGTTATGCCCGCGTTTGTCACCTGCCACTCGGCGGATGGCAGCACGTAGTCCACCCGCAGGGGGCCTGTTTGTTGCCACAACACCGTGTCCGTGCCCGGATGTGGGTCTTGCAAGGTGGGGGTGTTGAGGAGGGTTGTGATGGCCGTGCTGCGCCCGTCGCCCCGGTTTGGGTCCAGATTGGCGTCTCCCATCAGAATCAATCCGGTTGTCGGGGCGGTGCCAAAGGTGCCGTTCAGGTAGTGCGTCCAAAACGCAACCTCATCATGGTTGCGCCTGCCATTGCGGTCCTCTGGCCCGTCAAAGACAGGCGGGGAGGCATGGAAGGTCAGGATATGGACGGTGCCGAGGTCTGGGTGTCGGATCGGTACCACCCAATGGCCGTGTGAAGACAGGCGCTGAATGGCGTGCACTGCGGGGCCTGCGAAGGGGCCATCTTTTGTCATCGGGTAGAGGTTGCCGGGCACGTCCCGCCACAGCATGTCTGAGAAATCCTGTATCTGCTCGGTGAGGATCGGGTGGCGTGACAGCAGGGCCATTGCGCCCTGTCCGTAGAAGCGACCGTAGCCTTGGGCATCGCGGGCGCGGCCTGTTCTGCCATCTGCATCCAGATCGAGATCGGTCATGCGCCCGGCATTGGGTGGCGCGGTAAAGCGGTGAGGGTAGGGGGCACCGCGGTCTGCCAATGCTTTGGCAAAGGCGGCCAGTGCGCGGCCTTCAAGATCGTAGTCGAACCCTTGCAGGGTGATGATGTCGGGGTTTACCTGCGCAATGGTGTCAATCACCGCAGTGATCTGGGGATCATCCCCTTTGAGAATGTCTCGCAACAGCACCCCGGGGCCCTTGCGCGCCATTTCCGTGTTAAAGGTTGCCACGCGCAGGGTGTCTGCCCAAACAGGCAGGGCCGTCAGCGCCACAAGACAGGCGATGATCAGGCGGTTTGGAAATGACCTTCTTCGCGGGCGTCTGCATAGGCGCGCCGGCGCTTTTCTTCGATCATGTCTGCGACTTTGCCCATGGCAATTCCGCGCATGATCATGCTGGCAGGAAGGAAGGCCCATGCGCTCATTGTCCAGATCAGGGTCTGCGGGTTTTGCAGTGAGATCGGGTCTAGCAGATCAGCGGCCAGTTTGACCACAGCGGGGATCACAAAGGGCAACAGGAAGCCAAGCGCGATATTGATACGGGCATCGCGTTGCAACCGGTGCAAAACGTCTCCGCCTGCGGTCGGGTCAAACAAGGGCAGGTTGACCCAGACGTTGAATGCGCCCTGACGTGTGGGCCAGTTAAGGACACGCACCAGCACCAGAAACGCCGTCATGGCGACCAGTGAAATCAGGTACGACAGACCAGCAGCGGTGCGCACGGATTGCACAACCGCTTGCTCCGCCGTTTCCGGCAGCATCAGAACCACCAGCCGCACAGGGGAGTAGGGGAAATCAATGGCATTGCCCAGGATCGTACCGATGGAGGTCACCGCATTGGTGATCATTGTCGGCTCGCTTTGACCCCGGATGATTGTGCTGAGTAAAAACACCGTCGCAAAGAGGGCCAGGAACCGGAGCCGGTTGAACGGAGGCGCATCGCGGAATTCCACAATGCTGGGGAAATTGGAGTTGTATTCCACAAATGTCAGGAAAGCAGCCAGAAGGGCGATCAGAATAGTGATCTGATTGGTGTCAGCCGCGCCGACAGGCAACATGAGTGCGGGCGTTGCAATCAAGAACGCCACAAGAAAACCGCGCAAAACTGCGCCTGTCATCCGACCTAACAAATTTTCTGCCCTTCCAAACTGGCCAGACGCGATACTGTGCCGCGTGCTTGTTCCTGCTTGTTGCTCCAAGGTTTTGGAGCCTGCCTCATTTCTGCCCAATTTGTGCCTTCTTTCGTCACATTGCTCAAGTCGCGGGTTAACAAGAGGTTAACGATTGGGCAATTTGAAGGAGCTTATGGGGCGTTCTTGCATCACATTTATGGCGAGAACGCGGCGTGGCACTATATGTTGTGGGCGTCAGGGCAAGCGCCCACAAACCTCTTCTTTAGGTTGTATTAAGGTTCCTTAACGTAACCTTAATACAATCACACCCAAGGACGGCTCTGAGAGGCCGCAGCTTCAAAAGTATCAATGGATGCAGCCTTCTCCATGGTCAGGCCAATATCGTCCAATCCGTTCATCAGGCAGTGCTTTTTGAATGCGTCCACCTCAAAGGAAAAAGTCTCTCCGTCAGACGTGGTTACGGTCTGGGCGTCCAGATCAATGGTCATGCGCGCGTTGGCGCCTTTTTCAGCGTCCTTCATCAACACATCCACCTGCTCTTGGGGCAGGGCGATGGGCAGGATGCCGTTCTTGAAGCAGTTGTTGTAGAAGATGTCAGCGAAAGAGGGTGCAATGACGCAGCGGATGCCAAAGTCCTTGATCGCCCAGGGCGCGTGTTCGCGCGAAGAGCCGCAGCCGAAGTTATCGCCAGCCACAATGATCTCTGCCGCGCGATAGGCATCCTGGTTCAGCACAAAATCAGGGATTTCCTTGCCGTCGTCGTCATAGCGCATTTCGTCAAACAGGTTCACCCCAAGGCCGGAGCGTTTGATGGTTTTCAGAAACTGTTTGGGAATGATCATATCGGTGTCGATGTTGATCAAAGGCATGGGTGCTGCGATGCCGGTAAGGGTGTCAAATTTGTCCATTGGTTTCTCCTGCGCACGGGGCGCGTTTTCTTGAATTTGTGGGTCAGGGCTTTTTGCGATGGTTTTGGTGGCCACGATGCTGCCTGTGGGGCGTTGCCAGACGCGCGAACGCGCCCAACGGCCCGCCTGTGTGGTGCCTTGCAGGGGCCCCAGAATGCCTTGCCTCGATAGATCCGCCAAAAGCGCTTCGGTTTGATCTGCGCGCAGGCCCAGTTGTTTGGCCATAGAACAGACGGAAAAGTTGAGGCAGGACCGCGCCTGATCCATCACCAGCTTATGGGCCAGTGCGGGGTAGGAAGCGGTTGTGGTTGCCGCACCTGCCGCAGCACCCAAGCGCAGCGTGGGTAACAGAGGCGCCGAGATCGCGCCTCCCAACAGGTGCAGGAACCCGCGACGTTTCACATCAGCTCCCGCACATCCGTCAGCTTGCCTGTGACCGCCGCCGCCGCCGCCATGGCGGGTGACATCAGATGGGTGCGTCCGCCGCGCCCCTGACGGCCCTCAAAGTTGCGGTTGGAGGTCGCAGCACAGCGTTCGCCAACGCTCAGCTGATCCGGATTCATGGCCAGACACATAGAACACCCAGCAAGGCGCCACTCAAAACCGGCCTCTTTGAAGATGTCGGCCAGACCTTCTTCCTCGGCCTGCGCACGCACAAGACCAGAGCCGGGGACGACCATCGCGCGTTTCACCGCGATCTTTTTACCCTTCAGGATCTCGGCAGCGGCACGCAGGTCTTCGATGCGGCCATTGGTGCAGGAGCCAATAAAGACCGTGTCGATCTCAACGTCCGTCAGTGGGGTGCCGGCTGTCAGCCCCATGTAATCAAGCGAGCGCTGGGCCGCACCCACTTTGCCGCCTTCAAAATCGTCCGCCGCAGGCACGGCCGCGGTGATCGGCAGTACGTCCTCGGGCGAGGTGCCCCAGGTCACAACGGGTGCGATGTCTTCGGCTTTGAGTGTGATCACCAGATCCCAGGCTGCGTCGTCATCGGAGTACAGTGTTTTCCACCAATCAAGGGCGGCTTCCCATTGCGCGCCTTTGGGGGCGTGGGGGCGGCCCATGCAGTATTCATAGGTCTTTTCGTCCGGCGCGATGATGCCTGCGCGCGCGCCGCCTTCAATCGCCATGTTGCAGACGGTCATGCGCCCTTCCATCGAGAGATCGCGGATCGCCTCGCCACAATATTCAATCACATACCCAGTGCCCCCTGCGGTGCCTGTGGCACCGATGACGGAAAGGGTGATGTCCTTGGCTGTCACGCCGGGTTTCAGTTTGCCGGTGATTTCCACCTTCATGTTTTTGGATTTCTTCTGGATCAGCGTCTGTGTGGCCAGAACATGCTCCACTTCTGACGTGCCGATGCCATGGGCCAGTGCGCCAAAGGCACCGTGGGTGGCGGTATGTGAATCGCCGCACACAACGGTCATGCCAGGCAAGGTCCAGCCCTGTTCCGGGCCAACGATGTGTACGATACCCTGGCGCACGTCCGTGACGGGATAATAGTGAATGCCAAAATCCTTGGCGTTTTTGTCCAGCGCTTCAACCTGAATGCGGCTGTCTTCGGTCATGGTGGCGGCATTGGCGCGGTCCAGCGTGGTGGGCACGTTGTGATCTGGAACGGCGATGGTTTTGTCGGGCGCGCGCACGGTGCGGCCTGTCATGCGCAGGCCCTCGAATGCCTGAGGTGAGGTTACCTCGTGCACCAGATGGCGGTCGATGTAGAGCAGGCAGGTGCCATCCTCAGCCTCGTGGGCGAGATGGGCATCCCAGATTTTATCATAGAGCGTTTTGGGGGACATAGGTCCACTCCCGTATTGGATTTGAATTGGTTGGATCAGGTTGTGCGTATTTTCGCGCCTTCAAAGGTGGATTCGCAAGGTTTAAGTCACACCGATGCGTGGCCTTTAGCGCAGGCGACAGGCGCGCACCGTGTGGGTTGCCCCGAAAAAGCGTTCGCGCAGGCGTGCACGGTCACCGATGTTGAAGGTCGTTCGCGACATATGCTCCGAATACACCCCCGCCGCATGCGCTGCAAGCGTGTCAGATGGTCCGCGATTCCCGCAAGGAGCACGGGGGGGTGCTTTAGGGCGAACCCCAGCGGCACGCCAAACGGCAAGGCCGGGTTGAACAAGGGCGGGGCAAACACCGACAATGCCGCGCGCATCAGTGCAAAACGCTCCGGATTGTTGAGCGCATGGTGCCAGGCGCGCAGGGTGAGGTCATGCATGGCACAGGTTTGGTTGGGTATTCTGTCAATGCCCCCGCATTGCCGGGCGATGATGCGAACAATGTGGCGCAGGCGCGACATTTTACCGAGCAAGGGCCCGCCCGCGCCACCAGTGGGCGTGTGCATGGCTCAATCCCGTGCTAGCGTGTCCCCAGGTGCCCCGAATGACGCGACAGCGGTGGCCTGAGATAAGGATGTTTGATGACCCCTGAAACTGATCCGTTTGCAGAATTTCTGGCCTCGCTTCAGACGCTCTTTTCAGGCGCGGGCAACTTTCTTGAAGGCATCGCGACACCGGGATGGCGCCAAAATCAGATCATTATTATCGTCGGCATCATTTTGCTGTCTTGGATTTTGCACCGTGCGTCCGGGGTTGGATTGCAGAATTGGGTGCGTTCGCGCGAAGGCTGGCCCAAGTGGCAGCTGCGTCTCATGGTGCAGGTGCGGCGCAGGCTGGGGCTGATCTGGTTTGCCGCGCTGGCAGGCGCACTTTATGCCGTTATGCAAAGTATCACCTGGCCGTCGCGCTCTTATTTGATTGGGCTCGCCGCGACGCTGGCGGCGGTATGGGTCTGCATTGCGCTTGTCACCCAGATGGTCAAAAACCGTTTCCTGCGGCGCATCGTGATGTGGGCGTCGTGGATCTATGCGACGCTTTATCTGGTGGATGTGGCAGATGAAGTTTCCGAGTTTCTGGACAACATCGCACTGGAAATTGGCGAATTTCGCCTGTCCCTGCTGGGCGTGATCACGGCCCTGGTGGTGGTTGGTGCGCTTTTTACAGTGGCCCGGCTGGTCAGCACAACAACCGCCGCCAATATCCGCCGCAATGAAGACATTAGCCCCTCCATGCAGGTGCTGGCCGTCAAGGGCTTGCAACTGGTGCTTTATGGCTGCGCCTTTTTCATTGGTGTCAAAGCCGTTGGCATTGATCTGACAGGTCTTGCCGTCTTGTCCGGTGCCATTGGTGTGGGCCTTGGTTTTGGTTTGCAAAAGGTTGTGTCCAACCTTGTGTCAGGCGTGATCATCCTGCTCGATAAATCCATCAAACCGGGGGATGTGATCAGTCTGGGTGAGACTTTTGGCTGGATCCAGACACTGGGCGCGCGCTATGCCTCGGTGGTGACGCGGGATGGCAAGGAATACCTGATCCCGAACGAGGATCTGATCACCGGTCAGGTGGTGAACTGGTCCCACTCCAACGACTTTGTGCGGCTCGATATCCATTTTGGCACCTCTTATGGCTGCGATCCGCACAAGGTGCGGGCACTAGCAATTGATGCGGCCAAAAGCGTTGATCGTGTGCTTAGTTTCAAGGCACCAGTGTGCCATGTGGTTGGTTTTGGTGACAGTTCGGTAGACTATATTCTGCGGTTCTGGATCAAGGATCCGACGGGCGGGCTGACCAACATTCGGGGCAATGTCTATCTGGCCCTATGGGATACGTTTAAAGAACACGATATCTCCATCCCCTTCCCGCAGCGGGAAGTGCGGATGCTAGAGGACACTTAAGTGCGCCGTGAGGCCAGATTGACGCAGAACATTGCCTTACCGGTATTGTCCGCTAATTCCCACAGTCATGAGCGCATGCGCAACAAGTACATCGCAAAACACTGTCGTCCTGATCCTTGGATCGGGCCCCAGTGTGTTGAATTGCCGGGATTGGCCCCGTGCGCCATTTGATCGGGTCGTTGCGATCAATAATGCCTGGGCGGTGCGCAGTGATTGGGATTATCTGATCTACCCGGAGGATTTTCCGCTGGCGCGCCTGCCGGTTGACACTACACTTGATCAGAAATGGGTGGATGCAGCGGCGTTTGTGCCGGCGCAAAATCGCTATGGCGGGTTTGTCTTTGCCGGTGGCACCATGGCATTTACGGCGGCCTATTGGGCGCTTGATGCGCTGCGGCCAAAGGTTTTGGCGTTTCTGGGCTGTGATATGGTTTATTCCAAAACAGGTCAGACCCATTTTTACGGTCAGGGCAACGCGGACCCGCTGCGCGACGACATCAGCCTGCGCGATCTTGGGGCCAAATCAGCCCGGCTGGCGATGATTGCCCGTGCGCAGGGGTGCGCCTGTTTGAACCTGTCGCAAGAACCGCAGTCGGCATTGCTGTTTGACCGCGCTACCCCTGAAACTGTGAAACATCCGCAAGCCGTGCCTTTTGATCGCGCGGCCCATGACGCGCTGCGCGCGCGCGAGGCGGCGCTGAGCTATGACACCCCAAACGGGCTTTACGCGCAGGAGCTGCAACGGTTTGACCCTGATGTTCTGGATCAGATTGATGCAGAATGGCGTGCCTTGTTTGACCATATGCGGGCGGGCACGACGGGCCCGTAAGGGGACTTGACGGTTTCATTGAAATGTCACATGCGCCCTGTTAGATTGAACCCATAAGCATCGCTGGCACGTCTGCCGATCCAAGGTGCAACCGGAAAAGGAGGACAATGTCCTGTCTCTTAACGTCGATGCAGCGCATGCTGCGGATCATGGGGTGGCGCTGATGGCGGCCTCTTCAATCGCAAACAGCGAAGACCTGCTTGCACTTATTCTTTCCTCACTTGATGACGACAAGGCCGAAGAGGTCGTGCAGATTGATCTGCGCGGCAAGACCGAGATCGGTGATTACATGGTGATCTGCTCGGGCCGCTCCACACGGCAGGTGTCATCCATTGCCGAAAAACTGGTCCAGAAGGTCAAGGATGAGACCGGGCGCACTTCAAAAGTGGAGGGCAAGGACATTGGCGATTGGGTGCTGATCGACACCGGCGATGTCATTGTGCATGTGTTTCGCCCCGAAGTGCGCGAATTTTATCAGCTGGAGAAAATGTGGCTGGGCGGTGATACGGCTGCGGTCACCAGCTAGACCCCATGCGCGTTCATATTCTTGCGGTGGGGCGGCTGCGCGCCGGCCCCGAAAAAACGCTGATTGATGACTACCTTGCACGGTTTGACCGCAGCGGCCGTGGGCTGGGCCTTGGCCCGGCGCGCGTGGTGGAGGTGGAGGAGCGCAAGGGCGGCGGCATGGCGGGGGAGGCCGCATTGCTGCGCCGCGCGGTGCCCAAGGGGGCAGTGATCTGTGCCCTTGACGAACGCGGCGAGGTGGAAACCTCTCCGGCTTTTGCGGATCGGTTGGGCATATGGCGGGATTCGGGGCGGTCTGATCTTGTGTTGATGATCGGCGGGGCGGACGGCATTGATCCTGTTCTGCGTGCAGAGGCGGATCATGCAGTGTCATTTGGCAAGATGGTGTGGCCGCACATGCTGGTGCGGGTGATGGTCGCAGAGCAGCTTTACCGCGCCGCGTCCATTTTGGCAGGCGGGCCGTACCACCGGGCGTAACCCGATTTCTTCAAAGAAATCGGCCCGGACTTTTCAAAAAGTCCGGGCGCATCATCGCAACTGGATCGTTTTCACAGGTGAGGACCAGCCCCCGATGCTATCACTGGCCTGAATGCCGATTTCAGTCACGCCCTCAGGAATACGCACCCCAGACAAAGATCGCGTGAAAGGCTGTTCGTTCACATGAGGATGTGCCAATTTGCGCACGCCCAGCTCATTGCCGTCCTTGTCCAGCACACGCCAGCCGTCAGCGTAATCATCCCAGCCGGTGTCACCGTGGGACAGGGTCACATCAAAGCTCCATGTCCCGGCAGATTTGCGGGCGTTTACGTTTTCAATGGTAGGGGCATCCGCAAATGCAGGCCCGCAAAGCAAAAGGGTTGCTGTCAAATAAAGGTGTCTCATCCGAATATCCTCAAAAAAGGTATCCATCTTATATAAGGGTGTTGGTCAGTTCTCCAAGAGGATCCGCCTGGAATAAGAGGCGAATTCTTGCCGCCAGATCACGATGACCGTCACAAGTGCAGCGGCCATCAACGGCACAGCGCCCGCAAGCCAGGCGATGCTGGACAGGGCAAAATATGTCGCGCGCAATCCGCGGTTAAAGCTGCGTGCGGCGGTGATGTTCAGTTCACCCGCCTGCCCGGCCATTTTGGTGGCATCCGGGTGATCAGGGTCATTTGGAACAGCGGCCATCACCACAGAGCAATAGCCAAACAGCCGGATAGACCAGATAAAGCGCAGGAAGGCGCTGGTGAGAAAGAAAACAACCAACAGCAGTTTGATTTCCCATACGATTACGGGCTGCATTTCGGTGATCAGGTTTTCGGCCACGCCCGCAACGCGATCAGCATTGCCAATCATTGCCAGGGTGCCCCCGATTGCAATCACGCAGGTAGAGGCCAGAAATGAGGTGCCCTGGCGCAGGGTCGATACAGTCTGCGCATCAAAAATGCGGGGTTCACGGGTCAGCATCTGCACCATCCAGTCGCGCCGATACTGTGCCACCAGACGGGACACAGAGGGCGCTTTGGCGGCGGGATGCTCAATGCGCCATCCCAGCAGTGCCCAACAGCACAGGATGAGCACAACAGCGGCAAAATCCATCGGGGCAAAGAGGGTAAGGCGGTCTATCCAATTCATGTTATCGTCATATCTGCCACGGTAGCCTGTTGCCAGAGACTTAAATTGGTAATATTACTTTACCAAAATGAATCATGTGAGGATGCCGTCATGGAAATGCCTGTCCCGAGTGCAGCGGTTTTGTCCCGCAAGGCCCGCGTGGTTGCCGCCTTGCAAGAGGTGCTGCCGTCAGATGCCGTGATTCATGACACCCGCGAGACGCGCGCCTATGAATGTGACGCGCTGACAGCCTATCGTTGTCCGCCAATGGTGGCAGTCTTGCCGACCACCACGCAGGAAGTTTCGGATGTTTTGCGGATTTGTCATGCAATGGATGTGCCGGTGGTGCCGCGCGGTTCTGGCACCTCGCTTGCCGGTGGGGCCCTGCCCACAGCGGATTGTGTGATCCTTGGGGTGGCGCGGATGAATGATGTGATCGAAACGGATTACGAAAACCGCATCATCCGGGTGCAAACCGGGCGCACCAATCTGAGTGTGACCGGGGCTGTTGAGGAAGATGGGTTTTTTTACGCGCCGGATCCGTCCAGCCAATTGGCCTGCGCGATTGCCGGCAATATCGCGATGAATTCAGGTGGCGCGCATTGTCTGAAATACGGCGTCACCACCAACAATCTGATGGGCGTCACCATGGTGATGATGGACGGCGCGGTGGTCGAAATTGGGGGCGGGCATCTGGATGCAGGCGGGCTTGACCTGTTGGGGCTGATTTGTGGGTCAGAGGGTCAATTGGGGATTGTCACAGAGGCCACCCTGCGCATCCTGCCCAAACCAGAGGGCGCGCGCCCGGTGTTGATGGGGTTTGATGACAATGAGGTTGCAGGTGCCTGCGTCAGCGACATCATCAAGGCGGGTGTTTTGCCCGTCGCAATCGAGTTTATGGACCGCCCCTGCATCGAGGCGACAGAGGCCTTTGCCAAGGCCGGATACCCGATGTGTGAGGCTTTGCTGATTGTCGAGGTTGAGGGATCAGATGCCGAGATTGATCATCAGTTGAGCCTGATCAAGGAGATTGCGCAGCGGCACAATCCGGTAGAGCTGCGCGAGAGTACCTCAGCAGAGGAAAGCGCGAAGATCTGGCTGGGGCGCAAATCGGCCTTTGGGGCCATGGGGCAGATCAATGATTATATGTGTCTGGACGGGACGATCCCCGTCAGCAGCCTGCCCATGGTCTTGCGGCGTATCGGTGAGATGTCGCAGGAATATGGGCTGAAGGTGGGTAATGTGTTTCACGCCGGCGACGGGAATATGCATCCGCTGATCCTGTTTGATGCTAACAAGCCCGGTGATCTGGAACTCTGCGAGGCCTTTGGGGCCGACATTCTGCGTTTGTGTGTTGAGGTCGGTGGATGCCTCACAGGCGAACACGGGGTTGGTATTGAAAAGCGCGACCTGATGGATGTGCAATATGCGCCCGCAGATCTGGACGCGCAGATGGCGGTTAAAGATGTGTTTGATCCCGCCTGGTTGCTCAACCCCGCTAAGGTGTTTCCGCTGCATGTGTCGCAAAGCCGACGAGAGGCTGCGCGCGTCGCCGCGTGAGGCGATTGGGCGGCGGTGCCGCACGCGATTTTATTTTGATGAGGGGCGCTGCCCCTCAAACTCCCCGGGAATATTATGGCCAGAAAGAGCGATATGGTGGCAAGTGAAGCGGATCTTGCAGCGGCGGTGCATGCGGCGACAGGCCCCCTGTCAGTGCAGGGTGGCGGGACGCGGGGCGTTCAGGTTGCGGGTGACGTTTTGGACGTATCAGGACTAAGCGGGATCACACTTTATGAACCGGGGGCGCTGACCATGGTGGCGCAGGCCGGCACGGCGGTTGCAGAGATCGAGGCGGCCCTGGCCGAGCACAATCAGCGGCTGGCGTTTGAGCCGATGGATCACCGTGGATTATTGTCGCGCCGGGGGGCACCAACGATCGGGGGCGTCTTTGCCGCCAATGTCAGCGGACCACGGCGGATTGCCGTTGGGGCCGCGCGGGATTTTCTGCTTGGCGTGCGGTTTGTTGATGGCCAGGGGCAGATCATCAAGAACGGGGGGCGGGTGATGAAGAATGTCACAGGCTATGATCTGGTAAAGGTCATGGCCGGTTCATTTGGCACCCTCGGGGTGTTAAGTGAGGTGTCTTTGAAAGTGTTGCCCCAACCCGAGACCGAGGCCACGCTGATCATCGAAGGGTTGTCAGACACGGCAGCGGTTGGCGCGTTGAGCCGGGCGATGGGGTCGCCCTTTGAGGTGACCGGTGCCGCGCATGATCCGCAGGCAGGGCAGACCCTGTTGCGGGTTGAGGGATTTGACGCCTCCGTTACCTATCGTATCGCGCAACTGCGGGATGTCATCGGCACAGGTGACTTGGCGGTTCTGGGTGCAGAGGATAGCCGCGCCCGCTGGATTGCCCTGCGGGATGTCAGCGCGTTTCACGGGGTGGAGGGGGATGTCTGGCGGGTGTCGTGCAAACCCTCTGATGGACCGGCACTGGCGGCCAAAGCGGGGGCCGCGGCGTATCAATTTGACTGGGCCGGTGGGCTGGTCTGGCTGCGCATGGCATCGGGCACGGATTTGCGGGCGCGGTTGGGTGCCTTTGATGGGCACGCCACGCTGGTGCGCAGTGCGCCGCACACACAGGCAGAATTGGGCATGTTTCACCCCGAGGCCCCCGGTGTTGCAAAACTAAGTGCCGCATTGCGCGCAAGGTTTGACCCCAGGGGGATTTTCAATGCAGGCCTGATGGATGCACGCAGTTGACCGGTATGACCGCTTTTTATGGGGTCTTGTATCCGGCCCGGCGCTGTCAGCCCCCATGCGATGCCGTAGCGGTTATGACCTTAGTGCCTGCTTTTATCTTACCCGGCGTTTGAGCGCGATTTTGGAGCCTTCATGCAAACCACATTCACCCCAAAGCAACTGAACAACCCAGCAACCGCGCGCAGCAACGAGATTTTGCGTGCCTGTGTGCATTGTGGGTTCTGCACGGCAACCTGCCCCACCTATCAGGTTTTAGGGGATGAGTTGGACAGCCCGCGGGGGCGGATTTACCTGATCAAGGACATGCTTGAAAACGAGCGGGAGCCGGACGCCAAGACGGTCAAACATATTGATCGTTGCCTGTCTTGTCTGGCGTGTATGACAACCTGCCCCTCCGGCGTGCATTACATGCATCTGGTCGATCATGCGCGCGAATACATTGAACAGCGCTACAAGCGGCCGTTTTCGGATCGCGCCCTGCGCTGGGTGCTCGCCCGGATTTTGCCCTATCCAATGCGGTTTCGACTCGCGTTGCTGGGGGCCAAGATGGCGCGCCCCTTTGCGCGTTGCATTCCCGATGTGCGTCTGAGGGCGATGATTGAGATGGCCCCCAGGGTGATCCCGCCGGTCAGCCGTAACGATGACCCGCAGAGTTTTGCCCCCAAGGTGGCGCGCAGGAAACGGGTCGCGCTGATGACGGGCTGTGCGCAAAGGGCCCTGAACACCGATATCAATGACGCGACGATCCGCCTGCTCACCCGCAAGGGCTGCGAGGTTGTGGTGGCGGAGGGGGCAGGATGTTGCGGCGCGCTGACCCATCATATGGGCAAGGCTGATGAAAGCCACGCGAGTGCCGCGAAAAACATCACGGCATGGTGCAGCGAGATGGATCAGCGTGGGCTGGATGCAATTGTTATCAATACCTCGGGGTGCGGCACGACTGTGAAGGACTACGGGCATATGTTCCGTAATGATCCATTGGCCGCGGATGCAGCGCGGGTGTCGGCCCTGGCGAAGGACGTGTCAGAGCTCTTGATGGAATTGCAGGACGAGACCCCTGAAACACCCACGGCCAATGTGCCCGATGGGCTGGTGGTGGCCTATCATGCGGCCTGTTCATTGCAACATGGCCAGCAGATCAAGACCTACCCCAAGGATTTGTTAAAGCGGGCCGGATTTGTTGTTGTTGAACCAAGTGATCCGCATCTGTGTTGCGGGTCCGCAGGGACCTATAACCTGATGCAACCCGAGATATCCAAACAGCTAAAAGAGCGTAAAATCAGAACGTTGGAAGCTAAATCACCCGATATCATTGCGGCTGGTAACATTGGGTGCATGATGCAAATCGGGTCAGGGTCAAATGTCCCGATTGTGCATACTGTCGAATTGCTGGATTGGGCATCAGGTGGGCCGAAACCCCCTGCGCTGGACGCGCCGCAGAATCATCAGGCCATTCCGCGCCTCAGGTAACGATCTGCCCTAATTTTGCCGCAAGTTCCTTGTACGGAACGTGTAACGATAAATGTGAGGTGGTTCGTGCGGCGTTGGATGTCTATTTCGTTGATGGCTTTGGTCATCACTTCCACTGCATTTGCGCAGGATGCGCGCCTGAAACGTCTGGAATCCGGCGTTGATGCCGGTGCGTGGGAGGCCGTGGGCCGTCTCGACATTGGTGGCAAGGGGTTTTGCACGGGTGCCCTGATTGCGCCTCGGCTGGTCCTTACAGCCGCGCATTGTCTTTACGACAGCGCGACCCAAGAGCGGATCAACCACAACGAAGTGCAGTTTCTGGCTGGTTGGCGCAATGGCCGCGCCGGAGCGTACCGCGATGTGCGGCGCGCTGTTATTCATCCGGAATATGTCTTTGACGGGCAGGTGTCTTCTGTGCGGGTCCGCAATGATCTGGCCCTGCTCGAATTGCAGCGGCCCATTCAGAACACCACGATCAAACCTTTTGGCACTGCCGCGCGCCCCCGACCGGGGGATTCTGTTGGCGTGGTCAGCTATGCCCATGACCGGTCCGAGGCACCCTCCCTGCAGGAGGTCTGTCAGGTTCTGGCGCAGCAGGAAGGCGTTCTGGTAACGTCATGTTCTGTTGATTTCGGTTCTTCCGGGGCACCCATCTTTACCTTTTTGGATGGTCAGGCGCATATCGTTTCCGTGGTTTCAGCCAAGGCTGAGGTTGAGGGGGAACGGGTCTCTCTTGGCACCGCACTTGGCAGTCCCTTAGCGCTTTTGCAGGCAGAGCTGGTTGCAGGAAAGGGCGTTTTTCAGGACGCAGGACCGGTACGCAAACGGGTTCAGGTTGGTGCAGGTGATCGTAATTCCGGTGCCAAATTTGTAAAACCATGAAGCGGATCGTCTCTCTGGTGCTGGCGGCGGTGCTGATCATGCCGACAACGGGTTATGGCCAGACGACGTCCCTGCGCCGCCTGGAGACGCAGAATGATGCGTTGGTCTGGCAGGCCGTCGGGCGGCTCGACAGTCGAAACGGCGGATATTGTACCGGAACCCTGATCGCCCCTGACCTGGTCCTGACGGCGGCACATTGTGTGTATGATCAAAGTGGTGCCGCGGTGCGCCCCGGTGACATGCGGTTCCGCGCAGGGGTCACGGGTGGGCAAGCCGCAGCCGAAAGGGGCGTGATCCAGATTGCCGCGCACAAGGGGTTCAAACCGGGCACACCGCTGAGCCGCGAGAATGTGCGCCATGACGTTGCCCTCGTGCGGCTCGACAGTCCTATTCCATCCAGTGAACTGGCCCCGTTTGCGGTGCATCGTGGTGGTGTCGTCCATGGGCCGGTCAGCGTGGTATCTTATGGTCGGGGCCGGTCAGATGCGTTGTCGCGGCAAAATCAGTGTCAGGTGATAGATTTTACGCAACAGATCCTGATGATGGATTGCGATGTTACCTTTGGATCCTCCGGCGCGCCGGTGTTTACCCATCTGAACGGGCGCGGGCGCATTGTGTCTGTTGTGTCAGGGATGAGCCAGTATCAGGGCCGCAAAGTTGCCTTTGGCATGGCGCTGGAGCCCGTTTTGGCAGAGCTGAAGTCGAATTTACGCGCCGGGGCACCGCGCCCCCAGGCCGTTGTGAAACGGCTGGTGATCGGGGCCGGGAAGACCGCCAGCGGTGCAAAGTTTGTCAAACCCTGAAGGGTCTTGAAACCGCAAAAACCATCCCCACATTGGATGCGTGACGGTGCCTATCGCAGGGCCGTGACGTTCCAAAACAAGGCCCGTCCAATGGTGGAGGGTCTGAACTTCAATCGCTCTAGGAATGAGGATTACACAATGCGTACGTTTGATTTTGCCCCGCTTTACCGTTCCAGCGTGGGTTTCGACCAGATTGCAAATCTGATGGACCGCGTGCTGACGTCTGACAGCAGCGCGCCCAGCTACCCCCCTTACAACATCGAAAAGACAGCGGATGATGCCTATAGGATTACCATTGCCGTTGCCGGTTTTGGCGAGGATGACCTCTCCGTTGAGGTGCGTGAGACATCGTTGATTGTCTCCGCCCGCAAGGCTGATGAAGATGGTGAAAAGACCTATCTGCACCGCGGAATCGCGACGCGTGCGTTTGAGCGCCGGTTCCATTTGGCAGATCATGTGCAGGTCACCGGTGCGGCCCATGCCAATGGGATGTTGCACATTGATCTGGAACGTCAGGTGCCCGAAGCCTTGAAACCCCGCCAAATCCGCATCGCCTCAGATGTGAAAGCGGTTGAAAAGGATGTGGTTGACGCAAAGGCCGTGAACTAACCCTGAACCATTTGCGCCGCCCCTTGCATGTGGGCGGCACATTTTTGTTTGTAAGAGCGGGCCAAGGCCCGCCTTACGCCAGCTTCCCTTATGAGAGGACATTGCAGGCCGATACTTCGGATGAATTTAAGGGAAGGGTGAAAGGGTTTTTGTACTTCCAATTTACCTATGCAGGACAGCGGTTGTTTCGGGTCGCGTAAGGCGGGCCTTGGCCCGCCCCCGCCGCTGTGTAGAGCGACGTTCAGAACCCCACCGCCATCCCGTCCTTGCGCGGATCAGAGCCCGCTGCATAGGTGCCGTTTTCCAAACGCCAAATCAGTTGCGCACCGCCAAAGCCAAACGCATTGTCAGGTGCTTCCAGCGTGATGTCGTGCCCCAGCGCGCGTAAGGCCGCGATGGTTTCATCAGGCATGCTGGTTTCACAGGCAACGCCCAACCCTTCGCTCACGCGCCAGCGCGGTGCGTCCGCAGCCATCTGTGGGTCCTGGCCCCAGATTGCCGTGCGCAAGACCATTTGTAGGTGGCCCTGGGCCTGCATGGGGCCCCCCATGACGCCAAAGCTCATCAAGGGGGCACCGTCACGCATCAGGAACCCCGGAATGATCGTGTGAAAGGGGCGTTTTGACGGGCCTATGTGATTTTGATGGCTCGGGTCCAGTGAGAACCCAGCGCCACGGTTTTGCAGCGCCACACCGTACCCTGGCACCACCACACCAGAGCCAAAGCCCGCATAGTTCGACTGGATAAACGAGACCATCATGCCGTCAGCATCCGCTGCACTCAGGTAAACGGTGCCGCCGGTTTGGGGTGCCCCCGCGCCGTGATCCTGTGCGCGGTTCGGGTCGATCAGCGCCGCACGGGCCCTCAGGTAATCCGGGTTGAGCAGATCATCCGCTGTCACCGCGCTCATATGATCGGGGTCGGCAACATAGCCTTCGGCGTCAGCCAGTGCCAGTTTCATGGCCTCGATCTGCAAATGAAAGGCGCGCGGATCGTCCGTATCCAGATCGCGGATGTTGGTGTGCTGCAGGATGCCAAGACCAATGCAGGCGGCAATGCCCTGACCGTTGGGGGGGATTTCGTGCAGCGTCAGATTGTCGAAATTCTGCGCAACCGTGCCACACCAATCATTGGTATGACTGGCCATGTCCTGCGTACTCAACGCCGCACCATGCAGGGCGGCGTAGGCGGCAATGGCCTGTGCAATCTCCCCTTTGTAAAACGCCTCACCCTTCGATTTAGCGATCAGTCGCAGGGTGCGGGCATGGCCGGGGCTTCTGAAGATTTCGCCTGCCTTGGGCGCGCGGCCTTTTGGCATAAAGGTCTCTGCAAACCCCGGTTGATCCCCCAGTTCCTCCGCCGCACGCGCCCAGAGTGTTGCGACAATGGGGGAAACCGCATGGCCATCCTCGGCATAGGTGATGGCCGCCTCAAAAAGGGTCGCAAAGGGGAGTTTGCCAAAGCGTTCCGACAGCGTGACCCAGGCGGAAACAGCACCCGGCACCGTCACAGTTTCCCAGCCGCGATAGGGCATTGTGGTGTGGTTTTTGAAACGTTCCGGTGTCCAGCCTGCCGGAGAGCGGCCAGAGGCGTTAAGGCCATGAAGGTCGCTGCCGTCCCAGAGGATTGCGAAGGCGTCTGAGCCAAGGCCATTGCCCGTCGGTTCCACCACCGTCAGGGTGATCGCCGTGGCCAGTGCCGCATCCACTGCATTGCCGCCGCGCGCGAGCATCCGCAAACCGGCCTGTGCGGCCAGAGGGTGCGAGGTGGCGACCGTGTTGCGGGCCAAAACGGCGGAGCGGCGGGAGGGATAGTGGTGATTGGCGCGCAGCTGCATAAAATATCCTGTGGTTCAATTTTTGCATAGGCTACACGCTCTGGCTGTCGCAGCAATGCCAAAGCAGGCCGGGGGGAAACGGCCTGCTTTGAACGCAGATGGGTGAACCCGGCCCAAGGGGGCCAGAACCACCCATCCTACCGGGAAAGGCTTTGCGCCAGCCGCAACAATTGGATGGCCTCGGCGCGGTAGCCAAACGGATCACTGCCCCTGGTCGCATTGGCCAGCGCAATGGCGTCCGTGTAAGACCAATCGCCCACATAGGTGCTGTCGCGCAGGAGGTGCCCAAATCCCGCCATGGCCGCCGCAAACCCGGCGTCAGAGGCGTCTGTCGCCGTGATCGGTGTTTCGATCAACTGGCTGGTGGCCTCGCCCGGTGCCTTGTAGCGCAGACGCAGAAAGGCCAGTTCATCACTGGCACCCGCCGCCGGTGCCGCCGCATCGCCATACCGCAGGGCATCGTTCAACTCAGCCGGGGAGCCAACGGGCGTGACCTCATAAAGGGCCGTCACCTGATGCCCTGCGCCAATGTCGCCTGCATCCACTTTGTTGTTGTTGAAGTCTTCACGGCGCAGCGCGCGGGTTTCATAGCCGATCAGGCGGTATTCAGAAATTTGTGCCGGGTTGAACTCCACCTGAATCTTCACATCATTGGCGATGGGGAACAGCGCGCCGGTCAGTTGATCCACCAACACCTTTTGCGCCTCGCTCAAGGTGTCGATATAGGCCGCCGTCCCATTGCCGTTCTGGGCCAAGGCTTGCATTGTAGCGTCATCCAGATTGCCGCGCCCAAAGCCCAACACGGATAGATACGTGCCGCTGTTGCGTTTGTCCGCGATGTAGGTTTTCAGCGCCTCAGGATCATTCAAACCCACGTTAAAATCACCGTCCGTGGCAAGGATCACGCGGTTCACGTCCCCCTCTTTGGCCATGGCGGCGGCGGTGGCATAGGCCTGTTGCAGCCCGGCCTGACCCGCCGTTGCGCCACCCGCGCCAAGGTTGTTCAAGGCCGCCAGAATGGTCGAACGGTCGCCCGCCGGGGTAGGGGCCAGCACCTGACCGGCGGAACCCGCGTAGGTCACAATCGCCACCTGATCCTCGGGGCGCAGTTGCGCCAGCATCAGGGCAAAGCTCTGTTTCAGCAGGGGCAGCTTGTTCGCGCTGCTCATCGAGCCGGAGGTGTCGATCAGGAACACAAGGTTCAGCGGTGGGCGGTCCGCCACATCCGGCACCGCGCCTTGCAGGCCGATTTGCACCAATTGGGTGTCCGCGTTCCATGGGGTTTGGGTGACAGAGACTGTGGGTTGAAAGGCGTTGCCTTCCGTTGGGGCCGGGTAGTCGTAGGTGAAATAGTTCACCATTTCCTCGATCCGCACGGCACTTGGGTTCGGCATTTGGCCGTTGGTGAGGGAGTTGCGGATGACGGCGTAGGAGGCTGTGTCCATGTCGATGGAGAAGGTGGAAACGGGGGTTTCCGTGGTGATTTTGACAGGGTTTGGTTTTTCGTTGGCGAAGGTTTCGGTGTTGGGGTCAGATGGGTTGATCGTGTCAAAGTCCTGGTCAAAGCGCGGTGTCAGGGCAGGGGCCTCTTCTGCGACGATGGCACCCAAGGCGATGCTTTCTGACAGCGCGCGACGGGAGAGGGTTTGCGGTGCCGCGGCTGCCTGATCCGCAGCGTTGCCAAGCGCGAGATCAGATTGAGCTAACATTTCGTCCGCGAACGGTCTGGAGGAATCTCTACCGCGCGTACTTCCCGGCAGGCCAAGATCCCTTTCGATTGGGGCGGGGTTACGGAGCCTAAAGTTGTATATTTCCACTTCGTCGGCGGATCTGTCTTCACTATATCCAATTCCAAATTCCGCGTATCCACCCAGTGTTATGTCTGCATTCCCGGCTGATACGCTGCCGCCAGTCGCGTTCTCTTGAACTGCTGATGTAACGTTGGTTTCCCAAAAATCACCGGGGTTCAACAGCCCCTCTCCGATGGGCGTAAAGGCCACTAGCCCCACGGCAATCAAAGCAGTCGAGGCGGTCAGGCCAGCGCGGGAGGTCATTTGGTTCAGCATGTTCTTAACTCCTGAAATGAAGCCCTTGTTTGGGCGATCAGAAGTAAGACGCGCGCCATTTCGCGATCCTTGGAGCGTTTCGAAATTTTTTTGCGCAAGGGCGATATTTTTTGCCCGCGCGGCTGCATTTGGTGCGGGCGTGGCCGCGTCCATCAGGTTCTTCAGATCATTGAGGTCGTCGCTCATTGCGTTTCCTCCGTTTGACGCATCTGCGCCAGTTGTTTCTTGGCCTCAGAGATGCGCCAGCTGATGGTGCCCTCTGAAACGCCGAGTATCTCGCCCGCCTCGCGGTGGGTCACATCATCCAGCACCAGCGCCAGCGTGTCGCGCAGATCCGCAGGCAAGGCGCGCATGGCTTGGGTCAGCCAATCCACCGCTTCCGCGGCCTCGGCATTTGCGGCCTGCCGGTTGATTTCCCAATCGCCCCAGCCTGTCGCGGCCTTTTGGTGGCTCGCCTGCCGGCGCCGTCGATCATGGGCCGCGTTGACGGCCACACGATAAAGCCAGGTCGTGATCGCGGCTTCACCGCGATAGTGTTGCAGCTTGGCGGGCAGGGCGGCGCAAATATCCTGGGTCAAATCCTCTGCCTCCGCCTGCGCGCCGGTCAGTCGAAAGCACAAGCGGAACAGCCGGTCATAATGCCGCTCCAGCAGAGCAGAGAACGCCGCCGCATCCCCGCCCGCAGCGGCCAGTGCCAGATTATTGTCACTCGTGCTCATCAACATCACAAGAGTATGACGCATGGCGCGCGTCAATCCTTGGCAGAACGTCAAAAATTTTTGCGCGCGGCCTTCGGGGCTGTCATATCAGGGGGCAAATAGGGCAGGGAAATGATGAAATGACCGATGCGATTTCAATCTGGCGTTGGCAGGTGACAGAGGATCCGGAGGCCATGTTTGCCCGGTTGATTGCGGCATCGGACGATGCGTTTTCAACGATGGCGGGTCAGATGGCAGCGCAGGGTGCGCAAGATCAGGACAGCCCTACACCCCAACAACTGTTCCAGCAGGCAGAGGAAAAGGTCCGATCCATGAACCTGCCGCCCGCAGAGCTTGCCACCACGTTGGCCGGGCTGAAGGCCATGCGAGAGGAGGCGGAGGAAGATTGGGCCGAGGATACGGACGATTTGAGTGCTGACCCCACCGGGCGGGTTGGCGTGGCCCTGGCCAGTTCGCATATGTTTTTTGATGATCCCTATGCCGGGCTGGAACACAGTGAGATCGAAAGACAGGTGGGCGCCGCGATGGACAGCTACCGCGCGGCCATCAGCAACGTGGTGGGCCATGAAGGCCAGAGCATTGCCGCGTTTTTGGGGATTGAACCGGCCCACCTATATGAAGACACGGCATTTGATGTGCTGATGGCGGCGGGCCTGGCAGAGGTTCGATGGATCTGGGGGCAGGATGATGCGGTGTTGTTTTTGAGCCTGTGGCATGAGGACAAGGAGCTGCCCATTGATCTGGAATTCAGCCGCGCGCCTGTGGCGCAATTTGCCGACGTGCGCGCGCAGCTTTCGTGATTACATGAAATGTAAATCTCTTTTGCGCAAGATGCCGGATGAAACGGTCATCCGGGGGTTATGTGCGCAGTTTTTGGGTGTTGGTGATGTTGATCGCGGGGGCGCTTCCGGCTGTTTCCGGTGTGGTATCGCTGTTGGACCAAAGCGGCATGGGCCAGGACCGTGGCGCGCTGTTTGCCGCCCCCCAACAGGAGCGGGAGATCGCGACAGGCAGTTTATTTGTCGGGACGGCGAAGGGGGGCATGTTTTATGATCGACCCGCCCATGTGCCCGAGTTTCCCGATGCCACGGGTCGCGCCTTAAAAGGGAGCGATATTGAAGTGATCCGCGCGGTTATTCAGCAGGCGGAGTCGCGCCGTAACGGGTATGATGCCGTGCAGCATGGCGCGCGCGTCAAACCGCCCAAGGTGCCAACGCAGATGACCGTGGGTGAGGTGTTTGAATGGATCAAGGCCACGCCGGGCCAGCCCCATGCGATTGGGAAATATCAGTTCATTCCGCAAACACTGGCGCGGGTGGTGCGCAAGACCGGCACCAAAGCGCATGAGCGGTTTTCACCCGCGGTGCAGGACCGGCTGGCGGATGTTCTGCTGGCCGAGGCGGGATTGCACAAGTTTCGCGCCGGAACGTTGAGCCGGACCGGGTTCATGAACAATCTGGCCAAGATCTGGGCGGGGCTGCCCAACTCAAGCGGGAGGTCGCATTATGACGGCTATGCCGGAAACAAGGCGTCAATCAGCTGGGCGCGGTTTGATGCAGCGATGGCAAGTATTGCACCGAGCTAGGGCCAATAACGCCAAGGGCTGCATATGTGGCAGCCCTTGGGATTGAGTTTATTGGAAGGGTGAAACCGGAAGGTTTGTGACCTTCTTGACGGTTAGACGGACATGCAGATGTATTTCATTTCCAGATAATCCTCGATGCCGTGGTGTGATCCTTCTCGGCCCAGGCCGGATTGTTTTACGCCACCAAAGGGGGCGACTTCGGTTGAGATGATGCCCGTGTTCACGCCTACGATGCCATATTCCAGTGCTTCGGCTACTTTGTAGACGCGGCTGAGGTCCTTTGCGTAGAAATAGCTGGCCAGGCCAAAGATCGTGTCATTTGCCATTTGGATCACTTCATCCTCGTCCTCGAATTTGAACAGCGGGGCAAAGGGGCCAAAGGTTTCGTCCTGCGCGACCTGCATGTCCTGGGTGACATCTGTGACGATGGTGGGGGGCAGAAAGTTGCCATCCATCGCGCCGTTGCCACCCAAAATGACCTTGGCCCCTTTGGCGATGGCGTCAACGATGTGTTCCTTGACCTTTTCGCCCGCAGTCGGGTTGATCAGGGGCCCAAGCTCTACGCCCGCTTCAAAACCGTCACCGATTTTCATGGTCTCGACCCGCGCTTTCAGCTTTTGGGCAAAGGCGTCATAGACGCCCGCCTGCACATAGATGCGGTTGGCGCAGACACAGGTCTGGCCGTTGTTGCGGAATTTGCACAGGATTGCGCCCTCGACCGCTGCGTTCAGATCCGCATCGTCAAACACGATGAAAGGCGCATTGCCGCCCAGTTCCATGGAGCATTTCATCACCGAGTCAGCGGCTTGTTTCAACAGAATGCGCCCAACTTCGGTGGAGCCTGTGAACGTCAGTTTGCGCACGGCAGGGTTTTCGCAAAA
Organism: uncultured Sulfitobacter sp.; assembly: GCA_937928635.1. GTDB lineage: Bacteria > Pseudomonadota > Alphaproteobacteria > Rhodobacterales > Rhodobacteraceae > Sulfitobacter. Next base: position 7,475 of record CALFWM010000020.1, on the reverse strand, counting down.
TTCCTTGCCCACGGCAGAAGAAGACGACGAGGGCAGCACGTTGAATACGCCCGCCGGGATGCCCGCACGTTCGGCCAGCACACCCATGACGATGGCCGACAGTGGCGTTTCCGCCGCAGGGCGCGCGACAAAGGAACAGCCTGCCGCCAATGCGGGGGCGGCCTTGCGGGTGATCATTGCATTCGGGAAATTCCACGGGGTGATCGACGCGGCAACGCCAATGGGTTGTTTCAGAACCGTGATGCGTTTGTCGCGCTGATGGCCCGGAATGGTTTCGCCGTAGATACGTTTGGCCTCTTCGCCAAAGAACTCGATGAATGAGGCCCCATAGGCCACCTCGCCCTTGGCCTCAGCCAGCGGTTTGCCTTGTTCAGCGGTCAGGATCGCGCCCAGATCGTCCTGATTGGCCATCATCAGATCAAACCATTTGCGCAAGACGGCAGCGCGTTCCTTGCCAGTCCAGCGTGCCCAGTCTTTTTGGGTGGTTTCAGCAGCAGCGATGGCGGTGGCGACCTGTGCGCGGCTCAGGTCCGCAACCTGCGCAATGACATCCCCGCGGGCAGGGTTGGTCACATCAAATGTGCCGTTGTCGCCCGCGACCCATGTGCCGTTGATATAGGCGCGGGTTTCAAGCAGGGATGGATCGTTGAGAAGGCTTTTCAGGTCGGTTTTGGTATCCGTCATGGGGGTGTCTCCGCTTTGGGTATCGCACCCAAAGCAACAAAGGTGGGGTTTGTCCAGCCGGTGTTTGTAGCATTTTTGCGCCACCTGGCGGCCCCTGCCCTTGCCTGAACTTAAAGATTTCAACACCTTGGGCGAAAGTAGGCTATCATGTCGTGCGAGATGTGGTTTTTGAATATGCCGACACCAAAGGACGACAAAATGACGTTAGACGATGCTTATGCCAATGCAGAATATATCCCGGATGCGGCCAGTTATCCGCCGCGTTGGACAGATCAGGCAGAGGCATTCCGCAAGTCCCTTGGGTTTCGTGCGCAGCGCGGCGTGTCTTATGGCCCCTCAGCGCGGCAGGTGCTTGATTTTTTCGAACCCACAGGCGTGTCGCGGGGCACGGTGATGTTTGTGCATGGCGGCTATTGGAAGGCCTTTGATGCCTCTTACTGGTCTCATCTGGCGGCGGGCCCGCTGGCCAAGGGGTGGGCCGTTGCAATGCCCAGTTATGACCTGTGCCCCGATGTAAGCATTTCTGAAATTGGGGTGCAAATTGCCGCGGCCCTGAAAAAGGTTGCCGCACGCACCCAGGGCACCATCGCCCTGGCCGGGCATTCGGCGGGTGGTCATCTGGTGTCGCGCATCATGGACCCACTGTTGTTGCCCGTGGATGTGCGCGACCGCGTGAAGCAGATTGTCAGCATCTCACCCGTCGCTGATCTGGGGCCGCTGTTGCAAACCAGCATGAATGATATTCTGCAACTGGACGCGGCACAGGCACAGGCCGAAAGCCCCCTGAACATGAGTCCGCCCCACGGGGTGGATGTGTCCGTCTGGGTTGGTGCGCAGGAACGCCCGGCGTTTCTGGAACAGGCCGAAGCGTTTTCACGTGGCTGGGGGGCAAAGCAGCACGTGGTTGACGGCAAACACCATTTTGATGTGATTGACGCGTTGGGGGACCCCGATAGCACCATGGTCGCCACATTGTTGGCGCTGAAGTAGGTCCGCGTGTCGGCGTCCACTCCTTTTGCCCGCAACATCGCGCTTTATCCGTGGTTCAGGTTTGCGCAGTCGCTGGTCTTTTGGCAGGCGGTTTGGTTTCTTTACTTTCAAAACGTGCTGTCCCCGGCGGAGGCAATCATCCTCTATGCGGTCTACGATATTTCGGTGACCGTGCTGGAGGTGCCCTCCGGTTATGCATCTGATCGGCTGGGGCGGCGGCGTACCCTGATCGCGGCTGCGGTATGTGGTGTGGTTGGCGCATTGCTTCTGGCCTGGGGTGGCATGTTTGGCGTCTTTGCGCTGGGCCAGTTTTTTCTGGGTGGGGCGGCGGCCCTTGCGTCGGGGACGGACAGTGCGCTGCTCTATGAATCGCTGGATGCAGAAGGGCGCAGTGATGAGGTTGAGGCGCAGGAAACCCGTGCGCTGCAATTGTCGCTGATTGGCTTTGCCGTTTCAGCGATCACGGGTGGGGCTGTGGCGTTGATGAGCCCTGAAATAACGTTTGTTGCAGCGGGTCTGGCGATGTGCGGGGCCACTGTGCTGGCCTGGCGGTTTGCCGAGCCGCCCCGCCCCGATGCGACTGCACCACGGGGAGGGCAAGTGCCAGCCATGCGTGCCGCACTTGGGCAGCCTGTGCTGCGTTGGATATTTGCACTGGCGGTGGTGATGTATGGGTTCAGCCATTTGCCGTTTGTCTTTGGCCAGCCGTTTATCCTGTCCGCGTTGGACCGCGTGAGTCTGGCCGGAGAGGCCCCATTGGTCAGTGGTGCCGTGACGGCGATCATGATGGGGCTGTCCTTTGTGGCCTCCCTGTTTGCGCTGCGGCTCAAGGGCCGTTTGGGCCTGCCGGGGATATTGTTGTTGGCCTTTGGTATGCAGATTGCGCTGATCACGGTGTTAACCCTGACCCAAAGCTGGCTGGCAATTGCTGTTTTGTTCCTGCGGATTGTGCCGGATGCGCTGTCCCATCCGTTCAAGATGGGGCGCATTCAGCCGCTTCTGGAGGATGCCGCGCGCGCCACCTATGTGTCGTTCCAAAGCCTGTGTGGCAAGTTGCTGTTTGCCGGGTCGCTGGTGCTGGCCTCTGTGTCGGCCAGCGAGGTTTCGGTGATGCCCTACAGCGACATTCGTCTGATATTAGGCTGGTATGTCGCCGCCGGCGTGATTGTCTGGCTTGCATTGGCGCTTACGGCAGGGCGGGCCGGTGTCGCGCCGGATTCGCAGAATTAGAGGGAAACTGTGGTCACAGACCCCCTTTAAAAACACCGGCGCATTTGCCACTATTCGGGAAATAGCCGGGGGTGGGTGATGTAAATTGCCGTAACATTCCCTATATGTATGCTAACATATTGATAAGCAGGAGTGGTTGATGGCCAATTTGGATGCACAGGTACGGGAATCTCAGACGCAGGTTCAGGAAGCGCAAAGCAAGATTGCCGAACTGACCAGCCGGATTGAAACCGCGCGCGCCAAACTCAAGACCGGCGATGATGCGATGATCGACATTGAGAACGCCTCCCTTGAGGATGTGCATGCCCACACGGACGTCATGAACGCCAATATCGCAGAGCTGATCATGGGGCTGGATGATGTGACCGCCGGGTTCAGCCGTGATTTTGACGAAATGCGCAACAAAACGGGCTGGGAGAGCTTTGTTGGCATCTTCTCGGGTGCCAAGGCCGACAGCATGCGTCAGGAACGCGTGCGCAGCGCGTCAATTGATGACAAATTGCAGGATCTGATTTCAAAATCCGATACCATCGTGCAGCTGCTTGAAGGGCAGTTGGCCATGTTAGAAGAGCAAAAGGTGAAGGTTGAGGATAACCTGACCGAAACGCTGGATGAGCGTGAGTTCACGGTGGGTGAGCTTGAAGGCATTCGCGCCGAGATTGGCGGGATGGACCCGACGATTATCAAGCTCGAAAATGCCATCGGGTCAGAAACCGATGCGGCCAAACGCACCAAGTTGGAAACCGAACTGGCCGAGGCCAACGCCAAATACAACGCGCTGGTGCAGGATGAACAGGTCAAACTGGCCAAGTCGCAGACCTTGGAGCGTTATATCGAAAAGGGCAAAACCTGGATCGACAGTTTGCAAAATCAGGCGGCCACGCAGATGGTGCTGATCAACAAGCTGCAAACGGACACGAAACAGCGTGTGGTTCTCTATGATGCGCTGACCAAGTCCTTGAAAACCGCGCAGCAGCAGGATGTGGCCCACCGGATCAACGAGATTGGCGTGAAAACCGATCAGGAGGCGCAGAGCGCGATGGCCGGGATTGGTGCGGCAACCAATGCGCGCATGGCCGAGATGATGGAAAAGCACGAGGATCACATGGTGTTCGCCCGTGAGGTGCTGGAGGCCAAGGCCAAGGCCGACGAACGTTTCGCCCGCCGTTTTGCCAAGATCATCGAGAAGCACGACAGCAACCAGTACGGCGCGTAGTGCGCTTTTGGTGGCTGCAAATCCGGTATTTCGTCGGGATGTGGCTAAGCCCGTTAATGATACTGATTGGCGCTGTTTTGCTGTTTGTTGCATCCGTCGATGATTTAGATTGGAGGGTCTCGGCACTTGGCAGTCTTCTTTGTACGGGTGGTGTTTTCGGCATCATCTTGAAAAGCGTTCTGTTTCGCCCACCTTCCACGGATGCATCAGATGATTTTGGCTGGTCAGATGGCGGTGATGGCGGCGACGGCTGATGTTAGGATGAGAAAAAATTGGAGTATGTATGAGTATCCCTCACAAGTATCATGTCCCCGCGGTAACAGCCCTTTGGATGATCGCGCTGCCGCTGGTGTTTTGGGTCTTTGGCGGCGCGGGCCTTGGCACAATGCTGGACGGACTGGCGCGGTTCTTGCAAACGATGTTTGACATTTATGGCGGGCCCAGCCTGATCTTTGGGTTTTTGCTGCTGGGTTGGACGGCATGGCAGGCCTGGCGGGACGGCTCATTGGTCGTCCCACTAAAGGCGCATGAATGACAGAGGCAACCACCTCTCAGGGGACGACCCAAGACCACGTTGGCCTGACCAATACCTTTGCCAGCCGACGGTATTTCCGCAAATTTGAAGGCATCATGCAGCATATGCTGCATGTCGCCGGGGTAATGAAAGCCGAAGGCACGCTGAACGATCGCGAGGTGGATATCCTCACGCGATATGCGGTCAACCTTACCCATACGTTTCGCGCGCTCAGCCTCAAGTATTTGCTCGTGGGCCGCGAAACGGGGCGGTTTTTTGGGTCTTTGACGATTGATGAGCGGGACTCCGGCTTTCCCATCTCTGAGGAAATCATGACCATGGCCAATGACGCCCAGCAGGCGGCCAACCATTTGTCGGGGATGCCCTCGGAAGAAGAACTCAAAGACCAGATGGTGCAGACCATCCTGTCGGAGCGCAAAGTGCCCACGAAGTTGCAATTCGCGCTGAGCCAGCGGCTCTACTATGAGGAGTTGGTCAGGGGGCAAATGTTCTGGGCGCGGAACGATCCTCAGGCGATCTGGACGGGCAATATCAGCGAGGAGCGGCGCAGTTTTCTGGTGCATTGGGCGACCTACGACAGCCAGGTGAACCTGCCGGTGATCTACCTGATGGAGCTTGAGGACACAGGCCGCCGGGGCCTGCCCAAGGACGAACGCCGCTGGCCTGAGGTGCAGGCGCATCTGAGCGCGCAGGCGCTGGGCGGATTGAAGCTGGTCACCATCGCGCGCGGGTTTGATCAGGATTTTGATGATCTTCACCCCAAACGCCTGCGCCGGTTCCATGTGGGGCCGATGTATTCCCATGCCTACACCCGTCAGGCCGGGCCGTTGCGAGAGGTGCTTGCTGAGGCGCGTGCGCCCGAGGGTCAGGATTGGGCGCTGGTCTGGACAGAAGAAGAACTGATCAGTGACCGGGTGATTGAGGAAAAGAGTGGCTGGTTCTCGACTGTCGAGCGCGAGGTGTTTGCGCTCGACCCCTTTGGCGGCAAAGGGGCGGATCTTGGGGCCACCCGGACCGAGCGCAGCATCATTCTGCCGCAACGCCCCTATCAGGTGCTTGAGGAAAAGAACCCGCCCGGCTTTGGCTCGGTGCGCAAGTTTGTTGTCAGCCCCAATGGTCGGGTGTTGCAGTATTAAGGTCGCCGTAGGGTGCGCATTCATGCGCACCAAAGAGGGAGAGAAAAATGAGCCAGACATCAGACGCCATGGAACTGCGTGAGGAAGACGTTGAAAAGCACATCTCGGTGGCGCAATCCATGCTGGAGGGGTTCGATCACGCCCCGCGTATTGCGACGGCGAAGGTGGGCGATGCCCCGGCGGAGAAATCCTCAGGCATCGGCACGCGGCGGCGGTTTCGCACGACGACACCCGGCCTGGTGACTAAGCGGCGCACGGCCACGGGTGCTGTGCAACTGATAGCGCGGGTTGAAGGGGCGGACGCCGACGATGCGCTGATCTCTCCCTTGCAGGCGACCGTCCTGCACGCGTTGCGCCGGGCGATGGCGATTGCTTTGGCGGTTGCGGAGAATGTGGCGGAACAATCCGGCCTCGGTGATCTGAAACGCGCCAACCTTGAGGGGTCCTTGCCCGCCGCGCGCAAGTCGGAGTTTGAGGAACTGCTGGCCGCCGAGGCGCTGGTGACGCTCTATGTCTTTGGCAATGCCTGCGCTTATCTCATGTCGTCGCACCTCTCCGAAACCACCGTTGAGGTGGGCGATGTGGATGAGGTGCTGACGGACAACGGCCAGACCGCGCTGCATGGGGCGTTGTGGGAATTGGACCAAGACATCGCGGCTCACGCCAGTGATGATGCGCATTTGGTGGCCACGGTCGCGGGTTTTGCCGAAAGCCTGATGGAAAAGGTCGCCCTGCGCGCGCAGACGGCCCCCCGATTGGAGGCGTTTGAGGCCGCAAGCTGGCGGGTGGAGGCGGATGATTTCACGGTTTCGGGGTTCTCTCCGGCGTCCAAGGCGAAGTCGTCGAAACTCACCATGACGTTCAAGAAACCCAATGAGGTCGTCGGCAACCACATCGCCAAATATCAGGCGATGAAGCTGGCCAAGATGCTGATGGCCTATGACTTTGACCGCCGCCTGAACCCCTTTGCGGAACTGGGCGGGTTCATCTTTACCTTCATGGGCGACGGTGCACCGGGGACGGGCAAGACGACGCTGATCCAGATGATGGCCGGGCTGATCAATGACTACTGTCAGGTCGCGGGTTATCCGTTTCGCTATCAGAACCTCAGCACCGACAATATCGACAGCTATCAGGGGAAGTCGGGGCAGAACGCCAAGGCGTTTATCAACAACATCATTGATCCATCGGTGATCGGCTTTGGCACCATTGACGACATTGATCAGCTGGCGGGCAAGCGGGGGGATCGTCAATCCTCCGCCGGGCAGTTGGAAATTACGGCCGTGCTGATGGAGAGCTTTGCCGGGGCCAACACGGTGGTGCGGGGGAATTGTACGTTTGGGATGTTCTCGAACTACCCCGAAAACGTGGACGACGCCCTGCGCCAACGCGCCGGAGCGCGGTTTCTGGTGGATGGGCCGCAAACGCGGGAGGATTATGTGGATATCCTCTACCTGCTGATGGGCAAGAACCACGATATCCCCTTGGGCGAGCATGAGGTGTTCGAGGCGCAAGCGATCAAGAAGGCGGTCGCGGCGTCTTTTGAGAGCCACTCCCAGCCCCATGAGGCGGGGTTGTTGAAGGTGTACGAGGCCGTGCGGGGTGAGATTGGCGAGTTGGACACGATCAACAAGCTGGGCACGTATCTGAAGGGCATTCAGGAGGCCGATGCGCGCTTCACGGG
>CALFWM010000019.1 GCA_937928635.1 uncultured Sulfitobacter sp. | reverse complement strand
CGGGCCAAGGCCCGCCTTACGGGGCATGCGAGGTAAGGCGGGCCTTGGCCCGCCCCGGTTCTTTAGAACGCCTCGCCCGCCTCAATCCGATAGGCCTGTTTCTTGTCGGTGATGGCCACCAGACGGATGATGCACCCATCGCCGCGGTCCCAGTTCCAGGGGAAAAACGCCAGCGTCACCCGTTTGCCGCTGACGGAATCAAGATCGCCGCCTACGTTTTCAATCCCGAGAATACCATTTTTGAAGAGTGTGTTGTGCACGGGTTCCCACTCGGGGAAGTCATCTTTCCAGTCGTTGCCGCCGGACCATTCCTTGTACTCCGCCTCCAGATGCGGGTGGATCGGGCCATTGCGCTGCGGTCCAATGGCCGTAGCCAGGGGGTGGTCGTTGGCCTGCGTGTCGTGGCCCACCACCTTGACGCCTTTTTCGACCATCCAATCGGCTGCGGATTGTACCAGACCGGGGCAATAGGCAAAATAATCGCCATCTTCATATTGCTTGTGCCAGCCGGTGTTGATGATCAGCACGTCACCTTTGCGGATCGCATGGCCACAGGCCTTTTCCAGATCGTCACCGGTAATGCTCTCCCATTTCTTTTTGGGAATGGAGACCACCAGACCACTGCCAAAGAAATGCGGCAACGGGACCTCATCAATAAAGGGCGTGCCCTGCACCACATGGGCCGGGGCGTCGATGTGCGTGGTCACGTGCATCGTGTGGGTCATGGTTTGGCTAAGCACACCTGACTTGGCCATGTAGTGTTTCCGCTCGATATGAACGTCATCAAAATACGGCCAGTTGGGGCATTGATAGCCAAAGCGGTGGCTAAGATTCACGAACTCCAGACCCATGTCATTGTCGTCGTTGGCCTGAAACTCAATGCCGCGAATGGTGATGCTCATCTCTCACTCTCCCGATGTGAATGTGTTGCGGTGATCGTGACGTGGCTTTTTACATTGGTCAAGAAAAAACCGCGATGTGAGTTTACTGTATCGTAATGCGGTGCAATAAGGAGGGAGAGTCATATCCGCCCATTCGGTCGAAAACACCCGCAACGAAAGAGTCAAATGCCTGATAAAACAGAAAAACCGGACCGCAGTGGCATTCAGGTGATTGCCCGTGCCGCGGCGATTCTACGCGCGCTCAAGGAGGAGCCGCAGGGTGCAAGTCTGGGTCAGATTGCAGGCGTGGTCGGTTTGCCACGCTCTACGGTGCAGAGAATCGTTGGCGCATTGCAGGCGGAACGGTTGGTCATGGCGAACCCTGGCGGGCGCGGATTGCGGCTTGGCCCACAGATCATTGCCCTGGCCCAGGGCATGCGTGATGACATTGCGGAAACCTGTCGGGATTTACTGACAGAACTGGCGGAAAAGACCGGCGAAACGGCGGACCTTTCCGTGATGCGCGCGGACGGTATGGTGTTTCTGGACCAGGTTGCAGGTGGCGCGCACCGGTTGCGCACGGTGTCTTCCGTCGGTGAGGTCTTTACCCTGACCACGCCCGCCAACGGGCGCGCCTGTCTTGCCGCGCTGCCGCGAGAAGAGGCTATTGCGCTGATTGAGGCGGAGTGGCGCAAGACGAGCGTGACTGGCGACATGGACACATTGTGTGCAAAGCTGGATCAGATTCAAAACCAGCGTCTGGCCTATGATCTGGGCGAACACACCGAAGGCATCGCCGCCATCGGTTTTGCCTTTGAGGATCAGACAGGCACGCTTTACGCGATCTCCGTGCCCATCCCCATCACCCGCCTGGCGGAGGTCCAGCCAAAGGTCGAGGCCGCCCTTTTGCAGGCCGCCTACCAGATTGATCGTCGATTATCGTAAGGCGTGCTTCATAGCGAAATGCACATAACTCGAAACACACTGCATCTCCCAACCAGTTGAAATCTTTGATTTCAGGCAGGGTTAGGTGATTCAGGTTTTTGCATTTCTGCTTTAGCGCGCCAGCACGGTGTCCAACACGCGGCGCAATTGGGCTGCCGGGTCGTCATCCATGCCGGTTGAGCGCCAGCACACATGTTGGTCCGGGCGGGTCAGAATGCAGCCCGCATCGCCAATTTCGCACGCGCGGGCCCAATCACCGGTATGGTCGATATAGGCCTGCCGAGGGCCAATCACGCAGACCCTGAGGGAGATGCCCATCTCTGCGCCAAGTGTTTCAGCCGCTGTGGCCCAAGCCTGCCCACCAAGTCCGGTGAACAGGGTAAAAGCCCCGTTTCCGGCCAGATCAAGGGTCGAGTGTTTGGCCCCATGCGCGTCATAGACCCAGACATGGGGCAGGCGCGCACCGGGGGATGTTGTGGGCTGATAATGCAGATCTGCATCCAGTTCAAAGGTGGGTGCGGGCAGTCCGTCGCTCACAATCGCGTCTGAGGTGTAACGTTGGTTCATCTCAATGCCGTGGGCGTCAAATTCGTATTTCTTAAACGCAATGGACTCGTTGAGCGCGTTGCGCTGCGCCTCGGCCTTGCCATCAGAGCCGCAGCGGGCATCCATGTTGGCCTTGATCTTTTCAATGTCCGTGCCGCCGGTCATGCCCAAGGCCTCAAAGATCGGGCCAAATTCCCCAATGGATTGATTGGCCCGTGTCACGATCTGCTTGGCAATTGGTGCCCGTTCCGCGTCATAGCTTTCCAGCAGTGCTGTGCCTGCTTGCCCGTTCAGCACAGCGGCCAGTTTCCAGCTGAGGTTAAAGGCATCCTGGATGGAGGTGTTGGACCCCAGGCCATTTGACGGCGGATGGCGGTGCGCGGCGTCCCCCATGATAAACACGCGGCCCTTTGACATCTGCGTGGCATAGGCATCATTCACCGTCCAGGTGTTGGCGGAGAGCAGCTCGATTTCCAGCGCGGGATCGCCAACCAACTGGCGGGCGACCTCTGTCGCCATCGCCTCGTCCACAACGGGGGCGGGTTCGTTGATGTCATAGCCCCAAACAATGAGCCATTCATTCCAGGGCCGGATCATGCGGACCAGCCCCATGCCGATGCCACCCACATCTGCCCCGGGCTGCATCACCCAATAGAGCACACTGGGCCGGTGCGCGACGTATTTGGACAGATCCGCGCGGAATAGGATGTTCATCGAACCACCCACACCCATCTTACCCTCAATCGGCAGATCTTCGTGCTCGGCCACCAGTGAATTGCCGCCATCTGCACCAATCAGGTATTTGGAGCGGATCGTCACTTCCTCCCCGGTCAGGCGGTCAAGGCAGGTGGTCGTCACCCCATCGCTGTCCTGTTCATGGCGCAGGTATTCCATGCTCATCCGCGCTTGGGTGCCGCGCTTGCAGGCGGTGGTAAACAGGATCGGCTCCATAAAGGTTTGCGGCAAATCGTTCATAAACGTCGGACTGCTCAGCAGATGTTCAGCCTTGGACAGCGGATGTGTGCCCCAGGACTTCATGCGGCCAATTTCTTCACCGGCAAGGCTTTCACAAAACACGTTCTCGCCCATCAACTCTTGTTCAGTGGCGTGCAGATAGGCCTCTGCCTCGACCTCATGGCCAAGATCGCGCAGCACCTCCATGGTGCGTTGATTGGTGATATGCGCACGTGGGGTGTTGGCCAGCCAGCGATAGCGGTTCACCACCATGTTCTCGATCCCATAGGTTGACAGCAGTGCGGCGGCAGAAGACCCCGCAGGCCCGGTGCCGATGATCAGAACGTCAGTGGTGATGTGAGGCATGATTTGTCCTTTTCGGCTTAGATGATGGCACCGCGCACTTTGGCCGAAACCCATTCAGAGATAACAACTGCCGCCAAAATCACCAGCAGAATGAGCGACACCTGAGGCCAGGCCAGCACGTTGAGCGAAGACGACAATTGCAGGCCAATACCGCCGGCGCCGACCAGTCCCAAGACCGTACTCTCACGTATGTTAATGTCCCAACGGAAGACGGCGATGCCGGCAAAGGCGGGCAGGATTTGCGGCACAATGCCATAGGCCATGACCTGCCAGCGGGAGGCACCCGTTGCTGTGATCGCCTCCACCTGCGTCTGGTCGATCTCTTCAATCGCCTCATAGAGCAGCTTGGCGCAAAAACCGATGGAGCGGATGGCGATGGCGATGACCCCCGCAAACACGCCGGGGCCGATGATGGCGATCAGCAGCAGTGCCCAGATCAGCGAGTTGATGGAGCGGGTCGAGACGATGATCAGCAGCGCGATAGGTCGGATGAAGAACCGCGAGGGCGTTGTGTTGCGCGCGGCCAGAAAGGCGACCGGCACGGCAAAGACCAGCGCGATCATCGTGCCCATGGTTGCGATGTTCAACGTGTCCCAGATCGGTTTGCCCAGCTGGGTGATGTATTCCCATTTCGGCGGGGTCGCGCGGGTCCAGATATCGTCGGCAATGCGCGGGGCATCCCAGACAAAGAACCACGTGGTGGCCGCAGAAATCTGCTGCCAGCAATAGGCAAACACCGCGATGCCCACCAGCCAGAGCGCCCAATGGGACAGGCTTTCGCGCTGTGTGCGGCGCTGCCAGATTTTGAGGCCCGAAGCCTCGCGCACCGGCATTACTGCACCCTCGCGCGGATCACGCTAGAGAGGTATTCCAGCGCCATGACAATCACGATGATGATGAGCAGGATCGCCGCCGCCGTGTCATATTCATAACGATCAAACGCCGTGTTCAACGTCGCGCCAATGCCGCCCGCGCCGACCAGCCCGAGAATGGCGCTCTCGCGGAAGTTGATGTCGAGGCGGTACATGCTCAGCCCGATAAGCCGAGGCATGAACTGCGGCTGCACCCCGTAGTTGATCCATTGTGACCAGCGTGCACCGGAGGCTTTGATGGCCTCGGCCTGCACCTTGTCCATGCTCTCGATATCCTCGGCCAGTAGTTTAGACAGAAACCCGATGGTCGCAAAACTGAGCGTCAGGAAACCGGCCAAGGGACCAAAGCCAAAGATCGCGACCAGCAGGATCGCCACGATGATTTCCTGCAAAGCCCGGCTGATCGCGATGATCCCGCGACAGATCAGGTAGACGGGCAGGGGGGCCACATTACGCGCGGCCCCCAGCGCGATGGGGATCGAAATGGCGATGCCCACAACGGAGGAGGCGACGGTCATGATGATGCTCTCCATCATGCCCTCATAGATGTCAGAGGACCGCGATGTGAAATCCGGGCTGGTGAAAGCCAACACAAATTTCTTGCCCCGCTCCAGCCCTTCATAGACGCGGGACCAATTGACCTCGATCGTCATAAAGGCCGCGATCAAATAGGCGATGAACCCGGCAAGCAACAGCCAGCGCAGCCAGCGACGCTGTATGAACGGAGGTTTCCTCCACGGTTTCCCGATCAGCTCTGAGACGTCGCTCATTCCGCGGCCTCGGTCTCAAGCTCTTCATCGTCTACTTTTTCGATGGTCGCTTCCCAATCTTCCTCGCCGTAAATCTCTGTCAGTTTGTCCGGCGACAATCCGTCTGGCGGGCCGTCGTAAACCATCGCGCCCAGGCGCAGGCCAACGACGCGCTGCACGAACATCTGCGCCAGTGCCACATCGTGAATATTGATAATCGCCGCCAGCTCGCGCTCTTTGCACAGCTCACAAATCAGCCGCATGATCTGACGGCTGGTTTTCGGGTCCAAAGATGCCGTGGGTTCATCCACCAGCAACAACGCCGGATCTTGGATCAACGCCCGACAAATCCCCACCCGCTGGCGTTGCCCGCCGGAGAGTTCGTCCGCCCGTTTGTCCGCCATATGGGCCAGCCCCACACGGTCGAGCAGGCGAAAGGCCTCATCGACGTCCGACTGTGGGTAGCGCCGCAAAAAGGACCGCCAAAACCCGACATAGCCCAAGCGCCCGGAAAGCACGTTCTCCATCACGGACAACCGCTCCACCAGCGCGTATTCCTGAAAGATCATGCCCATGCGCCGCCGCTCTTTGCGCAAGGAACCAGAAGACAGCCCGGTCAGTTCCGTATCACCCAGATAGACCTTGCCGGAGGTCGGCTCCACCAGCCGGTTGATACAGCGGATCAGCGTGGATTTGCCCGCACCGGACGGGCCGATCAGCGCCAAAACCTGACCTTCGGGCACCTCCAGCTCAACCGCTTTGAGCGCCTGATCTCCGGTCTTGTATGTCTTCACAAGTCTATCAAGCCGCAGCATGACAGCGCCCCCCGCCCCAAGATATTATTGGAAAGGGCAGGCCACAAAGGCCCGCCCCATCAATGCTTATTCGCAGGCGTAGGACACACCATTCGCCGTGTCGATCTTGCGGATCACTTCCCAGAATTCCTGATAGGTCATCTCAAGGAATTGCCCCTCATTTGATTTCTCAAACTCGGCCTGTAGTGACGTGCCTTCCCACTCAAAGTTAAAGAACGCATTGCGGATATTTTCCTTGAGCTCAGGCTTGAGGTTATGCGCGGTGCCAAAGCCTGTGGTGGGGAAGGTTTGGGATTTGTAGATTACTTTCACCTGATCTTCGGTAATCACTTCGCGGCTGATCATCCGCGATTTCACAGAGTTCGCGATGGAGGCCGCCATATAGTCCTTGTTGGCCACGCCAAGGATCGAATTGTCATGTTTGCCGGAATAAACAGGCTCAAAATCCCGCTCGGGCAGCATGTCAAAATCACCCTTCAGGATCGCGCTGGGCGCTTTGAAGCCGGAATTCGACGTGGGCGAGGTAAAGGCCAACTGCTTGCCTTTGATATCCTCGACATTTTCGATGCCCGAACCGGGGTAGGTGATGATTTCCATCTCATAGCCAAAATTGCCGTCTTTGGACGCCATGATGGTGAAAGGGTTAAAGCCTGCACAATTCACGGCCAGCGGATTGGAGCCGGTGTTAAACCCCGCGATATGCAGACGGCCAGAGCGCATCGCCTCAATCTGGGCCGCGTTGTTCTGAACCGGGAAGAAGACCACGTTCTTGCCGGTTTCTGCCTCCAGATGGGTCAGGAAATCGGACCATGCGGTTTTGTAAACAGCAGGATCTTCAACAGGCGTATAGGCAAAAATAAGGGTGTCCGGGTCTACAAGCTCCGCAGGGTCGGTGGGTGTATCGGCAATCAGATCGCCGTTCACATCGCAAAATCGTTTGTCCAGATCACCACGCGGGCAATCCTCAGCCGCGGCAGGGCCCGCCAGTGACATCGCAAACGTCAGGGCCGCACCTGACAAAAGTGTGTTCATCAATTTCAAGTTGTTATCCTCCCAATGCCCTGAGGCTAACGGGAACCGGTGAATTTACAAGGCGGATTCGTGGGGGCAGGAGGGGGCGGTCGGTTTGCCGAGGCCGTTGCCGATAAAAGACGTCACGGTGTCGAGATCAAGTGTCGGGCGAACAAGGCTGCTGCGCATGACAATGGCTGCAAGATGCAGGTTAGGGGCACTGTGGATCAGGATGCCGTCCAGATCAAATATGATCACCTTGAGTGCCGTCATGCCGCACACCCAACGGCCTCCGTTCAGGACCGCCAGATAGAACCGGGGGGCTTTCAGGCTGGCTCATACGACATTGATTTTCTGTCGGCTGTCTTGCACTGTCATCGCGATTGATACCGTAGATTTTACCAGCTGGATTCTTAACATAGAACGTTCCCTTTTCGCCTTTATCTGGAAGTATTCCAAACGCGATCAGCTGTTGCTGCTGATCGTCACGCTGACGTTGTTCCCACTGCTGTTTCTGACGCTTGAACTGCCCAAACGGATTATCAATGACGCAATTGGTGCCGACAGCGACAGCATTGATTTCTTTGGCACGGGGGTGGCGCAGGTCACATATCTGTTCCTGCTCTGTGGGCTGTTTTTGCTGGCTGTGCTGTGCCACGGGCTGATGAAAATGCGCATCAACACGATGAAAGGCATCCTTGCGGAACGCCTCTTGCGGCGGTTTCGCTATACGCTGATTGCCCGACTTCTGCGGTTTCCCGCCCCCTATTTTGAACGCACGTCGCAGGGCGAGCTGGTGTCGATGGTGACCTCGGAATCCGAACCCCTGGGCGGGCTGATGGGCGATGCCGTGGCGCAGCCGGTTTTGCAAGCAGGACAGATGCTGACAATCCTGGGCTTTTTGTTTGTGCAAAACCTTGCCTTTGGGCTGGCCGCCTGTGCGCTGATACCCTTGCAGGCCTGGCTGATCCCCAAATTGCAGCGGCAGGTGAACTTGCTGAACAAAAGCCGCGTGGTGCAGGTGCGTGCGCTGGCGGGTGAGATTGGGGAAGGGGCCACAGGGGCCGCAACCCTGCGCCTGCATGGGGGCTGGCGGTATCGGCTGGCGCTGGTGTCTGACCGGCTGAGCAAGCTGTTTTTTATCCGCTTTGAGATATTCAAGAAGAAGTTCTTTATGAAGTTTCTCAACAACTTCATCACCCAACTGACACCCTTTCTGTTTTATGCCATTGGTGGCTATCTGGCGATTCGGGGGGACATAACAATTGGCGCACTGGTTGCGGCTTTGGCGGCCTACAAGGACCTGAGCTCGCCGTGGAAAGAGCTGCTGGCCTATTACAATCAGCATCAGGATATGTCGCTGCGGTGGGACATGATCACGGAAAAATTCGCGCCCCCCGGTGCGTTGGACCCAGTCCTGTTTGACGAGGTGCCGGACGACATCCCGGCCTTAAAGGGCGACGTGGTGCTGAGCGGTGTGTCGGTGCGCGACGCCGATGCCAAGGTCATTCTGGACGATATTTCAGTGACCTTTCCCGCAGGCAGCATGATCGCAATCTCAGCCCAAAGTGATGAAGATCGCCGTGCCTTTTGCGATTTGCTGACACGCGAAGTGCTGCCCGCTTCTGGCACGCTGAGTATCGCGGGGTATGATCTGTCGCAGATGCATCAATCGGTACTGGCCAACCGGATCGGGCACGCCTCCTCAAGACCTGTGCTGTTTTCGGGTACGCTGGGGGCGAACATCCTTATGCCGTTGCAATCCCACCCCATGGGAGAAATCGAAGAAAGCAACCTCACCCGTGAAAGTGCCGCCACGGGCAATTCCCAAGAACGCCCGGAGGCGGATTGGCTGAACTTTGACGCCGCCGGTGTGGCGGATATGGCGCTGCTGCGCGCCTGGTGGGTTGATCTGGTGAAGGGCATGGGCAGTGCGGATGCCCTGTTTGCCCGCAGTCTGGACCTGTCATGTGATCCAAAAGCCCAGCCAGAGCTGGTCAAGGCGCTGGTGGCCCTGCGCCCGACGATTGCTGATAAAGTGGTGGAAGCGGGGCTCCAAGATCATGTCTGTTGGTTGGATTGGGACGCCTATAACCCTGCCTTTCCGGTGCTCGACAACCTGCTTTTTAGCGCGCCGCTACAATCGCTCAGCGTGCAGATCCTGTCAGAACAGACCGATTTCCTTACGCTGTTGACGGAACTCAACCTTGAGGACAATCTGGTGCAGCTTGCGGTGACCATGGTGGACATGCTGCGCGCAATCTTCGGGTTGGATGGCACCGATCATCCGCTCTTTACCCGTCTGGGCCTTGATGCGGCAGATTACGAACAAGCGGTCACGCTGGTCAGCGCGCAACGGCATCAGAAAACCCTGACAAGTCTGGAAAAGGCGCAGTTGCTGATTGTGCCGTTTTCGATTTCGGCGGAGGTCATGGGGTCTTCCTTTCCCGAAGAAATCACCGATCAGGTTCTGGCAATGCGCAAATCACATGGTGCGGCACTACAGGCGAATATGGACACCATTTTTGCGCCCATCACTGTAGATCAGCCGGTGCTTGGGTTAAGCGTTTTGGAAAACGGGTTGTTGGGCAAAATCTCGCAAGGGGCCGGGCGGAATCGTGACGCGGTGCGTGGTGTGGTTGCGACTGTTCTGCGCGACGCAGATTTGGAAGGGGCTATTCTGGGCCTGATTTTTGACACCCCTGTGGGGCTTGGCGGCACCAACCTGCCTGCGCAGGTCGCGGAAACACTGGCGCTGAGCCGGGCCTGTATCAAGCGCCCTGATGTGCTGATCCTGGACAGCGTGATGAGCACACATGACGCATCTGCCCGCAGTGCGCTTTATGCGAACTTACGGGAGCTGTTGCCCGAAACCACCTTGATCTGCCTTGAGCCGTCTTTTGACGCGCCGGATGATTTTGACCAGCATCTTGAGATGAAGCAGGGCCGTATTCAGGCGGACGACGCCGTGGCATATAGCGGCCAAGACGAAACAAGCAACGCGGACCTCGACGAAAAAATCCGTGTTCTGCGGCAATCAGACATGTTCAGTGCGCTGGATCGTAAGCAACTCAGGCTACTGGCCTTTGGCGCGCGCTGGCACCGGGCCAAGGCGGCAGAATACCTGTTTTATAAAGACGATGACCCCTCCAGCGGGGCCTATCTGATTGTGGATGGCGAGGCGGAGTTGCGCCTGCCGAACGCGGAGGGTGAGGATACCCTGATTTCAACCGTGGGGCCGGGCACATTGGTGGGCGAATTGGGCCTGATCCGCAATGTCCCCCGCGCGCTGGACATGCAGGCCAAAGCAGACCTGACCAGCCTGCGCATCGGTGCCGAGGAGTTTTTGGCGGTTGTCGAAAACGACGCAACCACCGCCTATAAGCTGTTGCAGGTTGTTGCGGGGTATGTCGGGAGCTGATTGCTGTGGCGACACTGACCGCCTGCACCGGGCCATGGTGCGGCGTTATTCCTGCCCTGCACGGCGTTTGTCATTGTCAGCCACAAGCGAAACGATGGGCCGCAACAGCGCGCCTTTGTCGATTGGTTTTTCGATCAGCACATCAGCGCCAAGCCGGTCTGCGGTGGGCAGTAAAAACCCCATGCCACGGCCAGATTGCTCCCCCGACATCGCGATGATTGGCAAATGCAGCAATCCGGGTGTGGTTGTTGTGGTGTGACGGACCCAGGAAATCAGGCCCAAACCACCATCTGCGACCGGCTTGCCTTCCTTGCGCACCACCATGTCGGTGATCAGTATATCAAAGTCCCAGTGCCACAGTTCAGCCCGTGCTTCTGTGGCGGATGTGGACAAAACGACCTCATGGCCCGCATCGCGCAATTCACCTGCCAGTTCCAGCCCCAGAGGCCGATCGTCTTCCATGAGCAGTATGCGCGACATGAATCGCCTTTCAACCCTAAATTGATAAGATTACAATATGTTAGTGTACGCCGATAATTTTTCTCGGCAATATGTGATTTAGAAGCATACCAATGCTCCTCGTAAACCCCCCGATACTGACGGCCCGCGCAAGGCGCGTGCTACTGAACAAGTGGCGTGCGCAACGCACCGCGACACGGCAGATGGATGGGGGATCAGAACAGCACCGGATGGGGAGTGTCGTAAAGCCTGCTGGCGCAGATGCATTGTTTGGGGGGATGTCCGGCTTGGACGTAGGGATAGAGGGATAAACCGGTATGGCGCCTAAGTTGACGGATGACGAAATTATCGAGGCACTGCAGACCTGTGCGGCTGAGCCTATTCATATTCCCGGGATCGTGCAGCCCTTTGGGTGTTTGTTGGCGGTCAATATCGAAACGAACATAATCGGCTATGCCAGTCAGAACTGTGCAGAATACATCGGACAAGAGGCAGAGACCTTGCTGGGACAATCCGCGCCAGAGGTTCTGGGCCGTGAGGCCTGGCATGGCCTGTGCAATGCGGCCAGTCGCCGAGGCGTCGCAAGCCAGAATATTTCTGCCGGGGATTACCCGTTTGAGGATCGCCAATGTGCCCTGCGGGTGCATCAAAGCGTTGATTACTATGTGATCGAAATCGAACCCAGCAGCGATGTGGATCTTGATCAGCCCGAAGCGCTCAAGACGCTGAGCTATCTGATGATGCAGCTGCAATCCTGCACCACGCAGGAACACATGTTTGATGTTAGCGTTGAACTGCTCCAGCATCTGACGGGATATGACCGGGTGCTTGTCTACCGCTTTGATTCTGAATTTAACGGTGAGATTCTGGCAGAGGCCAAACAAGCCCCCATCGACAGCATGATGGGCCTGCGGTTTCCCCATTGGGACATCCCCGAGCAAGCCCGCACGATGATGACGCGAATCCCGCTGCGCTTCATTAGCGACATCACGCAGGTGCCCGTGCCGATTTTGGCACCCCCCGGATCTGAGCCGCTTGATATTTCGCTGTCAGAATTGCGCGGGGTGTCGGCGGTTCACATGCAATATTTGGAAAACATGGGCATTGCCGCCACAATGACCCTCTCGGTCAAAACAAATGATCGGCTTTGGGGGATCATTTCGTTCCACCACAGACGGCCCAAAATCCCTGCACCTGCGATGCGTGAGGTGCTGAGCAGCTTTGTGATGATATTCAACAGCAAGCTGGAAACCCTGCACCAAGGGGGCGCGCTGAAACGCATTGAAAAGTTGGACAAGGGATTTGTTGGCCAGGCCGACGATGCAGCCCATGAAATTGAGGAAATGCTGCCCGCCGCCGCCCCGCTGATCCTTGATGTCATGCAGGCGCAAGGCATTGCGTCTGTGACCGGGGGCGAGGTGGTCGGCTCTGGCAATTTGCCGGCGGTCGAGGTGCTGGAAGCCCTGTCAGAACTGGCCCTTGCAAGCGACGACGTGATTGTGATTGAGGCGTTGGCAGAACGTCTTCCTAAGCACGCGGGTGCCCTGAACGGCGTGGCGGGGCCCCTTGTTGTCCGGCTTCAGCCACATCGCGCGATCTGCATTTTTCGGGACGAAATCGAAAACCAGGTTGCCTGGGCCGGCAACCCCGGGAAAACAATTGAATCATTTGGAGGGCGCGTGCGCCTGTCGCCGCGGGGGTTTTTCTCCACCTATCTTGAGCAGGCCAAAGGGCGCTGTGATGCATGGTCGGAAAATGACATTTACCTGATCGGCCATCTGCGCACCCTGCTGCATGCCGCCGAACGTCAGGTGATGATGGCAAAGCTGAACCGCCAGCAAACCCTGATGATCGGAGAGTTGAACCACCGGGTGCGCAACATTCTGGCCTTCGTGCGCTCTGTTTCGCGTCAGGCCCGGCGGCGGTATGGCTCTCTCAACAGCTATGCCAATGCCATTGAAAACCGCATTCGTGCCCTGGCTGCGGCCCATGATCTAAGCGGTGGTCGCTTTACCATGCCGGTGTCCATGCATGATCTGATCAAAAAGGAGTTTGAGCCGTTCCAGTCCATCGCGCAAGTGCAGACCCGGATAGAAGGCATGAACGTTTTCCTGCGGCCCGAAATTGCCCCGATTTTCTCTTTGGTGATTCACGAACTGACCACCAATGCGGCCAAATACGGCGCACTGACGGAGCCAAACGGAACAATCACAATCTTACTGGACACAGATGCGGATAAACGAGGCGTCCTCGATCACGTTGTGGACGGAAAACACAACGCGGTTACGGATGGCGGGAGCAACCGTAAAGGTGCCGGACTGAAAGGTCAGATAGCCCCGATTGAGATAGGCTTCGAGTATTTCCTCGCGCACGCTGTCGGGGTAAATTGCCTGCTTTGCCGCAGCGATTGAATTTTCATTCACGTCGGTGGCAAATATGCGAAAATCACGGGTGATGCCATGCTCTGCACGGTATTCCTCTAGCAGCATCGCGATTGTGTATGCTTCTTCACCGGTGGAGCAGCCGACAGACCAGACCCGCACCGGCTCATCCTCCATACCTTCCTTAAACAAGGTCGGCAGCACGGTTTCCTGCAGGTTGCGCCAGACCGGCAGATCGCGGAAAAAATTGGTCACGCCAACCAGAAACTCGCGGTAAAGTACATTCAGCTCTGAACTATCCGTGCGCAGGTGGTCCAGATAGCTCGATAATTCGCTGTACCCCCGCAGGGCCATGCGCCGCGCGGCGCGCCGTTTCAACGTTGGTTCCTTGTACAGACTAAAGTCGATTTCAGCCTTTTCGCTGACCAGCTTGAGCAGCTCAGAACACGCATCATCCTTGCCAGTGAAAATCCGATCAACGCTGTCGATGCCCTTTTCGCGCATCTCAAGGTAGCGGTTGATCTCACCCACCATCAGATCGGGCGACAGCACCATGTCCACAATGCCCGTTGCAATGGCGGAGCGGGGCATGCCGTCAAAGGCGGCGATGTTTGGCTCTTGCACCAAGACAAACCCCTCGCGGTCTTTCACCGCACGCAATCCTCTGCTGCCGTCTGATCCGCTGCCGGACAGGATCACAGCAATGGCGCGGTCATTCACCGCTTCTGAAAGGGAATGGAGAAAGACATCAATTGGCAGGTTCAGACCCGGACGCGGGGTTTGCGCCACCAGCGAAAACCGCAGACCGGTATAGGGCTCACCATCCGCCCCGTCAGAGACCCGCGCCGCATTGTCCGCTTTGGTGCCCTGAATAACGATGTTGGACCGGGGCGGGATAAGATAGATATGCCCCGCCTCAACGGCCATGTTGTCCGTCACTTCATGCACCGGCAACGAGGTTTCGCGGCCCAAAATCTCTGACATCAAAGATTTGTAGTCGGGCGAAATATGCTGCACGATCACCAGACTATGTTGAAACCCCGGTTGCACCTGACTGATCATTTGCTTGATCGCATCAAGCCCGCCGGCCGAGGCCCCAACACCAATCAGATAAAAGCTCTGGTCAACCTTGCCGATACTGCGCACAGCTGCGCCGTTCTTTTCAATTGTCTGGGCTTCTTCTTGCAACGAAATCTCGCCTCCCCGCAGTACCCTATGCGAGCGTAACGTCTATATATTCTCTCTGAGGTAGAGTATATCCACCAACACAGAATTGAATAGAGACCCAGAAAATTTTAGTCGACTCTTATAAATGCCGTTCGGGGATATCGGCAAATGGTTAACAGAATGTTATCTTGAATTGGTCTTGGGGGCTTTCTTAGTGATAGGCGAATGCGCGCACGTGCTGTTCCTGTGTTCCCAAACCGTCGATGGACAAGGTGACAACGTCTCCGGCCCGCAGGTACTTTGGCGGCGTCATCCCCATACCAACGCCAGGGGGCGTGCCCGTGATGATGATGTCTCCCGGCCGCAACGTGACAAACCCACTGAGAAAAGAAATAATCTTGCGCACTGAAAAAATCATCGTGGCGGTATTGCCTGTCTGGCACCGTTCACCGTTCACATCCAGCTGCATGCCCAGTGTTTGCGGATCGGGAATTTCGTCTTTTGTAACCAGCCAGGGGCCGACAGGTGCAAAGGTGTCGCAGGATTTGCCCTTGGTCCATTGCCCGCCCCATTCATTTTGAAAACTGCGCTCAGAGACATCATTGGCCAGACAATACCCGGCCACATAATCCAACGCGGATGCTTCACTGACATGCTGCGCCTGACTGCCGATTACCACACCCAGCTCAATCTCCCAGTCGGTCTTTTCTGACCCTTTCGGCAGCATAATTGGATCGTTCGCACCGGTGGCGGGGCAGCTTTTCATGAACAAAATCGGGTGATCCGGGATCGGCATGCCGCTTTCTTTGGCGTGGTCCGAATAATTGAGACCAATACAGAAGATGCGCCGCACATCTGCAAGGATGGCATCATATTCCCCGGTGATTTCGGGCAGCTTGGCCGGGACAAGGCGTTGCAACGTAGCCAGTCCCGCGGGGGACGTCGCCTGCGGATCAATGTCAGCAATATGACCTGACAAATCGCGCAATGTTCCATCCGGGGCAACAAGCGCGGGGCGTACACCATCATTTGTGCGAATGCGGCAAAGTTTCATGTCTCCGTTCTCCCTGTTGGGCGTTCTGTCGCCCCTTTCTGAGTGCGTCAGGCTCTTTGTCGATTGGCGGGTGGCCAGAACGTGCGCCAGTGACAAAATAAACGAAGCACGAAGAAAGGAGAAGCAGGTCTTTTTTGCGGCTGTGCGATGCTGAGGGTGCCAGTTACCAATAATGTGATGTGGGGCGGGCGTATATCTTGCCGGTTCTCGACGTGGCCACTGCCGCCACACAGGGCGTCGTTTTGGCGCTGAGCAATCAGCGTATCGGTGACGCCAGTTTCGATTTTTCTAATCTGCCTGCATCCCACAGGAACGCGACAAGCAGCGGTTCGCCTTGATCCGTGCGCATGGCATGGGCCTGCCAGGGTGGATTGTGAATGATGCTGCCCGCAGCCTTGAGGTGCCAATCCGCTTCCCCGATCTTCCATGACGCATTTCCCGACAGGGTCACATAGATCTCTTCTGCTGCATGTTTGTGGACCGGATATTCCACGTCAGGGCCCAATAAAAGAACGCCAGAGAGCAGGGCGCCGCTCATCACAGGCGCATTCGGCCCGACCAACATAAACCAGCCGTACCGATCCAGAAAACGCTGGCCCATATCATCCTTTGAATAGGTTTGCTGCCAGTGCAGCGCATCGCTGACAGCCGCCAGGGCGTTTACCAGACCCTTCGTCGCTTGCGGCGCATTGGCCGCCGCTTGCCCTACCCAATCCGTCACAGGCAGATCACCTGCACCCGGCAGGTTGCCAAGCGTGGTTCTAGTAGGTCAACGCGCTGCAAGCCGCTGTGCTGCTTTATGGTCGGCATTGGCAAACAGCGCGCCAATGCCGTCAATCAGCGTGGCTAAGTCCATTTTATTGATCAACTTATGCAGCCCCACTTGAGTGGTTGGCTCAAAAAGTTAATGCATGATCGGCCCTTGGTCCACGGGGTCAAACCAGGCAGGAGACAGGACGCTAAATATTAAATGGACGTCCTGAGCGGGACCAAAGGACGAGCCTGTTGGTCGGGTGGGTGCTACGATCAGGATTCATAACCAAAACATGACCACCGCTGCCAAGGCACATGCTGACAAGAAGACTTTTGGGCATCTGTCATAGCGGGTTGCGATCCTCCGCCAGTCCTTGAGGCGGGCAAAGCTGTTTTCGATTTTGTGG